>DASSFI010000051.1:0-73006 GCA_035694465.1 Pyrinomonadaceae bacterium | reverse complement strand
GGCGGCCACGGAGGGCCGCCCCTACAGTACGTTCGAAAGTATGTCAAAAAGTCGATGGTTGTGTCTTGTGATACTTCTGCTTGCGAGCGGAAGCGCACACGCGGCTCAGGATGTGCTTCACTACGCCGTCACACTCGAACCGGACATCGCGGGCAAATCAGTAAAAGGCACAGTTCGCATTCGCCTCACAACCGATTCGCAGCAAGCCGAATTCAACTGTGGCGAACTCACGATCGACGCTGTACGTCTCGCCAAAACTCCACTCAAATTCAACGTCCACGATCGTCGAGTCAGCGTATCACTGCCATCACGAACCCCGCGCCCGCAAGAGATCGAGATCGACTTTCACGGCACACCCAGATACGGCATTCGCTTTTTTCCCGATCGGCAACAAGTCTACACCATCTTCTCAACCAGCCAGTGGATGGTCTGCGTCGACGATCCGGCCGACAAAGCAATGCTGAATTTCAAATTGATCCTTCCTGCAAACTTAACTCCGATCGCAAACGGCCAGCTCGTTTCCGAACGCGCCTTGCCCGACAGTAAACGCGTTTCCGAGTGGGAACAAAAAACCCCGATCCCGACTTACATCATCGGTTTTACCGCCGGTCCATTTCACGTCTTCAAAGAAAAACGCGAAAACGTTGAGCTCCAATACTTCACCACGAACTACAGCGAGAGCGAAGTGCGCCGGATCTTTCGCGACACGCCCGACATGCTCAACTTCTTTGAAGAGCGCGCCGGTGTTAAGTATTCAGATCGCACCTACACGCAGGTGCTGGCGGCGGGTACTGTCGAACAGGAAATGAGTAGTTTCACGGCGTTGCCGGAGAATTACGGGAAGAAAATCCTCGACAACGAACAGGATCAGTGGCTCGGCGCGCATGAGTTTGCGCATCAGTGGTGGGGCAACATGGTGACCTGCGTCGATTGGCGACACTTCTGGCTCAACGAAGGCATCGCGACGTTCATAGCCGCGGCGTATCTGGAACATCGCTTCGGACGCGCGGCCTACATGCGTGAGATTGAAGCCAACCACGCCGCCTACGAAAAGGTGCGAGCCGCGGGCAAGGACAAGTCGCTCGTGTTTCCGGATTGGGATCATCCCACGCGTGACGATCGCACGCTGGTCTATGACAAAGGTGCTTACGTCTTGCATCTGTTACGCGAACAAATGGGAGAACGCGCGTTCTGGAACGGTTTGCGAATCTTCACGCGCCGGCATTTCGGCAAGTCGGTTGTCACCAGCGACTTTGTCGCTGCGATGGAAGAAGCTAACGGAAAGAGTCTGAAGGAATTCTTCGCTAAGTGGGTTTATCTAAACTGATTTATCAGCCACGGATTACACGGATAAACACGGAAATATACCTGTGTTCATCCGTGAAATCCGTGGCTAACTTTTTCCTGGGAGGTATCGAACACGATCTGGTCGTACCGCCAGAGCTTCTCAAAAAACTTGCGCGCCAACGCTCCGCCCCCTGACACTGACTCAACGATTTCCGAAACACTACGACGCCCGTCAATCGCGTCAAACATCTGCTTCTCTTGTTCGTTCAGGAGCAGAAACAAATCCTTGAAAAGGTGTGTTTGATTCAACAGCAGACCGGCGGCGCCCGGTGGCAAACCTTCCATGATGCAAGTGGTCCAGGGAAGTCGGATCGGCACGTAGCGCAAAACGCGTTCGTCAGCAAAACTTACTTTTGCCGCGTCGTAATCATTGTGCTGGACCACAAAACTGTGATTCGGCATCAAGCCTCGCCAGAGTTCCATCTCAACGTACTGTTCACGCTCCGGCAACGCCGCTAATTTAGACGCGTGTGCCGTCGAGGCGATGATTCCGCACTGCGGCAAGTAAGGCGCTTGCCAGTACCAGCGTGATAATTTCAACCCGTTGCTTTCCACAAACTCGAACACTTCCGGAACGGAATACGAACGATCGCGAGGATTCAAAACCGCATCGGCCAACGCATCACCGTTCGGGAAATCACGCGAGCCTCCCTGCGTAGCGAGCAGCGGATGATGCTGTGGAAGGTACTTCAACACCATCATGAGGTCACCGATCTCCTCTCGCGACGTACCGATACCAAGTCGGCGACAGTAGTCCTGGATCATATAAACGCCGGCGCGACCATACGGCGCATACACCATCAGGTACATTGCACCTTCCGGCTTCAAAACGGATCGCAGGGCGCGCAGACCCGCGTCGGGATCAGCAAGATGATGCAGTACTCCGGTGCAGATGATCAGATCAAACTGTTGGTCCAGTTCCGCCGCGTTCTCGATTGCCAACTGCCGAGTTTGAAGATTTGATAAGTTGTATTTTTGTTTCAGACTCTCGGTGTGCTCGAGACTCGTCACACTCACGTCGATGCCGGTTACGCGTGCCGCGGGATGACAGATCGCGTGCTTCGCTGACTGCCACGTTCCGCATCCGGCGACGAGAACATCCAGATCAGCGCGGTATTCCTTGTCAGGCCAAAGCAGATGAAATTCAGCACGAGGGACATTCTCATCGGCCCACATCTCGCGAGCCCGATCGAGATTTTCTATCGGCGGCGGAAAGGGGTGACTAGTGTAGAAGTCGCGAATCGGATCTTCGTTTGTGTTCGCGGGTTTCGCTTTCATGAGTGTCCACGTTTTCAGAGAATTTGGGGGTGAGGATTATACACGCGCGTCCACAGATTACACAGATTTAATCAACCGCAAGGCCAAATTGAGATAACAACTCGCGACGTCCTCCTTTTGTAACCTGTATCGCTCTGCTGTCGAGATCCTTTGTCACCCATTTTCTCGTGATTGCGGCGTCGAGGAGCGCTGAACCCAAAGCACCACCGATATGCGGTCGCCGCTCACTCCAATCCAGACACGCGTAAGCAAAGCGACGACGCGAAGCCCGCAGCTCTTCGACGTTCACATTGAGCACAGCAAGCGCCTTTTCTCCTGCAACCGTCAGTTCATACGCATCTTCAGCGACATCCAGAGAGCGCGATAACCATTTGAGTTCCTGAAACCGGTCGTGCAACGACACGCCGAGATGTCCGGCGATATGATCGTAACAAACGCGCGCAGTTCGCAGACGCGTAGGCGTGTTCGGAACAAACTTCCGCCGCGGCTGGTCGGCCAACACGCTGAGACCCTCGAGCACGCGGGCGACTTTTGGTCCTTCGAGACTGTAAAACCGATGCTTCCCCTGAGTCAGAACTTTCACGAGACGTTCGGCTTTCAAACGGTTCAGGTGCGCACTCGCAGTTGAGGTCGACACATCGGCCACGACGGCGAGCTCAGTACTCGTCCGCGCATGACCATCCATCAGACAGAAAAGCATGCGCGCTCGTGCCGGTTCACCAATCGCGCCTGCGATTCTCGCCACCGCGCGCTCGTCCAGTTGTTCTACATTCATAGTTTGATGATAAACGAATTGTCTCTGTTCGACAACTGATATAACCAGGAGTTAAAGGAGAATAGTTTTATGATCACGTGCATCATTCGTTATCAGATCGATCCGTTTCAGCGTGAAGAGTTCAAGACTTACGCTGAGAACTGGGGGCGGATTATCCCTCGTTGCGGCGGCCATCTCATCGGTTACTTTCTGCCACATGAAGGCACAAACGATGTCGCGTGGGGACTAATCGGTTTTGATAGTCTGGCCGCGTACGAAGCTTACCGAGCGCGTTTGCGATCAGATTCGGAGGCGCTCGCGAACTTCGCACTCGCGCACAGTAAACGTATCATTCTTCGCGAAGAGAGAAACTTTGTGCAGGTGGTAGAAGGAACCTTCGCATTGCCACCGCAACTCGAGGAGAAATCGCATGTTGACGCAAGCTGAAAAGGGTGCGGTGTTCGTTGAACTTCATCGGCGCGCCGGAACATTTATCATTCCGAACCCGTGGGATCTCGGGAGTGCTCGACTGCTCGCGAATCTGGGTTTCGAAGCGCTCGCGACGAGCAGCGCCGGATATGCGTTCTCAATCGGAAAATCCGACAATGCTGTCGGTCGCGAGGCGATGCTGGAGCACGCGGCAAGTCTTGCTGCAGCGACTGATCTTCCCATCAGCATTGACCTGGAGAACGGGTTTGGCGATGCGCCGGAGTTCGTTGCTGAAACGATTCGTCTCGCTGCCGCAACCGGGGCTGCGGGTGGTTCGATAGAGGACGCAACCGAGCGATCTGACGATCCGATTTACGAACGTGCACTCGCAGTTGAACGCATTCGTGCCGCTGCTGACGTAGTGCGCAGTCTTCCTTTTCCGTTCACACTAACTGCACGCTGCGAGAATTTTCTCGTCGGCCGGCCTGACCTGAAAGACACGATCGAACGTTTGCAAATGTACCAGGAAGCTGGCGCCGACGTGCTCTACGCTCCCGGTCTCACGACTGCAGAACAGATCTCGGCGGTAGTGAGTTCTGTGGATCGACCGGTGAACGTGTTGATGGCGCTGAAAGGTGTTGAACTGAGTGTGGCGGAATTGTCGGAGCTGGGAGTGAAACGCATCAGCGTGGGCAGCGCGCTAGCTCGCTGCGCGCTGACGGCCTTGCTTCGTGGCGCACGTGAAATGAAAGAGAACGGGACCTTTCGTTTTGCTGACGATGCTGAGACTTTCCGGACCATCAATTCCCTCTTCGCGTCGGATGATCGCAACTAAATTTTGACAGGATTAACAAGATTCCTGGTTAAGATTTTAGAGCGATGATCAGAAAACTAAAGTCCGGAAAGTATCGACTCTATTCGCGCAAAGTCGACGCAAAAACCGGCAAGCGCAAGAATCTCGGCACGTTTGATACGCGAGAGGAAGCAGAGAAACACGAGCGGGCAGTTCAGTATTTCAAACGCGCCGGTTGATTCCTCGCTCATCTGAGCGGAGAATCGGCGTGCATGCGAATTCTCCTGGTTGAAGATGAGCCACGCATGGCGAATGTGATCGCCAAGGGTTTGCGCGAACAGAGTTATGCAGTTGATGTCGCGCAGGACGGTGTTGCGGGGCTATATCAGGCCGAGATCAACGAATACGACTTGATCGTTTTGGATGTTTTGTTGCCGCGACGTGATGGGTTTGAAGTCTGTCGTGAGTTGCGAACGCGCGGCAACACGACGCCGGTTTTGATGCTGACAGCGCGTGCGGCAATCGACGATCGTCTCACTGGCTTTGACGCCGGCGCTGACGATTATCTGACGAAGCCGTTTTCGTTTCGCGAGTTGTTGGCGCGGATTCGGGCATTGTTGCGACGTGACTCGCAACTCCGGCCCGACGTTCTGGAAATCGGCGATCTGGTTGTGGATGCGGCAAGTCATCGTGTTTCGAGAGCGAATCACGATGTGCAACTGACGGCGAAGGAGTATGCGCTGCTCGAGTATCTGGCGCGGCGCACGGGCGAACTCGTCTCGCGCGCCGACATCGCTGCTCACGTTTGGGACGACACCTTCGATCCGTTTTCAAATGCGATTGAAGTCTACATAAACCGTCTTCGCAAAAAGATCGACGGGCAACACAAAAACAAACTTCTCCACACCCGCCGCGGCGAAGGCTACATCCTCGAATCTCGCACTTCTCGGAACGAGCGCCACTAATTTGCGATGGTCTATTAATCTTCTGTTAAGGGACGACTTCGTATACTCAGGTTCCGAAACGAACCGAGGAATATGGCGAAGCGTGCAAGACCGAAGGTAATCCCCCTTGCGGTGCTGTTGGTATTACTCTGCGTCTGCACACACTCAACCGCACAAGTTCCCACACCTTCACCAGAAACGCTCTCGCTCGACGAAGCGTTACGACTCGCAAACGCACAAGCATCAACTTTTCAAACCGCACTTTTGAACGAACGCGTCGCCGCCGAGGATGTGCGACAGGCACGCGCCGCCTTCTTGCCGAAAGTCAGCACACCGCTGAGTTACATCTACACTTCACCGGCGCTCGGATTGCCGCCGGGCGAACCGCGCGGTCCGAGTTTTGTCACCAGCGACGGCATCGGCGTGTACGACGCCCTCGTCAACGTTTCGGGTGATTTCGATATCGCCGGTCGCTTGCGCGCGACGCTGGCTAAAAATCGCGCCCTGCTCGCTGCCGCTCACGCAGGCGCCGAAGTAGCAAAACGCGAGCTAGCTCAGGCCGTGATCGAATCTTACTACGGGCTCGCACTCGCCGACGCGCAACGACGCGCGGCGGAAACAAACCTGGCTGCCGCAGAAGAATTTGAGCACATCACTTCCCTGCTGCTTAGTGGTGGTGAAGTTGCCGCCGTCGATCTGACGCGGGCTCAATTGCAAACTCTCGCGCGTCGAGATGAACTGGAAAAGGCCCGCAGCAACGAAGCCGTCGCCGCCGGATCGTTGCGTGTGTTCGTTGGGTACGACTTCTCGAGATCAATCAACACAACCGATCTCGCTCTCGCATTGCCGCTAGCTTCAGAACCGGAGCAGTTCAAAGCTGAAGACGTTTCACGTCGTCCCGAATTCACTCAACTCGAGCAACAACTACTCGCCGCGAAACAGGAGATCAAGGTCGCTCGCGCCGATCGTTTGCCGTCGCTCTCGTATTCAATCAACGGCGGTTTCGACACAGATTCATTAAAAGGACCACGTTTGAAGGAGCACACCGGCGTGTCGGCCGCGATCAGTTTTTCGATCCCGATCTTTGATTGGGGCGCGAGTCGCAGCCGCGAGCGCCAGGCACAACTCCGCGTTGACATCGCCGAAAACGAACGGACCATTGCGTTGCGGGGTTTCACACAACAGTTCTACGCGGCGCGCGCACAAGTGGATAGAGCTGCCGTACGCATCAACCTTGCGCGTGAAGGAGTGACAAAAGCACAGGACAACGTGGCGGCCTCAATTGCGCGTTATCGGGCCGGCGAAGCGCAAATCGTCGAGGTGACTGATGCGCAAACTACCCTCGTCGAGCAACGCAGCGCTTTGTACCAGGCGATCTTTGATTACCAGACTGCGCTCGCACGACTGCGACAAGCAACCGGCTACTGAGACAAGAACATGAGCGACGACCCAAACAGGATTCCCGACGACGAAGTCGATCGCGTGCTGGCTGATCAGAAACGCGCGCGAATAGTGCGCCAACGCAACCTCGTCCTGATCGTCGGTAGCGCATTAGTGGTGTTATTGCTCGTGGCCCTCGTCATCTGGCGTTTGAAGCGATCGGCTACTGAAGCCGAAACCGAAGTTACACCAGTCGTCAGCGTCAAGGTTGTCAAAGCCGAAAAGGAAAGTATCGCCGCGCCTGTTTCTGCGGTCGGCACGATCTGGCCACGCGAGAAAGCCGACGTTGCCGCGAAGATCAGTGCCCAGATCAGGAAGATGGCGCAGCTAAAGAACAAGCTGGTCCATGCCGGCGACGTGATCGCCGTGCTCGAATCGCGCGATCTGGAGACTCAGCGGGCGGAAGCAGTTGCAGCACTCAACGAAGCGCGCGCGAACGAACGCAGTCTCATTACCGGAACGATTCCAAAGACAAACGCCGAAGATCAGAAAGCACTGCTCGACGCACGTGCAAAGGTCAACAACGCGCGTGCAACATTCGAACGTCGCCGCGCTCTTTTCGAGCGAGGCGGGATTTCGAAGAAAGATCTGGAAGCCTCGCAACTCGAATTGACAACTGCCGAAGACGAGCTTCGTTTGCAGGAACAAACCGTCGCTTTAAGAACGCATTCGTTGAATCCAAACGATCGCGCCCTCGCAGCAGCCAGGACAGCACAGGCACAGCAACGCGTGGCGACGCTCGACGCGCAGTTGAGCTACGCCACGATTCGCTCGCCAATCACCGGAATCGTCACGGATCAGTTTCAGTACGAAGGTGAATTCGCTTCGTCGGGCGGAAAACTCGTCACTATCGCCGATACCAGCACGGTGATCGTGAAAGCGCCGTTTGCTGATACTGCTGTGGCTGAGCTCAAAACTGGCGACACCGTGACCGTCGTGCCGACAGATACTTCGTCCGAAGAGATGCACGGCCAGATCACACTCTTAAGTCGATCGAGTGATCCGACGAATCGCACCGTTGAAGTCTGGGTGACATTGGGTAACGGTGACGGAAAACTGCGCGCAAATGGGGCGGCGCAGGTGACGGTCGCTGCAAACTCAAAGGACGACGCGATCGTCGTGCCCGCCTCAGCCGTCACACTCGAAACAAGCAACGCAGACGAAGGCACTGTGATGGTTGTCGATGCTGACAATGTGGCCCACGAGACGAAAGTGAAGATCGGGATTCGCACGCCGGAGAAGATTGAGATCGTCGAAGGGCTCAAGGGTGGAGAAACGGTGGTGGTTGAGGGTAACTACGCTTTGCCGGATGGGACAAAGGTTGAGCCACAGAAAAACGCGGATGACACGGATAAAGAGCCATGAAGCTCGCGAGCGTAGTTTCATATCAGTCTCGCGCTATTGTGGTGATCGTGGCGCTGCTTTGTGCTGCCGGAATCTACGCGGCGTGGCAACTCCCCATCGCTGTTTTTCCGCAAACTGATTTTCCACGCATCGTGATCATCGTCGATAACGGCGAAGCGCCTGCGTCGCAAACACTCGTCTCCGTCACGCGTCCGATTGAAGAGGCGATGAACGGAATCCCGGGAATCGCGCGTATCAAATCAAAAACCGCGCGTGGATCATCGGAGATCAATCTCTACTTCAACTGGAGCGGCAACATCAATGACGAGTTGCAGCTCGTGCAGGCGCGCATGTCGCAACTGCTGTCGAGTTTGCCGCCTACGGCAGAGATTCGAAACATCGAACGCCTGACTTTCGCAGTCTTTCCCGTAACCGGCTACAGCCTCACGTCAGACAAACGCGACGAAGCCACGCTCACGGATCTCGCGAATTACATCGTGCGACCGCAACTGGCTCGCTTGCCCGGTGTCGCAATCGTCGGCGTCGCGGGCGGCAAGACGCGCGAGTTCCACGTGACGATTGATCCGGAAAAGCTCGTGGCCCACAACGTTTCGGCGCAACAGGTCGCGGACGCCATTAAAAGTTCAAACATCATTGTTTCACCTGGTCTGATTGAAGAAAACCACCAGCTCGAGCTCGCGTTGATCAGCGGCCAGGCAAAGCGACCCGACGAACTCAACGGCATCGTCGTCGCCACAGTTAACAACGCGCCCGTGCGTGTGGGCGACGTGGCAACAGTGGCGGCCGGTGTCGAGCCGCAATACACAATCGTCACTGCCGACGGGCATCCCGCGGCGCTCGTAAACATAAATCGCCAGCCGGATGCGAATACGGTCACGGTTGTCGATGAAGTGAAGTCGGCACTTAACGCGATGCGCGGACAGATTCCGAAAGACGTTCGCGTCGCTGCTTATTACGACCAATCGCTGCTTGTGCGCGAGTCGATCAAGTCGGTGCGCGATTCGATCCTGGTTGGTCTCTTGCTCTCGGTCGTGATCCTCTACGTGTTTCTCCGCAACTGGGGTACGACCTTCGTCGCGATTCTCGTGATTCCGGTGACGGTGCTTGTCACGTTTCTGGCGATGTGGCTGGCGCGACTCAGCTTCGATCTGATGACGCTCGGCGGTGTGGCTGCCGCGATTGGTCTCGTGATCGACGATGCGATCGTCGTGGTCGAGAATATTTACACTCACATGGCGCGCGGCCAGTCGCGTCGAGAGGCAGTGCAGAGCGCGGTTTCCGAGATCACTGTTCCCATTATCGGATCGACGATCACACCAGTCGTCGTCTTTCTGCCGTTGACGTTGTTGACCGGAGTTACCGGAGTCTTCTTTCGTTCCCTGGCTCTGACGATGTCGGTCGCGTTGCTAACTTCACTGGTGCTCGCACTCACATTCACGCCAGTGCTTGCGGAACGCTTCGTCCGCGCCAGACCGGAAGATGCTCCCACCGACGATGAAGAGACGCACGGCAGATTTCTCGGCGCCATCATTCGCCGCTACGAATCTATCCTGGGTGTCGCACTCGATAAGAAATGGATCGTCGGTCTCACCATCGTGTTGGTGCTGGCCGGTTCTTACCTGCTGTATCGCACCCTCGGATCCGAGTTTCTGCCGGAGTTTGACGAGAGCGCGTTCGTGCTCGACTACGTCGCGCCCGCCGGTTCTTCACTCGCCGAAACCGATCGCATGCTTCAGGGTGTGGAAGAGTTGTTACTGAAAACGCCGGAGATTGAGAGTTACTCGCGACGAACGGGTCTCGAAATGGGACTGTTCGTCACCGAACCAAACACTGGCGACTTTGCGGTTAAGCTGAAGCCGGATCACAAACGCAGCACTGAAGAAGTGATTTCGGAGCTTCGCGATCAGATCAAGGAATCGGAACCTGCTCTCGATGTTGAGTTTGTCGGCATCCTGCCGGACGTGATCGGCGACCTGCAAGGCAATCCCGAGCCGATCGAGGTCAAGCTTTTCAGCGAAGATGCGGCAGCTTTGCAGGAAACGGCTGACGAGGTTGAAGCGGCGATCCAGAAGGTTCCGGGCGTGGTCGACACGCTAAATGGGGTCGTCATTAGCGGACCCGCGGTTATGTTCAACATCGATCCGGCACGAGCGGCGCAATTTGGCGTGACGGCGAACGACATCGCTTCGACACTCACAATTGCTATGTCTGGTGACGCTGCGTCCTCGATCTTGCAACAGGATCGACTGATTAAGGTGCGTGTCATCTTCCCGCCGGACGTCCGCACGTCACTCGACAAAGTCAAAGCGTTGCAAGTGCGTTCATCGTCAGGACAACTGTTCCGTCTCGATCAGGTCGCCGATGTTGAGATTGATAAAGGCCAGGCAGAAATCGAACGAGAGAACCTGCGGCAGATGATTGCGGTGACGGGCCGTTTGGAAGGCAGCGATCTCGGCACTGCGATCGGCCAGATTCAGGATCAACTCGTGAAGGACGTGAAGTTTCCGCCGGGCATGACGGTCGAATACGGAGGCTTGTATCAGGAGCAGCAGTCCAGCTTCCACGAGCTCGCGATGGCATTGGTGCTGGCGGTGTTGCTGGTCTTCATCACATTGCTCATTGAGTTTCGTTCTTACGCGCATCCGATTGCGATCGTTACGGGTGCTGTGCTGGCGTTGAGTGGAGTGTTGCTGGCTTTGTTCATCACGGGTTCGACGCTCAATGTCGTGTCGTTGATGGGGATGATCATGATCGTGGGGATTGTGGCGAAGAATGGAATTCTGATGCTCGACGCGGTTGAAGATCATCTCGAGGCCGGAGATACGTTGAGACAGGCGCTGGTGCGATCCGGAAGGCGACGATTCAGACCCGTGTTGATGACGTCGCTGGCGGCGATGCTGGGGATGTTGCCGCTGGCGCTTGCGATTGGCGCCGGGGCGGAGCTTTTACAACCGTTGGCGATCGGGGTGATCGGCGGATTGACGATGGCGTTGGGATTGTCGCTCATTGTGACGCCGACGGTGTATGCGATGTTGCGGCGAGTGCCGGAGCGCAATGCGTGATAGACGTCAGGAAAGAGTTCCGCGCAAGGGTGGCCACGGAGGGCCACCCCTACAGTACGTCCCGAGACGCCAGTTGAAATTGTAGGGGTGGCCCTCTGTGGCCACCCCTCCGTGGGAATCAAGGGTAAAGGGCAATCAAATGGGAAATAGAAGTTTGCAATGCTTCGTTGGGTTGATTGTTTTGGCATTTGGGTTGACGGCGCACGCCCAGACACCGTCGCCAACTCCTTCGCTCGAACATGAATTTTTCCGAAACATCTTGAACGACCAGAAAGCAATCTGGACGGCGCCGTTCCGGCTTGAGCGACGCGATGCGAAGTGGGCGATTCCGGCCGGAATCGGTTTCATGGCTCTGGTCACGACAGATCGAATCACCGGCGACGAAATGGCCGAATCCGACGCCCAGGTTAAGACGAGTCGCATTGTTAGTAATGCCGGATCCGTTTATGGACTCGCAACTGTTGCAGGGGCTTTCTACCTGATTGGTCGCACACGGAAAGACGATCGGGCCAGAGAGACGGGCTTGTTAAGTGCACAAGCACTGGTTAATAGCATGATTGTCGCCACTTCGTTGAAAGGAATTACGCAACGCGCGCGACCATTGACCGGCAGAGAGCGTAGTGAATTCTTCGACGGCGGAAACTCTTTCCCCTCCGGTCACAGCACGCAGGCGTGGGCTGTCGCTACTGTCGTCGCCAGTGAATACAAAGATCGGCGCGCCGTTCAGATACTCGCCTACGGAGCAGCCTCCGCAGTCAGCGTGGCGCGGTTTACGGGCCACAAACACTATCTCTCCGACATCGTGGCCGGTAGCGCGCTCGGATACATGATCGGAAAGTATGTCTACACAACTCATCATCGCGGATCGCTCGATGAAGACGAATCAGTCAGCCAATCATGGCGGCCAATAATCACGCCTCAATTCAACCGTCAGGCGCGCGCGTACGGCCTGTCTCTCTCATGGAGCTTCTGAGTTGCCGGCAGTATGATCGGTGGCGTCATGTTTGATTCAGTTCGCACAAGACTGACGCTCTGGTATGCGGGCGTGCTCATGCTCTCGCTCGTCGTGTTTGCGCTCGTCATCTACTACTCGGCGGCGAGAGGCTTTCACGAACGCCAGGATGAGTCGTTACGCTCGACGGCCCAGACTGTGGCCAGTGCCTACGTCGAAGAGATCGGGGAACTGCACTCATTACCCGAAGCGGGCGAGGTTGTGCTGGCTGAACTGACGTTTCCCAATCGTTACGTACAACTGCTCGATACTAATGGTCAGCCGCTTGCCGCTTCTAAAAATCTTTCCGGCACTGTTTTAACGGTTCCTCCAGCAATTCTTTCAGAAGCGCGCAATCAACGTATTGCAGTCGTGACTGTCAATGGCCTGCGAATAGCCGTCGCGCCGGTCACGAGTGATCATGAGATCGGTTTCGCTGCCGTCGCCGAACCGTTAAGTGTACTCGACGAGAGTTTGAGTCTACTGCGGCGCGATTTCTTCGCTGGAGTTCCGCTCGTGCTGATACTCGCTTCGGTGGGCGGATACTTCCTGGCACGTAAGAGTCTGGCGCCAATTGTCTTGTCCTTCATCGAGCAGCAACGATTCATTGCCGATGCGTCTCACGAACTGCGCACGCCGCTGGCGGTGTTGCGCGGTGAAACGGAAGTGGCGCTCGGAAAGACACGGAGTGTCGAGGAATATAAGGAGTCGTTGCAGTTGATTCAGGAGGAGGCCGAACGACTCTCACACATCGTTGAAGATCTCTTTATCCTGGCGCGCCAACCTGTCGACGCGAATGTTGCGCCAATCAGCATGCCACTTTCATTGACTGACGTAGTGAAAGATTGTGCGCGCGCAGCCAATGTGCTCGCCGTTCGCAAGGGTGTGAGACTAAGACTTGAAAACGGGACTGGGCCGATCTCATTGAACGGCGACGAGGAGATGATCAAGCGAATGATTCTGAACCTGCTCGATAACGCAGTGAAATACACTCCCGAGGGTGGTGAGATTTCGCTCGCACTCGAGCAACAGAATGGCAGCGCCGCGATCGTCGTGCGCGACACGGGGATTGGAATTCCTGACGCAGATCAGCAACGCGTCTTCGATCGTTTCTATCGCGTGGACAAAGCGCGTTCGCGGGCGCTCGGCGGCGCCGGCCTCGGCCTCTCAATAGTGCGTTGTATCGTCGAAGCTCATGGCGGCCACATCGCGATCAAAAGCGCACCACATCACGGCACCACGTTCACCGTATTTTTGCCACAAAAAGGCACATAAAGCACAAAACAGAAAAATTGATTTTGTGCTTTTTGTGCCTTTTTGTGGCTACTTAGGGTTTGTTCTGAGTGCGCGGCCGGCGTCGAGGCGGACCTGTACTGGTCCATCAATACGCTTACCGGTCTTTTCAATGTGATCGACGATCTTATCGTTGCGTGTCCTCGGGTATTGAGCGTGAATGAGCGCGGCGGTTGCGGCCACCAGAGGCGCCGCCATCGAGGTGCCGTTCCACGTCCCGTATTGACCGCCCGGCACCGTGCTGGTGATGCCGACACCCGGCGATGCTACGGCGATCCACGAACCACGCGTTGAGAACGACGCCAACTTGTCTAGCTGCGTTGAGGCGGCCACAGCTATCAATCCGTTTACACTCTCCGCTGCCGGATATTGCTCTTCGAAATCCCCACCATTACCCGCAGCCGCGACGACGACGAGATTCGGATTACCAACAGCGGGAAAATCGTCATTACCATCGTCACAGACTCTTGCCAACACGTTCTTCAGTAGACGTGTGCGCCGCAACGTACTGAGGCTGAGATTGATCACATCGGCGCCGTCATTAGTTGCCGGATTACCATCCGGATCAGCCGCAAATGCGAGCGCTTCGGCGAGCACCCACGTGTTGCCTATGCCTCTTTGATCGAGTACACGCACGGGAATGATCTTCGCGTCAGGCGCCACGAGCGCGATCAGTCCGGCCACGTGCGTTCCATGACCGTATGGTCCAAGAGTCGGGTTACCAACTTCGCTTGGATCATTGTCGAAGTCGACGAAATCAAATCCCGGCAGCAGATGACTGATCAATGCCGGATGCGAAATATCGACTCCGGTATCCAGCACTGCAATCTTCACCGGCTGTCCATTCGCGCCGATGCCACGATTGATCCGCTGAGCGTCAGCTAAATTGATAACTTTCGGCGCCCATTGCGCGGTATATGCCGACGGCGTTCCCACACTCCAACCATTACCCACGCTCCAGCCGTTGCCGCCACCCTCGGGCGGTTTTTGGATGAAGTTTGGTTCCGCGAAGGCGACGCGCAGGTCGAGCTCGAGTTGTGCGACGCGATCCTCGACACGTGTTCCATCGGCGATCCGGAGTCGATAAATCGGTCGCGACCCAAACTGATCGAGCGGGATCGGATCGAGACCGTACTGGGTCGCGATCGCAGCCAGATCGTTGCTGCTGTTGAGTTGGACCACCACCTCGGCGGCTACAAAATCCTCGCCGTCCTCCAGCGCGGCATGCGCGGCAGGAACAGTTCTAAGTGGAGTTAAGCCGGCTACGGCTAATGCCACCAGGACAAACACGGCGGTCGCTAGTTTTAATCTAAGTTTCCGGGGAGTCGGTTTTTTGGCCTGGGTATTATTCATAGGATGAACACCGACGGTGGGGGATCCGCCAAAAAGGAAGTTTCCACTAAACAGTCTCGGACTTAGAGACAAAAATACGTGTTTGGGTTCGCATCAAAATATCACCAGTGTCCGACCAGTACAAAAGGCGACCAGAAAAAGGGATGCGGCATTTCTTTCAGCATCCTTAATTGCGCCGTTCGCAGACTGGTAGACAACGAAGCACCTGCTTTAACTTCGCGATAAAAATCGACCATCATCTGGTTGGTAGCTTCATCGTCCACCATCCAGAGGCTCAGCAGAACTGAGCGCGCTCCGGCCGAAAAGAAACCACGCGCCAGACCGATTAGCTCGTCACCTGGGGCGATGACGTTGGCGCCGGTCTCACACGCGCTTAGCGTAACCAAGGCGTTATCCAGCCTTAAGTTGTACGCATCGCGAACAGTAAACAAGCCGTCGGCAAGTAGCAGTGCCGTAAAGAGTGGATTATCGGAACGGAATTGCCCGTGGCAGGCTAAGTGTACTACATCCACCGCCGTCGAGTGTTGTATTAATATTTCGGAAGTGGCCGCCGCGTCTACAAAAGTTTTAGTCTCACTAAAAACCCCGCTGAGTGATCGTATTTCATCGTGAATCCGCGGCGTCTGTTCGTCTGAGACGCCGAGTAACAACGCGCGATCCGCTCCATGTTTTTCACGGCGCAGACAATGCTGAAAGATTGCCGCGCTCGGCGCGTATGAAACTTCGCAGTTCTCGATCAAATACCGTTCGCCATCATGCAGAGCGTGAAACGGAAGATAGTGCAGACCACCGTGCGGAACGATGATCAAATTTCGATTTCGCACTGTTGTTTCGAGTGGACCAAGCAACAGTTTGTACAAAAGATTTAGATGACTCTTGATCTTGTCGGTAAGACTCGGTAGGTGCCTGCGAACTGATTGGGCGCCGAAACGAAGCGTATCAATCTGAAAACGTAATGCATGCAAGCGCTGTTTGATCTCAGTCACGGAACCGAGGCGGCGCTCGACATGAATTCTGTCGCGCGTGACGACAAAAGCGAGTAGCTCGTCGTCAAGCGTGGTGTATTCAACAAGGGCGTCATCAGGACGCAACTGCTCTTTTAGTTGATCGATGTCAAACGGTTGGCTCGAAGTTGCTGAGTGCCGGTGATGCAATTGGCGCGCGATTTCAAGCACTTTACTTTCACGTTCGCGCACTGCGGTTTGCACGTCACGTTGTAGCTGATTCATCTCCTTGTAGAGATAGTTCAACTCTTCGCGCAGCTCGTCGATTTGCCCGAGTAACTGCGCTTCGAACGAATCGCGTGGTTCCGTTGATGGCTCTTGCTCTCCTCCCAGGCTATCGACGAGTGCACGCGAGCGCGCACTTTCAACCAGCGACAGAGCCTCTGCCGCGCGCTTCTTACCTGCCAGCAAACAGATTCTCAATAATTCCTGATAAGGGACGAGTTTGTTGGCAAAAAACGCTGTTTTGAACTCCTCGCCGGGCAATGGCGCGCGTAATTCTTCAGTGACGGCAATTGCTTTTCTAAAGTTTTCCTCCGCAGTTTCCACATCGCCTTTGCTCGACGAGATGAGTCCGAGTCCGGTGTAACAGCGTTCGGTGATCTGGGGTTGTCCTTCGCGAATGGAATCTCGAACCGTGTCGGCGAAACGCTTTTCGGCTTCTTCGGTATGGCCCAGGCTTCGTTGGATCTCAGCGCACAGCCAGCGGGCCAGCAGTATGTGATGCCAACCGCCATAGGCAGCCAGATCTTTCTCGGCGTTGACAACGATGTCGTGTGCAGTTTGGTCATCGCCATGGGCATGATGAAGTTGCGCCTGCGACAACAATACGAGCGCTTCGCCGACTTTATTTCCTTCAGCTTCGTAAAGCTCACGCGCGCGTGTCAGCGACGTGAGGGCATCATCGTGATTGCCAAGCAGAAACTCAGCGCGCCCGCGCGAAGCAAACGCGCGTGCTTCGTCGGCACGCAAGCCAAGACTGGCGAAAGTGTTCGTGACCCGCGCATAAATCTCCACCGCTTCCGGCACGAGATTCAGTTCGAGATAAGCGTCTGCAATCTCTCTCTCGGCGAGGGCGGATTGATGCGGCATGCCCAGCACTTCGTACCGACGCCGCGAGCGTTCCAGGTAATCCAACGCTTCATTGTAGCGGCCACGCAGGAGCGCGAAGTTTCCGATGTTTCCATCGATCTCAGCCTGCGTCACCGGCACACCCGCATGTTCTGCCTGTTGTGCCGCTTCTTCATACAACGCCGCCGCCGACGTGAATTTGTGTAACACTGCATGATCGTTGGCGAGACAGTTATTGATGGTCGCCAGTTGTTTCTCGTTCTTAACTGCGATGAATCGTTCGCGCGCTGAGGTGTGAAACATTTCCGCTTCACGATATTGATCGCGGCGAAAATAAAGATTGCCGATGTTGTGTTCGATTTTTCCGGCAGCCAGCAGGTTCTGATGATCGAGAAACACTTTGCGTGCCCGCAGCGCACAGGCGATCGCCTCGTCGTACAGACCCAGCATCGCGAGCGCGATCACTTTGCTGACTTCTGTGGCGGCAGCGACTTCTGCTTGGTTGAGTTCGAGGAATCCGGCGCGCGCGCGATCGAGGCTCTCAATAGCGCTATGCATGTCGCCGCCAATCAAGGCTTCAATGCCCTGCGACCAAAGGCAGAGCGCTTTGATTTCCGGCTCCGGACGAAGCTGCGACATTTTGCGCAGAGTGACAGCGGCAGCGAGCGAACGCGCGGGATCGCTGCTCCAGCCGTCAAGACAGATATCTTTGAGAATATAGGCGAGTTCTGTGGCGAATTGTATATTTAGCGCGCCGACAGAATCCTCAAGAAGCTCATCTCGTTGAACTTCATCAGCTTCGACGAGACGGGCCGCGAGTTCCGCACGGTCCATCTATGGATCACCATTAATGGCCGAGTTGAAGCGGGGGAATTTCTATCTCCAGCTCCGGCAGTTGAACGAACATCGTATAGATGCCGCTCGGCACGGATTGGAAGCCGAACTCTGCGAGTTCGTTCAGATCTGCTGAAGCGGAAAAGCTTTCGCTCTGCAGGTTTACTTTCCCTCCCGATTGGCTCGACCCCAAGATTTGTCCTGCAATCTCCCATTCTCCACTTTGCGGAGAGACACGCAAGTCAATGTCGGCCATTTCGGTTGAGAAAATTAGTTGGCGTCCCACACTCGCTCCCGAACGCAGCCCGAAGGCGGGTTTGGCGGTGAGACTATCAAACGTCAGCGACGCCAGGAGGCGCGCCAATCGAGAAGGCTCTCGACTGGCGCTACGACCCGTAAACATGTTCTTCGTGTATTTGATCAGGTTCGCAGGTGCGTCTTCAACATCATCAGACTGCATCAACCCGATCGTTTGTTTCAAAGCCTGTAACGCTCCAGCACAGCGCGCACAGGCTGCGAGGTGTTCAAGAGTTTCAGCCGCCGGCTTTGACTTCTCATCCGCGACGTCGGCCAATTCTGTGAAGTTAATATGTGGTGAGAAAATGTTCATAATTAGGTTACCGTTCAAGCGGTTTCAGTCTTACCGGTCAAACAGTGCCTCACCTCGCTGAGAAAATACGTACATTTTATTCCTGTAATAATTGCAGCATTTTTTTCAGACAACGCGCCCGCGTCGGACCGATGCTGCCCTCGGAAGTCCCGAAAGCTGTCGCAATTTCGGCATACGACGGTGGTTCGGGCCGGTAATAAAGGAGCGTCAACAGCTTCCGGCATCGTTCATCGAGCGCATGAAGCGCGGCCCGAATCCGGTGTTGCTCCTCCAGACGCACGAGGGTCTCGTCGGGTAGCGGCGCCGTGTCGGCGACTGCTGCCAGTTCGTCGTCGCGATCGTCCTCGTCAGTACTACTCGTACGTCGCAGCCGTTCCCTGGATAGTAGTCGCCAGGTCTTCCGGCGCGCCGTAGTAACGAGCCAGGCGTGCAAACGGTCGGGATCAGTTATGTCATTCAATTTTTGCAGGAGCGTGGCAAATACTTCCTGAAAGACCTCACTGGCCTGATCCTCGCTGAGACCCGCGCGCCGTGGAATTGCGTAAATCAGCCGCTGGTATCGATCGACGAGGACTTCCCAGGACGACTCATCACCCTCGCGACACGCATTCAGCAACTCTCTATCAGTGGGCGGCATGTATTCACAGATTACACAGATTGCACAGATTATTAAATCCATCTGCGTAATCTGTGAATTCGACGTATTTTTTGCTTACCTCGCGAGACTGTCCCACTGCAACGAGTCAGCCCCCAGCTCGAAATTCCAGGCAAAGCAAGTTGAAGCTAAATGCTCGCACCAAACTTGAAGACGCTTGATGCGCGAATTAATTCGGTCGCACATCAACCGATAACCAATCCCCGTTTTCTTCTTTATTCGCACGACACTTTCGGCCTCGGCAACATCCGGCGCACGCTGTTGTTGGCCCAGGAGCTCATCGATCAATACCCGAAAGCGGCGGTCTTATTAATAACCGGCTCGCAGATGATTCACTCCTTCCGTATTCCGGAAGGTGTCGACTACATCAAACTGCCGTGTCTCGATCGCATTGATGCCGAACGATACGAATCTCGCTTTTTGTTGGAGTGTTCGGAAGCAGTCAAACAAACACGCAGCGCAATCATTGAAAATACGGTACTCGGATTCGCACCTGATTTGATGATCGTCGATAAGCGTCCCGGCGGCGTTGACGGCGAATTAACCACTACGCTGGCGACATTGCGCGAGCAACACCTGCCGACACGTCTTGTCCTCGGCATGCGCGACATTCTCGATGAGCCTTCGAAAACTCGCGAAACACTCCGAAATAATCACAGCTTCGACATCATCCGCGAGTACTACGACGAGGTTTGGATCTACGGCTCACGTTCAGTTTTCGACACGGTCAGGGAATACGCGTTTCCGCAGGAAGTCGCACGCATCACTCACTATTGCGGTTATCTAAAAAGACCGACAGTGATCTCAAACCGCGAAGGTGGACCACCTCACGTGCTCGTGACGACCGGCGGCGGCGGCGATGGCAGTCGCATGATCACCACCTACCTCGAAGGTCTGTCTAATCTGCCACGTAACGTTGCTCTGAAGTCGACGATTGTCTTTGGTCCGCAAATGTCAGTGGAGACGCAATCATCTCTAATTGATCGCTTCGGATATCTGACTGACGTCGAGTTTCGCGAATTCGAGCCGGACCTGACGCAACTTTACGCCGAAGCGGACACCGTCGTTTCGATGGCCGGCTACAACACGGTCTGCGAACTGCTGTCGTACGGTCGCAACGCGATCCTGGTGCCGCGCGCCGAACCAGTCAAAGAACAACTGATCCGCGCGCGTTTGCTCGCGGCTGAAGGTCTGTTCGACATCGTCGAGCCCAATGACCTAACACCCGAAGCATTGATTAACAAAGTACTTGCTTCATTGAAACCAACCATCGCGGCGCCAATTCGCTTCGACTTGCAGGGACTACCCCGCATTCGCGAACGCATCCGCGAGCTACTCGAAGAACCTCGGAACGTACTGTAGGGGTGGCCCTCCGTGGCCACCCCCGCATGGGATTTTCATGCTTAATGTAAACAAAACATCGAGAGTCGCCGTCGTCGTGAGCGGATTTCCGCGTCGTTCAGAGACCTTCATGCTGGGCGAGTTACTCGCCCTTGAGTCCAGCGGAACTCTAGCCGCCGTGTTCGCAACCAAAACCGGCGAACTGGGCCAGGCACAACCCGGGACTGAAAGACTAACTCGCTATGTCGAGTTTCTCCCCGAAGCATCGGTCGAAGAACAAGCTCGCGCAATTCGTCACGCGCTCGCGACCCGCCAAGTTAACGGCATTCACGGATACTTTGCCCACCGTCCGGCAGAGGTGGCCCAACACGCCGCGCGAATGCTGGGCGTACCGTTCGGTTTCAGTGTGCACGCTAAGGATTTACGGAAAGTGGCGCCGGATGCCTTCGCGCAACGTGCCGCTGCTGCTGCGTGTATCGTTACCTGTAATACAGATGTAGCGCGCGATCTTCGCGACCTTGGAACGCGCAGCTACCTGTTGCCACACGGCGTCGATTTGGATCGCTTCACGCCGCAGCCTGTTGAATCAAACGGCACACTGCGCCTGCTCGCCGTCGGACGTCTGGTCGAGAAAAAGGGATTTCACTTCCTAATCGCGGCGCTCGCCGGATTAAAGATTTCTTTCACCCTCGCGATCGTGGGCGATGGGCCAGAACGCGAACGCCTGCAACAACTGATCGTCATCAACAACCTGCAAACTCGAGTGACATTGCATGGTCCGGTAACTCATGCGGAGCTGCCGCAGATTTATGCAGAGTCCGAAGTCGTGATCGTGCCGTCGATTCAGGATCGATCCGGTGACCGTGACGGCTTGCCGAATGTTGTTCTCGAAGCGATGGCGTGCGGCCGTGCGGTTATCGCGAGTGATGCCGGCGCAATCTCGAGTGCGATCACCGACAACGAAACCGGCCTGCTGGTGCCGCCCGCCGATCCGGTAGCTCTCGCCGCGGCAATTCGAAGTTTGGCTGCGAGCAAAGAGCTTCGTGATCAATTGGGACGAAACGGTCGCGAACGTGCCGAACGCGATTATGAAGTCGGCCGCTGCAGTGATCGGTTCAATCAACTACTGAAAAGCGTCTACGCCTGATGAAGTACACAAAAAGCACAAACGGGACCGTGGCGTATGTTCTCAAGGGATATCCGCGATTGTCGGAGATCTTTATTACGAGCGAGATTTATCGCCTCGAGCAATTGGGAGTGAAACTTTGTTTGGCGGTGATAAAGCCCGGCGACGAGATTCCGGGCGGTGGCATCTTCAAACGCATTAAGTCACGTCCGAACTATCTGCCCCAAACAACTTCGTTGTCGCAAACAACGCTGCGGGCGTGGCTCGACTTGCATTTCGAAGACTTCCAGCCTGCGCTGCGCAGTGTTGCGAAGCAAAATCCGGCTGGTCTAATGCGTGCTGCATCCGCGGCTTTCACACAGTCGGTGCGGGCGCGACGCGCGTTTATCGCGTGGCCACGAAAACTCTACGTTAAAGAATTTCTCCAGGCTGCCTGGATCTCTCAACTTCTCTTCGAAGCGAAAGACGTACGTCAAATCCATGCGCACTTCTGTCACGGCGCCACCACCGTCGCATGGCTCGCATCGTTGATGACGGGCCTGCCGTTTTCATTCACCGCACACGCAAAAGACATCTACTGCGAATCGCTGAATCCGGCTGGACTGCTGCGTCGAAAAATGCGCGCGGCCAGTTTTGTAGTCACCTGCACTGATGCCAATCGCGAACACTTGCTGAAAGTTGAGCCAACCGCAGACGTTCGTTGCATCTATCACGGACTGAATGCCGAGTTTGTCGATCTGCTCGCCGGTTCGGCGAATGCTCCGGAGAAAAAGAGCACATTACGCGCTCTCGGTGTCGGACGTCTCGTGCCCAAGAAAGGGTTCGACGTGCTCGTCGAAGCCTGCGCCATCCTGAAAAGTCGCGGTCTCAACTTCGAAACTGTCATCGTCGGAGAACATGGCGAACACGAAAGCGAACTCCGCCACCAGATTGCAGCGCGCGGACTGAACGACAACATTCGTTTCACTGGTCCACTCGAGCAGGCCCGGCTCTATTCCGAATATCAGAACGCCGACATTTTCTGTCTGCCGTGTCGTGTGCTCGAAAACGGCGATCGCGACGGCCTGCCAAACGTCCTCATGGAAGCGATGGCGTGCGGTTTACCCGTGATCACCACGCCGGTTTCCGGCATTCCCGAAATTATCAAAGACGGTCACAACGGAGCGCTCGTTCCGCCCAACGATGCGGTTGCACTCGCGAACGCGATTCAACGCCTCAGCTCCGATCGATTATTGGCGCGCAATCTTGGTCGCGCCGGTCGCATGACAGTCCTGGAACGATTTGATGGAAACAGCACCGCGCTCGAATTAGCGACGCTGTTTCGCATCGCAACCGAGAGAGTATGAGCCTGCAAGTTGAACACCTGAATCAATCGCTGCCGCCAGTGACCAACCGGTGGCGCGACGTCTTCTGCATTATCGAGAACGTTTACACGGATCTCGATCTTGCAAACGCGGTGAGCCAAGGGATTTTTACGAACGCAGGCAAAACGATCGAGATCGGCACTGAGACCGATTGGAGATCGACGAAGTTACCGCAAGACGAGGAATGGAAAATCGAGTGGTACAAGTTTTATTTCGGCCTCGATCTCGCGCACGCATTTGCGACGACGGGCGATGAGGTCTATCGCAGCACCTGGAAACGGCTGGTCCAATCGTGGATCGCACAGATGCACGTTGGCTGCGATTCGAGCGACGTTGCGGCGCGGCGCATCCTGAATTGGATCTACGCGTGGAATTCTTTTACGCGCGCATCTGCCGTTTCACGTGGCGAACTGCACTTTGAGAATCAACTCGTCGCGAGTCTTGGTAGCCACGTCAGACACCTGCGTCAACATCTCACCGCCGAACGGAACCATCGCACGCTCGAACTCTACGCACTCTTCATCGCCGCTCTTGCATTACCAGAACTGGACGAACACGACCTGCTCGGATTCGCGATGACCGAGTTGCATCGGAATTTGCTGCGGGACGTCAGGCCGGACGGCGTACATCGCGAGCAATCGACGCACTATCACATGACGGCGTTGCGTTCGTTTCTCGGTGCGCGTGAAAACGCCAGACGTTTTGGTTACGAGTTTCCGACTGAGTATGACAAGCGTCTGCAGAAGGCCTGTGAGTTTCTGATGCACGTGCAGCGTCCGGACGGTTTGATACCAGCACTGTCGGATGCCGACACCGGACGTTATTCAGATCTACTCGAACTGGCCGCCGACATTTTCGATCGGTCTGACTTTCTTTACGTCGCTACCAATGGCGCGCGCGGTGAAAGACCGGCGGAGACGTGCGTCAGTTTTCCTGATGGCGGTTACTTCATTCAACGAAGCGGTTGGCGTGGTGCTAATGAGAACTATCTCGTCTTCGATTGTGGACCACTCGGAGACGGCGGTCATGGTCACTACGACGCGCTCAACATCGAAGTCGCTGCGAACGGTCGACCGCTGATCGTCGATCCGGGACGTTTCACGTATGACGACTCGCCCGAGCGTCGTCTGTTCAAAGGTACGGCCGCACACAACACAGTCTGTGTTGATGATCTTGACCAGACTCCGTTTCACCGCGGAAAACCCAAAGGACCGGTCGCACAAGCGCGATTGATAGAGCGGGTGACGACACCAGACTTCGACATGCTCTGCGGCGAGGTTCGTAGTCCTGCTTACGACACGGTTCATACCAGAAGGATCTTTTTTGTTCGGGGGAAGTACTGGGTCGTGGTTGATAGTTTGCGTGGTTCAAGTCCTCATAAGTTCGAGTTGCGTTTCCATCTTGGTGCGCGGATTAACGCGGATCAGGTGACGCGGATCAGAACTGATTGGGGCGTGGGAGTTAGAACGCCTGAGTTGGAACTGTTGTTTGGATCGGATGTTCGGCTGCGGATTGAGATGGGATGGGTATCGAAGAGTTATGGGGTCAAAGAGGCTGCGCCGGTGGTGAGTGTAGTTTCTGAAGGGAAGGCGAACGTTGATTTTTACACGTTGATTGTTCCGCAGCAGGTGACTCTCGCGCCGGACTCGAATTTACCGCAGCGAGATCAATTGCTGGACGAAGCGGCGATGGCGCGGCATTTCGCGGCTCGGGAATGTCGACTGCTGCGTACCAAGTATCGTCCCGGCGTGAGTTTGCGAACGTTGTATGAAGTTTCTGATGGGCAAAAAACATTTCGGGTCGCAGCGCGTGCATATCCGAACGGCACGTCGTTCTGGAATTTTCCAGCAGACAAGAAGATCAGGAACCTGTCGCTTCTGGAAAACATCCCTGAAGAACTCTCAAACATTAACGGGCGACGTTGGACCAGGAGTCGCATCGTTGCGCACGCGCCTGAGAAATCAGTTACGGCGCAGTGTCTGGCCGAAGACGATGCAGTGCTTGCGTACGCAAAGATCTATGCGGGTGACGAAGGCGAGACGATCTTCAACATCTACAACTACCTCAATCAAAAACCGCGTGCGCTCAGTTATTCAATAGATCATCACTTGCTGTTGCTCGAACCGGTTGCCGGTACCCCGCTCAATACCGTCGCTGTGACTGAACGCGAAGAAGCATTCCGGTTGTTAGGAATCGCTCTCAAAAAACTACACCGCATCACGCCACCTGATTTCCTGTCGAGACACCGAGAAAGCACGCCGGAGAGCCTGCTACGAACCGCAGAAACGATCGGCGCGGCGCGACCCGATGTTTCAGATCGCGCGCAACAACTCGCCGAAGCGCTCATCGCGGCGCACCAAACTAACAACTCCAAAGTCTTGCTACACGGCGATCCCCATCCGAAAAACGTTCTGCTCAGCGGCCAACAATTATCCCTCCTCGATCTGGACCAGGCCGCGTTGGGTTCACCGATGCTCGACGTCGCGAGCGTGATCGCCGGCATTCAATACGACTGCTGTATCGGTTCAATTTCTAAGAATCAACTTCGGACACTAACCGAAGCATTTCTCGACGGTTATGGACCAGTCGACGACTCGCTTCGCTGGCACGTCGCTGCTGCGCTGTTCGAGGAACGGGCTTTACGCACAATCACCCGTGTTCGACGCGACGGCTTACGCAAGCTGCCAGAACTCTTAGATCTAGTGCTTTTTGTGCCTTTTGGTGGCAAATGAAAACGAAATTCCAAAAGTTAGTGGCCCAAAACCTGACCGCAGAGACGTGGAACTTCATCCTCGCTCTGTTCTGCACACTCATTGTCGCCGTCACCGATTTGCTGCGCCCGTGGCCACTGAAACTGATCATCGACAACGTCCTGCTTGCCAAACCGCTGCCACACTCGATCAGTTCACTGGCAACATTCTTTGCGCACCAAAAAGTCCTGACCATCGTCGTCGTAGCATCGCTGCTGATCGTTCTCAGTACCATCAAAGGTTTCTCCGTCTACGCGCAAACCTCGATCACGTCGCGCATCGGTTATCGCATCGCACATGCCCTCCGTCGCGAACTTTTCTCGCACCTGCAACGTCTGTCACTTTCTTTTCATAAACGATCGCGCACCGGCGAATTACTGACAAAAGTTACGAGCGACACAAACTCCGTCCGCGACGCGTTTTCAGAATTTGCGCTCACCCTCGTGACGGAAGTTCTGACACTCATCGGCATGATCGCGATCATGCTGGCGATGAACGTGAAGCTGAGTCTCGTAGTGCTCGCTACGTTTCCCCTTCTCACCGTGATTTCCGTATACCGTTTTCGTCGCATCCGTGATTCGGCACGCAAAGTCAGGAAGGCTGAGGGAAATCTCGCGTCGCGTGTAAGTGAGACATTGAACGCGATCGCGATCGTCAAGGCTTTCGGTCGCGAACGTTACGAAACAGAACGTTTCGAATCAGAAAGCTCCGAAACGTTAAATGAGAGCATCCGCACCGCGCGACTTGAAGCAGCTTCATCGCGCGCCGCCGACATCGTCAACGCCGTCGGAACGTTTGCCGTGCTCGTGTTCGGTTCGTTACAAGCTCTGAACGGCGAGATCACACCCGGCTCGGTGCTGATCTTCGTCGCGTACATGAATAGCATGTATGTGCCGATACGAACCCTCGCCAAATTATCGGCCAAACTCTCGCGCGCGTTCGTCAGCGCCGGAAGAATCTCCGAGATTCTCGGCATCGAACCGGAAGTCGCCGATTCACCTCGCGCGGTGGACGCCGAAGCACTCAAAGGTTTCATCACTTTCGACGATGTTTCCTTCGACTACACTGCCGGCAAACCAGTCCTGCATCACATCTCATTCGATATCTCAGCGGGCCAGAAGATCGCTCTCCTGGGCCGTTCCGGAGCCGGCAAGTCGACCATCATCAGCTTGCTGCTCCGTCTTTACGAAGTGCAGCACGGTCGCATTCTGATCGACGGCATCAGCATCGACGACTACAAGCGCGAATCGTTGCGCCAGCAGATCGGCATCGTGCTTCAGGACACAGTGATGTTTGGCGCGTCGATCCGGGAAAACATCGCTTACGGAAAACTCAACGCAACTGAAGCAGAGATCGTCGCCGCAGCGCAGGCGGCTAACGCCCACGAGTTCATCGCACGGCTCGAGGATGGGTACGACACCATCGTTGGCGAACGGGGAGGAACTCTCTCCGGGGGGCAACGCCAACGCATTGCGATCGCGCGCGCGTTCGTGCGCAACGCACCCATCCTCGTATTGGACGAACCAATGACGGGTCTCGACGTCGAGAGTGAAGAAGCAGTGCGCGACGCCTTGAATCGATTGATGGAAGGCAAAACCTGCCTGCTGATCACACACGATCTCGCCTCTGCTTCATCCGCCGACCGCGTTTTGATTCTCGAACACGGACGAATCGTCGAACAGGGAGAACCGGTGAAGTTAATGAAAAGGGGACAACGCTTTCAGAATCTATGGAGCAGATACACAACCAGGGGCGAGCAATCATCCCTGGTCTACCGTTAAAGATGACGACCCGACACGCCATCCTTTTCTATTGCCAACATTCAATGGGTATGGGCCATCTGGTCCGTTCCCTCGCGCTCGCGGAGCGTTTGGCCCAGCGATTTCGCGTCATGCTGTTGAACGGCGGCCGGCTGCCCAAAGGAGTTGTGATTCCCGCGGGCGTGCAAGTGATCAATCTGCCACCACTCGGAATCGATGAGACGAATCAGCTCGTCAGTCATGACAAGCGAATTTCGGTCGAACGCGCGCTGGACCGGCGTAAGAAGATGATTCGAACCTGCTTCGACAACCTCCGCCCTTCCGTCGTGCTGCTCGAACTGTTTCCGTTTGGGCGCAAGAAGTTTGCGGGCGAGTTGCGGCCGTTGCTCGAAGCGGCACACGCCGATGATACGCGGTCGCTCATCGTCTGTAGTCTGCGCGACATTCTCGTGAGTCAGAGAGTGAATCAACAGAAGTACGACGACCGCGCCGCGCTGCTCGCCAATCAGTTTTTCGATCTGGTGTTGGTCCACTCAGATCCGTCCTTCGCTCGTTTCGATGAATCGTTTCATCCCACGGTGTCTTTGAAGGTACCGGTAGTGCACACCGGCTTTGTCGTGCCGCACCTCGCATCGACTCCCAGAGTCGAAAGTGATCGCAAGAGAATAGTTGTGTCTGCCGGTGGTGGACTTGTCGGTGAACCGCTGTTCCGACTGGCTGTCGCCGCCCTCTCGCAATTCGAGAGTGACGCGGACGTCGAAATGAAGATCGTCGCCGGTCCATTCCTGCCGGAAGATGCATGGAATGAGCTACGCATGTGTGCTCGTGGAAAGCCACAACTGAGCGTCGTCAGACACGTTCCAAATCTTTGTGATGAATTGCGGGCGGCGGCGGTGTCGATCAGCCAGGCTGGCTACAACACCTGTCTCGACGTGGTGCGGGCAGGCGTGCCGGCGCTGCTAGTGCCTTTCGCGAGAGGGAATGAAAACGAGCAGGAGAAACGCGCCGTGCGTTTGCAAAGCCTCGGGGCCGTCAGAGTGTTGGACCAGGAGAGTCTGAATCCTGCGCGTCTGGCTGCAGCAATTCGCGAGTTGATGAGATTCGAAGTGAAAAGGCCACAACTCGACCTCAATGGAGCTGAACGTTCAGCACAGATCATCGAGTCGATGGTCAGATCAGCGACACAAACTAAAGCCATTTCCTATCACGGCAGTTACGAGAATTAACGCTATGAGCTGGCTGAATCCATTACGAAAATCGTTGGACGAAAGATCGACTGCAGTCCCCTTCTTCTTTCGCGATGATGATGCAGGCTGGGAAGATACGCGGCTGTTTCAACTGATCGACGTGTTCGCAAATCACAAGGTGCCGGTTGATCTGGCGGCCATCCCGAAATCACTTTCACGCCGTACTGCCGCACGTTTGCGACGCCTGATCGAAGCCGATTCAACATCGATCGGCGTTCACCAGCATGGCTACGCGCACGTCAATCACGAACCAGAAGGACGCAAGAACGAGTTTGGCCCAGCTCGTTCGTGGCGTGAACAACTCAACGACATCAGGACCGGTCAGTCGTTGTTGTCGGACTTGCTGGGGCCGATTACCGATTCGATCTTCACACCGCCGTGGAACCGTTGCAGCGACATCACTGCGGTTTGTTTGTGGGAAACGAAATTCAAGTACGTTTCGAGAGATAAAACTGCTTTGCCACTCGCTGGAGTGGGATTGCAGGAGCTCTCGATCTCTGTCGACTGGTTCGCGCATCGCAAGGGCGTACGGCTAACTCCAGATGAGCTTGGAAACTTGTGCGCCACGGCGGTGCGCGAACAGCCGGCGGTGGGAGTGATGTTGCATCACGCGGTGATGGACGACTACGAGTTCCGGCGTTTGCGACAGTTTTTGGAATTTATCACGTCGCATTCGCAGGTGAGATGTGTGCTGATGCGAGATGCGGTTCAAGAGATCAATCGGGGCAAGAGACGAGCGAGCGTGGCACGCTCGCAAGCTCGATGAGGAGTGTTATGAAAAGAGTATTACTGCTAATTGTCTTAAACATCGTCGTTGCTGTTTCTGTTGTGGGACAAACTCGAACAGAAGAAAGAGCGCGACGGCGCTGGTGGGTTTCGGCGGCCCTCGCTACTGTGTTTGATACCAACATCACTCACGACGAACGAGCCGTGAGCGCTTTCGGCGTCGTGCCGAGTCTCGGTCTGCACTTTCGCGACAACCCCGAACGGCCGTCGATTGAAATCGACTACGAAATAGGCATGCATCGTTATACAAACACTGACGAATTCAACCGCGTCAGTCACACTCTCGACGCCGTCTATCGTAAGCAGTTCATGAAGCGTCTCTACTTCCGCTCCACCACCGAGATTTCTTTAAAGGGATCTTCAGAGGATCGTGAGGTCAACAACAACTACATCTTCGAACAACAGCTTCAATATCGGTTTACGTCGAACACCCGCGTCGCCGCGCTTGCGGCGTATCGCGTCAAGCGCTATCCACTCATCGACCGTGATTCAAATGCGATTGATTCTTACGTCGGTGGAAAGATTGAACAACGCTTTCGCGGTGAACGCCGGCTAATTGCGGGTTATCGATACGATCATAACCGCGCCTGGCTCGCTCGCAACAACTACATCCGCAGAACTTACTCGCTTGAATTCGAAACGCCGCTCTCTCTACGACGCCGCGATTCGTTGAGCGCAGAGTTCCGTTACAGCCCGCGCTATTATCAGAACCGCACCACGAGAGTCGATGGCATTCGTGTGCCGCGACACGACGACCGCTGGGTCTTCGACGTTATTTACGTCCGCCAACTCCGGCCAGATTTATCAATGGCGTTCGAATACGAGTTCGAGAAACGCAACTCAAATGATATAGACAAACTATTCACGTCGAACGCATTCGGCCTGCGGTTTCTCTTTAATAAATTCGTGTTCTAGATCCGCGTTAATCCGCGGATAATTCGAGCACGACAACAGACTTCGCCGGGATACTCAAACTCAACTGCGATCCCTGCACCTTGAATCCATTGAACGACGCTGGTTTCACCGCGTTTGGCTGCTCGAATGTGTTCACCGCGTTCATCTGAGTTGCCGTCAGAACCTCGCCGCTGACATTTCTGATCGCTACGCTCGAAACTGAACCGCTGATCTCTGCCGCGCGATTTGGATCTAAATTGACGATCGACAAATGAATACGCCCACTAATGTCGCGCGAAGCCGACACACTCAGCGCCGGAATCGCCGAGTCGCCGAGCTTGTACTCCGGCGTGCTCAGATCTACCGGCATCATCGTCGCTCCCTGATGCACGCGGTACATTCTGAAAACGTGATACGTCGGCGTCGTCACCATCTTTTCTTTATCCGTGAGCAGCATTGCCTGCAGGACGTTCACCATCTGCGCAATGTTCGCCATCTTCACGCGATCGGCATGCTTGTGAAAGATGTTTAGATTGACACCAGCAACGATCGCATCGCGCAAAGAGTTCTGCTGGTAAAGCGCGCCCATATCGCGTCCCGGCTCTTTGTCGTACCAGGTGCCCCACTCGTCCACCATCAAGCCGACGCGCTTCTGCGGATCGTACTTGTCCATGATCGCGCTGTGACGCTGGATGTATTCGTCCATGCGCAGGGTCCGCTCGAGTGTTGCATACCACTCCTTCTCGTCGAACTGCGTCGCCGATCCTTTCTTACTCCAATCGCCTGTCGGAAGCGTGTAATAGTGCAACGACAAACCGTCCATGTACTTCGCCGCCTGCGACATCAGCACTTCGGTCCAATTGTAGTTCTGGTCATAGCCGCCGACGGCGAGCTTCTGGATCTGATTGCCGGAGTGATTCTTAATAAACGTCGCGTACTGGCGGTAGACATCGGCGTAATACTCGGGCCGCATGTTACCGCCGCAGCCCCAGGTTTCGTTGCCGACCGCGAAAAATGGGATCTTCCACGGCTTGTCGCGACCATTGCGCCGCCGTTGATTTACAAGATCGGAATCGGCGTCCGAAGTCATGTACTCGATCCAGTCCATCATCTCCTGCGGTGTGCCGCTGCCGACGTTACCGTTGACGTAAGCGTCCGCTCCCAGCATTTCGCAGAGATCGAGAAACTCGTGCGTGCCGAACGCGTTGGTGTCCACGCCACCCCAACTGTTGTTCGGACGTCGCGGGCGTTTGTCGCGTGGGCCAATGCCGTCACGCCAGTGATACTCATCCGCGAAGCAGCCACCGGGCCAGCGCAACACCGGAATGTGCAATTCCTTGAGCGCAGCTATGGCATCGTTACGCAACCCGCGCGTGTTCGGGATCGAAGAATTCTCGCCAACCCATAAGCCCTCGTAGATCAATCGGCCGAGGTGCTCGGCAAACTGCCCGTAGATGTTGCGATTGATGATCGACCGCGGTTGGTCCACGCGAACTACGAGACTGGCTTTGTAAGTTCCGGTGTTCTGCGCACGTACGGGAAGCGTGACTGGTCCGGCTAGAAGACATGCAATTACAGCCAACCTGAAGATAGTTTGCATAAGTATCTCGCGCTCAAACTAAACCACGGCGTTGCGGGCGATTACTTCGCGGTAGAAATCTGCGCTCAGTTTTGGCGTGCGCTTCTGCGACGCGAAGTCGACGTAATGAATTCCGAAGCGATTCGTGTATCCGTCGGCCCACTCGAAGTTGTCCATCAAGCTCCAGAGAAAGTACCCACGCACTGGAATGCCTTCAGCCGTCGCGCGGCGCAACTGCGTTAAGTAACTGCGCAAATACGTCACGCGATCGGTATCGTAAACACGGCCATCCGGCGACGGTTCATCCGAAGACGAGCAGCCATTCTCAGTAATGTAGATCTCATTCACTCCCCAAAGCTTCGCAACGTGTCGCGGTCCCCAGTACAACGCCTCTGGTCCAACAAAGAGCCACGGCGACGGCGCGTGCGGGAACGACTTCGGATGCGGCACCTGCGCGTATCCAACCGGTGACGACTCATCTGCGCGCACAAAAACCGGCGTGTAGATGTTGATGCCGACAAAATCGAGTGGCGATGAAATCGCTTTCAGATCTTCAGGCGTGAACTTCGGCGCATCCGCGCCCGCGGATTTCAAATACCAGTCGGTGTATTTCCCTTCCTTGATTACTGTCAGGTACGGCGCATTCATCTCACGCGCAGCACTCTCAGCCGCTTTGATGTGCGCCGGAGTTTCAAACACCGGAGCGGGAATCGTCATGTTTTCGGCGAGCCCGATCTTCGTGCCGGGCTTGGCAGCCGCACGAATCGCCTGCACAGCGAGACCATGACCCAACACCGCGTGATGGCGCGTCTGATTAAGTCGCGAACCTGTCAGTTTCAATCCAGGCGCGTGAGTGCCCCAGCGATAACCGACTTCGATGAACGCACCAAATTCATTGATGGTGAAGATTTGCTTCACCCGATCCGTCAGTCGTGCAGCAACGTAACCGGCATAATCGCCAAACGCCTTTGACGTTTCGCGACCTTCCCAACCACCGAAGCGATCCTGTAACGACTGCGGCAAGTCCCAGTGATATAACGTCGCGAACGGTTGAATGCCGTTGGCGAGCAACTCATCGACGAGGCGGTAATAGAAGTCGAGGCCCTTCGGATTCGGTGGACCATCACCATTCGGAAAAACGCGCGGCCAGGCGATCGAGAAGCGATACGCTTTGACACCCAACGCTTTCATCAACTGAATATCGCCTTTGTACAAGTGATAGTGATCGTTCGCGACGTCGCCGTTGGCATTCGCCACGACGCGACCGGGTGTGTGTGAGAAAGTGTCCCAAATGGATGGGCCGCGACCATCTTCTTTAACGGCTCCCTCAACCTGGTACGAAGCTGTCGCCGTACCCCAAATAAAGCCGCGCGGAAACGAACGCAGCTCATCGCCCTGTGCTCCTTGAGCAACTACAGCCTCAGAGCCAAGCGCCGGCAGCTTAGCGGTCGACGCAATCGCCGCGGCGCCCGCGACTTTCGCAAATGTCCTTCGGGAAACTTTTTTCACGTTAGCCCATCTCCTATTTTTGTGCTTTTTGTGCCTTTTTGTGGCTATCGATGTGTAGCTGTAACACCAGGCCAGTCGTCGGTGCGAAAAGGCGAAGCCGGCAGTCCCGCGCCGTTGTAGAGATTCGCGATCGGGTTGTCGGCCCAACCATACCGAACGGCGACCGGCTTCATCACTTTCGGACTCGAGACAATCACCGCATCGCCGTCAATACGCGCGTCGGCCCAAACGAACTTGCGATCCTCGCCCGCGATCGCAAAACCCTTTACCGCTCCACCGTCGATCGTCTTTAATTCCGCCCCGTACTTAAATCGGATCTTGATCCTGTCGCCTTCGATACTGAACTGATTAAAAAGCGGTCCTGATGGAACCACAGTTTGATGATACGTGCCCGCCAGTGCCCACGCCGCAAGCCGGTGACCAACATCAACCTTGTTACGCGGATGAATATCGTTCTCGTCTCCGATATCGATCGTCACTGCCATTCCGGTTTGCGGCTCACGCAACGTCATCGTCTGCGCTTCACGCAGCTCGGCCCAGTCGCTCTCGTCGGGTTCGGCTTTGTTCGCATGCCAGTTCGCGAGCTGCACGAAATAAAAAGGAAACTCACTTCCCCAAGCCGTGCGCCAGTTCCGAATCATGATCGGAAAGAGCGTGCGATACTGATAAGCGCGACCGGCGTTGCTTTCGCCCTGGTACCAGATCGCGCCGCGTATCGCGAACGGCACGAGCGGCGCAATCATGGCGTTGTAAAGAACACTCGGATTGTTCTGGTTACTCACGCCGACGGCTTCCGGACGCGAGCCCCAATCGGGATGTTTCGGTTCGAGTGCGAGCTCGACTTTGTAATCCCACGCGCCGCGTAGCGAAATCACTTCCGACTCCGCCGCGCCCGATGGTCCAATCGACATCACCCCACCACGACTGAAACCACCTTCGCCGGCACTGTCGAAAACACGCACGGCAATCACGTTTCTTCCGCCATGCACGAGTGCGCCCGGCACAATATACTTCCGCGGTACCATGTAACTGTTTGGCGTCTCGCCGCCGATCGAACCGACTTTCTTACCGTTGAAATACGTGACGTCCTGATCGTCAATCGGAGTCAGATTCAGAACCAGATCTTTTCCGGCCCATACTTCGGGCAACTCCAGCACTCTGCGAAACCAAACGGCGCCGTCGATGAGCATCCCGGCCGTCTCGAACTGTTGTGGCAGATCCATTTTGGACCAGTCAGCGGTCGACGTTGCCGGATCTGCATAACCTAAAGCTTCACCTTTGTTACCACTATCGATATAAAGATTTTTCTCTTCCCACTGTTCGAGAGCGTGCGCGTACGCTTCTTTTGCCTGTGGCAGCATGTTCAGGCTGGCCTGGTATCGATCGAGAATCGGCTTGAGTTCCGGAGAAGTGACCAGCGCTTCGTGGCTGGTCCAGGCCTCCGCAGGTGTGCCACCCCACGAACTGTTGATCAATCCGATGGGTACCTTGAGTCGTTGATAAAGCTCGCGTCCAAAGAAATATCCGACGGCGGTAAAGTGCGCCGCTTCGTCAGGCGTCGTCACGATCCACCGGCCCTCGAGATCAGTGAGCGGTTCGGCGGACGTGTGATGCTCGACTCGGAACATGCGAATCTCAGGGTAGTTCGCCTGGGCCATGGTCTCGGTAGCGCCGATCGTATTCGCGAGCGGCCATTCCATGTTTGACTGCCCCGAACACAACCACACTTCGCCGACAAGCACGTTCTTGATCGTCAGCACGTTGTCGCCTTTGACCCTCAGCTCCGCCGGCCCGCTGTTCTTTAAAGGACCGATAAAGACTTGCCAACTTCCCTTCGCATCAGCAACAGCCTCAGTCGATTTGTTCTGGAAGGTAACGTTTACGCGCTCGCCGGGTCGGGCGTGGCCCCAGATTCGGACCTTCGTCCCCTGTTGCAACACCATGTTGTCGCCGATGATCGCGGGCAGACGCACTTCGGCACGCACCACTCCCACGAAGACAAAGAGCGGCAAAATAAATCCCAGGAAGTTTGTTGTAGGGCCGGACATAAGTAGGTGGGCTGATTCTCTACTAATTGCTCGGCTTGTTCAAGGAAAAAACCGTTTGAATCTGTGGCTAACTTGAAAGACGGTAATCAAAGACGAATCGTCCCACCTGGATCGTCCCGCGGCCACCGGTGGAAGGTTGGATCAGAAGCGCGCGCACCATCGCGCTCTTGCGATTGCGAAACGCTTCCACTTCCCCGACACGATCGCCATTCGACGCGCGATAAAACGTCACCGTAATACTGTCAGGCGTCTTGCGTTGATAACCAAAAACATATTCACCCGGTTCGAGTGAGAAGTCACCAACCTGCACCGGCACCTGGGCGATGAAGAAGTGTGAGTACTTTCCTTCAGCCGAATAGCCGGCCGTGATCATCACCACGCCCGCAATAAACTTCCCGCGTCCATCGGTCACACCTGACGCAGTGCGAAACTCCGTCTCAATATTCTCCTTGATCACGGGCGCCCGCGCCGGAATGACTTTTCTCAACTCCGGTTCGGAAGCGACGCGCCAACCGGCCATCGTCAAAAAGAGCGCTATTAATATTGACGCCTTCATCTACTTCTCCCCGCCGTAGTCTAGCCAAAGATGCATGGTAGCCACAAATGGAAGCTTTTTGTGCCTATTTGTGGCAGTATCGGCTTGCACATGCGTCGCTTATTTCCCCTTCAAGTTCTTGTGGCGTTTCTGCTCCTCGCCGGCACACGTTCTCCAGCACTTGATTCCAATCGCAGCCTGAAAGAGTTTGGTCATCAGGCGTGGTTAACTGAAAATGGCTTACCGCAAAATACGGTGCAGTCAATCGTCCAAACGCGCGATGGTTATCTATGGATTGGAACGCAGGAAGGTCTGGCGCGCTTTGATGGCTTGAACTTCACCGTCTTCGACAAGGAAAACACTCCCGCCTTCAAGAGTAACGACATTCGTTTTCTCCACGAAGATCAGCAGGGACGGCTTTGGATCAGCACCTCGTACGGACTCGTTTGCCGTCATGATGGGCAGTTCCAGAGTTTTACTGAGAACGAAGGTCTGCCCGACAACAGTATTGGACCAATTGTCGAAGATCCCAGTGGTAACGTGTGGGTTGGAACCGCCGGTGGTCTAACGCGTTTTGAAAACGGGACGTTCAAGACGCTGACAGTCGAACAGGGATTGTCGCGGAATGTAATTCAGACGTTATGCGCCAGAGCAAACGGGACGCTGCTCGTGGGAACGTCTGCCGGTGTGCAGTTGCTCAGTGGCGATCGTTTTGCGTCCTGGACGGCGCTGCCGAATGTTCCCGCCGCGAACATCACAGCGATTGCAGAGTCGAAGAACGGCAACTTGTGGTTCGGAACCCTCGATGGACTCTTTGACCTTGAGAGAGAAGGCGCGGCAACTTCGCTTGTCACACTGCCGAACAGTCGCGTCAGCGCCTTGCGAATCGATCGTGAAGGCGCGCTCTGGATCGCGACTGCCGGAGGTGTGGCGCGATGGCTGAACGGTAATATCGAGAGCTTCACGTCGACTGATGGTCTATCGAGTAATCTGGTTCTCTCACTCTTCGAAGATCGTGAAGGCAGTATCTGGATCGGCACCGAGGCTGGTGGACTGAATCTACTCAAGAGTAAGAAGTTCAACACCTTTACGACTCATGACGGACTGCCAAGCGATCTTGTGAAAGCAATTTACCAGGACGCGCAAGGCGGAATCTGGATCGGATCGCAAGGCGGTGGCCTAACGCTCCTCAAGAACGGGAAGTTCACGACCTGGACCACACGCGATGGACTTTCCAGCGACGTAATTCTGTCACTTGCCGGCGACGCCAACGGCGTTATCTGGATCGGAACGCCCGATGGTCTGAATCGTTTCAAGGACGGAAAGTTCCAAATCTTCACGTTTGCGGATGGACTCTCAAACGATCTGGTGCGATCGGTGCTCGTCGATCGTAACGGCGTTTTGTGGGTGGGAACGCGCGACGGTCTAAACAGTTTTCGCGACAACGAGTTTACGACCTACACCGTTCAGGACGGCCTCGCCAACAACTTCATCGGCGCCATTTATGAAGACTCGAAAGGCAATCTCTGGGTCGGCACGCTCGGCGGATTGAATAAGATAAAAGACGGAAAGTTTCAGACTTTTACCACTAAAGATGGTCTCTCCAGCAACACGGTCATTTCACTTTACGAAGACGCCGCCGGCGACCTCTGGATCGGGACCAACGGCGGCGGGCTGAATCGCCTGCGCGGCGACAAGTTTGTCTCCTTCAAGTCGCTTTCGGCCGACGTCATCTATCGCATTCTCGAAGACAAGCAACAAAACCTTTGGTGCAGCTCAAACAAAGGCATCTTTCGCGTTAACAAAAATGATCTCGATAAAGTCGCCGGCGACGCAAACGCCAGCGCTAATCCCGTCTTCTATGGACCAGCCGATGGGACGCTCACGCGTGAGGCGAGCGGCGGCGGTCATCCAGCCGGATGGCGCACCAGCGACGGGCGCATGTGGTTTGCCACGATCAAAGGTCTCGCGGTGATCGATCCGGAACATATTCCACTCAACACGTCGCCGCCGCCGATCGCGATCGAACAGCTCTTTGTCGACAATCAGACAGTCCCTCTCACTCAGAAAATCATTCTCTCGCCGAGCAGCTCGAGACTCGACTTCTATTACACGGCGCTGAGTTTTATCGCTCCTGAGAATGTGCGCTTCAAATACAAACTCGAAGGCTTTGACGATAACTGGATCGAAGGTGGCGCACGAAGAGTTGCCTCGTACACAAACCTGCGACCGGGCAATTACCAGTTTCGCGTGATCGCCGCAAACAACGATGGCGTATGGAATGAGACTGGCGCGGCGGTGGAGTTTTATCTGCAGCCGCGTTTTTATCAAACATATTGGTTCTTCGCTCTCGTCGTCGTCTTGCTGGGTCTCACTGCCTGGCAAATTTATCGCATGCGCGTGCGACGCATGGCCCACCAGTTCAGTGCGGTGCTGGCAGAACGAAATCGTATTGCGCGTGAGATCCACGACAATCTGGCCCAGGACATTCTCGGCATTTCTGTTCAGCTCGAACTGGTCGCACGCTTGATGCCCGCCGCAGCCGAAGCGGCGAAAAGCCATGTCGATCGCGCCCGAATTCTGGTGCGCAACAGTATGACCGAGGCACGTCGCTACGTCTGGGATCTGCGTTCTCAGGAGTTGCAGAAAAAAGACTTGCCGGCAGCGTTACGTGATACAACCAGGCGTCTGACCGAAGAGAAAGCAGTTGAAGCCGTCGTTGAAGTGACGGGTCCGCTGCGTCCCCTGCCGCAGCCGGTTGAGACAAATCTCTTGCGTATCGGACAGGAAGCAATCAACAATGCAGTGAAGCACGCGGGCGCGAATCATATTGATGTCAGGTTGGCCTTTGACACACGGAGCGTGCGACTTAGTATTCACGACGACGGACGCGGCTTCGATCCGGAAGCACAGATCGCGGATGGTCATTTCGGTCTGATCGGCATGCGCGAGCGGGCCCAGCAAATCGGCGGCCTGCTTACGATCGACAGCGCGAGCGAACGTGGAACGCAGATCGCGATTGATGTACCCTTAAACGATGACTGAGAAAATTCGCATAATCGTGATCGACGACCAGGCCGTGGTGCGGCAGGGTTTCGTTTCGCTCATCAATACTGTTGCCGACATGGAAGTGATCGCGCAGGGTATCAACGGGCAACAGGCGCTCGAACTCTATCGCGAGCATCTGCCTGACATCACGCTTATGGATCTGCGGATGCCGGTGATGAGCGGCGTCGATGCGATAGCGAAGATTCGTCACGAATTCACGGACGCGCGCATCATCGTGCTCACGACATATGACGGCGACGAGGACATCTATCGCGCGCTTCAGGCCGGCGCGCAGGGATATCTACTGAAAGACATGTTCTTCGAAGAGCTTGAAGACGCGATCCGGAAGGTCCATGCAGGCGCGCGACGTCTGCCACCAGTCGTCGCCGAAAGGCTCGCAGAACGCATGAATGCGTCGGAACTGACTGTGCGCGAACTGGAAGTTCTTCAGGAAATCGTGAAAGGCAAGACGAACAAGGAAATCGCGAGCACGCTGCGCATCAGCGAAGCCACCGTCAAAAGCCACATCAACAATATCCTCGGCAAACTCGGCGTCACCGATCGCACCCAGGCCGCCACCCGCGCCCTGCAACGCGGGATCGTTCATCTTTAGCCGCGGATTTTCGCGGATAAACGCAGATCAGCGTTCATCCGCGGAAATCCGCGGCTCAAACTAAAGGTTGAGATGACTGGTAAACCTTTGAGTCATGACAGAGTGTGGCAAGGCTGGTATTTTCTCCAGCGTAGTAACCAATTAATCCGGTTTCGAGTTCAGATTCAAGGCTTCTTACCCTACCAAAATTGTTGCAGACCAATTGAGGGTCTTGATTCAAAGTGGTAGAACTCGAAACCGGACTTCCCTTTTAAATCAACTTACTTAACCTGAATCGTTTTCCTGAGTCGCGCGTCAGTCGAAGACCCGCCGACAATAATCTCAATCTGATCCTTTTCGACCTCCCAGCGATCCGTTTCGGCATTCCAGTAGGCCAGACGCGACGGAGGCAACGACAGCTTCACAGTCTTCTCTTCGTGCGCACCGAGTTGAACACGAGCAAAAGCTTTCAGCTCCTTGAGCGGACGAGAGACGCTGGAGTTGAGATGTTTGACGTAGAGTTGGACCACCTCATCACCCGCGCGCCGGCCGGTGTTTTTCACCATCAAGCTGACATCGATCGTGCCAGTGCTCGATAGACTGGTCTTCAGATCTCGATACGCGAAGTTCGTGTAACTCAGCCCGTAACCGAATGGATAAAGCGGCGTGTCGTCAAAGTACATGTAGGTCCTGCCGTGACGAATGTCGTAGTCCATCATCGGCGGCAGTTGCGTGAGTGACCTGGGCCACGTTTGGACCAATCGGCCGGCCGGGTTGTAATCGCCGAACAGCACGGTCGCGAGCGCATGTCCTTCTTCCTGGCTATTAAGCGCCATGTGCACGATCGCCGGCACTTTATCTTGCGTCCAATTGATCGCGTAGGGAAAGCTCGACTTGAGCACCACGATTGTTTTTGGATTTGCCTTCAATACGGCCTCAATCAACTCTTCCTGTTCGAGTTTGATCGATTGTCGATCCACGGCCTCGCGACCCTCGCTCGGCACCGACACGCGCGCCCACTGCTTGTCGAAGCCGCCATTCGGATGATTACCGACACAGACGATTGCCACGTCAGACTCGCGCGCGGCTTTCACAGCCGCATCGCCGTCAACTGCATAGTTCACCTTCACTGATTTGGGCGCCGCGTTCTTAATTCCTTCAAGCGGTGAGATCGCATACGGCGGTGTGCCGCTGTACCAATCGAGCAGCACCTCATTCGCGCGTGGTCCGATCACCGCGATCGACTTCAACTTCTTCTTATCGAGCGGCAAAAGTCCGGCGGAGTTTTTTAAGAGCACGATCGATTTCTGCGTCGCAAGCAAAGCGACCGCTTTGTGTTTCTCGGTGAGCCACGGATCGATCGACTCTGTACCAATCGATGAATAAGGCACGCGCGATGGCGGATCGAGGAGGCCGAGCCGGATCATGACTCTGAAATTACCGCGCAGCGCGCGGTCGATATCGGCTTCGGTCAGGATTCCTCTCTTCAGTGCGCCGCGAACGGCTGCGGGATAGTCGTCAAGAAATTGTCCGATGCCGGCTTTGATTGACTCAGCCGCCGCCGTCTCGAAGTCCGGAGAGTGTTTGTGCGACGTCACCAGGTTCTTCATTGCGCCCGCGTCGGTGCAGATGATCCCGTCCTGGCCCCATTGATCTCGCGTGATGTTTTGCAGGATCGGATTGATCGTCATCGGCACGCCGTTCACAGCGTTATACGAAGCCATGTAGGCGCGCGAACCACCTTCGATCACACCCATGCGAAATGGCAGCGAGTAATATTCGTGAAACAGACGCTCATCAAAATTCGAACTCGATTTATCGCGATCGTTCTCGTTGCTGTTCGCGAGGAAGTGCTTCATCAACGCCGCCGACTGCCAGTAAGTCGGGTGATTACCCTGCAAACCTTTGGTGAAGGCGACCACCATCGTGCCGTTGAAGAACGCGTCTTCGCCATAACACTCTTCGTTTCTGCCCCAACGTGGATCGCGTCCGATATCGGCGTTGGGCGAGCGGATAACGATGCCGCCCTGGTTATACTTCGGACTCTGAAAAACGTAGCGGGCTTCGTATCCTTCGATTTCTCCCGCCTGCCGCAATATCTCCGGGTCCCAGGTCTCGCCAAGCCCAATTCCTTGTGGAAACGTCGTCGACGGAATAGTCTTCGGATGACCCCATGTTCCTGGTCCACCCTGCGTCAATCCATGAATGCCTTCGACGTGCCCACTGCCTTTGATTCCCAGACGAGGCACGCTCGGATTCGTGTCGAAACAATCGATTTTCTCGTCGATAGTCATCAACGAAAGTATGTTGTCGATGCGCTGCTCGATCGGGAGATCAGGGTTTTGGAAGGGGTACTGGGTTTGCGAAAATGTTCCCGGCCTGAACACAGCACAGACTAAAACCAGACCACAGATGGCACGGATCTGTGTAAATCGATTTTTACGGATCGGTCCAATCCGTGGCCTATTCCTCGGCAATTTTTATGTACTTTCGCAGAGTTGGTTTCGTTAACTTACTGACTCGCCCACTGGGCCATTTGATCTCAATGCTGTCGATCTTGGTCGCTTTACCAATGCCGAGAATCTCGCGTGGATCATGTGAAGAGAGATAACTGCCCCCCGCGGTTTTCAGTCGACGGTATTTCACGCCGCCGGCTTCCCACGTAATGATGGCGCCCACCGCCATCGGATTGCTCTTCGTCGCCACGAGGTTCAAGCCAACCCAGTTGTTCTGGTTACCACCTTCATTTTTCAGCAACACCGGCGCGTCGCCGTTGTTGATGATCAGCACGTCGAGATCGCCATCGTTGTCGTAATCACCAACGGAAAGACCACGCGCCGGCCAATCTCTACTGAAGGCCGCACCGGAAATCGCGCTGACGTTCTTGTACGTTCCGTTGACGTTCTCAAACAGCAACAACGGTTCTTTGTATTTAACTTTGAGCGACTGAACCTCGACCATGTCGTCCGGATGACCGTTCGCGAGAATCAGATCGGGATCGCCGTCGTTGTCGTAATCAAAGAAACGTAACCCCCAGCCGCTGAGCAGACGCGTTGCTGGTCCAATCTCGCCCGGCCGATCGATAAAACTCAGGTCTTTTTCATTGTGATAGAGACTAAACAGTTCCTGATCGATGTTGGCAACGAATAGATCCTGCCAGCCGTCGTTGTCGTAATCGGTGGCATCGACTCCCATTCCCGAGCGCGGCGCACCTGAATCACTGTAAGCAACTCCGGACAACAACCCGGCTTCTTCAAACTTCCCTTTCCCTTTGTTGACGAAGAGAAAATTTGCCAGCGTGTCGTTGGCGACGAAGAGATCCATTAGCCCATCGTTATTAATGTCAGTCGCAACGGCGCCAAACGATTTGCCGAGCGACGCCGCGATGCCGGAATCTTTGCTGACGTCGAGAAACTTGCCGCGGCCTTCATTGTGGAACAGATAACTCGGGCGGGGTTTGAAGATGCGCGGCACGCAGTAGTAGCGACGCCCGATGCGGTTATCGCCGCAAAAGATCGTGCCTGTGCCGCTGTACTGCACAAAACTGGAAACGAAGAGATCGAGTTTGTTGTCGTTGTCGTAATCAAACCACGTGGCGCAGGTGGACCAGTTCGGCGCGGCCACGCCGGCTTTGTCGGTCACGTTTGTGAACGTGCCGTTACCATTGTTGTGAAAGAGCACGTTCGTGCCGTAGTTGGTGACGTACAGATCCTGCCAGCCGTCGCCATCAAAATCTGCGGCCGCCGCGCCCATTCCGAAGTTCCCCATCTGCCCGCACGCAACACCGGCCTTGTCGGTCACGTCAGTGAAACTGCCGTCGCCATTGTTTCGGTAAAGAGCGTTTTTTATTGGTGTTTTTGGAGTGTAAAAATCCGATGGACCACTATTGACCAGGTAGATATCCATGAAACCGTCGTTATCGAAGTCAAAAAAGAGCCCACCGCCGCCACACGTTTCCGGCAGATGCCGCAACTCAGAACGACCATTGTCATGCACCCACGTGATCTTGCTTTGCGCCGCCGGCACTTCGGCGAACGTCACTCGTTGTACCGCGGCACTCGACTGCTCGGGACGCGCCTGAAACCAGCCACACCCCAACAACAGCCCAACTAGAATTGCAAACCAGAATCCCCTCATACTCAATCCGTCAACAATCCGTTTTTAATCCGCGGCCTAATTCGGATACTTCTCGCCCGGTCTAACAATCCGAATGTAATGATCCGTAAACTTGAAATGCGCAGCCTTCATTTCAATCTTCGGCATGTGACACGACGTGCAGTTCTTGTCGGCGACCGGACAACTCTTACCATCCCCGGCGCTCGCCTTCTTGTCTCTGAGCGAGTGACACTCCAGACAGCGTTTATCGTAATAAGCCGGGTCTTCACGGAGCGGCTCATGCGGGTTATGACACGCCGTGCAGCTTATCTTTCGATCGTCCGAATAACACTTGCTGTTAAAAATTCGATACGGCTGAAAGCGAACATTGTTGAGTTGCAAACTCTGCAACGACGAAAACTCCTCGGCGCCGCGATGACATGAAGCACAAAAGTGTTGCGTCAACTCATCACCGCCGAGCAGTCCGGGATTGTAAATTGACTTCGACGGTGTGTCGCCTTCTTTCACTGCGGCGATGTGACGTCCACCTGGACCATGACACGCTTCGCAGCGCACGCCGTGGGCAAACTTTTCCAGTCGCAGTTGCGAACCGGCGACGACAGCGCCCGTCGAGTGACAACTGAAGCAGCTTGCAACTTCGTTTGGCGACAGCAAACGGCCAACGGCATCGTTTAGCGTAGCGGGAACGCCGCGCGGGGCGCCAATCGTGAAATCGAGCGCCTTTGGTTCAGCATAAAAACTCACCAGACTCTCGTAAAACTTTCCTTCGCGCTCGAGCACATACGTCTGGCCCATCTTGCCCTGTCCAAAAGCGTAGACGATCGGAAACGTGACCGTTTCTTTTCCATCCGTCACCGAGTAAGTGCTCTGCTTACCGTTGCGTTTGATCTCGTACGTGTATGGACCAACGTGCATAGAAAGCTTTGGATTCGCACCCAGCACTTGCGAGCCCGCGACGGGCTCCATCGCCATGGCCATTCCACTTTGGCCGTGCGATGCAAATAGTTTTTTGTGACACTCGCCGCAGGCCTGATCGCCCACAAAGACAGTTTCAGCCGGAACTCGTCTCGGATTCCAACGCTGCACGGCCGTCATCTGTCCATCAATCACAACCACGAAGGCCGCCAGAAGCAACGCAATCGCCACCGCGACCAGTAAATACTGTTTCAAAAATCCGTTCATTTAATCTGTGTAATCTGTGGCTATGGTTTTTGTTCAGGCGGATCTCCGGACTTATCAAGCTGGCGTTTCTGGTTGTATTCGTCCTGAAGCTTTTTGAATGTCGCGCGTTCGCGTGCGGCATCTTCCTTTCGACCAGCACGCGTGTAAGCGCGCGCAAGCGCAAAGTGCATTTCCGGACTGGACGGCGCGAGCTTCACTCCTTCTTCCAATTCCTTGATCGATCTGTCCACCTGGCCCAACTCGAGCAACACACGCCCGAGCACGTTACGCGCTGCATACAACTTTGGCGCGAGCTGCACTGACTTCTCCGCTAATGGCAGTGCTTCGTTGAATTGATCTCGCTTCAAATACTCAAACGCCATCTGCGCCATGGCCGCATAATGCGCGGGCGAGATCTGCAGCTCGCGTTTGAACTCGCTCATGGCAAGATCCGCGTCCTGCGGCAGCATGAACACGCCGAATGCATAATGGATATTCGGATCGTTTGGATATCGCGCCAACAGCAGGTCGAAGGCGGCCCGCGCCTGTTCGAGACGGCGAGCGGCCATGTGATATCCGGCTTGGCCCGCAATCAGCAGTTTCTCGCGCTGATCGGAAGGAATCTCTTTCGGCAGAAACGGCATTCGTAGGATCGTCAAGCCGAAGGCTTCAATCACCTTCGGAGTTTCCTGGCCCATGCGCACAAACTCATTGAGAACTTCGTACGCATTCTCGAAATAATCGAAACGGACATAAAGGAGTGCGATGTGATATCGGACCACATTCGCGAGTTCGGAGTTGTCGTTGACGCCTAAAGATCGTCCGCGTTCAAGCGAGACTGCCGCACGCTCAAATTCATTTGTTTGAAACTGACAAAGACCGAGCATCGCCCACGCCGGACCTCTTTCGGGTTCGAGCGCGACAAGATTTTGAAAAGCGTCACGGGCGTCCGGATACAAATCTCTTTGATAGAAGATCGCTCCTACGTACCACCAACCTTCCGGCCACTTTGGTTTGAGCTTTAACGCTTTGCCGTAGAGTGAAATGGCATCGTCAAAACGTTCTGCGACGCGTGCTTCGTCGGCGAGTTTAACGAAGCGATCGAATTCAGCTTCGGCGGTTGGCTTGCGAGTTTGTGCGACGATTGTTGCCGAACAAATCAGCAACACAGCGAGCGATACTGAGCCACAGATAATACGGATCTGTGTAAATCGATTTTCACAGATCCGTACAATCCGTGGTTCACGGTTGTGGTTGTTTTGCTTGCTGGTCGGCATTCGATTTTTGAATGAGCGCCTTTTCCCGATCGCCGTCTTCTTTCCGATTGAGCCGGTAATAAACCGAAGCCAGCAGCACCCGAGCCTCGACAAAATCACCATGCTCCTTTAACACACCTTCGAGCAACGGCAACGCGTCACTCGGCTTGCCGGCGGCTGCGTAAACTGCCGCGAGATGATAACGGGCGTACTGTTCGCGCGGCCGCAGTTGGATCGCGCGCAGCAAATGAGTGCGCGATTCATCTAGTTGCTTGTCCTGTCGCAGCAGTACTCCGAGATAGAGATTCGAGTCGAAGTCGTTTGCGTTACTTGCCAGCTCAGTCTTAAACGCTGCTTTCGCTTTTTCAGTATCGCCGAGACGCATCAACACGCGACCGTACCACGCCTGAACCGTGGGCAGTTTTGCATTCAACTCGATGGCGCGTTGCACTTCCTTGAGCGCACTCTGAGCGTCGTCCGCCAGTAACAAAATCGACGACATCAGCAGGTGGGCTTCAGCCGAATCGTCGTGACGAAACAGACGATCGATAATCGCCTGTCCCTTATCTAACTGGTTGTCTCCGATCAGCGCGCTGCCGAGGATGTAGGCAATGGTCCGGTTTTCGGGATCTGCATCGGCGAGAGGCGAAAGCGATTGAATGACTTTTTTGTACTCACCCAACCTGACGTGACAATCGGCAAGCACGAGGCGTGCGTTCGCGGCCGTCGGATTGTCTGACGGCGCCGCAGCAACAAAACGATCCAACTCAGTCGCTGCTTCTGTGAACCACGCTGCTTTGTAATACGCGACGCCAAGATTGAAACGAATCGCGTAGTTCGAGCTGTCGATGATTAGAGCCCGTTTGTATTGTTCGATCGCCTCTTCGTAGCGGCCCAGTGCGGAGTACGCCGCCCCAAGATTCGAACGCACATCAACACGCGCCGGATTCTTGTTCAGAATGGCAGTGTAAGCGTTCACTGCACCCTGAAGATCGCCCGCCTGATGCAGTTGAGTCGCGCGCTCAAATTCTCGCTCAACATCGGCGGGACCCTGTGCGAAAACAGGACCAACCAACGCTGCCGCGGTGATGAAAAACGAGATTACTGCGACAGCTCCACGCCGTACTTTTTTTATTGCCATTAATGAATCCAGGCGAGCCCGTAAAATAGGTCAGATTATACAGTATTTGGGCGCAAAATTACGGATTAATCCGTATTCATCCGCCGCGAATTGTGGCATACTCAAACACATAAAATGAAGACATTTTTAAGCCTTTTACTCATTGTTTCGACCAGCTTCTCGTCTCTCGTAGCGCGTGCGCAAACACCGGCGCAGGATCAGGACGACGTCATCCGCGTGCGGAGTAACGAAGTCAGGCTCGACATCGTTGTTAAGGATAAAAAAGGACGGCCGATCCGCGACTTGAAGGCGGGCGAATTTGAGGTCCTCGAAGACGGCGTTCCACAAAAGGTCGAGTCGTTTCGATTCGTCAGCAGAGAGGCAGCCCCAGCTAAAACCAAAACAAAAGACAACAATGTTGCCGCTGGAGCTCCGCCAACTACGACGACGCCACCAACACGATCCACACCAACAGTTACGGCACTCGTTTTTGATCGTCTCTCGCCCGAAGCTCGCGCCCTCGCGAAAAAAGCCGGGCTCGCATATGCACAGGAAGACATGGCTTCCGGCGGTTTCACCGGCGTCTTCGGAATCGATCAGGCATTGCGAACGATTCAGCCTTTCACCGACAACGCCGAATTAGTCAAGGCCGCTGTCGAGCAGGCGACGGGAAGTTCAACTTCAACCTACGCATCAGGCGCGGCTAAGATGCGCGATAACACCGAACGGGTAAATAATTTAGACAATCAAATATCGGCAGCGTCGTCTGCGGCTGCCGCGGCAGGCGCCGCGCAAAACAGCGCGGGCGCACAAGCCGAAGCCGGCGAGATTGGTCAGGCCGCAATCCAACAGAAGTTTCTCGAAATGCAGAACCAGATGTTGGACCACTACGAACGCCTGGAACGTGACCAGGAAGGATTCGCGACGATCAACAGCCTGCTGGCAGTCATCAGTCCCATGCAGAACCTGCCGGGGAGAAAAACAATCATCTTCTTTTCGGAAGGCCTGAAAATACCGCCTTCGGTGATGACGAAGTTTCCGGCAGTCATTAACGCTGCGAATCGTGCAAATGTGAGTATCTATGCGATTGATGCGGCGGGGCTGCGCGTGGAAAGTGGAACTGTCGAAGCGGCGCGCGAATTAAACTCGATCGCTGGAGCAGCGTTGGCTACGCAGGGACGTGGCAGCGAGCGTGGTAGTAACGGACCTTATCTTAGAGGACTCGAGCGCAACGAAGATCTCCTGCGTTTTGATCCGCGCAGTGGTCTGGGCATGCTTTCGGATCAAACCGGTGGCTTTTTGATTACGAGCACGAACGATTTATCCGCTGGACTGCGGCGTATCGACGACGATCTAAATGCCTATTACTTTCTCACCTACGTGCCGCAAAACAAGAACTACGACGGTCGTTTCCGCCGCATCTCGGTGAAAGTGACGCGGTCGAATGTTGACGTTCAGTCGCGCCAGGGCTACTACGCCGTCGAATCCGCCGGCCAACTACCGGTGCTTGACTATGAAGTACCCGCGATTGCTGCCTCCAGAAATTTTAAGAGTGGTTCAACTCCGAACATCCTGCATGGCAGCGCGCTTAGTTATCCTTCGCCCGGTCAGAGTGGACTAACGTTGATTCTTGCTGAAGCGCAACTCGGCGCCTTCAAGTTTTCTCCAAGCAGTGACAACAAAACTTACAGCACTGATTTCTCGATCGTGGCTCTCGTCCGTGATGAGTCGGAGGAAATCGTTCAGAAACTGAGTCAACACTACGCTTTGAACGGACCGATCCAGAATCTGGAGTCGGCGAAGAAAGGCGATGTCCTTTTTTACAGAGAAGCGCAGTTAAAGCCGGGTAAATATCAGGTGCAACTGGTTTCTCATGATGCGGCAACGGGCAGCGTTGACGTCAGCACCACGCCACTCGAGATTTCTGCGAGCGAAGAAACCAAACCACGACTCAGCAGCGTCGCTGTTTTGAAGCGGGCGGAGCGTCTCAGTGCGGCCGAGCAGCAACGCGATCAGCCGTTTCGTTTTGGAGAATTGCTCGTCTATCCGAACCTCGGCGAACAGATCGATCGCAACACGACCAAACAACTCGCTTACTTTTTCACTGCCTGGCCCGCAAAGGGCTCGGCCAAGCCGATGAAAATGACGCTCGAGATTCTGCAGAATAATCGTTCGCTCGGAACTACCTCAGGTGATCTTCCGGCGGCAGACGAGCGCGGGCAAATCAAGTACGCCGGATCGTTTGGGATTGATAAGTTTCAGCCCGGGAAATACGAGTTGAGGATCACGGTTGACGGGATTAGTCGATCGACGGCTTTTGTGATCAAACCATAAGCAAGCCACAGATAACACAGATTTTAAATCCGGATTTTAAATCAGTGTTTATCTGTGGCTATTTTTTGCTGGAGTTCCTTAGCCTCTTTAATGAATTCTCCACGTGGCGCTTGTTGAATGTATGCCTGGACCGAGCGGGTCGCGTCGTTGATGGCGCCGCGGGTGAAGTAGATGCGAGCGAGGTGATAGTGCGCCGCGACACATTCAGAGCCTCCCATTATTAAGGCCCGCGTTAATTCCTGTTCCGCCACTTCCACATCACCCAGCTCGAGTTTTGCGATTCCGATCCAGAGCCGCGCTACCGGACGAGTGCTGTCGATCGCGATGGCTTGATTCAGTAATGCGATCGCGTCCGTGTAGTTGTGTCGTTCGACCTGGACCAAACCCATATTGAATGTGGCGTTGAAGTTTTTGGGATCCGCGGCCAAAACAGTCTCGAAGTGTTTCTCCGCCACGTCGATCTCTTTCAACTTCAGAAACTGCGCGCCGAGATCGTTACGCGCTGCGAGATACTCGGGATAGAGCGTGAGTGCTTCCTGAAAGTGACGCGCTGCCTGCTGAAAGTCGCCCTTGTTTACAAATTTCAATCCGAGCTCGTATTGCTTTTTCGCGGCTGACGGAATTGTTTGTCGTAGTTCGGCAGCAGAGACGATCTTGTTGGAACGATTGCCGGTGGGATCTTTCTTCTCACGTAACTCAAGGTTTACTGTCACCATTAGTCCGCGACCCAGTTCCACCCTGCGCACTGCCGGTTCGAAGTTGCTCTTTGAAAGTTCGGCTTCCACGAAATAAATACCCTGGCTCAGGTTTCTGAGTTGAAACTCGCCACTGCTGTTGGTGTAGATAGTTGAGAGAATACTTTGGTCGGTTCGTAGCGTGATCCGCGCATAACCTTCGAGCGCGAATCCGGAGGGAAGCGAAACGCGCCCGCGAATGACGGCGTCGTTCGTATCAGTGACTCTGAGTTTCGGATCCACTTCCTGCTGTGCAACGGCTACCGCACTGAGCAGCATGTACAGCAAACAACAGACGAAGATGCGAACACCAGGTTGCATGATCGAAGCTCGAAAGAAGTTGTTCTTAGCCTACCGCTAAAATCACGAAATGAGAAACGGCGCGAGAAGCGGAATTACTCGCCCCTCGCGCCGCGATTGTGTTCCGCCTTTGGCCGGCGACTAGAAGTAGAACTTCAGTGCAAACTCCACTATGCGACGGCCGCGTTTGTTCTGGATTTTACCAAAGTTATTGATCGTGTTCTGGGTAAACCGGAACGGTTTTGTCGGATCGCAAATACTGGTTACGTTGCCGCCATCACCGTTGGGCCGGCGAACCATATTAGCCGCATCACATTCCGTATCCAATGCCAGGTAGATGTCACTGTCCTGCGGATTTGTGGAGGTGACATTAATCTGTGTCGGATACGCCTGGTTGAAGATATTGAACAGTCCTGTCCGGAATTGAATCTTCTTCTCTTCGGTGATGTTGAAGTTCTTGAAGAAGGAGATATCGAAATTGCTCCGGCCCGGCGTGCGGATGTAGAACGGCGGCTGCGATGGGCCAGTAGTTCCGAACTTCGGAATCCCTAGCTGCGCAAGGTCGAGAATCTTTTCTCCCACCGCACTGCCGCTCACCTGCGGGTTGCCAAGATAGGTGGGCGTGATGGCGCCGATGCTCGCGCCGGCGTTGGTGCCGTTGAATGCGTCCGAACCCCACCAGGCTACAGCCTGAGTTGCCTGCGCAAGCGCGCCGGTAAATCTGAGGCGAATCGGTGTTCCGCTTTGCACTGTGGTGATACCCGATATCTGCCAACCGTTTAAGACACCGTCGGTAACAGCATTCGAGAATTTTCCACGTGCGAGCTTCGGCAGGCTCCAGTTGTAAGACAGATTGAACACATGAGTTCGATCGAAGGGCAGCACACCCCAGCTTCTGTTTCGCGTGTCAATCGGGTCGGCCCACGCCGCGCCGTCACTCTCATTCGTGGCCACAGTTCCGAGCGCCTTGCCAAAAGTATAAGTCGCAAAGTACTGGAAGTTTCTGCCGTTGTGGCTCAGCGTCGCCTGCAACGAGTGATATGTCGACGTACCGGTGAATTGATATAGACCAACTGAGTTGAAAGCGTCAAACGGCCTGAATCCTCGGAGGACCCCGCCCGCCAGGACTCCGCGCTGTGCGGGATCGGCAAGGTTAATCGAGGTGAAATTCCTCGCTGGCGTACCTGGACCGTCAGGATCCGAAACATTTACCGTTCCGTTCAGCGGCAGCGTTCCGTTCAACAATCTTCCCAGCGGAATGATGTTGGCGTTGCGGCGCTGCGGTAAATGTCTTCCCTGCGTGCCGACGTAAGCAACTGACAGGATGTTGTTCATCGGCAGTCGCTTCTCGATCGTAAAACTCACGTTCGCGACTCTCGGAATTTCATTCGATTGAATGTCGCGAGAGTTGACGTTGATTGCACCCACATTGCTGGTGAACGGATTAAGCGTGGTCAGATCGCCGAACGAAAGTCCATTCCCCGAAGCCCACGGTGTATCAACTGTTGAGCTGTAAGTATTCGGCATTTCACCGCTGGAGTAGTAATCGTAGTTACCCTGCACGCGGTTGTAGAAGAGTCCGGCGCCGGCGCGCAGGACCAGATCACCCTTGCCGCCGACATCCCACGCGACGTTCAGTCGTGGCATCCATTGCAGTGGCAGGTTTGGCAGCACGCCCTTCGGGATTTCGTCGCGGGCAGCGAGTTTGTAACCATTCGGACGCGTGCGATCGCCGTTGATGAATGCTCCAGCTCCGCGAACGTAAGCCGACGGATCAAACAACACACCCAAACCTTTGCGCTCAAAGTTCTGCGGCAGATAAGCAGCGCGCATTCCGTATTCGAGCGTTAGATTCGGACGCATCTTCCAACTGTCCTGCGCGTAGAATTCGTAGTTGTAGTAACGGAAGTTATCGATCGGGCGCGTGGTCGCTTGCGTGAACTCAATCGGCTTGCCGACGTAAACGTCGCCAAAGTTACTGCCGGTTCCGGTCGACTGGCCCCATTGCGCAGTCACGATGTTGGTGTCCGCGTTTGATTGCTGTCGCTTGTTCGCCTGTTCGATAAACGCGCCAAACTTCAGCGTGTGCGTGTTCTGAACTTTCACCAGGTTATCGGTGATTGCAAAACTGTCGTTCCAGGCCAGAATCGGATAACCGTACGCGGTATGAAAATCTCCCTGACCCCAGGTGATGACGCTGAGCGGAACATACGGATTCTTGTTCTGAAGGCTTGCCGGAATATTCGGATTGCTGGTTGAGAAGAAGCCCACCGGCGTCAGACCCAAACCGGCCCACGAAACTTTATCTGGCTCGGCGAAATCATAATTCAGCTTCAACTTGCTGGCGCTGAAGAGAATCTCATTCGTCATGCTGGGGTTGATGATGTTCGTCAGATTCACCACCACTGAACGACCCAGGTTCTTGCTCGTCAGTTTGCCGGGAAGTTCGTAAGCTGATGAATCCCACCACAAACCACGCGGGAAGCCCTGCTCCTCATACTCGCGCGCGAAGCGTACGTACAATTTTGTCTTGTCGCTGACCGCGTAATCGAATCTCGACGTGAACTGGTTTCTATCGTTTGGCCTCAACACGCTGTAAACGTAGTTGTTCTGTCCAAACGGAACGCTACGATTTGGTGCTGGATACAGATTCAGGAGCGCTCGACCCAGCGGATTAGCGCAGGGACGCAGGTCAGCATTTGGCGCTGCGTCGCCGGCTCCGTTAGAGCCCGCATTTCCGGGTACGCCATTAGCCGTGCAGCCAGCCGGAACAAAAATGTTACCGACACCTGATTCACTGAAATCACCCTGGCGCTCTTTGAGCGTGGGCACGCGCAGCAGCTTGGAACCTTCATCAACCTGTTGGCGATAGAGCTCGAATCCAACGAAGAAAAACAGCTTGTCGCGGTTCTTATTGAAGTTGGTTCCTGGAATCAGAACCGGTCCGCCGATGTTGCCGCCGGGGTAGTTGTACTTGCTGTTGGGCCGCGCGATGACGTTGGTCGGAGTCGTCAGAACAGTGTTCGAACGATCGTTGGCCTGGAAGCGCCAGTGACGAATGTAATCGTAAGCCGAACCATGGAAACCACTGCCGCCGCCTTTGGTCGTCGCGCTGATCTGCACCGCACTCGTGCCGTGCTCCGCCGCGTAGTTGCTGGTCTGAACTTTCACTTCCTGGACCATGTCAGGATTGGCAGTGATGACGGTGCCATTGTTCGAGCCGATGTCGATCATGCGCGAACCGTCGATGGTCACGTTGTTCTGCTCACCGCGCAGACCATTCACGTGGTAGTTCGCATTTGCGTTTGCGCCCCCGCCAAACGAAATGCTTTCAAGCGATGTGTTGTCCGGAGCAACGACGCCCGGAAGGATGCGCAGTAGTTCGAGCGAACTGCGGCTGATGATCGACAGATTGTCGATCTGCTTCGCCGTGATAATGTTCTCTTTGGCGCCGGTTTCGGTTTGGAGTGTGTCAGTACCCGCCGTGATCGTGACGGTTTCAGTCGGCTGGCCCACCTCCATGGCGATGTCGATGCCCTGAGTACCACTGGTCTCGAGCGTCACGTTCGCTTGTTGAGAAGTTTTGAAGCCCGACGCTTCCGCTTTCAGCGTGTACGTGCCCGGCGAAACGGCAGCGAAGGTGTAGGTACCGTCGTCTCTCGATTTCGCGGTGCGCTCCTCTTTGGTTCGCTCGTTGACGAGCGTGACCGTCGCGCCACGGATGATGGCTCCCTGCGGATCTTTCACGGTGCCGCGCAAGGTCGCACTACCCGTTGATTGTGCGAATGCGGATACGGCAGTCAGGGAAAACACAAATGCGAAAACGATTAGCGTCGCATAGAGCCTGCGCAGTGAAGTCATACTCTCCTCCATTGGAGCGAAACGTACTTGGGTAAAGCTCAGCTCGTAATTTGGGGTTTGTTGTACGACCAGACAAAAGCGGCGAACTTCAAAGCCGTTAGGGTTGTCGTACTACCCAAAACAGTGCTCTTACTTATCAAAATTTCGACTTAGAGGTTTGTTGCACGACCGGACAAAAGCCTTAGTACTACCACCACGCTCTCTTTGTCAAGAGTTTTTTATGGCCTACTAAGTTTTCTTTAATGCCAGTTAGTGCAGAAACGAAGGGCGTTGAAATCCCGAAAGCGCTCTAGGCAAAACCGATGCCGCGAACTCTTCTTTTTCCACGGTTACAGGAAACACTGAGCAATGTCACAGGATCCCGGGTGGAGACCGTCATCCAACTTTAGATGGATATTGAAATTTTCGGGGAGCCTTCCGAAATTATGAATAATGTAACGCGGATGAACGCGGAAAAAAGAACGATAAGAACGGATCAGGCGGGGACTACTGAGGCAAACTTACGAGCGAGGACGAGGCTGAGGGCACCCATCAGGCGGGTGTCGTCACCGAGTGTCGACGCGAAGACGGGGGTCGAGGGTAGACCACTGCAGATCGTGTTTTCCGCGAGCGTACTTCGCAGTTCATCAGAGATCAGCGGCCAAACGCGCGCGATGTCACCGGCCAGAATCACTGCTTCGGGACTGAGCCCCTTCGTGAGATTGGAAATTCCCAGGCCGAGATAGTGAGCTGTTTCGAGCAATGCCTCTTTCGCCGCATTGTCTTTTGCCAGCGCGTTATCCATCAACCTGCGAAACGAAAGATCAGGATCACTAGTACCACTGCGCCGCATGCGGTAACGCGCCAACGCCGCACGCTCTGAAGCAAAAGCTTCCCAACACTGCTCACTTCCCGCTGCACACGACGCCGGCGCACCCTTTCCGATCGTCATGTGACCAAACTCACCTGCCGCACCGGCCACTCCCTGATAAACCTGACCATCGAAAATGATCCCGGTTCCCAATCCTTCTTCGACCAGAACCAGAATAAAGTCGCGCACATCGCGAATCTCCGGCCGCCCCAGCCACAACTCAGCAAGCGCCGCAGCGTTTGCGTCGTTGTCAGTGGTAACAGACAAGCCGGTCGCCTGGTGCAACTCAGACGTAAGCGGCCAATTGCGCCACTTGAAATGTGGAATGAAAAGCGCCGTGCCTGTTTCCGGATCGACGAGTCCGGGAACACAGACGCCGATCCCTTCGATGTTTGCGTGAGTCTTGATGAATCGCTGAATAATCGAAAGCAATCTGCGATACGTCGCCGTCACGTCGGGATAAGTGTCGAACACTTCCCGGTCGACAACTCGTCCCACCAGATCGGCAACGGCAACAGTCGTTTGCGCCGTACCAACATCAGCTCCGATCGCCATAAATCCACCGGCACGCAGACGCAGCAAACTCGGCGGACGTCCGCCAGTCGATTCACCCTCAATCTCGTAAATCAACCCCTGCGTCTTCAACTCATCGACAATCAACGAGACTGTCGATCGCTGTAGCGCCGTCTCGTGCGAGATCTCCGCGCGTGAGATGGGCTCTTTTTCACGCACGTAGTTGAGGACGATCTGACGATTGATGTAGCGAATCGTATCCGCCCGGGCCACATTTGCTTTTTTGAGGTTTATGCGTCGCAACGTTTTCTTCCGCGGTCAATATAGCAACTCAGCGTGCGTTGATGATAACTGAAGCAGATTGCAAATTGTCTGATGTTGCTTCTAAAACGATTCGCCCCGGTTTTTGTTTCGCCTGCACGATCACAAGCGCCAGGCCGTGAAACGCCCGGCGCTGTTTTCCTTTGAACGACTCGTGGCTGATCTGATTCCCATTATCAACACCAACAATCGCAGCGTCGCCGCTTACTTTGAACTTCACGAGGTTATCAGCCAGAGGAACAAGCGTTCCATCCTTGTCGACAACTTTCACCGTCACGAATGAAAGGTCCATGCCGTCAGCCTTGATCATTTTGCGATCGGGAACCAAAACGATCTGCGCCGGTTCGGCTGCGGTGCGCACTTCCTTCGCGAGCACTGTGCGACCATTCTTCCGCGTCACTGCTTTCAACACGCCGGGCTCGTAAGGAAGTCGCCAGAATACATGCATGTTGTCGCCTTGTTTTCGTTTCGCACCTTGCGAACGGCCATTCAGAAACAATTCCACTTCATCGGCATTGTTGTAATACGCGACTACGTCGACTTTCTGGCCCGGTTTCCAGTTCCAGTGCGGAAAAATGTGTAACACCGGTGTGTTGGTCCACTCACTCTGGTAAAAGTAAAACGGATCTTTCGGAAAACCGGCGAGGTCGATGATGCCAAAGTATGAACTCACTGCCGGCCACGGAAACGGTGTCGGCTCGCCAATGTAGTCCCAGCCAGTCCAGATAAACATTCCCGAAAAGAAGTCGTTGTTTTTAACGAGTTTCCAATGCTCTTCGTGTGCGGCGCCCCACGGCGCGGTCGAATTGTCGTACGAGGAACATTCGTAAGTCGGACCGGCCTTGAGAATGTCTTCATCTTTTCTGGGCCAACGGAAAATCTCGTCGGAAGGCATCGAGTAGCTGCCACGCATGTGCAACGAGGAATTCGTTTCGGCGCCGATGATCTTGCGGCCCGGAAACATCTTCGCGAATTCAGGAAGTTTCGCGTGCGCGTAATTCGTGCCGACGAGATCGAGATCGCCTTCCATGATCACTTTATTGTCGCGACTCACGCCGTTTGTCGCCGACGTGATCGGGCGCGTGGGATCGAGATTGCGAACGATGGAGCCCAATTCTTTCGCGATTGTTCCGCCCGTTGGATTGTCGTTCCACTGCTCCATCACCTCGTTGCCAATACTCCAGATGATGATGCTCGGGTGATTGCGATCGCGCAGCACCATGTCTTCCAGATCCCGTTTGTGCCACTCGTCCCAATCAAGATGGTAATCGTATTTAGTCTTCGCGATCTTCCACATGTCGAAGGCTTCGTCCATGACGATAAAGCCCATTTTGTCGGTTAGTTCGAGCAGTTCCGGAGCCGGCGGATTGTGTGACGTGCGAATAGCGTTGACACCCATTTCCCTCAACATCTCGAGCTGTCGTTCGATCGCGCGCGTGTTGACAGCGGCTCCGAGCGAACCCAGATCGTGATGATTACAAACACCGCGAATCTTTACCGGTTTGTCGTTGAGGAAAAAACCTTTGCTGACGTCAAAACGGAACGTGCGGATGCCCAGCGGTGTTTCGTAGCGATCGACGATTCGTGCGCCTTGCTGTAACTGCGACACAACTTTGTAAACATACGGGCGAGTGTCAGACCAGAGCATCGGCAACGACACTCTCAGTGTTTGACTGACTTCTGCATGTGTTCCCTTAGCAGCCACTTCTTTCGCAACGCTTCGAGCCACTTCTCTGCCACTCGCATCAACGATGATCGTGGTCAGGTTTACCGGAGCTGCGCTATTCGAGTCGTTACTCACCTTTGTCTTGATGACGACAGTCGCGGACTGAGTGTTAACGTCGGGCGTCGTCACATAAGTGCCCCACTGCTCGACGTGCACCGGATCGAGCGTCGTTAACCAAACGTTTCGATAAATTCCGGAGCCTGAATACCAGCGTGAATTCGGTTGTTGTGAGTTGTCGACTTTGACGGCGATAACGTTTCTGCCACCGCCGTAAATGAGATGCGGAGTCAGGTCGTATGCAAACGAAATGTAGCCATACGGACGTTTGCCGAGATAATGACCGTTGATCCAAACCTCGCTGTTGCGATACACGCCATCGAAATCGACAAAGACCAACTTGCCTTTTGAACTCATCGGCACAGTGAACGTTTTGCGATACCAACCGAGGCCACCCGGCAACGCGCCACCGCCAGTACCCGAGGGCGCGTTTTCACTGAACTCACCTTCAATACTCCAATCGTGCGGCAGATCGAGGGTGCGCCAATCAGCGTCATTCAACCCCGTATCCTGCCCGTTCGCGACGTCGCCAAGATGAAAGCGCCAATCCTGATTGAACAAAACTCTCTTACCCGGTCGCGAATTCGCGAAAGACGTCGAGGCCAAAGCCAACAAGAAGATGATCGATAGTGTTCTCTTCATAATCCGTTCCCAATCCGCGTTCATCCGTGTTACTTCAGTCCAAGAGCTTTCAACAACTCGGGGTCTTCCTGCGCCTGGCCATTCGTTTTGTTCACCGCCGCAAATCCACCGGCGTAATCCCACATGGTCCAACCAATCCCATTCTTCTCTAGCGCCATACGCATGTCGTGCAACCACGTCACGCGATCCGCAGCTCGAACATTCTTTCTGAAAGCCCCGAACTCATTACACGTAACGAAGACGTGATGCTTTGCGGCCCACGCCGCCGCCATTCCCAGTTCCCTATCGATGCGCGCCGCATTCCAGCTTTCTTCACCATAACGAAGCAGGTTGTACTTCGCCGGCTCGTTAAAAACGGTATCGAGCACAGGTTTTACAGCTTCGGGTGACGACGGATACGGAACATTTTTGTAGAACGGCAGGTTTGGACCAGCCCACGTAGCGCCCTGATGCGTGAATGCAAAAGGTTCGTAATAGTGGAAGTTGTAGATCACATTCGGGTCGGAATACGGTTCGAGAAAAAGCATCTCGTAGAGTCCCGACCAGCGATGACCACTGGCAATAATCGTATGATTCGGCGCGCCGGCACGAATTGTCGCGATTAGTTTTCCCTGTATTCCAAACCAGCGATAACCGTCTTCAACCATCGGCTCGTTGATAACTTCAAGGAACAGCCGATCAGGATCTCGCTTCGACAGATGAGCCGCAAAAGCACGCCAAAACTTTGCAAATGCCTCGATATTTCGCTCTTCTCGATTCATTCGCAGTTTGAACTCGTCACTCGGATGGATATCGACGACCACCGCCAGACCAGTCGCCAGTATCATGTCGAGTGCGTTGTCGACATACTGCAAATAGGTCGCGTTGAGCACTGAAGGATCGGGCGTATCGGCGAGCAACGGCGCCGGTTCGATCGGAAAGCGCACGTGATCGAAACCCATCGATTTGATAAGAGCGATGTCCTGCGTCGTGGTATGAGTTTCGAGATGTGTTTTCGAGTAATTGGCGGCTTGCGAGAACCAGTGACTCAAGTTGACGCCGCGTCGCAAACGCGCCGCGCGCGCTGCGAGATCCGGTCTTCTTTCTTGACCAAACGTTGAAAGAGTTGACACATGATGCAAAATAGCGACGACGAACAACAGGGCGATCGATCGTTGGATTGGCTTCAGCACGCGCATCTTTTATCAGGCGACAATTCAGAAAGCAAAATAAAAATTTTCGGAGAAGTTTACCGTTGCGCACAAAACTAAACTGGTGGCTTGGCCCAATTTTGCTCCTCGTGTCCGTCGTTGCTGGACACGGTCAATCAATTCGCAGCAGCGCGAATAACGGCAAAACCGTGATGCAAATCAACACTGGCTGGCAGTTTCGTGAAGTCGGAAAAACGGATTGGCACGACGCCACCGTACCCGGTTGTGTGCACACCGATCTGCTCGCAAATAAGCTGATCGACGATCCGTTTTATCGCGACAACGAAAAGAAGCAACAGTGGATCGACAAGAAAGACTGGGAGTACCAGACGGGGTTCAAGATCGCGCCGCAAGTTCTTGCACACGAGCATGTGGAACTCGTCTTCGAGGGACTCGACACCTACGCGCGGGTATTCGTGAACGACCAACTGGTGCTCAAGGCCGACAACATGTTTCGCACCTGGCGAGTCGACGCCAAAGAGAAGCTGAAAGCCGGCGATAACACTTTGCGCATCGTGTTTCGTTCCCCAGTTAACGAGATCCTGCCGGTGATGGCGAAGTTGAACTATCAACTGCCCGCGCCAAACGATCAGGGCGAGAAGACGTCGCCGTTCACACGCAAAGCGCCGTATCACTACGGTTGGGATTGGGGTCCGCGGTTTGTCACCAGCGGTATCTGGCGTCCAGTTTCATTGCACGCCTGGGATCAGGCACGCATAAGCGATCTGCAAGTGATCGTCCAAAAGATCGCGAACGACGAAGCGGTGTTGACCGCAAATGTCGAGGTCGAAGCGAGCGTAGCGACGACGTATACAGTTTTCCTGGACAACGTGACGGATAAAACTTCGGCGGGCAAACAAACGGTCGATCTCCACCAGGGAACAAATCGCGTTTCGTTTGACTTCATCGTTCCGAAACCACGTTTGTGGTGGCCCAACGGTCTCGGCGCACAACCACTCTACAACTTTCGTGCGCGCATCCTCGCTAATGGCCGCGTCATAGACGAAATGACGAGGCGGACCGGAGTGCGGTCGCTCGAACTCCGGCAACAACGAGATGAAGCGGGTCAGAGCTTCATGTTCGTCGTCAACGGCATTCCCGTGTTTGCCAAGGGCGGAAACTGGATTCCCGCCGACAGTTTTCCCACCCGCATTACCAAAGATAAGTATCGCTTCCTGCTCAAATCCGTACGCGACAGCAACATGAATATGCTGCGCGTTTGGGGCGGCGGCATTTACGAAGCCGACGATTTCTACGAACTCTGCGACGAGATGGGAATTCTCGTCTGGCAGGATTTCATGTTCGCGTGCAGCATGTATCCCGCGACGCAGGATTTTCTCGACAGTGTGCGCGCCGAAGCGACCGACAACGTCAAGCGCCTGCGAAATCACCCGAGCATCGTGCTTTGGGCCGGCAACAACGAGATCGAAGCCGGCTGGATGAATTGGGGTTGGCGACAGAACCTGCCGCCGTCATTGTGGGACGACTACAAGAAGATCTTCCACGGCGTCTTGCAGGAAGTCACCGCCCAATTTGATCCATCAAGACCTTACTGGCCCAGCTCGCCGCACGGCGGACTCGACGACGATCCGGATTCACTGCGCAGCGGCGACGTGCACTTCTGGCGTGTTTGGCACGCTGCGGAGCCGTTCAGCGATTACGAGAAACAGAATCCTCGTTTCATGAGCGAATACGGGTTTCAGTCGTTTCCAAACATCGAAACGGTCAAGGCTTACACAGTTGAATCCGATAGAGACATCGAGTCGCCAATCATGCTTTCGCACCAGCGCCATCCGCGTGGCAATCAACTGGTGCGCGAATACATGTTGCGTGATTACGCCCAGCCGAAAGACTTTGAATCGTTTTTGTACGTGAGTCAGGTTTTACAGGCAGAAGGAATTCGCATCGGCGCCGAGCACCTGCGACGGATCATGCCGCACAACATGGGTTCGCTCTACTGGCAGATCAACGATTGCTGGCCCGTCGCATCGTGGTCCAGTATCGATTATTTCGGTCGCTGGAAAGCGTTGCAGTATTACTCGCGCCGGTTCTACAACGAATTGCTTGTCAGTCCGACAGTGCAAAAAGGTTATTTGAAACTGTTCATCGTTTCAGATCGACCAAAAGCAGTTCCGGCGAAACTCAGAGTGACGCTTATGAATTTCGATGGCGGCACGTTGAAGAGCTTTCTTCAGGACATCAACGTTGCGCCGCTCACGAGTCGATCGTATTTCGATTTACGAGTTGAAGATCTGCTTGGTGGGACTGACGGCAAGAACGCGGTCGTATATTGCGAGTTGCTGGTGGATGGAAAAGTGGTTTCGAGTCATGATTTCTTTTTCGCGCCGTTCAAGGATTTAACCTTTTCGAAACCAACGATTACGCCCGAAGTCACGCCGGTGCGTGGCGGTTTCAACGTCAAGCTCACGACAGATAAGTTTGCGAAAGCTGTTTACCTTTCGGTAGCGGAGCACGATGGGTTCTTCTCTGATAACTACTTCAATCTCGCACCCGGAAGAGAGATCAGTGTTGAGTTTCGTTCACGCCAGTCGATTTCGATTGAAGAGTTCAAAGAGCGACTCAGCATTCGCTCAGTTTTTGACGCGTTTTAACCACAGATTACACAGATTTTTCTGCGTAATCTGTGGATAGGTTTTTGGACATGATTGACAAAGTTCGATGGGGGATTTTAGGGGCGGCGAAGATCGCGTTGACGAAAGTCATACCGGCGATGCAGCGTAGCCCGTGGTGCGAGATCGCGGCGATCGCTTCGCGTGATCTGTCGAAAGCCCGGGCGGCTGCCACTGAACTGAATATTTCCACGGCGTATGGAAGTTATGAAGAGCTGATCGCGGACCCGTCGATCGAGGCAATCTATAATCCGTTGCCAAATCATCTACATGTCCCGTGGACAGCAAGAGCTGCCGAAGCCGGTAAACACGTTCTTTGTGAAAAGCCGATCGCAATGAACGCTGAAGAAGCGAGCACGCTGATCGGCGTTCGCGATCGTGCGGGCGTGCGGATACAGGAAGCATTCATGGTGCGCACACATCCGCAGTGGCTCGAAACACGCAGACTGATTCACTCAGGCCGAATCGGTGCGTTGAGATCGATCACGTGTTACTTCAGTTACTTCAATCCCGATCCAAACAACATTCGCAACCAGCTCGAAATCGGCGGCGGCGCGTTGATGGATATTGGTTGTTATCCGATTACGATCTCGCGCTTCATGTACGAGACAGAACCGCGCCGCGTGTTTGGTTTTATCGAACGTGATGAAACCGGCACCGATACACTGACGAGTGCGGTGCTTGATTTTCCAAACGGTCGCTCGACCTTTACGTGCAGCACGCGGCTCGCGCCTTACCAGCGCATGATCTTTCTCGGGACCGAGGGCCGCATCGAAGTAGTCATCCCCTTCAACGCGCCAAATGATCGATCAACTCGAATCATCGTTGACGATGGCGCCGATCTCAGCGGCGAGAGCGCCGAGATAATTGATTTTCCAATTTGCGATCAATACGAAATTCAAGGTTCGCTCTTCTCACAGGCGATTCGTGAGAACACAGCGCAACCGATTGCGCTCGAAGACGCGATCAACAATATGGCGGTGATCGACGCGGTATTCCGCTCGGCCACGTCCAGCCAATGGGAGGAAGTTCAATGAAACTCACGACTTCATTCACCATCGCAGTGCTCTTACTTGTAGCTGTTACCGCTTTTCCATCCTCAGCTCAGGACGACAAGCTCGTCTATGCGGATTTTGAAAAAGTTGAGAATGGACGACCGGTGAGCAACAACGGCGGCATGGTCCAGATGTACACGGCTCAGGAATCGACACCGGTAAAGTTCAAGGGACTCGCCAACGCTGCACCAGGCGCACCCGAATTAATCGTGCTGAAGGATGCGCCGCAGAACCATCTCGCGTCGTTTGAATACAACTTGCTTGGTCCAAATCAGTGGGCCAACATCACGCTCGAAGTGATGGGCCATCCGATGAAAGACGGCAAGCCTGTTGCCGATGACGTCAGTGGCTACAAACAGTTAGCGATGCAACTTTACGCCACCGGCGTTGACTCGCTGCGGGTTGAGTTTGTCAGCCATGGACAGGGCATCAACATCACCGCCGGCTTCCCGCAAGTGCCAATCAAACTCAAGTCAGGGCTGAACACGTATTTGATTCCTTTGAAAGGAATTAACCAGCCCTCGTGGGCCGAGAAAGTCGACACAAAAGAAGTGCTGCGAAAGTTGACGGCGATCAGCATCAGCGCCTATTGCAATCAGTGCACGCCACAACAAGGCATGGTCCTGGTCGATAACATGGTCTTCCAGAAATGAAAAGATCAATCTGCGTAATCTGTGGATGGCTTTTTGTCGTACACGTTTCTGCTCTTTTCGCCTCTGCACAGGAACAACAGTTCGCAAATCTCGGCGACTTCAAACTGGCAAACGGCGGCGTCATCCGCAACTGCCGCATTGGTTATCGAACCTTCGGGACACTTAACAGCGACAAGTCGAATGTCGTCGTGGTTCCCACCTGGGCCGGCGGCACAACCGAACAACTCAAAGGCAACTTTGGTCCGGGAAGACTGATCGACAGCACCACTTACTTCGTCGTCGCGATCGATGCGCTCAGCAATGGCGTCTCTTCGTCGCCGTCAAACAGTCGACTACAGCCGCGCATGCGTTTTCCTGAGTTCAGCTTGCGCGACACGGTGGCGACTCAGCATGCGCTCTTGACGCGCGTGCTCAACATCCAGCACGTGAAAGCCGTCGTCGGCATTTCGATGGGCGGCATGCAGACGTTTCAGTGGCTCGTCTCGTATCCCGACTTCATGGAGAAAGCGATCCCGATCGTCGGCTCGCCACGCCTCGCGCCGTACGACTTGATGCTCTGGCAGGCACAGATTGATGCGTTGATGCGAGATCGTGATTGGAAGGGTGGCAACTATGCCGTTAACCCGTCTCGCGCACTCGACTTCGCTTTCGGAGAACTGCTGCTAACAACTCCAACCGACTACAACCGCCGCAAGACACGTGAGCAGGTGTTTGCCGATCTCGCCAAAGCACAAAACGATGCGCACCGGTTCGATGCGAACGACAAAATTCGACAGGTGCAGGCGATGATGAAACTCGACATCTCACTCGAAAGCGCCGCTAAAACAGTGAAGGCAAAAGTATTGGTCGTCGTATCGAAATACGATCACGTCGTTACGCCTGGTCCAGCCACAGAGTTTGCCAAACTACTCGGCGCTCAACTCCTCAACCTCGAAAGCGACTGCGGCCACCTCGCCACCAGTTGCGAATCAAATCGCCTCAACGAAGCCATCTCAAACTTCTTAAAATAGCCACAAAAAGGCACAAAAAGCACAAAATGATTTCTGTTCTACTTTTGTGCTTTTTGTGCCTTTTTGTGCCTTTTTGTGGCTAGATCTTGATCGTTTTGCTGGCGCCGCGGCGCAGTTCGATTGTGTTTACTGTGGCTCGATAGCGGATGCGGCAGGAGGTGCCGGTGATGCTGTGGATGGTGGCGTGGTCCAGGGAGCCGTTTTTCCATTCGATGTCGATCTCGAAGCCGCCGCGTGCGCGCAGTCCTTTGACGGAGCCGTTGGGCCACGCGGCGGGCAGAGCCGGTAACAATTCGATCTCGCCCGCGTGACTCTGCATCAACATCTCCACGATGCCCGACGCCGCTCCAAAATTTCCATCTATTTGAAACGGCGGATGTGCGTCGAAGAGATTGCGATAAACACCACCGCCACCACCAAACTCTTTCAAGTAAACCGGCGATAATGCTTTTTGTAACAACAAGTACGCTCGATCGCCGTCACGCAACCTGGCCCACAGGTTGATCTTCCATGCGAGACTCCAGCCAGTGCCGACGTCGCCACGAAACTCCAGACTTTTCTTCGCCGCCTCAAAAAGTTCCGGCGTGCGCCAGGCTGTGATCTGATTGCTCGGAAACACACCATACAAATGCGACACGTGACGGTGTTGGCGCTCCGGAACTTCCATGTCCCAATCGTCGATCCATTCCTGCAATTGACCCGCTTTGCCGATTTGCATCGGTTGCAAACGGTCTTTCATCTCCTCGAGTCGGGCAGCGAACTCTTTATCGATCTTCAGAATCTCGGCAGACCGGATGCATTGCTTGAACAGATCGCGAATGATCTGCAGGTCCATGGTTGGACCATCACAGATTGCGACGCCGCTGTGGTGTTGGTTCTCCGGCGAGATTGACGGACACGTTACCAGCCACTGATGTCGCGGTTCCGCAACAAGTGTATCGACAAAAAACTCCGCCGCACCTTTCATCACTGGATACGCACGCGCGAGAAACTGCCGATCGTTGGTGAATTCGTAGTGATGCCAGAGGTGCGTACAAAGCCACGCGCCGCCGGTGGGCCAGAAGCCCCAGAGTGGCCCATCGATCGGCGCTGTCTGTCGCCACAGATCGGTGTTGTGATGACAAACCCAACCGCGTGCGCCGTACTGTACCCGCGCCGTGCGTGAACCATTCTCAACCAACTCCGACACCATTCGCAGCAACGGCTCGTGACACTCGGAAAGGTTCGTCGTCTCAACCGGCCAGTAGTTCATCTCCGTGTTGATGTTGATGGTGTACTTGCTTTCCCACGGCGGCGTCATCAAATGGTTCCAGATGCCCTGGAGGTTCGCGGGCTGCGAACCGGGACGCGACGATGAGATCAGGAGATAACGCCCGTACTGGAAATAGAGGGTTGCGAGATGAGGATCCAAACCTTTCAGAAACTGCTCCGGTCGTTGATCGGTCGGAAGATCCGCGGCCGCAGTTCGTCCCAGGTTTAGTTTTACACGATGAAAGAGTCGCTGATGCTCGCGAATGTGTGCAGCGCGCAGTTGCTCAAACGACTTGCGTCCGGCTGTGACAAGGTGATGGCGTGCGATCGCCCGTGGATTTCCATTTGTGTTTTTATAACTGATATAACTCGTCGCAACTGCAATGAGAATGACGGCAGAATCTGCGTTCCTGACCACTATCTTCTGATTCTCGGCGACACTCTCGCCGCCGGGTGTAACCATCACTGCCAGCGCTTCAAAATTCAATCCGCCTTTGATGCCAAAGGCATCTCCATTCACACCGCGCAATAGAACCACGTTGTTACCATCCGTCGACACAGTTGCTTTCTGTGGCGTCTCAAAAGTGGCGGAGAAGTTCAAAGCGTGGGGAGTGTCGGCGGTTAGCTTAACGACGATGACCTGGTCCACCGGGCTTGCAAACACTTCGCGAGTGAAAGTTGTTGGGCCAACTTTGTAAGAGATAGTTGCGATCGCTGTATTTAGATCAAGCTGCCGGCGGTAGTCTCTGAAGTTGTCGTGACCGGGAAACGTGAGCTTCAGATCGCCAACCGGCTCGTAAGGCATCTGCTTGATCGGTTTGGCCATCATCTTCTCGCCAACCAGATCGTGTGCTTCCTTGTACTTGCCTTCGAAGATCAGACGCCGCGCTTCAGGCAGTGCCTTGAGCGCTTCGGGGTTATTTGGATCGTAAGGGGAACCTGCGTAGAGAGTGTCTTCGTTTAGCTGGAGCTGTCCACTGGCCGGACCACCAAAGATCATCGCTCCTAAACGGCCATTTCCGATCGGCAGGGCCTCGGTCCACTCGGCGGCAGGCTTGTCATACCACAACAGTAAAGATTCATCTGCCGAAGCCTTCGCAAGCGACAGACTCGCAGCGGCAACCCCGCTAGCGATGAAAAACTCACGACGAGTTAACTTCATACAAAACCTATCCACAGATTACACAGATCTTTCTTTGATAATCTGTGTAATCTGTGGTTAAAAACCGCTTAGCGTATGAGTGGCTGGACTTTTATGTCCCACTTCACTTTTCCCGCCTGCGGATCTTCACGCAACGCAAAGCTACCGCCACGCGGCACGAGTGACAGCGTTTGCACGTCGCTGCCCGGTCGAGTGAACAATCCGGTCGCGGCAGTGTTATCCGTGCTGAAAACACGCAACTCAACGTTGGTCCAATCAATGTCGTTCGTGCTCTGCGCAACTTTCACATGCGGCAACACGGCGTGATTCCTGACGAGTAACACTACCGGAATCGCACCTAACGCGATCTCATGCCACTTCTCACCCTCATACACGCGCCCGCTTTGATAATCGATCCACGTTCCCGGCGGCAGATAAACTTTCCTACGCTCGCCACTCGCAAACATCGGCGCCACCAGCAGATCCGATCCAAACATGTACTCATCATCGATGGACCACGAACCCGGATCATTCGGATACTCGAAGAATAACGGCCGCACCATCGGAAAACCACGCGTCGATGAATCCTTCGCCTGGGCGTAGATGTAAGGCATCAACGAATATTTCAAACCCAATGCGCGACGGAAGTCTTCAGTCAAAGCCTCATCGTATTCCCACGGCTCTCGCGGCGGCGCACCATGCGCACGCGTGTGCGACGTCAACACACCCCACGCCATCCAACGCCGGTAAAGATCACGCGGCGCTTTTTGTACGAACCCGCCGACGTCGTGACTCCAGTAAGTAAATCCAGATAATCCAAACGAGAGGCCCCCGCGCAATTCGGCTGCCATTGCAGAGTCTGTATTCTCAGAGTCGCCACCCCAATGCAAAGGATAACGTTGACTGCCGGCCCACGCGCTGCGCGCCCAGATCACATCGTCGCCGGTCACTTCTTTGGTGACTTCCGCCACCGCTTTGTTGTAACGCAACGGATACAAATTGTGTTCGTACCAGCCGCTCATGCCGGAATGATATTGCCCGTTTACTGGCGCACCTTCACCGAAATCGACTTTGATGGCGCCGACACCGAGCTTCAAGAGATCCCTGAGTTTGCCCTGATACCACTTCACTGCCTCGGGATTACTTACGTCGAGCGTTGCGTCCTCAAACGGTAGCTGGCCGCCTTCGTTCTTGACGTGATAGCCCTTCGACACCATCTCTTTCCACAGTTCGTTCTTGCTGGTGAAGTAAGTGTATTGCCAGAGACTGACACGAAATCCCTGTTGCTTGAGATCGGCGATCATCTTCGCCGGATCGCGAAATCGCGACGTTGAAAAACGATAATCGCTGCGCCAGTCAGTTTCGAACCAACCGGTGTCGAGATGGATTACATCTGCGGGCACGCGGTGTGATCTCAGTTGTTGGGCCACGTCTCGCACCTGGTCTTCTGAGTTGTAAGTGATGCGACTCATCCAGAACCCGAACGACCACAACGGTGGCACCGGGCTGCGGCCCGTTAGTGCCGTGTACTCGGAAAGAATGTCTTTCGGCTCGCCGAGAAACAGAAAGATGTCGAGATTCTCATCACCCGAATAGATGGTGTTGTGCGCGTCGTAGTACTTGCCGAAGTCGAACGTGAGCGGCGCGCTCGTGTGTACAAACATGCCGTAGCCGTTGCTGCTCAGGAAGAACGGAATGGGTTTGTACATGTACTCGTTCTGCGTTCCCATGCCGTCGCGCGTCCAGACAAACACACGCTGCCCGCGCTTGTTGAAGCGCGTGAAGGATTCGCCGCAACCGAAGATCTTTTCATCGTGTTGCAACTCAAACGTGGCCGCAATGCGACGTTGCAGATCGCTCGAGCGACGCACAAACGAAAACGGGATTGGAGTGATGAAGGTTGCCGGATCGCCGATATTTTGCGTGCGCGTGAGCAGACGTCCACCCTTGTCGTAGATCTCGATATGCCACGGCTGCTTGATGATGCGCACGCGGCCATATGCGCTCGTGTAGACGATCTCGCGATCGTTCTGTTCGACTTTCCATGATGCATCTTTTGGCACTGGACCAGCGAGCATCAACGACTGGCCATCGCTCAGCGGCACGGCCCGTGTCGACATGCGCAGGCGCACCGTGCGTGGGCTCACGAATGTGATTGAAAACGGCAGCGACGGATCCTGATCGTATTCTGTGCCGGGAAATTCAGTAGCCTTGCCGCGTGTGAAACCGACGTCGATCTTGTTGAATGAGAGCGTAGTGTTGCGGAGGTAACGATCCCATTGCAGTGTGCCCTGGCCGGTTGCGGTGTCGAATGAAGCGACACGACTGCCGACGAAGTAGACATTCTCCATTTTTTGAAAATCCTGACTGACGTCCTGCGGATCGCCGAGCACCTGGGCGTGCGAGAGCGCCGGAAACAGAAGAATGATCGTCAACAGAAACGCTGGTTTCATGAGTCAGCCTCTTCAATTGTGGATTGGAGCTCAAGGCGGATGGACTTTAGCGCAGGGTTCAAACAAAGTCCATCCTGTTAATCTTGTTAATCTTGAAATCCTGTCTACCGCTTATCTCGGCATCCGGTTCGACAAGATTAAAAAGATTTTCAAGATTTACAAGATTATTTCTCGGTGAGTTCGAGGGTGCCGGAGACTGCGAATTTGCCGGTGATTGTGGTGGTTCCTTTGAAGCCCGGTTGGCCGCCGCCGGCGCTCACGAGGAATTCACCGGGTTCGATGATGCGTTTGCCACGATCGTCGATTAACGACATCTGGCGCGGTGTGATGTTGAACGTTACGGTTCGCTTCTCGCCGGGTTTGAGCGAAATGCGATCGAATCCGATTAACGAACGGATCGGCACAGGAGCGGAAGCGGCGACGTCACTAACATACAACTGGACCACCTCTTCTCCCTCCCTATCACCAGCATTCTTCACATCAACCATCGCTTTGATCGGCGTGCCAGCTTTCACAGACTTCGTATCAAACCGCAGATTGCTGTACGCAAAATTCGTATAACTCAACCCAAACCCGAATGGATACAGCGGCTCGCCTTTGAAGTAACGATACGTCCGGCCCTGCATGCTGTAATCCGTAAACGGCGGCAACTGGTCCACCGACTTATAGAACGTCACCGGCAATCGTCCCGCAGGGTTGTAATCGCCAAACAGCACATCGGCAACCGCAGTTCCACCTTCACCACCGGGATACCACGCCTGCAAGATCGCCGGCACATTGTCATTGGCCCAATTCACCGCGAGCGCACTGCCGCTAAGCAACACGACGACGACAGGCTTGCCCGTGGCCACTACAGCTTTGAGCAACGCTTCCTGTGTCTTCGGCAAATTGAGATCGGTTCGATCGCCGCCACGAAATCCGTCAACCTTCACGGTCATCTCTTCGCCTTCAAGTCCCGCCGAAATCCCGAGCACCAGCACGCTCGCGTCTGCTGCTTTTACTGCGGTCACCGCTTCATCAATCAATCGTTCCTCAAGCCGCGGATAGGACCAGACGAGTTTCGCCACCGCCTCACGATTGGTTTGGAAATATTCCATCCGCAAGTCGTAACTACGACCTGCTTCAAGCGTGACTTCCTTCGTCACCGTCTTCGTCGGATTCGCGGCCCATGCAGCAACCAGAAGCTTGCCGTCGAGATAAAGCCGAGCGCCATCGTCAGCCGTGAAGCCAAGCGTGTAAGCTCCTGACTCGGAAGGAGTAAGCTTGCCCGCCCAGCGAACTGAAAAGCTGTTCTCATTCAACTGCGGCGTGGGTTTGAAACGTCCCCAGTTGAAATCGATGCGCTCGTCGTTGCGTACAGTCGCCGGCTCACCACGAAGCTCCTGATTGTTGAAATACTCCGCTTTGAGTCCCGACTTTCCATCAACGGACAACACCGACGACGGCACCGTCACCACCGGTTCGCCGGCAAGCGTTGAACCGAGCGCGTATGTGACTTTCGTATTCGCTGAGACTGTATTCCGGATTCCCGCCAGCGGCGTGATCAAGCGCGACGGATAACCGTAATAGTTTCCCCACAACACTTCCGGCGCATCGGCGTTTGGTCCAATCACCGCAATACTCTTCAAATCCTTTTTCAACGGCAGCGTGCGATTGGCATTCTTCAAAAGCACGATCGACTCACGCGCAGTTTTCAGGGCGAGCGCGTGATGCTCGGGAGTGTCGTTTTGTGAAAACGGAATACGCGCGTAAGGAACCATCTCGGGCGGATCGAACATGCCGAGACGAAAGCGCGCCGTCAGCAGCCGTTTTAATGACGTATCGATCTCAGCTTCGGTAATCAATCCTTTCTGCACTGCCTCGAGCAGCTTCACATACTCGTTGCCACACGTCAGATCAGTGCCCGCTCGAACCGCGAGCGCCGAGGATTCGGCTTCAGTCTTGACGAACTTGTGATACTCCCAAATGTCTCTGACGGCGCCGCAATCAGAGACGACATAACCGTTGAAGCCCCACTCGCCGCGCAGTATGTCGACCATCAAATTCTTGTTGGCGCAACATGGTTCGCCGTTAGTGCGATTGTATGCGCACATGATCGAATACGCTTTCGCTTCGACGATCGTGTCGTGAAACGCAGGTAGATATGTCTCACGCAGATCTCTTTCGTAGGCTTTTGCGTCGAAGCTGTGACGTTCGGGCTCCGGACCACTGTGCACGGCGTAATGCTTCGGCGTGGCGATCACTTTGAAGTAGCGTGGATCATTACCTTGTAGTCCCTTGACGAACTGAACACCAAGTCTTGCGGTCAGATACGGATCTTCGCCGTAAGTCTCCTGACCGCGTCCCCAACGTGGATCGCGAAAGATGTTGATGTTGGGACTCCAGAAAGTGAGTCCCTGGTAACGAGCGTGTTGATTGTTACGAATAGCTTCGTGATGTTTCGCGCGTGCTTCGGTTGAGATGACGTCGGCGACGTCAAACATTAACTTCGTGTCCCAGGTGGCTGCCAGACCGATCGCCTGCGGGAAGACGGTGGCGTAACCCGCACGAGCGACACCGTGCAGTGCTTCGTTCCACCAGTCGTAGGCGGGAACGCCGAGACGCTCGATGGCTGGTGCGCCGTTCTGCATTTGCAGAACTTTTTCTTCGAGCGTCATCCGGGAGACGAGATCGTTGACGCGGGCTTCGATCGGGAGATTCGGATTTTTGTAAGGGGGCTGGGTCTGCGCGTGAGACGTTGCCAATCCGACGACTATCAGAACTACCAGGACGACCGCAACACCTCGGAACGTACTGTAGGGGCGGCCCTCCGTGGCCGCCCTTGGTTTGA
>DASSFI010000050.1:0-23775 GCA_035694465.1 Pyrinomonadaceae bacterium | reverse complement strand
CTTTTGGAGTGCGGCGGCCTGGCGCCGCTTTGTTATCGATGAGGCTTGATCGGAGACCAAAGCGGCGCCAGGCCGCCGCACTCCAAAGTGAAGACTACTGAGGACGAGCTTAATGCTCGCCCTCAGTAAGGGTTGGTTTATGGTTTGACCGCAGGAGCGGCCCTGAGACAGAAGCCGACATCGTAGAACATCGAGAACCCCTGCCCAACGCTATTGACGTTGGTTCGATCGGAAGCCGATAGGCGGATGACGTATCCACAAGGATCCATATTCGAAGTATCCAGGGTCCACGTTCCATCCACTCCCGTCGTCGATACCGCCGGGAATGATCCTCCCTCCGGACTCGGCTTTACATCGTGGGATGGTCCATCGGGAATCACATTCAGATTAAAGCCTCCGAAGTGCTGGTTAGGTGAACTGGTCCCGGGATCATGCACTTTGTACTTTCCTTCGAGAATCGTGCCCACCGGAAACTGGCCGCAGCCAGTGGCAGGTATCGAACTTCCATTGAACGTTGCTCCCGTAATCGTCAATGGTGGATTCGCTTCGATCTCAGCCTGAGTTGCACCTGGACCAGCAGGCCCGGATGGTGCTGTGTTATCGATCCGAACACGAATGAGCTGGGTGCCTGGAAATACCACCGGCCCGACAGGATTTTTGGCGGTGATGCGGATGAACCAGAGTCCTTCCATGTTCGCGTTCGTGGCCCAACTGGCTAACTTATCGACCACGAGGAATCGTTGGTTGAGTCCTTTCGTGTCTTCCAGATACTCGTACCAGCCTGGTCCAAGCCCATCCCCATCGTCATTCGGCGTGAGTGTGACGTTGCAGACCACCTCACCGAGCGCGCAGTCCTGTGGTATGCCGGCAAACCACTCGCTTATCTTCACCTTGATTGGATTTGTGAGCGGTTGCCAACTGTTGAATGGAGCCGGCCCAAACACCTCGATCCGGTATTTGAAAGGCGCGGCGCCGCCGTTGAAGCTATCGGGAGGATCTCCGATGCGTCCCGTGATTGTTACTGTGCCGCCGAATGGACTCTCGTTGACTGCGAAGCCCCCGATCTGTCCGTGTCCGGTTGCGAGTCCGGTGAATTGGTTGATGTCGTCGACTCCGATATCACCCACCGTCTCAATTAGCGGTGCGTGTCCCTCGACTTTACTAGGCTGGAGTTGGACCAGGCATTCCTCGCGGTTGCCCCAGGTCGGAACGAAATTCGGGTTTCCTGGCGGCGGTGCTGTCTCCCATGAAAGGATGGCCCGTACTTTAACAACCCGCGGTCCTTTCTGGCACGGCACGCGGAACTTCGACAGATCTTTCTTCAGGAAAACGGCATACTGAACGTCTTCTCTCGGAATGGTCTGTAGATCATGCACATTCACGGTAGAAGTGCCCATGTATTGGAAACCGCCGCCGTCGTTGAAGTCGATCCAGAACGCGACGTATTCGGTTGAACCGTTACCACAAAGCCGGCCGCTGTAGCCCGCTGCTTTCTTAACCGTAAGCACGGCTTCGAGTAGATCGTTTTCCGGGTACAACCCTACGCACCGAAGCTCCTCAAAGCTGGTGTCGCCATCGGTAGGGAATAATTTGACAACCAGATCATTGAGTTCGGCTACCGTGAGCCCAAGATCAACGAGTGAGGCCTTGCTTGCAGATGCAAACGAGGTAGTTGCTGAGAGCGACAGAAGTTGTTGCGCTTCCTGGAACGCGAAACGATGGACCGGCACGTTCTGGTTCGCGTACAGCTTCTTCTTTTGCACGAGACTCAGCGACTGAGTCTCAGCGACTGTTAATTTGACCGCCGGATCCAGTTGTTTGATGATTGGTCCAATCGAATCAGGAATAACCTTTACCTTCTCGATCTCCGCAACCAGATCCCCTAATAGCCAGAACTTGAAGGGGTGAATCTGGACTTGTACTTCCTGGACATTGCCCCACACCGGGTTATAGTCGGGAGTGTTCGGCGGCGGCGGCGTATTCCACTGCAGGATGGCCCTGACTTTGACGATGTTTTCAAAAAAGCAGAACTTCCTGATGGCGTCGAAGTCGTGGCGAACCGCATAGCATAGAGGCTTGTTGCCGGGGATGTCGTGGACCTGAACTTTGGTCACGCCGACGTCGTGCCAAACACCATTGTCGAAAAGGTCGACATAGAACCGGACATACTCGGTTGTACCAGTACTGCAAATCTCACCACCGTAACCGTTGCTCCGCTTGATGTGAATCACGGCTTCGAGCCGGTTGTAAGGTGGGTTAAGACCTACACACTTCAACTCTTCATAAGTCGTGTTACTCTGAATTGACTTAACAGCCTTAAGAGTACTGGCCTTGAGATTGCCGAAGTAATTCGGGTTGGACAGAATCAGAGTACGGAATTGTTTTCGTTCGATTTCGACGTCAGGATCATTACCCTTTGTCTGATCGGTAATTTTCTCTACCTTGGAATCGTTATCTTTTTTCACCATATTTCTCCTTTTGCTCGGTGAGTCGACGGAAAGATCCAGTCGGAGGTTGTTCGCCATCACACCACGTCCGTCGACAAATGGTTTGAGCGAAGTGTGCGAGGAAGCAGAGACTTGTGAATCTGGGTCAGCGAGTATTGCGAGAGAGGCTCGCCGTTGCCTGATGCTGAAAAAGCGACTGGATATACAAAACCTGGGCTCGTCTTCCTGACAGTGATGATCGCGGTGAGTGAAAGCTTTCCGAGGATCTTCAAAACTTTTCGTCCGTACTGTAGGGGCGGCCCTCGGTGGCCGCCCTTGGTTTGGATAGCGTCTGTGAATAAAGACCTGATCCAAAACCAAGGGCGGCCACGGAGGGCCGCCCCTACAGTACGTTCCGCAGATCAAATTGATCGGACTACTGATTGAGCACTACGGGCATACAGGGAATCTCATCCGTGGTCGGAGGAGGAGTGAATCTGAGACGGCGTCGTGCAGCAATCGGTACCGGAGCACCGCCAATTTGCAATACCTTGTAATAGAGACCCAGTTCGTCGTGAAGGGCCGAACTCATCGTTGGCGGATCGTTCAAGAACGCGATGGTGTAGGTTGTGTCTACTAAATCGAATCTTCGTGGCAGACTAAGTCTTCGTGGTTCTCCTAATTCGTCCCAGGTGAGCTCAACCGTAGTATTTGGCGGCAAGGTGCTGATTGCAGCCGCCAGGTCTCCTGCGATCCGGCCCAGCCGAACTCCGGGAGTTGTCCCGGCTCCCTGAACCAATTCCAGATTGAGGGCAGTGTTGGTTAGGGTCGGCGTATAAAGAGTTCCGGCATTCAACTTTGCACCCGGGAGTGCGCCATCGTTGAAATCAATGCCGGGATGGCTCTCACGCAGATCGAGTGCCCAACGGAAATCAAGGTCATTGTTACTGGTACTCGAGCGAACAAAGGTCCCAGAGGTGGGTGCGAATGCCTGGACACCGGTGTGGGGATCTGGGGTAACGTTGATCAGAAATGGCCTCGTCAGTGGTCCTGTTACCAGTCGAATCAGTGTCGGAGGCCGTTGTGGTTTTTTGACGATAAGAATTACTTGAAATGCATGGTCGCTGCTAAACCGATTGATGCCTATTTCGCAGTGATTGCCGGCGCCCGGTTTGAGCAGAATCAGTCCTGAGAATCTGACCGTAACCTTTGCAATTGCTGTCAGGGGCTGCATTGAGGTTGTCGGGAAAGCCATTCAATTGCTCCTTCAAGGATGATCTATTCTATTCCTAATATTGATGACTTTCCTGGGTCGAACATTTCCCTGGTTAAGGGAATTATATTTGACAGTCCTCAACAGTGGGTCTAATCTTCGTTTGTCCTCGCTTCGAATTCCTTGCTATCAACTATAGCGGCGATGATGCTGGGTTCAGGCGGCAATTGACCTGCAAAAGGGTTGCCTCAGCAGCGGTGTCTCAGCTTGTGACTCCCTATTCTCACGTTTCAATCTCGTTATTTCTGAATGCGAAACGAGAGCAGGTGTTGCCAGGGCTTTCCGGATCGTAAGTTTGCTCATTAGATTCGAATGAAGAGAGAGCGTTCGCCCACAGGTGAAGAGTTGGAAAAGCTGCTTGCCTGGTTTGACTCTGACCCGGACAAGGCTGGGCAGCTTTTCAATCTTACTAATTCCCGGCTAATCAAGGTTTTTGCCGCAAGAGGTGGTGTTGACGCTGAAGCTCTTGCCGATGAGGTTATGAATCGTGTGGCCGTAAGAATCGACGCGGTGATGCAGACCTATAGCGACCCGAACCGCTGCTGTCTTGGTTTCGTGGAGAATGTGCACCGGGAATATCTGAGGGAGCGGCAACGGGATCTCACCGCCCTACCGCCTCCGCAGCCACGTCCCCCGGATGAGCTCGAAAGAGAAGATAACTGCCTCAAACAATGTCTTGCAGATTTAGCTGAGGCTGAACGAAATCTCTTCTTGACCTATTTTCAGGGAGAAAAACGCGCCCGGATCAACCGTCGCAAAACGCTGGCGGAAAAGCTGGCGATCACCCTTAATGCCTTGAGAATTCGCGCGCATCACGTAAGAAAAGTAATGCACCATTGCATGGAAACGTGCCTTAGCGAGTATTAATCGATGAAAACAATTAGCGAGAAAGGTCATACCCATTAGATGGTCTTAACGACCGGGGGTGATAATGGCACGGCAACCTAACGACCGGAATCCAGTTAAGCGTTATCTACTGCAACAACTCTCCGATCCCGAACGGCAGGAAATTGAGCTGCGAATTCTCAATGACGATAACTTTTCCGCCGAACTTGAGGCCGCCGAAGACGAACTAATAGACGAATATCTCGCTGACGAACTCTCTTCCGACGAGCGAGAAAGATTTGAACAAAACTTCCTCACCACTCCTGCGCGCCACAGCAAGCTAAGATCAAGTGAGGCAATGAAACGCTATTTTGATAAGTTGCCGGATGACCCGTTTCCCAAAGGCGGTCGATTTGAGTCGTTGAGAAAATGGCTGAGAAAAACTTTTTTACCATCAGGAAGCTCAATCGTAATTTTTTCACCCGCGGCTATAGCCATCTTCATGGTTTTTGCTTTTGTCGGCTTGTTGATCTGGTATACGCAGTTCTATCGGTCCAATCTAAGACAAGGCCTTCTGGCACTGAATAAAGCTTACAGCCAGGAGCGCCCCATCGAAGCGCGAATTTCGACTCTGGATTATGCGAGATTCGAGCCGGAGCGCGGTAACAAGTCTGAACTAGTGGATGCTCTTGAATTGAGCCGTGCCGAGTACTTGTTGCGTGAAGCTGAAAAACAGCGCGCCGACGCCGTATCATTTCAGGCCCTGGGTAAGCTTTATCTCTTGCAAAGAGAATATGGGAAGGCCATTGAGTATCTCGAGAAAGCTACTAAAGCAGATCCGAGGAACGCACAAATCAGCGCGGACCTCGGTGCGGCATATTTAGAGAGAGGCAAACTTGAACTGGAGGCCAGCGGCACAGGCGGCGGAAAAGGTCTCGAAGATCTCGGTCGGAGTCTTGAGAATTTAAAACTGGCACTTGAAATCGATCCTTCCCTGCCAGAAGCCCTTTTTAATCGCGGGCTGGTCCACGAAGCTCAGAATCTTGAGCAGGAAGCCGAAGCTGACTGGCGTGCCTATCTCGCTAAAGATGCAACTTCACAATGGGCAGTCGAGGCTCAAAAACATCTGAAGTTTCTTGAAGAAAAAAAGTCTCGCAGATCGCAAAACAGCGGCAAAGCAGTCGATGCTTTTTTGCGCGCCTACCACGCCGGCGATGACACGACCGCATGGGATATTTACAGACGAAGTTATTCGTCTTCTGGCAACGATGTGATCAAAGAATTGTTGGACCGCGTTCTTGCCAACAAAGATCCGGCATCGTCTACTGAAAACCTGCAGGCACTCAGTTACGTGGGCCAACTGGAAACCAGTAGAACAGGAGATCCTTACTCATCCGATCTGGCAAAGGTTTATGCTTCGTCGTCGCCTCAAACGCAGGCTCTTTTGGTCGAAGCGCGACAACAAGTCGTGAAGGGTTATGAGCAATTCAATCAATCCAGGATCGGCGGGGCGACAGAGTCGTTCACGAACGCACGCAGTACGTTCGAAAAAGTCGGCGATCTTCCTGAGTTGCTTGCCGCGGATACTGCCATAGCCCGTGGCGCCGCGATTCAGCCGGATCTTGTAAAAGGTCAGAAACTGCTCGGCAGCATTGTTGCGGTCTGCGAAGCAAAGAATTACAAGTGGCTGCTCGCACAGGCGCTCACCGTACGCGCTCACATTCAATCCAATCTTAATAACTTTTCGGATGCAATCATCGACGGCAATCGTGCTCTGGGGATCTTTCAGGAGTTGAAAGATTTGAGCGGTACTCTGGGAAGCTTTATTCAGTTAGCCAGCCTGCATCTCTTTTTGAATGACACTCGGACGTCGTTTTCGTTTCTCCAACAAGCGATGACCATAGCTCGAGAAGACAACGCCTTGCCCAGACAGCAATGGGGCGTATACATCGCCGCCTCTCAAAATCTTAGTTCCTTGCACCTCTACCGGGCCGCGCTCGATTATCAGCACGAGGCGCTGCAACTGGCGGTTCTTTCGGGTATCCCACTGTTGATCTCTCGTTCATATCAGAATATCGGTCTCACTTATGGCTCGTTGCGACAACTCGATCTGGCGTTCGAGAATGTGCATCGTGCTTACGACCAGGGCAGACCTCTGGCGGCGGAACTGAACGGGCAAAACATGATGGCCAACGCCTCGCTCCGGCTTGGTGACCTGTATCGAATGTCGGGAGACGAGAACAGCGCGCTGGCTGCGTACGAAGAGAGTTCGCGTTTGTATGAGGCACTCGATTTCGCTCACTACAGTTATGCCGCTCACAAAGGCAAGTTTCTTGCTTATCTGGCTCAGCACAATGACGCAATGGCTGCGCAGGAATTGCAGATCGTTCTGAACCTGTTTGAAAAGTATCGCGAGAAAATTCTGGGAGAACGACAGAAAAGTTTTTTCTTTGATAGAGAGCAGGACATCTATGATCTTGCGATCGATTTTGTTTACTCCCGCCTCGGTGATGAGCGCCGCGCATTTGATTACTCGGAGATCTGCCGGGCTCGTAACCTGGGTGAGTTGATGCGTCACGGCGCAGAAGTCACGTCGAGTGCTAATGGGTTGGATCTGCGAACGTCAAAGTCTGTTAGATCTGAAAACGCGCTACCGCTGACCGCAACAGAAATCCAGCAGCAACTTCCTAAAGAGGTACAAGTTATTCAGTATGCCGTGCTCGAAAATAAGTTGCTCCTTTGGTACATCACGCGAACAGAGATCATTACAAAGGTTGTTGAAGTGGACTCAGTGGGGCTCACTGAGATGGTTGAAACCACTCTCAATCAGATCAAGCAGCGAGACGCGAACGGCGCCGAGACCAGCTTAAAGAATCTTCACCGTCTTCTTATCGAACCGCTTAGCGGGCAACTGGATCCGAAGCTGTTGATCTGCTTCGTCCCTGATAAGGTTCTGCATTTTGTACCGTTTAGCGCGTTGCAGTCGATGCGTTCGGGTCGGTACCTGGTGCAGGACTATCGCGTGATGACCTCGCCCAGCACTTCGATTTTGATCAAATCCACAAACAAAGCTCGTACTCTCGCTGCACTTAATGAAGAGCGACTACTCGCGGTGGGAAACCCATCATTTGATCGTTCAATAAATCCGAATCTATCAAGTTTGCGAGACGCTGAGCGAGAGGTAAGAGAAATAGCGCTGAACTATCCAGTTCAACGAGTTCTAATCGGTTCACAGGCCACTCCAAAATCGGTTGAGGATGAGCTTGTTCGAGCGCAGGTCGTTCATTTTGCGGCGCACTATCAGATTGACGAAGGATCGCCACTCGCGTCGAAGTTGTTACTCTCACCGGAACGAGGAGAACGACCCGCTCAACTCACCGGCTTGAATTCGGGCGATATCTATCAAATGAATCTCGCACGCACCAGGCTCGTGATTCTCTCGGCGTGCCAGACGGGGATCGAACAACAACTTCGTGGTGAGGGGCCAATCGGTTTTGCTCGGTCTTTCCTGGTAGCTGGAGTCCCGGTGGTTGTAGCAAGTTTGTGGCCTGTAAATTCCGAGGCCACCTCCGAACTGATGATCTTGTTCCACCGTTTCCGCAAGGTGGACCATCTGTCAACCTCCGCAGCACTAATGCGCGCTCAACAAGAGATGGCAGCTCGCGAGGCTTACCACGATCCATATTACTGGGCCGCGTTTACGGCAATTGGTGGCTACTCAGAGTTTTGATTGTCTCCAGCACGAACGTCCACGCTGATTGGGAAAGCTTTTTGCTCCGGCGATCATTGAAGTTGTAGAGCGCCTCGAGTCTCGCCGCTCAACAGGAGCTTGTATGAAAAATAGTAGAAGAACCTATAAGAAAAAGTCCGGCAGGAAACTCCCCATCAATTTGATCAAAATCAAAAAGCAGCCCGGCCCTAGCGGGTTCATCATTATTCGGTTGGCCGCTCACATCTCGTTGATGCAGAGTGACGATTTGGGGAAATTGTGGCGTCTTAAAGCAATTCTCGAGCAGTATCAGCAAATTCCCACTCGACGCCTGATTCGCAGCGTTGCTCCCGAAAAACTGCTCGCGCTGGAGAAGAAAGCCGCCTCCAGCCAGTTTCCACCGCTTCACAGTCTGACCAGTTACTGGCGACTCGATTGTCGCGCACTCGATCCTCACGCCATCGAGAATTTAGTAAAAACTCTGCAAGCGCTCCCGGAAGTAGACCTTGTTTACCAGGAACAGGTTGTCATTCCCCCGGTTGTTGATCCCACGAACGATGGCTACGCCGAACGACAGGATTACCTCGAGGCGGCTAATGTGGGAATTGGTGCGCACTGGGCATGGATGCAGGCCAATGGTGATGGCGCCGGAGTGGGTTTTGTCGATCTGGAGGGTGGATGGTTCGTCGACCATGAAGATCTGAAAGGCAAAGCGCCGGTTCTGATTTTTAATGACAACAATGCAAGTGAAGACGAGCGAAATCATGGGACCGCTGTGCTCGGTCAGGTTGTCGGTGAAGATAATTCGGTGGGAATTATCGGGGTTGCTCCGGGCGTCACTTCGGTTCGGCTTGTTTCACACTACGAAGCCGCCGACAACACCGATCTTCATGTCGCCGATGCAATTGCGGCCGCCCTCGATGTAATGGCGCCCGGTGACGTACTTCTGCTGGAGGTGCAGCGTGGCTTCCTCCCCACCGAAACAGATCCCGGAGATTGGACCGCGATTCGGCTGGCAAGCGCGCTCGGCGTGATCGTCATTGAACCGGCAGGTAACGGCGGTGAAGATCTTGACCTATGGGCCACCCCGGCAAGTGTGCGTTTTTTCGATCGAAGCGATGCAGACAACTTCCAGGACTCAGGTGCGATCATGGTCGGCTCTTGCGACTCTGCTGAGCCACACAATCGTTTTCTCGGCAGTGGAGTTGGTTCTGAATCCAACTTTGGATCTCGGGTTGATTGTTTTGCCTGGGGAGAAAACATTACTTCGGCCGGGTACGGAGACCTTGATCGAGGCGATGACCAAAACACGAGATACACCCGTTCATTTGGAGGCACCAGTGGTGCTTCAGCGATTATTGCCGGGGCGGCGTTGATTGTTCAGGGTAAGTATCAGGTCGGAGGTGGGCGATTGTCTCCTGCGCAGATGCGCGCTCTACTTTCTCACCCGGATAACGGAACACCGCAAGGTCCGGTTGTGGGCGGTCTCATCGGAGTAATGCCCAATTTGCAAGTGATCATTCAAGGCGCGTTGGGTCTCGCACCGGATGTTTATTTACGCGATGACGTTGGCGATACGGGAGTGATCCCAAGTGCGGGCGCGATCAGCGCCAGTCCGGACATTATTGTTCTTCCAGCGCTCGAAGAAACCGCTGCCACCTTGTTTGGTGAAGGAGGTGGAAATGAGAACTCGAACCTGCTCGGATCTCGGGTTGAGTTTGGCCAGGATAATTTCATCTACGTGCGGATGAAAAATCGCAATACTGTCGCCGCGGTCAACACCACCGCAACTGTCTATTGGAGCGACCCGTCGACACTGGTCACACCCAATAGGTGGCATCGTATCGGAACAACTGACGGCATTGACGTCCCGGCTGGAGATACTCTGGTCGTCGCGAACCCGATAACATGGCCCGCTGCTGACATTCCAGCCGCAGGTCACTACTGCTTTGTAGCGATTCTCAATCAAGCCAGTGACCTTGCGCCACTAGTTCCACCCGCAACCGATTGGGATGGTTTTCGCGCTTTCATTCGCAACAACAATAACGTGACGTGGCGTAACTTTAACGTCATTAATGATGTGGTCGATGAGTCGATCCAGTCATTCATGATTTCGGGTGCGCCTGACGAAACGCGCGTTTTCGACTTGGAAATCGTGCAACAGTTGCCGGAACATGCGAAGGTGGCGCTCGAAACGCCGCTCTCGTTATTTGCCAGTCTCCCGGGCGATTCGTTTCTGGATGTGAGAATCGATCGTAGTACCCAGACTGCTAGCTTTAGTCTGCCTAAGTTGCGCTGCTTGCCATTGCCTGATGTGAGACTCAGCCAGAACTCCCAATATCGTTGCCGGCTAATCGTAACCGGGTTAGAGGAGGCAAATGGTCATTCAGTCGCCATTCGTCAAATTTACGACGAACTGGAAGTCGGCCGCATCACCTGGCACTTTTCACGAACGAGGGAAACACGATAAACCGACTTCTCACAAATGAAAAACGGCAGGCTACTAACCTGCCGTAAATCATTCCTAATAATGGTGAGCCGAGCAGGGCTCGAACCTGCGACCCGCTGATTAAGAGTCAGCTGCTCTACCAACTGAGCTATCGGCCCTTGTTGTGACGCCGGAAAATTATACGTGCGGTTTCGGGAGTGTCAAGCAAGGGGCACTCTAGGTCGCCGCTGCGCACTCGCTGTTTGCCAGAAGTTGATGAACTGCGTTGATGAGACCCTCGATGTCAGGTTTGGCAACGAAGGCGGCGGCGCCGGCGGCGAATGCTTCGCGGCGATGAATTTCGTAAGCGTCGCCAGTGTAGAAAATGCACGGCACGTCCGGCGAGATTATCGTCAGTCGCTCGCACAACTCGACCCCCGTCCCGTCAGGCAATCGCTTGTCTAAGACGTAAAGATCATAATCGGTTTTTTCAGCCATGTGGCATGCTTCTTCCATCGTTGCCGCAGTATGAACCACATAGTTTTCTTCGGAAAGTAACATCTGCAACATCTCGGACGTGTCGCGATGATCGTCTACACACAGCACACGACATTTGGGGATGGACACAGGGAAACCTCCTTGCTAACACACTTAGACTGTTCGGGTAACCACTGAAAGCAGGAGAAAGCAGTGGGACGGCAAATTATAGCCGGGACATCCCATTTGTGCTACTTGTGACCCACATGTTTTTTTACTCTGATCTGGAAGCTCAGCCGGATTAGCGTTTTCCTAAGAATACCTACAAAAAACGGATCGTTCACCTTTCTTGCGATCCATAGTAGCCAGGTGGGCAGTCCTCCTGCCCACCACCAGCAAACAACTACCAATCACGACGGTTTGTGACTCTTCATTGCCTTCAGCAGTCGATTAAGCACTTCGAGATCTTCATCTTCGGGCTCGAGCTGAAGATACTTTTCCAGCGTTGACGACGCTGCATTCAGGTCGCCAAGCTTGTGATACACAAGTGAGAGGTTGAAATACACGAGCGAGAAGCCCGGTTCGATCTGTGCTGCGGCTTCATAGTGAAGTTTCGCAAGCTGCAAATCGCCGGCGTCGTAGTAGAGGTTCGCGAGGTTATAGTGCGCTTCAACGTGGCGTGGGTCGTTCTTTAGTGACAGCGTAAAGTTGTCGAGCGCACTCGAAATCTGGCCGCGCTCAAGATTGATAATACCGAGATTGCAGTAAGCTTCGGCAACGTTGTCGCCCTCCTTGATCGCTTCCTGGTAATGTTCCGCTGCCGCCGCATCTCCCTGTTCGTGCAAGAGCAAAGCCTCTTCAAAAGGCGTGAGCAGACGAGTGACGCGTGAGGTCTCGACGCGAAACAGATTCAACTGCCCTTGTAACTCCGCCTCGATCTGACGGATGCTGTGACCCTGCGCCCGTAGTTCACGCACGCGGCGAAACTGCGTCAGCGCGTTGAAGTCGTAAACGAAGTCCGGAGCTTGTGAAGACGGCGCCGGCTGGACGATACCCTGGTCCGTCCAGCGGCGAATCGTTTTCTCGCTGAGACCAAAGAGTTGTTTGATCTCTTTGATTGAGTAGGATGATTTGACACGTTGGTAATCTGCCTTTGACGGGACAGGTGAGGGAAATGAAATTACCTTGGTGCTCTGGTTTTTCATTAGCCACAAACAGGCACAAACACGAAAGAAAAAATTTTAGCCGACCTTGCGCTTTTTTGCCGCCGCCTTCGGTTTCACGAGTGTAATCTGCGGCTTTTTCTTTTCCGCAGTAGCCGGCGCCTTCACCATCGGCTTGCGGTGCGATGCCTGCAAACTCTTCTTCAGCGCGCTCATGATATCAAGTCTCGGAACTTCTTCAACCGGCTCAAACTCGACTACTTTCCGGCCCTTGATCTTGGAGTCGATCATCATGCGGAGCGCATTGAAGTAGTTATCTTCGGTATCGATCTCTGCCAGAGAAGTGGCCATCTCCTGCACGAGGGTGGTAGCCAGTTTCAACTCGTTCTTGTTCAACTTTTGTGCATCGAGTTTCTGTACATTCTCGAGGTCGGGCACGTCTTCCATCTTCCGCAGCTCGTGCGGATAGTGGAGCTTCTGCAATACGAGGCCATCGTCATGCGGAAACACGGCCACGAGATCCTCACGATCTCTGAGGACCACTTTACCGACCGCAATCTTTCCGGTCTGCTTCATCACTTCGCGCAACAGCGCGTATGGCTTCTCTGAAACCGGACCATCAGGACCGGCAAAGTAGGGAGCGTCGTAGAAGGTGCTCGGTATCTCTTCCTTATCCACAAAGCCAACGATGTCGACGGCCCTGGTCGTCTTAATCTTAATCTTCGCAATGTCGTCAGGTTCGACTATGGCATAGCGATCGGGCTCATATTGATAGCCTTTCGTGATCTGATCGTTACTGACAACCTGGTCGCACTTTTTGCAGCGTTTGTCGTAACCGATTGGACCAAAATCCTCGCGGTGCAATTGGTTGAACGAAATCTTTTCGCTGGTTTCAATAGCGTTGTAGATACGTACCGGGATGGCAACCAGCAGAAACCGAATGTGACCCTTCCAGATGGACCTCATATAGCAAACATCTCCTCAGGCCGGATTATGCCACGGATTGCACGTAATTTCACCGATTATATTGAGTGGACGAGGGCGTTTCGCATGGCCCCGGCACTTTGCCAGCGCTGTGCAGGGTCCTTTGCCAGGGCGCGATCGATGATGTCGCAGACTGGTTGCGGGATGTGCGGAGCCCGCTGTTTCAGGGGGATGGCGGGTTGTTCGAAGATTGCGCGGATCGTGTCGTTAACGCTGCCGTTTTTACTTAAATCAATCGCGAGCTTACCGGTCAGCAGGCTGTATGCCGTCATTCCCACAGCGTAGATATCTGACTGCGGTTTGACGTCGCGGAAGTTGCGCAGTTGCTCAGGCGGCATGTAGGCGAGCGTGCCGGCCATTTCACCGGCCATCGTTACGCCGCTCATGCCCGAGTTTGTAAAACTCTTCGCCAGACCAAAGTCGGTCAGTTTGGCCACGAGGTTCGGCGAGCGACCGGAGACGAGGATGTTTTGATCTTTGAAGTCGCGATGGATGTAGCCCTGGTCGTGTGCGAAAGCGAGTGCGTCGAGCGATTGCGAAATGATCGAAATACCATCTTCGTAAGAGAGATGCCCGCCACGTTCTTCGGCAAGCTTTTGAGCGTCGCAGCCTTCAACAAACTCGCAGATTAGATAGACCACGCCGTTGTGCGTACCGCGATCGATGAACTCGACGATATTCTTGTGTTTCAGTGCAGCGGCGACATCGATTTCGCGCATGAAGCGGCGCATCGCTTTGTCACTCACGGCAAACTCAGGCAACAGCGTTTTGATCGCGACTGGTCGCCCAGTGCTTTGTTCGCGCGCCAGCATCACGCATCCCATACCACCGCGTCCGAGGAGCTTGACAGTGTCGTAACCGGGAATTGCCTGCGGCGAACGCTTGAGTTCGATGCGACAGTCTTCACAGAGAAAGGTGAGGTGTTCGTCAGGCGACGAGGCCTGTGCCTGTTCGCGACGCCCGCAGTTAATACATTCAACCATCACGAGCACGGGGCGTTTCGGTATGCCTGCATCCTGAGTTGTTTCAGAAAGATCATGCGACACGGCCGTCGTGACCTCGACCTCGAGGATCGTTTCGCCACACTGAATCCGATCGCCGTTTTTCAGGAACGCATCCTTCACTCGATGGCCGTTCAAGAACGTGCCGTTTGTCGAATCGAGATCGCGCAAGTAAGAATGCGGCGGATTCATTTCAAGCAGACAGTGATTACGTGAGAAAAAACGATCGTTTGGCAGGCACAGATGCGCGTCAGGACTGCGGCCAATCAAAAAACTGTCGTGTTGAGTGAAAGAAAAGATGCGGCCTTTATACGGGCCGGCTGTGACTTTCAGATTGACCTGCATTGGGGATTAGCGATCGATCGATAGATCGTCAAACACAATTTCGTGGATGTCGCTGGTGTAGAGTCCCGCGCGGCCGTGTTTGAAATTTTCGGTGTCAGTAATCCGCGTCAAAAACTGACCGTTCGCATAGAACGATAACTCAGCGCCTCGAATTCTTACCTCGAGCACATTCGGAGCGCTGCCCGATTTGATTGCGCTCGATTTTGTTTTGGTCACAATCAAAGACTGCACACCGTTTTTATGTTTGACGATTTCGTACTCCGGTTCGTCACTCGGATAAATCAACAGCCCGTAATCTTCGAGTTGTTTGGTCTTCGACTGAGCGCAATGGACCAGCAAACCGAAGCCCGATGACGGCACCCCGCCGTCGACACTGCGCGCGTTAATCTTAATGGTGGCGTTTTCGGTGCTGTAGTCCTCGGACGGCGCATACATCACCACGAAAGTACCGGCCTTCGAAATCATGTGATACGCGTCGTTCTCGTACCAGATGCGGCCATACTGTCCATTGCCGACGCCCCATTTTTGTTGGCTGAAGTCGTCGTCCGTCGAGGTTGGAATCGAAGCGTTTGCATTTGCGTTGGCGTTGGCGTTCGCGTTTGTGTTCGGAACATTGGCGTTCGCGGAAACGTTGCCGTTGCGATTCTCGTTACGGTTGGTCGTAATGGAGTTGTTGGCATTTGAATTAAGACTTGCCAGCACAAAGATCATTACCACCAAACCGGTGCCGATTATCAACACTGCTGCCAGTCCGCCGAGAACCCACCAAACAGCATTGGACTTTTTCCGCGGCGGCATTGTAGATGCGGGTGGCGGTGTCCATTGTGGTTGGGGTTGCGGCAGCGGTGGCTGCCGTTGTGGTGGCGGCGGTGGTGGTTGTGGTGTTGTCGGCCGCGTGCTCACAACCGGCGGCGGAGGATGATAAATCTCCGTCGGCGGCGGCTCGGAAGTATCTCTCGCCGACGGATACCGAATCGTGGCATTAGGATCCACTGGCGGCGCATCGGCCGACAGTGGAGTTCCGTCCTCCAAACAAAAGTTCAGGGAGAGATCGGTGTAAGTGCGGTTGCAAGTGGGGCAGCGCTTCATTAGTGACGGCACAGATTATAGGAAAAGCTCAAATCATCACAAGCTCTAAACCTATCCACAGATTACGCAGATTAGTTTTCTGTGTAATCTGTGGATGAGATCGTGAATTGCCTCAGGCTCGAATGGGTTTGCCGCAGCGCCCGCAGAACTTGGTACCGGCGGGGTAGCTCGTGCTGCATTCGCGACAGAAAACCTCCACAGGTTTTGGGGCACGCCAGTCGAGCGCGGCGGTGCCAATCGGAATTCCGCAGCGCCCGCAAAACTTTGTACCCGCAGTGTATTCGTGACGACAACGCGGACAAATCACACCACTTGGCGCTACCGGTGGTGGTGCGTGCAACTCACCTGAAACGGGCTGGAAAGTCGTATTGCCACAGCGCCCACAGAACTTCACGCCTTCCGCAAAACGCGAATGGCATTTGGTGCACATCACCACTACGAGTGTCGTCGAATGTCCACCGTGTTTACTGTCCAGACTGCCACCGCGCGATGGACTCAACTGATTGCTGGAAACCCCAGCTTTCGTTTGCGCTTCAATGATCTGTTCGGCAATGTCACTGCGAATCTCGATCACGCGTTCATCGTCAACCTCGCCCGTCTTGGACACTCGCAGCACGTGTTGTCCAGGGGCGAGCGACGTCAGGATCACCCGACCAGATCGACCGACACTGCCATAACGTTCATCGTCGACGTACACCTCAGCGCCCGACGGCGCCATGATGACCAGTCGCGAATCTTTACGCTTCATGGTGTCAGAACTCGCCGACACCGCAGCGGCAAAACTCTCAAACCATTCAGTCGCACTCGAGGGACGATCGTTTACGTCTTTAACGAGTGCTTTCATGATCGAGGCTTCGAGTTCGGAGCTGATGTCAGAACGTAAACTCGAGAGGGCCGGTGGCGCTTGCGTCAGCTTTTGCGCGATGAGTTGCGTGATGTTGCCGGTGAAGGGAGGACGGCCGCCGAGCATGTGATAAGCGATTGTACCCAACGCGTAAATGTCAGCGCGCGCGTCGAGCTGCTCGCCCGGCTGCATCTGTTCCGGCGCCATGTATTCCGGTGTGCCGATGATGCCTCGCGACGCTGGACCACTGGCAGAAGTTACGTCGGATCGATCCGCGTTAACGATCTTGGCGAGACCGAAATCGCCGACCTTCACAAAGCCATCTTCACCGCCAGTCTTGCGCTTCTGCTGCATCAGGAAGATGTTTGCGGGTTTCAGATCTCGGTGCAGAATACCGGCGTCGTGAGCCGCTTCTACGCCGGCAACGACCTGCTGCATGATCGTCGCTGCTCGTTGCGGATTGACCGTGCCTTCACGACGCAACAGGTGAAAAAGAGTTTCACCCTGTACGTATTCCATCACGAGAAAAAACACGCCGTCAGCGCTCTGGCCGAAATCGTTAACGTCGACGACGTTAGGATGACGGATCGAAGCTGCCGCGCGTGCCTCGCGTTCGAAACGCGCGATGGCTTCACCTTCCTGTAAGTCTTCGTCGCTCAGGATGTCGGGCCGAACTGTTTTGACGGCCACCTGACGTGTCAGCAGATTTTGATCGCGCGCGAGATAAACCTGGCCCATGGCGCCGCGGCCGAGACGTTTTTCGAGCAGGTAGCGCGAGGCCAGCAGTCGTGGTCCAGGCAGAGTGTTCTTGGTGTTTACCTGATCCTGTGGACAGATCTCGACGCTGTCTTCGAAGCAGACCTCACAACGGGGACACTCGCGCATGAATTAGGTAAACAGGATCTCCAGGTTTCGATTTAGGCCGTTGCCGGAAGATCTGCACAACACGCCGAACAACGCGTCGCTCCGAGGGGAATGGCGGTTAGACAACGCGGGCAGTCTTTCGTATTTGGCGGCGGAGGCGGTGCAGCTTTCAGACGATTGACCGCTTTGACGATCAGGAAAATCACGAACGCAATGATCAGAAAGTTAACGATGTCGTTGATTAGCACGCCGTAAGTGATTACGGGCAGACCTTTCAACTGCGCGTCAGCAAGTGAGACCGGATGTTGTCCCGAGAGATCGATGAAGAGATTTGAAAAATCGGCTTTGCCGAGCGCCAGTCCGATGGGCGGCATGATGACGCCTTCGACCAGCGATGTGACTATCTTTCCGAAGGCGGCGCCGATAATCACTGCAACTGCCAGGTCGATCACATTTCCTCGCGCGATGAATTCTTTGAATTCTTTGAACATGGCTGTGTTCTCCTGTTGCTTCGTCAGTGACAGTTCTTTGCTGCTTTGAAGCCGGCCTTTTCTGCTTCGGCTGTTGTCTTAAATGTGACTTTGTTAGCCTCAGCGATTTCTCTTGCCGGCTGGCAGCCGTTCGGGTAGTAGGTTTTAGACTGTTTGTCGCCGACGACTTCAGCTTCGTCGGCACTTTCCGTTGCCGCTGCGGCTTCGGTCGCTGCGTCCTGTTCCTCTTTCAGTCGTCTGCGTTCCGCGACGAGATCGTCGGCTCCGGTATCGAGCAAGCGGAAACTTGGACCACCGGCCACAGTGGTTACGATCAATTGAAAATCCGCACACCGCAGTTGTTGTCCTTTTGATCTGTATGACGACCAGTTGCCGTTAACCTGTAACGACTGCGATATCGACTTAACAAACTCTTCGATGGTGTGGACTTTGTACGTCTCGTCAAAGCCGATCCAGATCGAAGTGAGCTTGTCGTCAAGCAAGTCGAGCGAAATGCTTCGCACGCCCTGAAACTTTGTCTTGTCGATCGACTCGTCGAAGTAAGGGTTAATCGTCGTCTTGGTAACACCAAAAGGATCTGCGTGGCCAAACTTGGTTTGCGGAACGCGTGCCTTGATCTGTTCCTTCGTCATGCCAAGCTGAAATCCCGACAGCTCTGGTGCGGCCGGTAGTTCGCTAAGCTTCTTCGTGCACTGCGCCGACGCAACCTGGGCCAACAGGAGGAGGAATACTGTGAACAAGAGGGATCGAAACATGCGTGAGATTATACGCGCCCGTGCGCGGATGCGCTAAACCATCAAGGGTGAACCAGAGCCTGAATGATTCCTTCAAGAGTTGCCGGTTCAAAAGGTGTTGAAACGTATTCATTGCAGCCGGCGGCCAGTGCCAACTCCCGAAACTGATCGGCGCCATAAGCCGAAACTGCAACAATCGGCACCGAATCGAGAGCTTTCAGATTGCGAATCTGCCGTGTCGCAGAAAGGCCGTCGAGCTGCGGCATCTGCATGTCCATGATGATCAGGTCAGGCGACTCAGTTTCGGCGCGACTGATAGCCTCGATCCCATTCTCAGCCTCGACGACCCGAAAGCCTCTGCGTTCCAGCCAGGTGCGCAGTAACAGACGAGTATCGTCAAAGTCGTCAACCACAAGAATGGTGCGTGGGCCGCTGGACGCAGTGCTCATACCAACCTGAGTTTCGGGGGAGCCTTCGGGGTTGGACCTAAGCCTAACAAAAAACCACGGATAGGGGAATGTATTTGCCGCGGATGATTAGCGGATTACTTTCGTGGTGCAGCGGACCGTGGTCATACAGGACGGATCGAAGCCGCTAACGGAGACGGTAGCGGTGATGTTTTCGAAACCGTCTGTGCCAGTAGTGGTCGCTTCTATTTCAGCGCTGTTCTGGCCTTTTACAATTCTGCCGGCGTTGAGTTCCCAATGGAAGCTTGGTGGTCTGAAGCTGTCGGCCTTGCCTGCGATGATGAGAGCAGAAAATTTAAGGGCTTCGAACTTTCCATCTCATCAGGACAGGAAACTTTGATTTCGGGACACGGCGGAGGTGGCTTATCGCAAACGGGAGCATCGAAGGTAATCACAGTGACCGTCGCTTCGACCTTACCCCCCCTTTCCGTCTTTGACGGTCGCGCGCACCTCGTGAGGCCCGCGTTTTACGTTATTCAGATCCCAGGTCACAAGTTTTCCTTTGCCCAAAATAGCGCCCTCGGTTGTTGAATATTCGTAAATCAACGTGTCGCCATCGGGATCGATTGCATCCACGAGTAATTCAACCTCAGGCTTATACAAGTGCGCAGTAAACGGGCAAACCGCAACGCGTGCGTTTGATGAGGTAACCGAAATTATTGCCGGCGGTCGATTACGGTGCCGCGCTCGTTTCTGTTGTGAAGCCGACAGTCCTGCAACGACCGGACAGGCCAGTACTAAAGCAATAATCAACACGCGCATAACGAGTCTTAATACCGCTTGGGCGGCGGAATTACTTTCCAGCTTATCTCGACACTTTCACCTGGCGTAAGTTTTTCAACACGAAACAATGAGTAGTGATTACTATCCGTGTCTCTTGAGTGGACCAGATACATGTGGCCTTCAATCGCTTTCACACTTTCTTCTCGCTCCGGCTCTTCGTACGCTGAAAGTGTCGGAATGTGAAACTTCTGTTCCCAGTTGTATCTTCCCAGGCCCTTTATTCGGCTACGATCATCCGTGACCATCGTGACGTCAAAGGCATCGTCCAACGGGCTATTGCCAAAAATGAGGTCCCAATTGTTGCGGCAAAGCTTTTGGACCTCAGGCCCGTTACCGCCAAACTTAAAGCTGTACGTAGCGTAAGGATAATTGTCTGCTTCGTTCTGGACCGTCCGTTTAAGCAATCTGGCGGTTTTCACGTCTTCGCCTGGGGTTTGGGCCGCGGCTTGAATGCCAGCACCCAGGGCGATCATGATTAGAACCAAATACGTGAGTCGATACTTCATGACATCTCCTTTGACCTGACGGACTGTGCCTCGAAACAGGTGGCAGCGTACCCGAAGCACCGCCTGATTGTCCTCAAAGAGATATCTCAAATTTTTGGATTGCAGTTTAAAGCGATTCTCAGGAAGTTGGTACCCGCGGCAGGGGTCGAACCTGCGACCTTTCGCTCCGGAGGCGAACGCTCTAATCCACTGAGCTACGCGGGCCTAAACAAAATGGCATGTTTCAAAGAGACGAACCAGGAGTGTCCCCCTTTTTTAACCGTTTTTGTCCCCCTCGTCAAATATCGTGCCGCGTTGGTATCGAGCCAAGATTGAACGCGATTAACGAACTGTCTCGAAGGAAGGCGAGGGAGCTGAAGCTGGCCTTAGGTCATGTCAATTCCGTCGTATTCATCCGATCCAAATGTAGCGCGGCAATGACAGGCAAGATCCCAAAGTTATCCGCCGTGGTAGACACGGCGTAACTCGATAGATCTAACTTAGGTTAGGTTTCGATCTTCATTTTCAGCATGGCAAGTCTATTAGATCAGTCAAATGGTAGAATCCCGCTCGTTTAAAAGCAGTACGAAGGAGTTATCAACAAGCAAATCAATGGACGAGATTACGAAGCGAATCGTAGAGCGTATTCTGAAAGAGGAATCCAGTCTTCTAAACGTTCAGAAACGCAAGATACTGGAGGAATTCGAGGCGACTCAGCGACGTGGTGCTCTCGATGCTATCCGTGAAATACCTGAGTACGAGCGGACCGTCATTAAAACCATCGCCGAGGAGAACAAGCGACTAGCTCAAAGTTTTGCAGGACTTCACTTCCCAACCGCTTCCGACGCTCTCATTAACACAGTCAAAAACATCGCACTCGTTGAACAAAGACGGCTGAATGATTTGGCGTTCCCGAAAGCAAGTGCTGTCCTTGCGGAAACAATCCGTCATATTTCTCGCTCTGAAGAATTCAAAGTAACACAACTTACAGCAGCCGAGGCCATCGCAAGCACCTTAAGAGTTACCGAGGACTACCAAAGAGGTATTGCAAGTACCTTTGCGGAAATGCACAAGCGAGTGGCGGCTGAAACTGTCGCATCCCTGTCTGAGCTTGTAAGGCAGCAATTTAAGGAGCTTGAAGATGTTCAAAGCACCTTTGCCCGTTCAATGGTTCAAGAAATGCGGGAGCTTCTCACTGACTTCGAGCGCAGGCAACAACTGTCAATTGAAGAACTGGAACAGTCTCTAAGCAAACGAATTGATGAGCTTCCCAACAAAATCAAAGACCGCTCCTGGATTAGGAATCTCCAATTCTTAGCAGCAATTGCATCTATACTTGGTCTGCTTATTGCCCTCGTGCAGTTCGCCGACTCAAAGGCCGAATCAGAACAAGAAAGAGAAAGACTTAAAACAGTAATCGTCGCTCTAATCCAGCAGGCAATAAGCAAAACAGAGCGGGAGCTAACTATATTCTACATCGCGCAGAGAACGGTCGCCTTAAAAGAATCGCCGAATCACACATCGAAAACTATCACGACTATTCCCAAAGGTGACGAAGTGCGTTTAATCAAGCGCAAGCACAAATGGATATACGTTGAGTACACGCAAGATTCAGATGAAACCCCGCTCTATGGTTGGCTTGATAAAAAGTATCTTCGGTTAGCGTCAGCTAGTAGATAAATTCGAGGCGGAATTAATTATTTTACCAGATGTAACTCGTGAACCTGTGTATAACTCTGTTCCATGTCCGAACCTGCTCTTAGATAAGCCATTTCGTTAATCATCAAATCTTCATGCATGATTAGTTGGCCCGAGTCTGGACCATCTTTCCACATCCACGACAAAGCTTGCGAAATTAACATGATTGCTTGTGCTTGTTTCGCCGCAAGCTTTTTCAAGCGCAGGGAATCGTGTTTTTTATTTCCTTGCCCTGAGTAATCGTAACGTCAACCCGCATACCTTCATTTCACTCCTTGTTCAACTCTTTCCAAATACTTCGTGACGTGTTCTTCAGAGAAGCGCAGTGTTCGACGTGCGCGATAGCAGGCCAACCGCTTACGTTGAATCTCACGCATCACCGTAGATCGGGAGATGCCGCCACAAAGGTGCCTGACATCCTCAACGGTGTACTTTGCTCGCTTGCGCTCCAGCGTCGGGCTAGTCTCCACTTGCTTCTCTTCCTCTTGCATAGTGCTCCTGTGTGAAAATATTAGTTCGTTTCTTATCTGAGGATTGGGCAAGGGGCACGCTGGACTTCCAGCACTACCTGCGCTGCACGCACTGTGCTATCTCGATTGGACCAGCGATTTCGATAAGTCCGATCTCTTTAATATCTCGCCAGCCCTTAATCGATCAGGAAGGTCAAACCGTCGACCGGCGAACCTTTGTGCGAGGCAAATTTCGGATATCCCAACATTCGACCTTAAAGAGTGTTCGGATATCCGAACAATTGCTTCGCCAACCGATGTGTCGACTGCCGCCGGCGAAGAGATCGGTTGTCGTCGGTGGTTCATTCTTCTTGATAGCCGTTAGGCCGCTCTCCGCTTTCATTATTATTGGACCGAGGTTCGCAAAAGCGAACCATACCGCTTAAAAAGCGTTCGATGTTGCGAACGCTTCAGCGTCGATCTGGACTTCACGTCGGTTTAGACTCGCTCACGCAATGTCAAAATTTTCACCCGCCGATGGCTCAACAATTGTTCTCAGTCATTGCGCGAGTACCTGCGCTCAACGCTTCAACTTTTTACGAGCACATCACGTGCCGCGTTGGGATGGTCCTAAACAGACTAGCTGCTCAGAGATTGCGTTTGGTCTGGTTTTATTGAGAAAAGCGGCCAAAAAGTCTCTTAATGAACTATAAAACAGGCAATGGCCGACTGCTCTTTCGTTGCTGCCCAATCATTGGTTTAAGCGCCTAAGTGTGCGCAACCGAATGTCGGGGTGTTCGCGATCGCAGACACCCCTCGGGTTAGTTTGAAGTGCCTGCCCAATCATTGGTTTAAGCGCCTAACTGTGCGCAACCGAATGTCGGGGTGTTCGCGATCGCAGACACCCCTCGGATTAGTTTGAAGTGCCTCTCCATCATTGGTATAAGCGCCTAAGTGTGCGCAACCGAATTGTTGGGGTGTTCGCGATCGCTAACACCCCTCGGGCTCATTTGAGAGGCCAACGCAAAATCGGAAGCCTCTATCTGACACTTTGACTCTCCTTAGAGAATGGCTCGCACGATATGAATGGTCGTCACTACCAGCACGGATCCCTTTGTCGAAGTTGGTTTTATTTTGAGTGGAGACACATGGACCACCTCACGAATTGCCCTTGCAAGAAAACTGACTAACAGCACCTCGCTTCACGAACGCTGTCCATGGCACACATTTTGTAGACGAT
>DASSFI010000049.1:0-42624 GCA_035694465.1 Pyrinomonadaceae bacterium | reverse complement strand
CCACGGAGGGCCGCCCCTACAGTACGTTCCGAGGTGTCCTTATTACTTAACTCGATTCGTTTCTGAAGAGTTTTGGGTGCGGCGAAGTATTGCGCTTCGCCTTGCACGAGCGAGCGCACATTCGAGTAGTCCTGGTGTTCGGACCGGCAAATCTCACACTCACCGAAATGGCTCTCAATCTCCATATTCCTGACCAGATCGAGCTCACCATCGATGTAAGCATGCATTAGTTCCTGAACTTGTTCACACGTCATAAGTACCTGAGAAAAAGACCTTAAACCCGCCGCCTTTATTCCCCGCATTTCGGCCTGCCTGACGGGGAATATCTGTACCCGCGCAGAGTCTGGATACACAGAACAAGAACATGGAGGTTTGAGAAATGAAATTCTACTTTGCACTGTTACTAACGTTCGCAACTTTTCTGGTGGGCTTTACCAGCCACACCACTAACCTGGCGACTGCCAACCCGAATGAGATCGTCATTCAAAACTTCTCATTCGAACCTTCGACACTAACCGTCAAACCGGGCACGACCGTAACCTGGGTCAACCGTGACGACGAACCACACACAGCGACCGCAACGGACAAGCGCTTCAACTCGAAGACGCTGGACACCGGCGATCGCTTTTCGCAGCAATTCGACGCGCCTGGGGTTTACACTTACTACTGCGCGCTACATCCAAGGATGACCGGAAAAATAATCGTCAAGTAATTGAAGTGAGCGCAATCATGTCTGACAAAATCGAACGACGCAATTTTCTTAAGTGCATGGCGTGGGCGGGAACAGGTATCGTCTGGGCGATGAATGGAGGTGTGCTCAGTTCAACTGAGCTGGTGCTCGGCGCGAAACGACGCCCTGGTTTCAACTTCGTCCAGATCAGCGACAGTCACATCGGATTCAACAAGGATCCGAATCACGACGTCACCAAAACATTTCAGGAAGCGGTTGACAACATCAATGCACTGGCAGACCCGCCCGCGTTTGTGATTCACACCGGCGATATCACGCACCTCTCGCGGGCAGAAGAGTTTGATACGGCGGCACAGATTCTCAAGGGCGCGAAGACCAGTCAGATCTATTATGTGCCCGGTGAGCATGATGTGTTTAATGATGACGGCCAACTCTATCGCGAGCGGTTTGGCCGCGGCACTCAGGGTCAGGGCTGGCAGAGTTTTGATTACGAAGGGGTTCACTTCGTCGGGCTTATCAATGTCCTGAATCTAAAACAGGGAAGCGGTACCGGACTCGGTGGCAACGGATTTGGACAGTTGGGCGAGGATCAGTTGGCGTGGTTGAAGGATGATGTTAAGGGATTATCGAGCAGCACGCCGATTGTCGTCTTTGCACACATTCCGTTATGGACCATCTATCCTGAATGGGGTTGGGGAACAGACGAAAGTGAGCAGGCGCTACTCCTGCTGAAACGTTTCGGGTCGGTGACGGTATTGAATGGGCATGTACATCAGATCATGCAAAAGGTGGAGGGTAACGTCACGTTTCACACGGCCCGCTCGACTGCGTTTCCGCAACCTGCGCCGGGCACAGCGCCGGCGCCTGGACCAATCAAAGATGTTCCGGCAGAGAAGTTACGAAGTACGCTGGGGCTCACGGATGTAAGCTATGCGAGCGCCGGGCATAGATTGGCCGTTGTCGATTCAACGCTCGGTTAAATCAATACAGACACCTGGGGACGTACTGTAGGGGCGGCCTTCCGTGTGTTCATTATCATGACATACTTTACAGATCGTTATCACGACATCCTTTACAGTTGATGGGGTAGTCTGCAGCGGCAGGAGGAGCTGCAGATGGCCTGGAGAACTGAGCGAGTCATGGATCAACGAGTGGAGTTTGTGCTGTGGGCGCGGGCCGGCGAGGAGTCACTAGCAGCCTTGTGTCGTGCTTATGGGATTAGTCGGCCGACTGGTTATTTATGGTTGCAGCGTTATTACGAAGAGGGGAGTGTAAACGGCTGACAGAACATTCGCGGCGGCCCTTGCACTCACCACAGCGAACGGGCGCGGCGGTAGAGAGCGCCGTGCTGGGGCTGCGCGGTAAGACCAACTGGGGTGGACCAAAGATCGCCCAGGCGCTGGCACGCCGGGGCCTACGAGTAGCACCGGCTACCGCCCAGCGGATTCTGAAACGGCATGGTTGCGTGGGGCCAGCCCGGGTCCAGAAAACAAAGCTACGGTTTGCGCGTGAGCAGTGTAATGAGTTGGCGCAAAATGGATTTCAAGGGTGATTACACACTAGCGCGGGGCAAGTGTTACCCGCTTTCTTTGCTGGATGATTGCAGCCGTTATTTGCACGGGCTCTGGCCCTTGAGCAGTACTGGCGGCGTGGGCGTCAAGCAGCGCTTAGAAGCATATTTTCGGGAGCATGGAGTGCCGCTTTCGCTGCTGCTGGATCATGGCACGCCGTGGTTTAGCACCACCAATCGACAGGGGTTGACCTGGGTGTCGGTCTGGTTGCTGAAACAAGGAGTGCGACTGCGTTACTCGGGCATTGGTCATCCGCAGACGCAGGGCAAGGTAGAGCGTTTTCACCAAACCCTCAAACGACGCACCAGGCACCGGGGAGAACCCACCACGATGAGTGAATGGAAGGCCTGGGCCAGAGAGTTTCGGCACGAATACAACTTTGAGCGACCGCACGAAGCGCTCGCCAATAAAACGCCTGCCGAAGTCTATCAAGCGGTGAATCTGCGTGCTTATCAAGAACAGCCACGTGAGTGGGAATACAACGGCGGCTTAGTCAAACGGCTGAACCCGCAGGGCCAGCTCTATTACCGGCAGCACACCTATTTTGTGAGTGAGGCGCTGGCTTCAGAGCGCGTGCGCGTTGATGAGTTAGAGGGCAAATTATTGGTGACCTTCTGGCACATGACCGTACGCGAAATCGACTTGCGCACTGGCGAGAGCACGGCGGTCCTGCTCGCCACTAAGCAGCGCCAGTGAAACCGCGGACTGTGGAAACGGTGGAAAACAAACTGCCGTTTCCCACCGTTCCCACAGCCCCTACGGCTGGATAAAAAGTGTAAAGGATGTCGTGATAACGATCTGTAAAGGATGTCTTGACAATCAACACCTCCGTGGCCGCCCTTGGTTCGAAACAAACGTCTTCGAAACAGCGCTATTTTCAAGACAAGGGCGGCCACGGAGGGCCGCCCCTACAGTACGTTCCGAGGGGCGTGGTGAGGTCTGAATATGAAGTTTGCGAAGATCGTGTTTCTGGTGGCTGGGATTTACGGTCTGATTGTGCTGGCGCCGCAGTTTTTCCTCGAAGCAAAGATCGGGACCGACACGCCGCCGCCGATCACGCATCCCGAGTACTTTTATGGATTCATCTGTGTGGCGGTGGCGTGGCAGGTTCTGTTCCTCGTGCTGTCGAGAGATCCGGTCAGATATCGACCCATGATGATCCCGGCGATGCTCGAGAAGATCGGTTTTCCGATCGCGTGCGTGATTCTATATCTGGAGGGACGATTGGCGCCGATGATCTTTGTGCCGGCGAGTGCGGATGTGATCCTGCTGATACTGTTCTTTGTTTCCTACCAGAAAACGGCCGCGGATTAAACGGATGAAGACGAATTGAGATTTGCGAGACTCTGCGCCGTGCGGAGTTGCCAGGCCTTTGCTTTCTGCGACTTGGCTATCTCGAGTGAGGTTTTGAAGCAGTGTTCTGCTCCGGCTTGATCGGTTTTAAGTAATAACTCGCCCTTCAGACGATAGAGTTCGGCTTCGTAGTAACGCTCACCTTTGTTAAGCACCATCGCAATCGCTTCGTTCAGCACGCGTAATGCCTCCTGGGTTTGATTCGCTTTTGCCAGTGCCTGCGACAGCAACGATAAGAACATTGGACGAACGAGGGACGTGCTGGTCGCATCAAGGGCGGCGATCGCATCGCGTATCTCAACGATGGCTTCTTCTTCGCGGCCTTGCTCGCTCAGCGTCCAGCCGTGCATCACACTCGCCATGGCGCGATACATCACGATACCGTGTTGTGTGCAAATGTCGATCGCGGCTTCGGCGTACTGTTGGGCCGTCATATGGTCGCGACGGAAATGATGGAAGACACTGGCGAAGAAGAATGCATGGGCCAACCCCTGCGGCTCTGCCAACTCGCGCGCGAGTGTCAAGGCATCCTCGATCCGTTCCTGAGCCTCATCCGATCTTCCCAGACACCAGAGCGCCCACGCCGCAAAGCAAGGCATCGCCACGCCCGGATTCAAGGCGTAGAGAAAAGAATCGTCGCGGTGTGCTTCGGGTTCGTAAAGCGAGAGGGCTTTGTCGAAGTGCTCAATAGCCAGCTCGAAGTTTCCGAGATGCAGGAATGTGATTTCCAGGGCCCAGTGAGCGCGCAAGGTGATTCCGGGATAAGGCAAACGCTCCGTCAGTTCGAGAAACTTCTCGGCAAGCTGGCGCGCCGTTTCAAGTTCTGCGCTCAAAGTGTGAAACGTCCACAAGCCCCAGAAGACTTCGGAAACGTCAGGCGAATCACCCATCTTTTCGTACAGTTCCCGGGCTCGCATGTAGGCTTTGCCCACACTCGGCGAGGCAAAACCCTCGATCGCGATCAACGGCACGCCCAGCGTGAGTTGCAAACACAGCGCCTCGCTCACGACTTCCGGTGTTTCAGGCAGCCGCTCGATCAACTCGATGCCGCGACGTGCGAGATCGACGGCTTCCTGATACGCAAACCGCCGGATCGCATTGTTTGCTCCTTCCTTAAAATAATGTGCGGCACGCGTGTAATCACGACCGCGATCGAAGTGCATCGCGAGTTCAGTTGCGATCTCCACCGCGCGTTTGCCGTAGACTTCCTCACCGCGTTCTCCGATCAAACGATGCAACTTCACGCGCCGGCCCACTGGCAAACGGTCGTACAAAACGTTTTGATAGAGAGCGTGAACGAAGCCGAAGCGTGTGACGACTTCGCCATTCGGCAACTCCTGCACGCCACACTCCTTAATATATTGACCCTGTCGCGCCAGTTCGTTGCAGCGCGCTTCCACCACTCGCGGATCTTCCTCGAGACCGGCCGCGAGCGCCGGTGTTGAAAACTCGAGCCCGGCGACGCTGGCTGCTTCGAGAGTTCTCTGTGTCTCGGCGCCGAGATGGTCCACATGCCTTTCGATCATCTGCTTGATGTTGTCAGGCACGCCGACTTCGACGTTGGCGATGTCAACTGTCAATTCCCAGCTCGTGCCACGGTAGGCAATCAATCCGGATTCGAGCAGGTAGTTGACCGAGTTGACCATGAACAACGGATTTCCGTCGGTGCGATTGTGAATCAATCCGGCAATTCCCGCGGGGAAGCGATTGGTTGGAAACGTAACCGCCAGATAATCCGCAACCGCCGCTTCGGTGAGATATTCAAGTGGTAACTCGCGGCATAACTGCTTCGCCGATAGTTCCTGCTTGACGGCTCGTAACGGATGGCCAGTTACCGTCAACTCTGTATCCCGAAAAGTGCCGATGACCAAAAGGTGAGCGCGCTCACGCTGCGTGGCGAGATACGAGATCAGATCGATCGTTGAGTAATCGCTCCAGTGCAAGTCTTCGAGAATCAACACGAGCGGTACTTCGGCAGTGAGGGCGTCCAAAGCCTCGCCCATCTCGCGCAGCATTCGTTCGCGCGTGGCGCCCGACACTTCTTTGCTCAACAACTCGCGATCTGAGCTGCTCAGCAGCGATGGCATTTGCAACAGCCACATCGGCGCGTGCGTGCGCACGATGTTCGCAACCTCTTTCTTGTTACGACACAAACGTCCGATCGCTTCAAGAACCGGCAAGTACGCTTCACCGGTACCGTACTGTTCCAGACATTGGCCGCGCCCAACCCGAATACTTCCGTCACTCGGAATCGTGCGCGCAAACGCGTCAACCAGAGACGTCTTGCCGATACCGGCTTCACCGGTGACAAAGACCACTTGCCGGTGACCGCGCAAGGTGCGGCGGAGCCGTCGTTGCAAAACACCTAACGCCTGTTCGCGTCCGACAACGCCGGCGTAAACCGGAAATGCGCCGGACTGAAATACACCGGAACTGAACGCGGAAGCAGAGAATGCGCCTGAAGGTGAGTCGTCACGAATGAGCTGTTCCTTCGGCTTAGGCGCCCCTAACTCTCCGATGAAGCGATAGCCGCGACGGTGTGAGGTCTCGATGTAACGTGGTGACTTTGGGTCGTCGTCGAGAGCTTCTCTTAACTGCCGCACGGTCACTTTGAGAACCGCATCGCCGACGAACGTTTCCGGCCAGACGGCGTTCAGCAATTCTTCTTTGGTGACGAGCTGGCCTGAGCGATTGAGCAGATAGTTGAGGACGGCAAAGGCTTTAGGCCGGATCTTGATCTCTTCTGAGCCTCTCCACAGACACTCATTGACGAGATCGAGGGAAAAACGGTCGAAGGCTATCAGCCGGTCGTTAGGGGTCGGACTCACAGAACTTTACCGAATCATTACCGAACTTTTAGGACACGCCAATATGAATTGGTCCATTGTGCTCCTCTAACGGAGCGATGGCAAACCTCTGTGTAACCCTCTGAGTTCTCTGTGTCTCTGTGGTTGAGATTTTCTTTGTAAAAACCACCACAGAGACACAGAGTACTCAGAGGTTACACAGAGAAGAACCGCAATAGACAGCTTCGGATACCCAAAACATTACCGCACATTTACCGGAAGTTTATGACTGCCGTGGCGGTGGTCTCTATTCTGACCACGCGTTAGACGAACTTAGAAAGGATCAATATGAAGCAATATTTTTTCAGATTTACATTTGTAGCGGCCTTACTAGCAGCCTTCGTTGGCTTGCCGCGCTTTACCGGCGCTCAGAATGAGATCACGGAGAATTTGGTCGAAGTTTCGGATCAGGCTTCAGTTTTTCAGGCTGCCGGACCGTCAACCAGTTCGATTCAAAGCTCGGTCGATCAGTATCGCGCCGCGGTGGGAACACCAAATAACGGCAATGGCGCCAGCACCACCGTTGGCCGCCGTGAAATCAACTGGGATGGTGGCAGCACCACTAACGAGGCGACAGCGGTCGCGGGAAATCCATTTTCCGGATTCCTGGTGACGCGCGGCGCCTTGTTTACAACTCCGGACGGAACCGGATTTGTCCAGGCTCCGGCTAGTAGCGATCTCGCGCCGGGTGGACTCGCCGGCCTGTTCGGTAACCCAACCTACAAAACCAGTTTTCGCGCTTTCAGTGCGTCGAGATTATTCAGCGCTATCGGCGGCAGAGTCACCGAAGTGAACTTCTTTTTGCCGGGTGGCGGCAATGTACCCGCTGCCGTCAACGGATTTGGCGCCGTTTTCACGGATGTTGACCAGCCAAACGGAAGCGGTCCGGCGCGCAAAAAAGGCAATCGAAACGCAAGCACATTAATCGAGTACTACGGCACAAACGGCGAGTTGTTGTTCAGCAGTTTCGTGCCGGCGTCGCCCGGTGATGGCAGTCTCTCTTTCTTCGGAGTTGTTTTCCCCGACGCTCGCATCGCGCGCGTGCGAATCACGAGCGGCGACGTCGCGCCAGGGCCAAATGATACCGAGAAACAGGACGTTGTCATGATGGACGACTTTATCTACGGCGAACCGCGTCCGGTTAATTGAGGAGGATAAACCAATGAGTAAACGCAGTTATGAATTAGCCCGCCGTCTGGAGTTGGGCGCACTTGCACTCGAAGCATTCGCCAGTTCGCTGACGGAATTCGAATGGCAGAGCCGCATTTCCGGTGATGGACGCAAGATCGGAGTGGTCGTGCATCACGTGGCGAGTGTTTATCCGATTGAGATCCAGTTGGCCCAGTCGCTGGCGAAAGGTCAGGCAGTGGAAGGCGTCACCTGGGATGTGATCAACAAGATGAACGCCGCACACGCGAAGGAGTTTGAGAGTGTCGGTAAGGAAGAGACGCTCGAACTGCTGAGACGAAATAGTGCCGCAGCGGCCGCAGCGATCAGAGCGCTTACAGACGACGAACTCGATCAGGCAGCTCCGGTGTCGCTCAACTCGAATGCGCCGCTAACGTGCCAGTTCATGCTTGAGGATCACGCTGTGCGACACAGCTATCACCATCTGGCGCGTATCCGAGCGGCTTTGCAGGAGAGAACTCTGGCCAAGTTGACCGCCTGAAAGACTTCCTGGTGATCGAATCAACCATGAACTTCGAAGAAGCAGTCATGCCGCACATGGATGCGGCCTACAACCTGGCGCGGTGGTTAACGCGAAACGACGCCGATGCTCAGGACATGGTCCAGGAAGCTTACCTGCGGGCACTCAGGTTTTTTGACGGCTTCCGCGGCGATGACGCAAAAGCATGGTTGTTAACCATCGTGCGCAACACCTGCTACACGTGGTTGAAACGCAATCGATCGCCGGAACTCTCGTGCGATTTCGACGAGGTCGTACTCGCACGAGAGGCTGAGGGGCCGGATCCGGAGACGGAGCAGGTGATGAAAGCACGGGCACAGTTAGTCAACGAGGCTATTGAAAAACTACCAATCGAGTTTCGTGAGGTGGTGGTCCTGCGCGAGCTGGAGGAACTCTCATACAAAGAGATCGCGGTTGTACTGAGAGTTCCCATCGGCACGGTCATGTCGCGTTTAGCACGCGCGCGGAAGCGGCTCCTGTTGTCGTTGCAAGAGGACAGACGCTTTGGACCAAGGAACACGGATTACACCGATAACAGATCCGATTTTCAATCTATGTCATCGGTGGCCGGAATAATTGGACCAGTTTGATGGTCCATACAACAGAGGGTTTTTTGATCACTTAGAAAGGAAAAGAAGATCATGAAAAAAGTAATCGCAAAAGGATTTGTCACAGCAGCGTTGCTGGTGACCGCTATCATCGTCGCGGGTGTTTCCGCACAGGCTCAAACCCTGCAATACAGATTAACCGCAAACATTCCGTTTGATTTTACCGTGACCGGCAAGAAGCTTCCGGCGGGCACTTACTGGGTGAAACGTGCTCAGGAGACCAGCGGAGACGCAGTGTTGCAAATCACGACTCCGGATGGTCACTCAACCGTCAACCGGTTCAGCATTCCCATCTTTACGTTCAATCCGAAGAGTGAAGGGGAACTGGTTTTTCATCGCTACGGTGACGAGTATTTTCTTGCTGAAGTTTGGCCGGCCGGCGGCGGCACGGGACGATCATTTCCCAAGACGCGCAACGAACGGGAACTCGAGAAGAAAGCAAATGACAACGTCGTCGGTGCAGTGAAAGCGCCAAAGGCAGAGATCGTCACAGTTCTGACAGTTCAGCAGTAACGTCTCGCAGGTGAACGAACGTGAACATCGATCGAAATGTCAAACTTGCAGCGGAAGGCGATATGGCAGCGTTCGAGGAAGTCTATCGAACTTACCATCGCCGGGTGTACACGCACTGCCTGCGTATGACAAGGAGCGTGGCTGAGGCTGAAGACCTAACGCAGGAGGTCTTCATTCAACTCTATCGCAAGTTGAAGACATTTCGCGGCGACTCGTTGTTTACCACCTGGCTTCACCGGCTGACGACCAACGCAGTGTTGATGCACTTTCGCAGAATCGCTGCGCGCCCGGAGCAAACGACTGACGAGGCCGAGGAGCTAAGTTGTTTCGCAGGCAGAACGCAAAACCACCACAGCAGTCAGCTCGTCGATCGCATCGCCCTGGACGAAGCCATTCAGAAATTATCACCTGGTTACCGCGCGGTGTTCATCCTCCACGACATGGAGGGGTACGAACACAATCAGATTAGCAAGATGCTCGGCTGTGCCGTTGGGACTTCCAAGTCACAACTGCACAAAGCGCGAATGACATTGCGTCGTCTGCTCCGTCCCAAAAAACGCGCCGCTTTCCCGCGTACAGCATTGGAGCCGCTCGGCGCTTTATTCGGACGAAGGGCGGCCACGGAGGGCCGCCCCTACAGTACGCTCGACAGAGCGCAACGTGTCTAGTCGTTACTAGCCTTGCAGTACGTACTGTAGGGGCTGCCCTCTGTGGCTGCCCCTCTCCGGAAATCAACCTAAGGAGTTTATCGTTGTGAAAAGGTTTAGTTTTAATTTGATAGCCATCGCGCTGGTTACTTTCGCAATCGCCGCCAGCGCTTTTGGCCAAACGAGCAAGGGATTTTTCGTCGGCAACATCACGGATCAAAACGGCTCTGTCGTCACTGGCGCGATCGTTAAAGTCACCAACGCCGGCACGGGTGTCACGCGTGTGACTTCAACAAACGCCGAGGGCAGCTTCCGCCTCGACGCGATCGATCCGGGCACCTACAGAGTTGAGATCAGTCAACCCGGCTTCAAGACGCTCACGCGCGACGGCCTGATCGTCTCCGCCGCTCAGACAACGTCCGCCAACTTCACGATCGAAGTCGGCACCCAAACGGAAATGGTTGTCGTAACGACCGGCAACGACGTGGCGCTTCAGTCACAGGATGGGGCTCGCGTTAACACGCTCAGCAAACGCGAGATCACCGATTTGCCGACGCCGGCACTTAATCCGGCCAGCATCGTGTTCACGTTGCCGGGAGTGGTCGATCCTGGTCCACTCGCAGGCGGTTTTGTTCAAGGCTCGGAGTTTTCCGTCAACGGACTGCGGCCGCGTGCGAACAACCAGCTAATCGATGGCATGGACAATAACGACAACTCCATCGCCGGTCAGTTTTATATTCCCGCACTGCGCGAGGGTTATCGCGAAGTCACGGTCCTGCAATCGGATTATTCAGCGGAGTTTGGTCGTGCAGGCGGCGCCGTCGTCAATCTGGTGACGCGCAGCGGCTCGAATGAGTTTCATGGCTCGGCGTACGACGTAATCAATAACAGTGTGTTCAACTCACTCACGGCCAGCCAGCGTGCAGACGGCACGCGTAAGCCGGTAGTAACTGAGAACACTTTCGGCTTCTCGCTCGGTGGTCCAATCAAGAAAGACAAACTTTTCTTTTTCGGGACTTACCAGCGCGATCTATTTCGTTCCGGCACTGACGCGACGGTGCGGGTGCCGACAGCAGCGGGTTTCAACGCGCTGCGGGCACTCTTTCCTGCCGGTGTGAATCCAAATCTCGATCGTTATCTGAACATCGTCGGAAATCTGCGCGGACAACGTGAGATTTCGAGCGTCGCAATCGGCGGCGGACGTCCCGACATCGATTTTGGTGAGACGACGATCAGCAGCGCTCAACCACTGACCGACGATCAGTTTCTGACGCGGGTCGATTGGACGCCGACAGAGAAAGACAGCCTGTCGTTTCGATATGTTTACGACCGCCTGACTGTAAACAATCAGTTTCCCACTTCTGTTTCGGGTGGCTCGCCGTTTTCGGGTTTTGAAGTCGACGTGCCCAGCCTGGTCCAGAATTCTTATTTCAATTACACGCGCAACATCTCGACCCGGCTCGTGAATGAAGCGCGCTTCGGTTATGGTCGCTTCGACGCCAACTTCGACCCGCGCGATCCGGCCGCGTCGACGTCTGGTCCAGTCTTCGCGTTTACGGGCGCGGGTCTCGGCCAGGGAATTACGTCAGTGGGTTTGCCTGGAGTCTTTCCGCAAGGACGGCTGTTCAATAACTATCAAATCCAGGACACGCTTTCGTACGTCGCCGGCAATCACACGCTTCGTTTTGGCGCTGACTTGAACATTCAGCGCGCGCAACAAGCCGTGCCTTTCAACTCGCGTGGTGTACTGACTTTCGCAGGCGGCGGTAATTTCAATGCGTTCGGTAACTTCGTGGACCAGTTTTCCGGTCGCGGTCAGGGCGGCGCGAGTATTCAGTTCGGCAGTCCGGTGATCTTTCCGAATGCGTTTTATCAGAACTACTTCGTCGAAGACTCGTGGCGAGTAAAACCGAATCTGACGTTGACGCTGGGACTGCGTTACGAGAACTACGGCACGCCCTTCAACGCGATTGCGTTTCCAGCCTTTGCGGGTTTTGATAAGCCGGTTGAGACGGTCGCATTGCAAAAGCGCGACAACAACAACTTCGCGCCGCGTTTCAGTTTCGCGTATCAACCGAAGTTCTGGAAGTCATTGCTCGGCGATAAGACAGTGGTTCGCGGTGGCTTCGCCGTCAACTACGACTTTTTCTTTAACAACATTCTGGCCAACACTGCCGGGACCGTTCCGAATACGTTTGGGGTAACAAACTTCGGCGCATCGCTACCGGCGAATACGAACCCGCGTGGCCTTGGTAACTTCGGCGCCGGCTCATTGCCGACCACCGGAACGCCGGATCCGTTCGCCACTATCAACACGATCACAACGGATCTCGTGAATCCGCAGACGTACGTCTACAACTTCGGCATTCAACGCGAGTTGCCGTTCAACTTAATTGCAGACGTTGCGTATGTCGGCTCGCGCGGCACGCGGCTGTTTATTAACGACCAGCTCAATCCGGGTGTCGGTGGTTTCGACACGCTGGTGCGCCGGTTTACCAATCGCGGTTCCGTTGTTGCGCGTACGAACGGTGGCGACTCGAGTTACAACTCGCTTCAGGCGCGACTCGATCGCGGTTTCAGTAACGGGTTGTTGTTGAGGTTTGCGTACACCTTTTCAAAAGCGATCGACAATGTGAACAGCGAGGTCTTCGCGACCACGGGTGGAACGAGTGTCGGATCTGATCCGGACAATCGCCAAACCGATCGCAGTCTCGCGTCGTTTGATGTACCGCATCGATTCGTCGCGACATTCATTTACGATTTGCCGAGCTTTGGCAGATCCGGATTCATGCACAACGTGTTGGGCGGGTATTCGCTCGCCGGCACGTACCGGCTGCAATCCGGAAATGTGCAAACACCGTTCGTCGGCGGCATCGATCTGAATGGCGACGGCAGTGCGTTCAACGATCGGCCGGCGATCAGCAATCCGAACGCCCCGATTAATTCGGTCGGCTTCTCCAATGTGATTTCGGGAGTGAATTCGCCGACTGGTTTCTCTGATGTGAACGGAAATCCGGTGAATGCTGCGGACGTGCGGTTCCTTGTCAGTGAGTCGATCAGAACCGGCCTGGCGGGGCGGAATACTCTGCGTGGTCCAAAACAAAATCGGCTCGATCTTAGTTTGACCAAGTCGATCGATCTCGGCTTCACGCGGTTTGAAAGCGATCGTTTCGAGATTCGCTTCGATTATTTCAACGCGTTGAATACGCCGCAGTTTGGACCGGGTGTTGGCGACGTGACTGACACGACGTTCAATGATTTCCGGTTCAATACCGGAAACTTGTTGATCGGGAACGTCAATGGTGGACGTATCGGGCAGTTCCAGTTGCGATACGTGTTCTAAGAAAAACTTAGCCGCGGATGAACACGGATAAACGCGGATAAGAAAGAAAATTCTTATCCGTGTAATCCGTGTTTATCTGTGGCTTATTCCAAGCGATAGTTTGGAGCCTCTTTAGTGATGATCACGTCATGGACGTGTGATTCCTTCAGACCGGCTGAAGTGATGCGAAGGAAGCGCGTCCGCTCCTGAAACTCAGGCACGGTGCGGCAGCCGGTGTATCCCATTCCCGATCGTAAACCACCGACGAGTTGAGTGACCATTTCGGCGAGTGTGCCCTTGTACGGCACGCGTCCTTCAATCCCTTCCGGAACGAGCTTCGAGTCGGTCTCGATCATGTCCTGCGCGTAACGATCGCGGGAACCTTCACGCATCGCACCGAGCGATCCCATCCCGCGATACGATTTGAACGAACGGCCCTGGAAGAGAATCACTTCGCCCGGCGCTTCTTCAGTACCCGCAAACAGCGACCCGATCATCACGACATCAGCACCGGCAGCGATCGCTTTCGCCACGTCGCCGGAAAACTTCACGCCACCATCAGAAATCACGGGAACATTCATGCTGCGCGCGGCTTTCACACAACTCGAGATCGCAGTTATCTGAGGCACCCCAGCGCCCGTAACAACTCGCGTAGTACAAATCGATCCCGGACCGATACCGACCTTGATCGCGTCAACACCAGCGTCAATAAGTTCCTGCGCGCCCGCCGTCGTGCCGACATTTCCCGCGATCAGATCCGTTTCCGGATACAACTTCTTGATCTCTTTGACGGCTTCGATCACGCGTGACGAGTGACCATGTGCCGTGTCGATGACGAGACAATCGACGCGCGCTTTTACGAGTTCATCGGCACGCTCACGATAATCACCAGTGGCGCCGATTGCCGCTGCCACTCGTAAGCGTCCGAGATTGTCCTTCGCTGCGGTCGGATACTTGATCGCCTTCTGAATGTCTTTGACGGTGATGAGTCCTTTTATATGTTTGTCCTCGTCGACCACGAGGAGTTTCTCGATACGATGTTTTTGAAGTACCGCTTTGGCCTGCTCGAGTGTTGTGCCCACCGGAACGGTGACGAGCGGCTGCTTCGTCATCACCTCGGAGACCGGAATGTCGAATCTCGTTTCAAACCGAAGATCGCGATTCGTGATGATGCCGACCAGGTGACCGCTTTCATCAACCACCGGAACGCCGCTGATGTGAAAACGTTCCATGACCTGCAATGCTTCACGCACCGGTCGATCGGGTCGAATCGTCACCGGATCGACGATCATTCCCGATTCGGATCGTTTCACTTTATCGACTTCTTCTGCCTGCCGTTCGATGCTCAGATTTTTGTGAATGACCCCGATGCCGCCTTGCTGTGCAAGCGCGATCGCGAGCGCAGCTTCCGTCACCGTGTCCATTGCCGCGGAGCAGAGAGGAATTTGAAGACGAATATTTCGTGTGAATTGTGTTGACGTGTCAGTCTGGGAAGGTAGTACGTCGGAACGATCCGGTATTAAGAGTACGTCGTCGAAAGTAAGTCCTTCGAAAATATCAGGTGTAATCATGTTGGACACTAATATAAAAGGTTAGCCACAAAAAAGCACATGCGCCTTTTGTGGTTATACACGTTGGAACCAGTGAAGCGCTCCGAGGGCGGCGGCCGTCAGAATTGCGAGTATTAATATTGCCAGCACCACCGTCAGGATCGGGGAGCGTGTAGCTGGTGTGTCTGTATAAACCTTTGAATGGAGCGGCGTGGTATTGATGTCGTCAGACGACTCACCGTGTTCGCGCAGGTATCGGGTGTAGCCCTCGATCGCCTCGCGCTCGTCGTAACCCACACATTTGGCGTACGCCTTAATAAAGGAGCGATTGAAGACGCCTCCGGGCAGACGTTTGTAATCGTTCGCTTCGATAGCTTCGAGATAGTGGACGGAGATGCGGGTTTGATCGCAGATTTCGCGCAGGCCAATGCCGCGCGCCTCGCGAGCGAGTCGCAATTGTTCGCCTATACTCGCTGCCATCTCCAATCGCCGATTCCTGGTGTTTGGTTGGTTGGATGGTTAACCCAGGTCTATCGTCGCGCCGCTTGTTGAATGGGCTACAACTCCCACTTTTTCTGCACTATAGCTTGCGCTGCTAAACGGTGTCAAACTTTTGTATCCCAAAAGATAGGCGTCTCTTGCTTCTTGCCGCTCGCGGTGGTACGTTGACGGAACAGTGACCCGATACAGTCGCTTTTAATCTTTACAACAAGACTAAAGTGAGGACAAAGAGATGCCCCAGGAAGCACTCGGAATGGTTGAGACCAAAGGATTCGTGGGTGCAGTTGAAGCCGCCGATGCGATGGTCAAAGCTGCAAACGTGCAACTCCTTGGCAAGGAGTACATCGGCGCCGGCTATGTGACGATCTTTGTGCGTGGCGATGTTGGCGCCGTGAAGGCTGCGACTGACGCAGGCGCCGCAGCAGCGAGACGCGTGGGAGAATTGATCAGCGTTCATGTGATTCCGCGTCCGCATGCGGAAGTCGAGCGTGTGTTGCCCGTGAATGGACGCACCGGTTTGAGCCCGGATGAGAACGCGCTGCAAGGTGGCGCTCGTGGTCAGCTAGGCCAGGGTGATCAGGGACGATCGTTGGGCGCCGGATCGCGTGAGGCCAACAAGGAGCGCGCTAGATAATCGTTTCTATCCACAGATTACACAGATTGATTTGCGGAATCTGTGGATAAGGTTGTGGAGTGGTTATGTCCGTCGATAAGGATCTAGTTTCAGTGCAACAGGCGCGCGATCTGGTGGAGGCGGCTCACCGCGCGCAGGCCCAGGTCGCCGAGTTTGATCAGGCAAAGATCGATCGCATCTGCGAAGCGATGGCCAAGGCTGCTCTGGCTGAGGCGGCACGGCTCGGAGCGATGGCGGTCGAGGAAACCGGATTCGGTGTTCCGGCCGACAAGCAGGAAAAGAATCGTTTTGCCGCTGAAGATGTTTGGAATTATTTCCGTGGCTTGCGCACCAAGGGCGTCGTTTCGGAAACCAAAGACATCGTCGAGATTGCAAGCCCGCGCGGTGTCGTCGCCGGTATCATTCCTTCCACTAATCCAACCTCAACTGCAATCTTCAAGATCCTGATCTCGATCAAGTCGCGCAACACAGTCGTGCTCTCGCCACATCCGTCGGCAGCGAAGTGTATCAATGAGACGGCGCGCGTCATGCGTGAAGCCGGAGTCAGGGAAGGCTTGCCTGCGGACGCGATCGGTTGCATGTCGACCGCGACGATCGAAGGCACCGAAACCTTGATGAAGCACAAGCAGACGGCGGTGATTCTCGCGACTGGCGGTATTGGTCTCGTGCGCGCCGCGTATTCATCCGGCAAGCCGGCGTTCGGAGTTGGACCCGGCAACGTGCCGGTTTGTATCGAGCGAACTGCCGACGTGCCAAAAGCCGTGCAGGATATTTTGACCGGAAAGTGTTTTGACAACGGAACGATCTGCGCTTCCGAGCAGGCCGTGGTTTGCGATGCGCCCATCGAACAAGCGGTTCGCGAACAGTTCAAACTACAGGGTGCGCATTTCGTTTCGGCAGCGGAAGCGGAGCAACTTGGAAAGGTAGTGGCGACGCAGCAGCGTTCGCTTAATCCTGCGATTGTCGGCAAGTCGGTGGAAGTGATTGCGAAGATGGCTGGCATTACGGTGCCGCCGGGAACACGTTGTTTGATCGCGGATGTTGCGGGTGTCGGTCGTGAGTTTCCGCTATCGATGGAAAAACTCTCGCCGATTCTTGCTTTCTATGTCGTTGATGGCCTCGAGAAGTGTGCGCAACGAAGTAAAGAGGTGCTGGCGTACGGAGGCATGGGCCACACCGCTGGTATTCACACGCGCTCGCGCGAAGCGGCAGTGAAGTTTGGCGCAGAGATGCCGGCATCGCGCATCACGGTGAATACGCCGACGACGCATGGCGCCATCGGATTCTCGACCGCGTTACCACCGTCGATGACCCTCGGTTGCGGCTCGTGGGGCGGCAACGTTACGTCAGACAATGTGTCGCCGCTTCATTTGATGGATATCAAACGCGTTGCTTTTGAGACGAAACCGGTGAAGAGCGTGCGTCCGGCAGTGGCAACGCAGACCGTTGCGCAGCCTGTGGCAGCGTCAAAGGAACCGGCAGTGGCTGGTGGGAAGATCGACCGGCAGGAAATTGCGGCGATTGTCGATCGATTTCTCGCCGGTAAACGAGTTGAACCGGCTGCATCGCCGTTGCCGCCGCCAGTGATTGAGACTGAAGCCGGCAGCATGTACGCCGCTCCCCAACCCCAGACACAACCAACGCCCGCGCCGCCAACACCACCGGCGCCCGCGAAACCAGCGACGAATGGCGCGAAGGCGGTGGATTTCGTGAGTGAAGACGACGTGCGCCGCGCGATTCAGAAGGGCGAGAAGATCTACATCACTGCGAAGACGATCATCACGCCTGCCGCGCGTGATATGGGTGATCCCGCAGAAGTCTTCGCCAAGGTTTAACCACAGATTACGCAGAATAAATAAATCGGTGTAACCTGTGGATACTGCTTTATGTTTCTTGCAAAGGTTGTAGGCACAGTCTGGTCGACGAAGAAGTCACCCGATCTCGAGGGCGTCAGGTTTTTGATTGTCCATCCATACGATCTCGACAAGGAGCCGACGCGCAATATCGTCGTCGTTGCCGATCGGCTCGGCGCCGGAACTGGCGAGATGGTTATGTGCGCGTACGGCAAGGCAGCGCGTACGGCAATCGGAAATCAGGATATGTCGATCGAAGCCGCGGTAGTGGGTATCGTCGACCGCGTTGATATCAACGAAACTTTCTCGGACGAAATGCGCGAGGCGGCACGCCAACTCGCCGGCGAGAATGGCAGACCCTGAACAAAACACACCTGATCACTCATCACTCTTCCCATGCCCAATGAAGACCTGATTTACCGAATCACCCGAGCGGTTTACGACCGCGTGGGCGGCGCGGTTGACGATGCTACGGTCGAGCAGTTGGTCACCGATATCTACAAACAGGTCGCGGTGACGAACAACGATCGTCCGCCGGCGGCCGATCGCGGCGCGGGACAAATGAGCGCGGCGGAAGGATCGTCCGGCCGCATGGTGATCTCCGTGTTCGGGTTGGACCATCCGGGGATTGTCGCCGGTGTTTCGCAAATCCTGGCTGCGGCCAGTTGCAGTATCATTGACATCAATCAAACAGTGGTGCAGGGGAAATTTGCGATGGTGATCATTGCCGACACGTCGCGCGCGCGTGAGAGTACGGCGGAGTTGAAAGAGCGTTTGCGAAGCGCGGGGCAGAATCTCGGCGTGAATATCTACGCGCAGCGTGAAGATCTCTTCAACGCCATGCACCGAATTTAGCCATGTCAGATCCTGAGATTGCACGTCGTTGTACAGTTTGTGGCGCGAGCGTGCGCCAGCTTGCGATGTTCTGCCCGCAGTGCGGAAATCCGGTCGCGCAACACTCGAATCCAACCAACATCAATCTTTCTGACACGATCGTCGACAACGCGCCAGCAGAAACGGTGCCGGTTGATCTCGGTGCGACTCAACCGCTCAGTGCCGTCGCGCCGCCAACACCCAAGCCGGCGATCACACCATCGACCGATCACAGCGTGCGTGGTCGCGTGGAGCAGATCAGAAAAGTTTCAAGTGTCGTGATCGACCAGGCTGCGTACGATCCGAGCCTGCGTTTTCTACTCGTCGCTGCCGCGTTATTTATATTCTTCATCGTTTTGCTGATCCTGAGCAAAGTAGTCGGATAAATGGAATACACCCAGGCCGAGATCTTGCAGACAGTCGCGATGACCGAGATGGAGCATCTCGACGTGCGCACGGTTACGCTCGGTCTGAGCCTGCTCGACTGCGCTGGGGATTCGATGGCGAGCGTGGCGCAAAAAGCCGGTGACAAGATTCGCGCCGTCGCCGCGCGGCTGGTGCCAACCGTCGATGAGATCGGGGAACAGTTTGGCATCAGAGTCGCGAACAAACGCATTTCGATCACGCCGGTTTCACTGATCACGGAAGGTTTACGCGGCGACGTGGTCCAGGTTGCGCGCGCGATCGACGATGCGGCGGGGACGGTCGGCGTTGATTTTATCGGCGGCTATTCGGCGCTGGTCCAGAAAGGCGCCACACCTTCCGAGACGAGATTTCTCGACTCCATTCCCGAAGCGCTTTCAACTACGAAGCGTCTGTGCTCATCAGTAAACGCCGCCACAACACGCGCTGGTATCAATATGGATGTGGTGGGCCAAATTGGTCGCATCATCAAAGATGCTGCCGAGCGAACACGCGATCAGGGTGGACTGGCCTGTGCGAAGTTTGTCTGCTTTGCCAATGCGGTGGAAGACAATCCTTTCATGGCGGGCGCGTTTCATGGTGTCAGTGAAGCTGAGACTGTGATCAATGTGGGCGTGTCGGGTCCGGGCGTCGTCCATCACGCAGTGAGACATGCGGATCGGAGTTTACCGTTACAGGATCTCGCTGAGACTATAAAAAAACTCTCGTTCAAGCTCGCTCGCGCAGGTGAATTGGTGGGACGTGAAGCAGCGCGTCGACTCGGACTTCCATTCGGGATCATCGATCTTTCCCTCGCGCCTACGCCTGTGCCCGGTGACTCAGTGGCCAACATCATCGAAGCGATGGGGTTTGAGCGTGCCGGCACGCATGGAACTACTGCCGCTCTCGCGCTGTTGACTGATGCCGTGAAGAAAGGCGGCGCGATGGCGAGCGGGTCGGTTGGTGGTATGAGCGGAGCGTTTATTCCGGTTTCGGAAGATGCGGGAATGATCGAAGCCACGCAGTTGGGAGCGTTGTCTTTGGCAAAACTCGAAGCATGGACCAGTGTCTGTTCCGTCGGTATCGATATGGTGGCTGTGCCGGGCTCGACTTCCGCGGAGACTATCGCGGCGATCATCGCCGACGAAATGGCGGTGGGAGTGATGAACAACAAGACGACGGCGGTGCGAATTATCCCGGTTCCTGGTCGCGACGTTGGTGAGATGGTGGAGTTTGGTGGCTTGCTGGGTAGCGCGCCGATCATGCCGGTCAGCGAATTTTCGTCAGCCGGTTTCATCCGCAGAGGTGGCCGCATCCCCGCCCCCATTCATTCATTAAGAAACTAGCCACAAAAAGGCCCCAAGAATGAACCAGCCACAAAAAGGCACAAAAAGCACAAAATGGTTTTATATAAATATTTTTGTGCCTCTTTGTGGCTAAATATTTAGTGGAGGATACAGATGCCTGAAGCACTTGGAATGATCGAATGTCGTGGCCTCGTGGCAATGATTGAAGCGGCTGACGCAATGGTGAAATCCGCAAATGTGCGCCTGGTGGGCTGGGAAAAGATCGACGCTGGTCTCGTCACGGCGATCGTGCGTGGTGACGTTGCGGCAGTTCGCAGTGCTGTCGATGCGGGCGCCGCCGCCGGCAAACGCGTCGGCGAGGTGGTCGCAACGCATGTGATCCCTCAACCTCATGCCGACGTCGATCTCGGCTTACCGGTTTTGCACACCGGTGAGACGACTCGCAAAAAGATCAGTGGTTCCGTCAGAGGTAAGGACTGATGCCGCGTAATCAAAATGTAGTCAGTGAATTCCTCGAGAAGTTTTCACATCAGGCCACAAAAGCCACGGGAACATCAGTCGCTTTTGTGGCCGCTGTCTTAATCATCCTCGTTTGGGCCATCACCGGCCCGCTATTCCATTACTCGAACACATGGCAACTCGTCATCAATACCGGAACGACGATCGTGACGTTCCTGATGGTCTTCCTGATTCAACGCGCGCAGAACAAGGATGCGCTCGCGATTCATCTGAAGCTCAATGAGATCGTGGCGGCACTTGAGGGCGCGAGTAATCGTTTGATCGATGTCGAAGATTTAAGCGAACCGGAGATCGATGCGCTGCGGCAGTATTACAAGAGATTAATCGAACTCGCGCGAAAAGATGATGTGCTCACGACGACGCACTCGATCGAAGAAGCCGCTACGAGACACGGAACCAAGTATAAGAAGAGAGCCACAGATAAAACGGATAAAAGAAAATCCGATCAGCGCTGATCGGATTTAAACAATCCGTTAGATCCGCGGTCACGGTTTTTTGATTGGCGTGCTTGTAGCCGGCATTCTCACTGCCGGTGGTCTAACTGAAGAGGCGCCAGTATCCTTACGCGCGAGACGTCCGTTTCGGGTCAACGCAATCCGTTTCTCGGAATCGGAAGGTTGGTTCACCGTAACTTTGATCGCTCGATAACTACCGTCCTGGGCCTTGTTGGTTGGGTTGTAGGCAATCACATACTGCGTGCGCATGTCGCGCACGATTTCATTGGCAATTTCAGGCAGTTCCGATATTGATTCGGGAAAGAACGCGCGGCCGCCGGTTTCGCTCGCGAGTTTATTGATCAGGCCCACTGCCTTTTCACGCGGGCTCTTGCGAATAAATCCAGCTTCCTTGTCGAGCTCGTTTACGAAACCAATCACAAAAATCTGAACGTCTTCCTCGCGCAATCGCGCAAAGAGTTGTTCCTGTTTGTAGAAACTGCTTCGGTCTTCACCGTCGGTGATCACGATCAGCGCGCGCCGCCGGCGATCGCCATCATCACCCTTCTTGTACTCTGACACGTGCTCGGCCGAAAGATAGACCGCGTCGATGACTGCCGTTTGACCACCTTCGACATAGAGATTGTCGAGCGCGTCGATCAGCAGATCCTTCTTGTCAGTGAAATCCTGTTCGGTTTGGATCTTGTCGCTGCTGATGAAACGCACGAGAAAAGTCTCATCGCCCGGCTTGTTGCTATTGATGATGGTTTTGCCGGCGTCGATCACGCTTTGTATCTGCGACCGAAGCGATGCCGATGTATCTACTGCCAGTCCGTAACTGATCGGCACTTCTTCGCGCGTGAACGACTCAATTGGTTGCGATATTCCATCTTCAAAAACGTGGAAATCACCTTGCGGCACGTTATTGATCGGGCGGTTGTTTCGATCGATGACGCGCACGTGCAATTGGACCAACTCGGAGTCGATCTTGATGATACTTTCCTTGTCGAATTCTTCGGGCGGCGTCGGCGTCGGAGTTGGTTTCAACTTCGGCGGCGGTGGTGGTTCACCGAGTGTCGGTGCAATGCGATCGATTTGCGGTTTTTGTGTTTGTGGAGCCGGCGTCGGAGTTGGTTTAGCGGGAACGGTTGCGGGTGGTGTCGGCGTCGCGGCCGGAGTTCCAGTGCTGCGTGGCCGATCTTGACTGAAACTCACAAATAAATTGGGACTCGCAAACACACTGGAGCCAAAGATCAATCCCGAGAGTACTAAACCGCAGACCGCAATGATTCCGGTCTGCCTGAGATTCTGCTCACTAAACAATCTAAAACTCCTCAAACGCGCAAGGCTGGGGCTAACAGCGCGGCATTAATTGAAGTCGCCAAACGCACACCTCCAAAAGATGCCGGGAAAGTGAGCCTGCGTTGCCGAAAGCCCTGCTTTTTGAACACTAGCGCGCGCCGATGCCGACGTTGGCGTAGTAGCCTTCCTTGGAGCGGACAAACAAACGCGGCAGACCGCGCGGCGGTGTTACTTTCACTTTCACGCGATGCCACTTGCCGTCATTCGCGAAAGTATCCGGTTTGTAACCGATCGAGTACTGGTGCCGCAACTCCAGGGCAATTTGTTCAAAGATGTCGTCCATTTCGGCCGCGGAACGAGGAAAGAATGCTTTGCCTCCGGAAACGCCGGATAGTTCGTCGAGAATACCCTGACCTTCCATGCCCATCGCGCTGCCTGCGTCGCTGCCACTGAGAATGCCTATCGCGTAAAGCGTGACGTCTGACTCTTTCAAAAGCTTCCGAAGTTCGTTGAAAGTGTACCGGGAATCGTTGTCCTGCCCGTCGCTGATCAGCAGCAGGGCCCGCTTGGGATGTGCGCCGCGTTGAACTTTTTCGACGCCGAGATAACAGGCGTCGTAGAGAGCGGTTTGGTTCTTGGTTTCGACGAAAGTCAGTTTATTCAGGATCGAATCGCCGTCGCGTGTTTTATCAAGCAGTAATTGAGCCCGTGAATTAAAGGCAATCAAGAAATACTCGTCTGAATCGTGACTGGTTTGGATGAATTTGCTCAGCGCATCGCGAGCGCGTTTTACCTTGTCGCCGCTCATCGATCCGGAGACGTCAAAAATCACGCCGACTGAAACGGGTGAATCGTCGTCGCTGAAGTAAGTGATCTCCTGCTGCTGTTTGTTATCGAAAATAGCGAAGGCGCCTTTGCTCAAACCTGAAACGTAACGTCCGTAGGTGTCAGTGACGGTGACCGTCAGGGTGATTAGATCGGTGTTCGTTAACAGGACTGGCCCATCGAGTTCCGTGCCCATTTTTCGCGGTTCTTTGGCCGGCGGTGAAGGGCTTTGAGCAGGAGTAGCCAGAGCGGGCTTGTCCTGAGCAGCAGGTTCCTGACTGCTTACTGCCACACAAAAGAAGACGGTGACAGTGAGTAACGATATGGAAGCGGCCGTGATCTTGGTGGTGTAACGAGTCAGTGAATGCATGTCACCCCCGGGCAACAGTTCGGTGATTCTACTTTTTATTACCGGTCAGGGCTCGAAAGGGAACTGTCAACACAGATGCTCGTTAGGGTACGAGTGATGCCCGAGTTTTCAAACCGGAGCAATGAAATGTTCACGGGGAGACGGCCGCGCGCGTTTCAGTTTAATTGCTGTGTTGGCACGAGCATTCTAGGACAGCCGCCCCCAAGGTGCAAGGTTCATATCCACAGATTACACAGATTTCACCAACCATCTGCGTACATCCGGTTTTCCAATCAGCGTTATCAGTGAAACGCAACTTCTACCTGGACGGCGCGTGAGATATACTCCCCGGTCATTCTCAAGTCGGGTAAATCTAAAGTATGGCTGAGTTTATTTGCAGATTGGGAACACCTGCTGGTGAGGTTGTAACGCGCACGGTCGAGGCGCCGGGTGTGAACGAGGCACGCGCGCGGCTCGAGCGGGAAGGTTTTCGTGTTTTTAATGTTAGCCCGCCACGCACGTCCGGAGTGTCCGCATTAACCCGTTTCGGCAGACCGGGTGCGCATCCCAAGGTCAAAGCCAACGACTTCCTGCTGTTTAATCAACAACTTGCAGCACTCGTTCGCGCGGGTATCCCCATCCTTCAGGCCATCTCGATGCTGCGCAAGCGGGCGGCGTCGGCTCGATTACGCAGCGTATTGGGCGACGTTGAAGAGCAAATCCGTGGCGGCGCAGCGCTTTCGCAGGCTTTCGCTTCGCAAGGAAGCATATTTCCGCGCATTTACACAGCCTCGATTCTCGCCGGGGAGCGCTCCGGCGCGCTCGACGACGTGTTGAGCAGATATGTCACTTACATGCGTCGAAACGTGGCCCTGCGACGAAAAATCCGCGGTGCGCTCGCGTATCCGATGTTTCTGCTCTTTGCTTCGGGGTGTATGGTGACGTTCCTGACGATTTACGTCGTGCCGCGAATGTCGGAGCTGTTCTCCGGTTTTGGTAATGAATTACCGACAGTCACACAAATAGTTGTCGGGGTCTCGCGCTGGTTATCGTCCAACGTCATCTGGTTTGGTCCGCTGATCATCGGCGGCTCGATAGTTTTATTTCTCTGGTCGCGCACACCGAACGGCAAACTCCAGATCAGTAGATTGATTCTAAAGATTCCACTCGCGGGAAGTCTCGCCGTTCAACTGTCAGTGGCTCAGGCGACGCGGTCTCTGGCGACATTGCTGGCCGGAGGTATCACGCTCGTCGAGTCGTGGGAGATCGCCTCAGAGTCGATCACGAACCTGGAACTGCGACGTCGCAGCTCCGCGATTCTGCCGGCGATTCGTGAGGGACGCTCGTTTACCGAGAGTCTTGAATCAGTGGGCTGGATGCCGCCGCTGGCAATCGACATGATCGGTATTGGTGAACGATCAGGCAGTTTGCGGGAGATGCTCGATGAAGTGGCGGTGTTTTATGACGCGGAATCGGAAGTGAGATTGGAACAGTTGACGACTACGCTTGAGCCTGCGATTCTTGTGCTCATGGGCGGCGTCGTAGTGACGATCCTGCTGGCGATTTACCTCCCGATTATCCAGTCAATTTCGAGTGGCGCAGGTGTTACCGGATCACGTCGATAAGTATTTATGAAGCAAGTTTCAGAAACTGAAGAAACAATCATCACGACGGCGCCGCCGGTGGGCCAGAATGGCAGTAACGGCGACGAGCATCAGCCGCCGGAGATGAAAGCGGCGCGCGAACTCGCCCGTCGCTACCGGCTTCCTTTCGTCGATCTGTTACCGCCCGATCGCGAATCACCCATTGACTACGAACTCTTTACTGAAGTCCCGGTCGACTTGATGGTGCGCCATCAATTCGTTCCGCTCAAACGCGATCCGAAGGGTCTGCACATCGCGATGGCGGATCCGACCGACCTCGAACGTCTCGACGAACTCTCGAGCACACTGCGAACGCGCGTCGTTCCATACGTCGCGACTGCCGGCGCGATCGAAGTCGTACTGCGAAAAGGCGACACGACGCAACGCGTACTTCAGGAAGCCGCCTCCGGTTTTCGAATTTCACTCGTCAAGGAAACCGAACACGGCGAGGAAGTGCTCGACCTCGATCGTCTGGCAACTGACGCCGAGATGTCGCCGATCATCAAACTCGTCGACACGATCATCTACAACGCGATGGAGTCGCGCGCGTCTGACATTCACATCGAAACACGCGACACTGAAGTTCAGGTTAAGTATCGCATCGACGGCGCGCTCTATCAGAAAGTAGACCCCATCGATCTTGCTTATCACCAAACACTGATCTCGCGTATCAAGGTCATGTCGGAACTCGACATCGCCGAGCGTCGCGTGCCGCAGGACGGCCGATTCCGCGTTCGTTACAAAGGACGAAACGTCGACTTTCGTGTTTCGATCATGCCGACGATTCACGGCGAAGACGCGGTCATTCGTATTCTCGACAAAGAGCAGATCAACGAAGAGTTTCGAAACTTAAACCTGAACGTGGTCGGGTTTGCCGAAGACGACCTGCGGAAGTTTCGACGCTACATCGCGGAGCCGTACGGGATGGTCCTCGTCACGGGTCCAACCGGATCCGGCAAGACGACTACGTTGTACGCAGCGCTGAATGAGATCAGAAACGAAGAAGACAAGATCGTCACGATCGAGGATCCGGTCGAGTATCAGTTGCACGGCATCACGCAGATTCCAGTCAACGAAAAGAAGGGACTGACCTTCGATCGCGGTCTGCGTTCAATCCTTCGTCACGACCCTGACAAGATCATGGTCGGCGAAATTCGCGACACTGAGACGGCGCAGATCGCGATTCAATCCGCGTTGACGGGCCACCTCGTATTTACCACTGTTCACGCCAACAACGTGATCGACGTGATCGGCCGATTTTTGAACATGGGTGTCGAGCCGTACAACTTCGTTTCGTCGCTGAACTGCGTTTTGGCTCAGCGGCTGATTCGCATGCTCTGTGCTTACTGCAAGCGGCAGTATCATCCGAGCGATACGGAGCTATTCGAATCCGGGCTCAAACCGGAGGAATATCATGACAAGCCTTTTTACATGAACGTTGGTTGCGATGCCTGTAATCACACCGGTTATCGTGGCCGAACGGCTATTCACGAATTGCTGGATTTGTCGGATAATATCCGCGAGATGATCGTCGAGCGGCGACCTGGTTCAGAGGTACGGCGAGCAGCAGAGGCAGAAGGGTTAAAGAGCTTGCGTGAGTCGGCCCTGCAAAAGGTTTTTACTGGCGTCTCGACCTTGCACGAAATCAACCGCGTTACATTTGTCCAAGAGCTCAGCGCTAACGTTTAGGCACTTCAGTTTTCCCCCGGCATTTTCGGTCCTTCAGGACCTTTTGACCAACAAAAAATTCCGAGTCGGACGGAACAAAAATTTAGTCCCGGCGTGTAAGCATATTGGCCGGTTTGATCTTGCATCTTAGGCGTCGCGGCGGCATTATTAGGTCGCTAAACTTTCCACCTCCCGAACCGAGCAACCGAGTAGAAGGTCATGAAGAACAACAATAGAACTAGAACCCTAATTTGTTTAGTCCTTGCCCTTAGTTTTTTGAGCCTGCCGATCACTGCATTCGGCAAAAAAGGCGACAAAAACTTCAAACGTGGCATGGAGTACGAGGCTGCGCAACAGTGGGACAAGGCCGCCCAGGAGTTTACGCTCGCGGTCGCGGCTGACCCGTCGAACATGGAATATCAACTCCATTTTCGGCGCGCCAGTTTTAATGCCTCGCAGACCTACATGCAGCAGGGACGTTCGTTGTCGGAAAGGGGAGACTTTGTCGGCGCCTACAATGCTTTCCGGCAGGCTTACGGTTTTGACCCGGTCAACGAGCTCGCGGTGTCGGAAATGGAGCGCATGCTGCGACTTCAGGCGGTGAAAGAAGGTCGCACGCCTCCGAGTGGATCGAGGAATGGTGAGACGATATCTGAAGGCGGCAGTATCACACCGGCCAGCGCTCAGGCGCAGGATCTGGCAACGCCTCGGGAACAACAGCTTCGTGTCGTCGACGTCAAAGGCGATCTCAAACAATTGATTCGCAGTCTTGCCGAGCAGTTGAATCTCAACGTTATTTTCGACCGCCAGTCGTTTGCGCAATCGCGCCCGGTTGATATCAGCTTGAAAGACGTAACTACCGCGCAGGCACTCGACTACCTGTTCCTTCAGGAAGGACTCTTCTTCCAGAAACTCAGCCGCAGAACGATTCTCGTTGCCGATCAGGCACGCCGTCCGCAGTATCAACAACTCGTACTGCGCACGTTCTTTCTTTCGAATATGAAACCGGCTGACGCGCGCCAGCTTGTGCAGCAGGCGATTCCGCCGTCAGTTGGCCGCCCGCAAACGATCGTCGTTCCGGACGATGCGACCAACAGTTTGACTGTGCGCGACACAGCGGAGAACGTCCGCTTGATTGGCGACCTGCTTCAGAGTATCGACAAGGATCGTGCTGAAGTGGTGATGGACGTCAGCATCTATGAAGTTTCCAAGAACGACCTGATGCAGCTTGGTAATCAGATCGGAACGCCCGGCAGTAACGGCACGTTCAGTATCGGCGGTTCGCCCGGTTTCTCACTGTTAACCGATAACGGTCTCGTCAATGGTATTGGTCGTGGTGTAAACCTGGCCGGCTTTGTTGGCGGCGTGCCGACGGCACTCGCAGGCGCACTCGTGATTCCGCCATCGCTGTTGACCGCGTTCCAAAGCAGGAACAACACGAAACTGATCGCTTCGACTCAGGTTCACGCTTTCAACGGTGAAGAGTCGACGGCTCGTATCGGTCAACGTGTGCCGGTGCAAACAGCGCAAGCGTATCCGTTTGGTGTACAGACAGGAACGCCGACTCCCGGTACTGGTGCTTTCCCGAGTGGTGGTTTCCCGGTCATCAACTACGAACCGACTGGTCTGACGCTGAAGTTCACGCCGCAAGTGTTTCCGAATCTCGACGTGCAGGTAAAGATGAACATCGAGTCGAAAGATGTTCTCGGCGCGAGTACCTTAACCCCGACTTTCACTGAACGCACCATCACCGGCACGGCTCGCGTGCAGAACAATCGGACCATGATGCTGGCGAGCGTCTCGCAGGACGTTCAGACCAACGGTCGCCAGGGACTTCCAGTCCTCGGTGGTCTGCCGATTCTTGGTCGTCTTTTCACTTCGCCGACTCGCGACAATCGACAAATCGACATCGTGATCTCAGTCACACCGCGTGTGCTTCGTGCTCCGGCAGTTACACCGCGTGACGAAGAGATGCGACCGAGCGGCACGTTGCAGTCGCCAACCACCGGCTCGCTGGCCGAAATGATTCGTGATGCAGATCGTGAAGATCACATTGCGGCCGCACGCGTACTGCCGACGAACGTCACGCTGCAACTTCCGGATGCGCCGCTTGTCAAAGCGGGTGAAACCGCAATGCAGAACACAACCCCTGCGAATCTGCCTCCTCCGGCCGGGGCGTATGCTTTCACTCCCGCGGCTGGTGAGAAGAAGCAGGTGACTGCGGAAAACAAGCCGGCGTCTATTGAAGAGTTGCCGTCGTTTGTTCCGGCTCCGAAGTCGTTGATCAGTGAACAGGCGGCTGCGAATGTTGCCACTGTGAATACAAGCAGTGCCGGCAATCAAAACGCAGTCCTGACGTCGATGCCGAAAGCCACGGAGACGTCGCTTAACGGCAAGCGCGTAGCCCAACTCAGTCTGTTACCGGCTGGCGACGTGTTGAAGGTGGGCGAGAAACGGCGTTATGCAGTTCAGCTAAACTCTGACGTGTCGTTGAATCTTGCTTTGCTGGCTTTGCGATTCGATCCGAAGGTAGTGAAAGTACATGGACTAACGGCGGGCAGCATTCTCCCGACTTCAGGAGAGACGGCGCCGCTATTCACACCTGTGATCGACGCTACTGCCGGCACGTGTTTGATATCGATCTCGAGTCTTGACGGCAAGGCTTCATTCAAAGGTTCTGGGCCGTTATTGTTTATCGATATCGAGGCAATTGGCGAAGGCAACGCTTCGCTGGTTTTCGTGAAGGAGACGCTGCACCTGGTGGCAACTGACGCGCGCGACATCACGTCGGAGATAGTCCAGGGAACAGCGACAGTGAAGCAACAGTAGATGTTGTTGGTTTTGACTGGGCACAAAAAGCACACAGTGCAGTTGCTTTACCTTATGTGCTTTTTGTGCCTTTTTGTGGCTAAAAAGTATGAGGCAAAAAGGCTTCTCATTAATCGAACTGGTGATCACGATCACCGTTCTGACCATCATGACGCTCGGTGTGTTGCCGCTCGTGAAGGTCTCGGTTAAGCGCCAGAAAGAGCAGCAACTGCGAGAGACTTTGCGCCAGATCCGGACGGCAATCGATGAATTTCATCGTGATACCGTCGGCATGGTTTGCACTGGAACTGCTTTGACGCCGCAGCAACAGGGCCAGGTGCAGCAGAACGCCTTCATCGATCCGCGCAGCAAAGTCGTGATTAGTGATTGCACGATCTTTGGGGTCGACAATCCCGATCATTTTCCGCCGGACTTGCAGACGCTCGTGACCGGGGTCAATGTGCTACCGCGAGGCTCGATGGGGGGGCGCGGACAGCAGGGCGTGAATGCCACCGAAGTGGGCGGGCAGTTGTCGACCAAACAAAAGGTTTATCTGCGAGGACTGCCGATCGATCCGATGACGGGAAAAGACGATTGGGAACTTCGTTCTGCATACGACGCGGCCGACGCCGGTTCCTGGGGCGGAGAAAACGTTTTTGATGTACGCTCGAAGTCGAAAGACAGAGCCTTGAATGGAGAGAATTACAGTGATTGGTAAGAGAGAAGCAGGATTTACATTGCTGGAATTGATGATCGTGATCTCGATCATCATCATTCTCGCTTCGATCACGCTGCCGCAATATCAAAAGACGATCATGCACACGCGCGAGACGGTGCTGAAAGACGATCTGCGCAAGATGCGTTCGCTGATCGATCAGTTTGGCGCTGACAAAGGCCGCTCGCCACAGTCGCTCGACGATCTCGTCACTGAAGGTTATATGCGCGAAGTCCCGATCGATCCGATTACGGGCGAGAAGGATTGGGCCATCACTACCGGCGAAGATCCCAATTCATCCGAAGGCGAGCAGGGCATGACGGATATCCACAGCGCCTCCGCGGAAACTTCGACAGAAGGCACAGCTTATAGTGAATGGTGAAATAGAGAAGAGTGCCCAACTTGATATCTAGACTTATTGACCCCTGGTATCCCGCCAACGCGCTCGGTTTGGAAAAGGGAATTGCCTCTGTCGTTCAGCTCGAACGCGTCAAAGGGGCGACCTGCAGGCTGCGACGTGCTGCCACCTTCAACCTCGACGACTCTCTCGTCCGTCCGAGCTTTGACGAAACAAACATCGAGAACCCGGTTCAACTGGCAATGGTGTTGACTGAATTGGCGACGAGTGCCGGATTGCTGCGACAGAAACGCTGGTCGCTCGCGTTACCTGAAGCAACCGCACGAACACTCGTGCTGACCATGGAAACCCAGTCGCAGTCGTCGTCGGAACTTCAGGACGTGCTGAGGTGGAAGATCGAACGCGGCTTTAGTGCTCCGCTTGAAGAACTCTCGATTTCGAAGGACAAGCTTCAGCGAGATACACAGGGACGCGACCGCTATCTCGTCGTCGCGGTCAGGAAGAAAATTCTGGCGGAATATGAAGCAGTGCTGCAATCACTGGGATGGCGCGCTGGTTTGATACTGCCGCGGCACCTGGGTGAAGCACAGTGGTTGATGCGAAACGGCGCGGCTGGCGACTCGTTGCTGGTGAGTGGTTCGAGCCATGGTTTTACCGGCGTTATCTTTCGCGACAAGCATACGTTGTTTGTGCGCACGGTTGAGTGTGCCGAAGACGAATTCGAGGATGAATTTTACCGGTTATTATTGTTCTACCGAGATCGCAGCACTCCTGAAACCGGCGACAGTCCGGGTCTGATGCGGTTGATGGTTATCGGCGACGGCATCACCAGGCAGCGCGCGGGCGAAATCGTGAACGAAACGACGGGCGGCGACCTGCGTCCGCTCCAGGCCGAAGACCTCGGACTACAGCTTCCCAGCCGCGAATTCAGTTTCGATTCCATCGCCGCCCCAGCCGGCCTGGCCACCCTATCCTTGTAGCCACAAAAAGGCACAGAAATTTTGGCCACAAAAAGGCACAAAAAGCACAAAAGATTTAACTCAGAAATGGTTCATCTTTTTTGTGCTTTTTGTGCCTTTTTGTGGCTAACTAGTTGAAACAATTTTTGTGGCCGCACGTAACACCCCTGTATTATGAATCTTGTTGCCTCCTATTCTGACCGCGATCTCGTGCTCACTGCCGTCAGTGGTGTCGAAGGAAGTTTTGAAGAGCTGGTGCGACGTTACCAGCGACCGATTTCCGCTTACGTTTACCGCATGGTCGGGAACTACGAGTCGGCGCTCGACCTGACTCAGGAAATCTTCATCAAGGTCTACAACTCACTTAATCGCTACCGGCCCGAATTCAAATTCTCCACCTGGATCTATAAAATTGCGCACAACGCGGCCGTCGATCATCTGCGACGAAGCGCGACCCGCGAACAGTCGCTCGTTATCGGTCCGGAGGGCGATCAGTTTGATCTTCCGGTTGAATGCGGCCGTCTCAGTCCCGAACAGGAAAGTGAACGGAAAGAACGACGCGGTGAGATCGAATCTGTGGTCAAGTCGCTGCCGTCAAACTACCGCGAGTTGATCATTCTTCGTCACTCGCAGGATCTCAGTTACGAAGAAATTGTCGAAGTAACCGGATTGCCATTGGGCACAGTCAAGAACCGTTTATTCCGCGCGCGCGAGATGATGCGCCAGCAGTTTGTTGAAAAAGGGATCACCGGGATTGATGGTTAAGGATCAGGAAAAGATCTGCGAACGAAATCTATTTTCCGCCTACGTCGATGGCGAACTGGATGCTGGTCTAACCCTGCTTTTTGAAGATCATCTGGAAGAATGTGTCGAATGTCGCGCTGAGTTGCGCGCGCACCGGCTTTTTGTTTGTGAGCTCGATGCGGCGATGGCGGAGAACATCGAGATGCCGGTGCCGCAGGATTTCTCGCGGATGGTCGCGGCGCGTGCTGCAAGTGATATGAGAGGGGTGCGCACGCGTTCTGAGCATCGCAAAGCCTTGACCATTTGTGCTGTCCTCGCACTGGTCGGCTTTGCACTGCTCGGTGCTGCCGCACGCGAGTCAGTGTTCATGATTGCCGAGAGATTTGTCGGCACCGTTTTCAGCTTAGTCAGTTTTGTGGCCGGGACGGCTTACGACACCGTGGCTGGCTTTGCAGTTGTTTTCAGAGTGGTAAGCAGGAAAGTGATTATCGACTCCGGATCACTGGGTCCGCTGGTGGGGTTGTTTGCTCTCGCCATCCTGATACTCTCGCGTTTGATCTCAAATTATCATCGCACGAGTGCAACCGAATAGGAGGTTGCCTCGGGCAATGGTCAATTACTTCTCACTAACCGGTTTTCAATTCTCCGCTAATAAGTTTGATTTGAATCGTTTCTTTGCGCTGCTGTTCGCGGTGCTTGTTCTGGTTGGTGTGGCTAGTGCTCAGAACGCAACGGAAAAAGAGACGATTGTGATCTCGGGCGCTAACGAAGGACCCGTGGTCGGATTGGGAAAGTCTGTCAGAGTCACCGGCAGTGCGCAGGAAGCTGTTTCGCTCGGCGGCGATGTGATAGTCGAGGGCGTGGTTGAAGGAGATGTGGCTGCGGTCGGTGGTTCGGTGATTCAGAAAGCAGGCGCGCGAATTGGCGGCGACGTGATGGTGATTGGCGGGAGTTATCGCTCGGAAGATCCTCATCCGAATCGCAATCCCAGTGCGATGACGATGATGTATGCGGGTTACGAACAAGAGCTCCGCAACATGATGAATAATCCAACCGGGATTTTCAGTCCTCGTTGGACCTCGACTTATCTCGGCACCAGACTGCTCGTCATTCTGTTCTGGTTCCTGGTGTCACTCGGATTCACGGCGGCGATGCCAAACACGATCAGTCGCGGTGTGGCGCGGCTCCAGTTAACCAGCTTGCGTGTGGCTGTGATTGGTTTCATTGGGCTTGTTGTGTTGTTTGGGGCAGTGCCGTTGTGTCTTTGGATCATGCCGCAGGCGATCCAGGCGATGGTCGGGCTACTCGCTTTACTGCTACTGCTCGTCGCCGGTGTGTTTGGCCGTGTGATTCTTTATGCTGCCACTGGTCGCTGGTTGCAAAGAAAATATCTGGCCATGGGTAAGAATTCCGAGGCTGTGGCGTTATTACTAGGGACAAGTTTTTGGGTACTCTTAACCTCGCTCCCTTACGTTTGGCCCCTTGTGGCAGCTTTTGTACTGATCATCAGTTTCGGGCTGGCATTGACGGCGCGCTACCGCGTAGGCTGGAATAGTTAGCCAAAAAGGCACAAAAAGCCGGCAAACCAAAATTCTGGATTTGAGAGTCATATATCTGCGCTTTGCGGTGTTCACCTTAGAGGACAGGAAGGTATTTGTATGAGGACGTTCTTATTTGGGGCTGCCATAACACTTGTGACTTTGTTCGCAGCCAGCCCCGCTTCATTTGCCCAGACGGATCCCAGCATCGCCGCCAAATACGCGATTGGCGAGATTAAATCTATCGATGCCGCCACCAAACAGTTGACCATTAAGACCGACGCCGGGTCGATGGTCACGGTTTCTCTGAGTGATAAGACGACGTACAAAAAGCTTGCTCCCGGCGAGCAGTCTCTGACTAACGCCTCAGACATTACTTTCGCAGATCTCGGTGAAGGCGATCGGGTGATGGCGCGCGGAACTGTTTCGGCAGATCAAAAGTCAGTGCCGGCGATGCAGGTCATCGTAATGACCAAGGGTGATCTTGCCAAGAAGCAGGAAGCGGAACGTCTGGAATGGCGCCGCCGCGGAATTCTGGGCGTGATCACTGCCCTGAAACCTGACACCCACGAGATCACGATCTCAAATCGAACCTTGGCCGGAACGCAGGCAGTTGTAATTCCTGTCGGCGACAAGACCGAAATGCGCCGTTATGCTCCCGATTCGATCAAGTTTAGCGACGCCAAGCCCAGTAGTTTTGGCGAGTTGAAAGTCGGCGATCAGCTACGCGCTCTCGGCGATAAGACCGAAGATCCGCTGCGCTTCAATCCACAGAAAGTCGTTACGGGAAGCTTCCGTACTGTCGGTGGAGTTGTGTCGGCAGTGGATCCGGCGACCGGTGAAATCCACATCAAGGACCTCGAAAAGAAGACTCCGCTCACGATCGTCATCAAGCAGGAGGCAGTTTTGCGGCGCTTCCCCTCGGAAATGGGAATGATGGGTGGTATGGGGCGTCCGGGTGGCGGTGCTCCAGCAGGTGGTGCTGCGCCTCAACAGGGCGCTCAGCCACGTCCGCAAGGCGCCGGTGGACCGGGTGGTCAGCGACCGGGTGGCGGCTTCAATATCAACGACATGCTCGAAAGACTGCCAACTATTTCGATCGCAGATGTTAAGGTTGGCGACACTATCATCGTTTCCAGTACGCAGGGTGCGGATCCAAGCCGTTTGACAGCCATTTCGCTGATTGCCGGCGCTGATACTCTGCTCGCCATGCTTGCGCCGCGTCCCGCGGCAGGACAAGCACCCAATCCCGCTGCCGGCTTAGGTGGCGGCGGTATCTCCTTCGGCATCGGTTTGCCATAACCGTTTATCCACAGATTACACAGATCTAATCTGCGTAATCTGTGGATATGAATTCCTGTTTGAGGTCTAAAATGAATTGCTTACGAAATCTCCCCCACAAGCTGAGCTGTATCAGCTTGATCGTCATGCTGTCCGCGGCACTTGTCACCGCACAACAAGCGCGCGGAACGTTGCGAGGCCTGATCACCGATGAACTCGGTGCCGCGATTGTCGGCGCGAACGTAACTCTTACTGATGCCAACGGAGTCCAAAAGAAGGCCACCACCAACGGCGAGGGTGTTTACAATTTCGCGGGGCTTGCTCCGGGCAAGTACACGCTCCAGGCTGGCGCACCAGGTTTCGCGACGTCTGACAACAAGGAAGTCGACATCACCACCGCGCGACAGACCGCCGATTTAACCTTGCGGGTGACGATTGAAGAGAAAGTCACGGTTACAGAAACTCCGGTCAGCACCGAAGCCACAAATAACGCGAACCAAACCGTGATTGGCGGAAAAGACCTCGATGCTCTGCCGGACGATCCGGATGAACTCGCCGCCGCACTGCAGGCGCTCGCCGGTCCGTCAGTTGGACCAAACGGCGGACAGATCTTTATCGACGGATTCACTGGCGGCAACCTGCCGTCGAAAGATTCGATCCGCGAGATTCGTATCAACCAAAATCCGTTTGCGGCTGAGAACGATCAACCATCAGCGCGTATCGACATTCTGACCCGGCCCGGCACGGACAAATTCCGTGGCGGGGCTTCGTGGAACTTCAACGACGAGAGTCTTAACTCGCGCAACCCGTTCGCCGTCAACTCGAGCAAACGCACGCCCTTTCAAATTCGCCAATACGACATGAATGTGAGTGGTCCACTCGTGAAGAAGAAAGCTTCTTTCTTTTTCAACTTCGGACGCATTGAGACCGACGACAACGAACTGGTGCGTGCGACAGTGCTGGACGACAATCTAAACCCGGAGACGTTTGGACAGGCGTTTGTGGTGCCGCGCCGCAATCTGTTCCTCAGTCCGCGTTTTGATTACGCCATCAACCCGAGTAACACGCTCATAGTTCGTTACAACTACAATCGCTTTCGGGCTGATAACCAGGGATTGGGTGGCTTTACTTTGCCGGAGCGCGCTTTCAATACCTTGTCGGTAAATCAGAATGTGCAAGTGACGGAAACGGCGATTCTGAATCCGACCATGGTCAACGAGACTCGCTTTCAGTTTACTCACAATCGCAACGAGCAAACCGGCAGCAATTCAATTCCGGCCCTCGACGTCAGTGGTTCGTTCGGTTCGGGCGGCTCGCAAGTTGGTCATTCAGTCAACGAGCGAACCAGTTGGGAGTTGAATAATTTCACCGCCAAGCAACACGGTGCGCACGCCATCAAATTTGGCGGACGCATTCGTCACGTCTCGGTTGACGACAATAACCAGGGAAATTTTGGCGGCAGTTGGAGTTTTACCGGTGGTTTTGGTCTGACGAGTATTGAGCGTTATCAGTTGACTTTACAGCTTCAGGAACAGGGCTTCACACCAGCGCAGATTCGCGCTGCGGGTGGTGGCGCAAACTCATTCAGACTCAATGCCGGAAATCCGTTGTCGGAGGTTAGTCAAACTGATTACGGCGTGTTTGTTCAGGATGATTGGCGCTTTAGACCAAACCTGACTTTCAGCTACGGTTTGCGCTACGAGACGCAAACAAATGCGCACAGCAAATTCGACTTTGCGCCTCGTATCGCGGTGGCATGGTCGCCGGGCGCGGCAAACAGTGCGAAACCACCCAAGATGGTGATTCGTTTCGGCACCGGTTTCTTTTACAACCGCTTCAGTGAAAGCGCGACGCTCCAGGCTCGTCGCTTCAATGGCGTCAACGTGATTCAAACCCAAATCGTTGAACCGGGTGGGGACACGGCGCCGTCTGTGGCCCAACAACAGACGCCGACCCTCGCTGCGATTTACAACATTCTGAATCAGTGGAGTCCGACTGCGGTTCCGGATGTTTCCGCCATTCCGGCCAATCAACAGACGATCTGGCAGGTTGATCCGAATCTCCAGATTCCTACTGTTTACGTGCTCGGAACTCAGGTTGAACGACAACTGCCACGCAACATCACGATGTTCCTCGGCTTTTACAACATCCGCATCACGCATGTGATTCGCGCTCGTGACGTCAATGCTCCGTTGCCGGGCACAATCACAAACCTCACTCGCAACGGCATTCGTCCGGATCCCACGAAGGGCGACATCTATCGTTACGAAGCGAGCGGACAGTTCAATCAACGACAATTCTTTGTCGGCTTCAACAGCAGGCTCAGCCGCATGTTCCAACTCAACGGCAACTACTCGTTGAGCAAGACCACTAACGACACGGACGGTCAGGGCGGCCAGCTCTTTCCGATGAACTCGTATGATTTGAGCGGTGAGTTTGGGCGCAGCTCGTTTGATATTCGTCACCGCTTTACAGTCTTCGGAACGGTGAACCTGCCGTGGTGGAAGTTGGTCCTGAATCCATTTGTGATCGCCAACACTGGACCAGGTTTCAATATCACCACCGGGCAAGATAAAAATCTCGATCGCCAATTCAACGAGCGTCCGAGCTTTGCGGCAGCGAGCACGCCTTGTTCGGACATCGTCATTTGCACTCGCTTCGGTAAATTTAACACCGATCCATTGCCCGGTGAAACGATCGTTCCGCGCAATTACGGCAACGCGCCGGGATCGTTTGTGGTGAACTTCAGGGTTAGCCGAGCGTTCGCTTTCGGCAATATCAACCGAGGCAACGCCGCGGCCGCAAAACCAGCCGGACAAACTGCAGCCGCAGCCGGCGGTGACAAACGTCCCGTGGGTGGGCCAGGTGGTCCATCACTCGCGGCTGGAGGCGGTGGCGCTGCGGCGAAAGCGGCGGCGCTTGGACCGCAGGGAGGTGGTGGTGGCGGTGCTCCCGGCGAGAAGCGATATAATGTCAACGTCTCCATCAACTTCCAAAATGTCTTCAACCGCGTGAATCTGGGGCCGCCAGTTGGTAATCTTTCCTCGCCGAGTTTTGGTGAATCAGTCAGCCTGGCGCCATTGTTTGGCGGTGGTGGCGGTGGCGGCAGCACGGGCGCCGGTAACCGTCGCATCTACGCTCAGATACGGTTGAACTTCTGATCTTCTGCGTAATCTGTGGACCGAAAGGGTTTTGAAATGAAGCGATTTGTTTTATCACTCGTAATAATTATTTGTCTTGGCGCAACGGTTTTCTCTCAGGAACATCCGACAAAGTCCGCGTCATCCGGAAACGGCGATGCGCCTGCGCCTGCGGTTGTAATCACGCCCGAAAGTACTCCGCTCGAACTCGCCAAAGCGGCTTTTACTGCGCAGGGTGGTGAGAAGTTTCGCAAGGTGGAGAACATGATGTTGCGCGGATCGGTTTCTCTTTATCCGCCGAATAGTCCGCAGTCGATACCCGGCGCCTTCTCAATCGTGACGGCCGCGGACAAGTTGCGCATGGAGATCGATGCGCGCCCGATCATCGTCTTCAAGCAAATTTATGACGGGCAACAGTCATATAGTTCGATGCCCAACGTCGAAGTGCCGCCGCTATCAAAGTTTGGCTTGAACGTGCTGAGTAAATTCGATCAGCCGGGATACAAAGTGACGGCCATAGCGAACAAGAAGAAACTGCGCGGTTTTCGGATTGCCGATCCGGAAGGCTATGCGACCGACTTCTACATCGACGCCACTAATGGTCGGGTGATGGAGTTTTTCCTGACTTACAATGGATTAACTTTTGGGACGGCGAACAGCAAGTTCAAGGAAGTCGAAGGGGTGCTGATTCCGTTCAGCTTCTCGCAGCGCTTTGAGATGCCGCAGGGGCCGTTCTTCGCTGAGTACAGTGTGAAGGAAGTGAAGCTCAATCAAACATTGGGTGAGGATGCTTTCGCGATTCCCCGCTAAATTGAAACGCGGATAAACGCAGATAAAGAATGGATCTGCGTTTATCCGCGTCCATCCGCGTTCTATACACTCATAATCTCTTTTTCTTTGCTCTTGGTTAGCTCATCGATCTTGGTGATGAAGGTGTCGGTGAGTTTTTGGATTTCCTCGAGGGCGCTGCGTTCCGTGTCTTCCGAGATGGTCTTGTCCTTCAGCATCTTCTTCAGACGCTCGTTGCCATCGCGGCGCATCTGACGGACTGCGGTGCGATGGTCTTCGGCCACAACCTGCACTTGTTTGGCGAGTTGTTTGCGACGTTCCTCGGTTAACGGAGGAATCGGAATGCGGACCAGCTTGCCGTCATTTGACGGATTCAGGCCGAGGTCTGCGGAGCGAATAGCCTTCTCGATAGCGGCAATCTGAGTTTGATCCCACGGCTGGACGGTGAGCATCTGCGGTTCCGGCGCGTGCACTGAGGCCATCTGCGCCAGCGGCGTCATCGTGCCGTAGTAATCAACCATCACCGAATCCAACAGACTGACTGCAGCGCGACCCGTGCGAACACTCGCAAGTTTGCGCTTGAAGTCTTCAATCGCCGACTCCATTCGTATGCGTGCTTCTTTGATTACGTCTTTTTCAGTCATGTCACTGAACTCCGCTGAAAATTAGTTAACCAACCTTTGTGCCCACGCCCCGCTCGCCGGTCACGACGCGGCGAATGTTTCCGGGCTGGCGCATGTTGAAGACAATGATAGGCAGGTTGTTATCCATGCACAATGAGATGGCCGAAGCATCCATTACTTTGAGCCGGCGCTCAAGAACCTGCCGGTAGCTGATCTCATTATAGAGCTCTGCGGTTGAGTCCAACATCGGGTCGGCGGAATAAACACCGTCGACTTTAGTGGCCTTCATAATAACGTCGGCCTTGATCTCCAGAGCCCGCAGGGCCGCGGCTGAATCAGTGGTGAAATACGGATTCCCGGTTCCCGCCGCAAAGATAACGACGCGTTCTTTCTCGAGATGTCTGATGGCACGACGGCGGATGAATGGTTCGGCCAACTGCGGGATATCGATAGCCGACATCACGCGTGACTGAACCTCAACTTTCTCGAGCGCATCCTGCAAGACGACGGCATTCATCACCGTCGCCAGCATCCCGATGTAGTCTGCCGACGAACGGTCCATGTTGCCGGCGCTCTTGGACACGCCGCGAAAGATGTTTCCGCCACCCACCACGACTGCAACCTGCACTCCGAGCTTATGGACCGCTTTGAGCTCTTCGGCCACACTGTGAGCGACGTTGACGTCGATGCCGTAATTCTGCTCGCCCATCAGCGCTTCGCCGGAGATCTTCAGCAGAACTCTGCGATACGCCAACTGCGATTCTTTGACGGTGTTGATGGTCATCAAATCCTATTTCAACATCGAGGCTACTTCATTGCTGAAGTCCTCAGCGCGACGTTCGAGGCCTTCACCCATCTTGTAGCGCGTGAAACGGCGCACCGAGATGCGCTCGCCGGTCTTGGCGGTCTTCTCGGTCACCAGCTCGCCGATAGTTTTCTCGGGTGCTTTCACGAAGGGCTGATCGACCAGCACTGACTCTTCATAAAACTTATTCAAGCGTCCCTCGACGATCTTCTCGATCACCTGGTCGGGCTTGTTCGCCATTTTGGGATCGTTCTTCGCCTGGGCGCGTGCGATCTCGCGCTCCTTATCGAGGACGTCTGCCGGAACATCCGCGCGCGTAACATAGCGCGGCTCGGCGGCAGCGATGTGCATGGCAATATCTTTCACCAGTTGCTGAAACTCATCGCCACGCGCGACGAAGTCAGTTTCGCAGTTCAACTCTACGAGCACGCCGACTTTGCCGCCCATATGAATGTACGAACCAACGATACCTTCGGCTGCGATGCGGCCTTCGCGCTTCTTGGCGGAAGCCAGACCACGCTCACGCAGAATGTCTACCGCTTTCTCTTCGTTGCCCTCTGCCTCAACGAGTGCGTTCTTGCACTCCATCATCCCGGCTCCGGTCTTCTCCCGAAGCTGCTTCACTGCTGCTGCTGTAATTTCAGCCATGATTACTGATTTCTCCGAATGCTTAGATTATTGGTAATGAAAAACGCAGCCTTGCGGATCGTCCGCTCGAAGGCTGCGCTCATCGATGAGTAAGGATTATCGCTTAGCTCGCCGCCACGACAGATTCGGTGCTTTCCTCAGGTGCGCTTTCCGTTTCCGCGTCTGCTCCCTGTGGTGTCATGGATGCCGATTGCGCCTCCCCGCCACTAACGCCGCCGTTGTCGTCCGCATCAGCGCTAAGAGCTGAGGCGATTGCGCCACCCGCTCCACCTTCAACGGTGGGGACTTCGCCTTCAGGAGATTCTTCTGACGGCTCCGCCTGAATAACGCCACCCTCGGTTGCGATCTGGTTACCTTCCACGATCGCATCGGCGATGCGGGAGGCAAACAGCCGGACGGCGCGTAACGCGTCGTCGTTTCCGGGGATTACGTAATCGATTCCCTCCGGCGAACAATTTGTATCGACCACGGCGACAATGGGAATGCCGAGTCGATTTGCTTCAGCGACTGCGATCTCTTCTTTTTTGACGTCGATGATAAAGATGGCATCCGGAAGACGAGACATGTGCTTGATACCGGAAAGGTTCTTATTCAAACTCTCGCGCTCGCGATCGAGTTTGATGCGTTCCTTTTTGGTGAGCTTCTCGTAGCGACCGTCAGTCTGCATACTCTCGAGATCCTTGAGTCGTTTGATCGACTTCTGGACCGTCTGAAAGTTAGTCAGCAAACCGCCGAGCCATCTCTGATTGACGAAATACTGTCCACACTTTTCCGACTCTTCACGAATGGCGTCCTGTGCCTGTCGCTTGGTGCCGACAAAGAGAACCGTCTTGCCTTTGTCTTCAGCGATGAGGTTGGTGACAAACGCGATCGCCTCGCGAAACATTCGCTGAGTCTTTTGTAGATCGATGATGTAAATGCCGTTGCGCTCGCCAAAGATGTATTCCTTCATCTTTGGATTCCAGCGCCTTACCTGGTGGCCGAAGTGAACACCGGCCTCCAGCAACTCTTTCATGGTAACCGATACCAAACTAAAGTCTCCTTCTCGTCAATTGGTTTAATGTACTCACCGCAGCCCGGCTTCTTAGCAACCAATTATGCTGCGGCAATGGATTAGT
>DASSFI010000048.1:0-41112 GCA_035694465.1 Pyrinomonadaceae bacterium | reverse complement strand
GCCGCTTTGGTCTCGATCACCCATCTTCGATAACAAAGCGGCGCCAGGCCGCCGCACTCCAAGAGGCGCTAAATCCAAAGCGCATGATATTCTCTCCGCCAAATGAAAATCCTCGTAAGCGGTTCCCACGGACTCGTCGGCAAAGCCCTGATCAACTCGCTAACTACCGATGGCCACGAAATTCTGAGACTCGTCCGCCACGAGCGGACGTTCGGCGCTCCGGAAATTGAGTGGCATCCGAACCAGGGCCAGATTGATGCGCAACAGCTCGAGGGCTTCGACGTCGTGGTTCATCTGGCGGGCGAAAGCATTGCCTCGGGTCGTTGGACTGATGATAAGAAACGCGCGATTCGCGAAAGCCGGTCACGCGGAACATCTGTGCTCAGCGGAGCGCTCACTAAACTTTCTCGACCGCCCTCACTTTTTCTCAGTGCGTCGGCGATAGGCTACTACGGTGATCGCGGTGATGAATTGCTGGCCGAGACGAGCGCGCCTGGAAAAGACTTCTTAGCGAGCGTCTGTGTCGAGTGGGAAAATGCGACGAAGCCTGCGACGGAGAAGGGAATTCGCACCATTCATACGCGCTTCGGAATCATTCTCGATAAAAATGGCGGCGCGCTCGCGCAGATGCTGACACCTTTTCGCCTGGGAATCGGTGGACGCGTCGGAGATGGAAAACAGTGGATGAGTTGGATCGCGCTAGATGATGTTGTGAACGGACTGAAATTCTTGATTGCACATAAAACGATTCAGGGAGCGGTAAACTTCGTCGCCCCAAACCCGGCAACGAATGCGGAATTTACAAAGACTCTCGGCCGGGTCCTCTCACGCCCGACTATCTTCCCTATACCCGCCTTCGCTGTCCGTCTCGCTTTTGGTGAACTCGCCGACGCCCTGCTGCTTTCCAGTCAAAAAGTCGACCCAGGTGTCTTGCAAGACTGCGGTTTTCTCTTCAGTTGGCCCACCCTCGAACCCGCCTTGCGTCACGTACTAATCCGTCAATGATCCGTGTTATCCGTGGCTGAACTCGGGCAACGCCTGAAAGACTTCGAGCGCATACTTCACATTCCCAAACGGCGCTGACACCTGCACACCCTGAATCTCGTCACGCACCTCGAGCAACGACTCGCGCGCGATCTTCAGACCTTCGTCACGTCCAGCTTCCTTGCTGATACTCGAGGCCGCTCGCATCCGCTCCATGATCGACGGGGTCACAGTTACACCCGGAACTTCATTGTGCAAAAACTCTGCATTCCGAAAAGAAACGAGCGGCCAGATTCCGGCAATGATCGGAATCCGCACGTGCTCGATCCGTTTGAGAAAGTCGCGCAATTGACCAGTATCAAACACCGGCTGCGTGATCGCATACTGCGCACCCGCTTCAACTTTCCACTCGAACCGTTTGATCTCTTCGTCGAGATTGATCGCACCCGGATTCACACCAACGCCGATACAGAACGCCGTCGGCTCGCCGATCGGATTATTGCCAAGATCCAGACCATGGTTCAGCTTGTTCACCATGTTCGTGAGTCCGATAGCGTCGATATCAAAAACAGCGGTGGCGTCCGGGTATGGTCCCATCTTTGGCGGATCGCCGGTGATAACCAGAATGTTGCGCAGACCAAGTGCCGCAGCACCGAGCAGATCCGACATCATCCCGAGCAGATTTCGATCGCGACAACAGTAATGCAGTACTGACTCGATGCCGATCTGCTGTTCCACCAGGACAGCCGTGGCAATCGCGCTCATACGCGACTGCGCGCGCGCGCCGTCAGGAATGTTTACGCCGTCAACACCGGCGTCTTTCAAAAGCCGGATCGAATCGAGCGTCTTCTTCGCGTCAACCCCTTTCGGTGGCAGGACTTCGACTGAAGTTACAAACTCTCCGAGCGCGATCTTGCGTCCCCACGCGGAACGCTCTTCCGGTGGTACGACGCGAATGTCGAGCGCCGGATCGTCGACGATGACCGCTCCGTCGCCACTGAATACGGAGCGTTGGGCTCGCGGTGACGCCGCCCGCACTGAATCGGAAATCATCTTGATGTGCGCCGGAGTTGTACCACAGCAGCCACCGATAAATTTCGCACCCGCCTGGATGAATCGCTTCGCAAACTTCGACATGTACTCAGGTGAGCACATGTAAAACTGGCGGCCCTGCACGTCGCGTGGCAGTCCGGCATTTGGTTGCGCCGAGAGCTTTTTCTTCGTGACCTCGCGCATCTTTTCAAGCGCGGTGAGAATGATTGCCGGGCCAACACCGCAGTTGAGTCCGATCACATCCGCGCCCCACTCGTCGAGACGCTCGGTGAATAACTCGGGCGTCGTGCCGAAAGTGGTATTGCCATCCATCATGATGGTCATCTGCGCGATGATCGGAAGATCGCAAACTTCCCGGATGGCGGCGATTGCCTGGCGTATTTCAGAAACATCGGAAAATGTTTCGAGACAGAAGAGATCCACGCCACCTTCGGCGAGCGCTTCAGCCTGGGCTTTGAACAGCTCACGCGCTTCGTCAAACGAGGTTGGACCATACGGCTCAATACGCAACCCGAGTGGACCAATAGCGCCGGCAACATAAGCGCGATCGCCAGCGGCTTCGCGCGCAACTCTCGCTGCGACCGCATTGATCTCGCGCAAATTTCCCTCGAGTCCGTATTGCTGCAACTTGTGAGCGGTGGCGCCAAAAGTGTTGGTCTCGATCAGATCGGCGCCGGCGCGAATGTATTCAGCATGAATCTCACGGACCAGATCCGGAGCGCTGAGATTCAGCTCGTCATAGCAACGATTGATATAGACGCCCTTGGCGTAGAGCATCGTACCCATCGCGCCGTCGACGACGAGGATACGGTCAGTAGCGAGCAGTTCTCGAAATGATTCCATTGGCAATAAAAAATCCCGCGCTAAACAACGCGGGACTTCAAAATCGGTTTGAAGTTTTTCGGGTTTCTCACAGGTGCCCGAGCTGTTTAGCTGGTTATTTTACGTGGCCGCAAGTCGCCTTAACTCACCACGCTTTTCATCGTGCTTATACGCTTCGCCTCCGGGGGCTGTCAAGTTCGATACTACCAACGGAGGCTCAACCGTAGGGCATATTATGCCGCAACTCTATGTGTACTGTGCTGACATCCGACACATGCGGCGATCCATTTCCTTCCGTGGCGACGCAGTTTGAAATCTGGGTGTGATCGCAAATCGTCGAGCGACAGATCCAAGAGTCGGCCCAATCCAACCTTATCGCGTTCATCAGTATACTGCGTTGCTAAGGTGCCGTCGGGTAAAACCAATAAGAAGTATCCGTCTTGATCAATGCGATTTGAGTAGCGTATCCGCATCCACGGGAAGGCGTATCGAATTGTTGAGATCTGTTCCAGTAGGAGTTGATTGTTGACTGCCCAGCTTCCCTCAAAGTTTGTTTTAGCACGACCCGCTGGAAGAATTCTAGAGATATTCCACTCTTTTACACCGACAGTCGCGAGCAGTTGCCCAAGCTGGAAGAGTCCTTCATTATTGTGCTGCCCAATACAAGTCAGCACTCTTACTGAATAGCCTTGCTCTAAAGACTTTCTGATAAAACCCATGGTTCTCCGAAAGGAGTTTTGTGAGGGACGAAGTGTCCGAAGAACTCTGCTCGATTCATGAACAGAATCGAAACCGGAATCGAGGCTTACATGTATTCGTGTTTGCTTTGGAAGTATTGAAGGACCGGTTTTATGCAGAACTAAACCGTTTGTGCTCAAAACCACATTTAAACCTACATCCAGCGCGTGTCTGGCGATGTCGCCGATATCCGTACGGAGGGTGGGTTCGCCGCCGGAAAGATCGACTCGCATCAGTCCCCATGACCTCAAACGGACAAAAATATTCTTCCAGTCATCTATGGAGAGTTCTTCTGTAGGCAGTGATTCATCATTGCCGTAACAGAAATTGCAGCGAAGATTACATCGGCCCGTTACCAGGCAGCCAGCTGACAATGGCCGATCTATGACCGGTGAGACCCTTTCGTCACAGACTTGTGCCTCAAACTCGTCGAGTTCTCGATCATACAGAATTTGGCCCCATGGTTCTTGTCGGTAATCATCCATGGTTATTTGACGAGCTCTAGATCTATCAATTGATATCCCATCGCAGAAGCGGAAACTCCGAATCGATCGGCAAGCGAAACGAATCGAAGTCCTTTGAATTCTGTCAGCTGTGCAACCAATAGTGCACGGTAGTCTGCACCTCGCTTTACCAATTCAATTTCATCAATCGACTGACGCGCGACAGTTCCAAGCCAGAAAGCAAGTTCAGGATCTGGCTCTCGTCCGTCAATGGGATTGCCAATACAGTGTTCAAAATATTCCGAAACCGGTTTTTTGGGCATCAAGAGATACGCGGCGAAAAGATTTGCCTCGTGCTCCGCAGGGGGTAGGTCCAGGTTAGCTCGCTCACCACCGGTTAGAGGTCGGTGATGATGATGCAGCGTTGGAGCGTGAAGGAGCAGGTGTCCGACTTCGTGAGCTACCGTAAATCGTCGCCACTCGGGCTTCAGACTTTGAGGGACAACAATTCTCGTGCGCTTTTCGTGCGTTTGTATAAAACCGGAGACCTCGAACTTTGGTGCTTCAAGAGTTATGTTCGAAAACTCGGCGGGTTCTTCGTACGTGATTTTAAGTTGATCTCGTATCAGAATGTCGAGACGGAGTGGAAACAGATCACGGACTTCAAGAGACTTCCCGAAGAGTTCGAGGTGATTCTCAAATAAGGCATTCAGCAACAGCCTAGTCTGCTTAATTATGAAGTTCTTACGTCGAGTATTCACAATTGCTCAGTCCTCAACCAATCAGTGGCCCGTATACCACATGTAGACGGATAGAGTCAATAAATTTAAACTAGCAGCAACGCTATATATTGAGTGTGTGGTAAAGAGTGCTCCTAGTGAGTGTAGAAATAGCTGTTTGTGTGTGATTTCTTTCCATTAAAGCTGAACCACAATATCTAGATCGAGCTTGAACAGTTACCCGCGATGAAAGTTAAAGCTCCGAAGTGAAGCGTAGAGCATTGAATTGTGCAAATTGCAGGACCATGAGGAATACGAGTCTCAAAACTGGGACGACTTTGCTTCGGTGTGTCTGGTTTCTTCTGTCACGATGACAGTTTCTTTCAGATAGACCGATTGTGGTGAAACGAACAAGTACAACATTTTCTACAACTTACAAGCACAAAAATTGAACGAAAAGGCAACCGCCTTCGTAAGTTTGTCCATCAGAAACCTGGTCCTTCAATTACAGCGTTGCTGCTGGAAGCCTTGGATCATTAGTAGTTTTTGCAGCCCCCTTGTGCTGTGCTGTGCACAATTGAATTGCTGGTGCCCTTATGGTCATCGTTTACCTGGAGAATTTACTGGATGAAGTTGCCCCGCAGTTTACCCCATTTTCGTTCGATAAAGTTTGCACCGTTTGCATTGATATCACTTTTTCTTTTCAGCAACCTGACTGGCTTACTTTTCAGCCGCGTGCTAGCGCCGGCTGCAGCAGCCAGCACTGACCGGTTTTCGATTCCGGCAGACATCCCCACTTCCGGGGACGAAAAGATCGATCGCATCATTTACGAAGTTAGCGAGAATCAGGGCGTCGATCCACGTTTCGTTCACGCTGTGATCTGGCAGGAGTCGAAGTACGACACTCACGCCAAGTCACATGCGGGCGCGCAGGGATTAATGCAGTTGATGCCGGCGACCGCGAAGCGTTTTGGTTGTGAGCATCCCGACGATCCGCAAGAGAACATTACGGCCGGTACGAAATACTTGAGCTGGCTGCTCAAGCGATTCTCCGGAAATGTTGAACTCGCGCTCGCGGGTTACAACGCCGGTGAGGGTTCGGTTGATAAGTACGACGGCATCCCGCCGTACGACGAGACGCAGAACTACGTCAAGATCATCACCGAACGCTACGGCAAGATCTACCATCCCGTTCCTATCAATTAGAACTTGAGCCACAGATGAACACGGATTACACAGATCAGAATTGCTGATCCGTGTAATCCGTGTTCATCTGTGGCTTGACACCGTCCCTCACATTTGGCTGAATGCTCGCGGTCTTTCCCAAAGCTCCGCATTACTGAACAAAGGAATCAGCCTATGAGCACATCGCAAGATGCGGCTACTTCCGTCCGAAGTGGTGAATTTCTAGGTCATCCAAGAGGACTCTCCACACTCTTCTTCACCGAGATGTGGGAACGTTTCTCGTACTACGGCATGCGAGCGATCCTGACGCTCTACATGACGAAGGTTTTTGCCGAGGGCGGACTTGGCTTCGACGAGAAATACGCCGGCCTCATCTACTCCACGTACGTTTCCTCTGTTTGGTATCTACCACTGCCGGGCGGTTGGCTGGCAGACAAAATACTCGGCGCACGCCGTGCGGTTCTGATTGGCGCGATCATAATCGCCTGTGGGCACTATTCGATGGCGATCAATTCAAGAGGCACGTTCTACGCCGGTTTGATCTTGATTGCTTGCGGTACGGGCTTGTTAAAGCCAAACATCAGCGCGATGGTGGGCCAGTTGTATTCCGAAGGTGACAAGCGTCGCGATGCCGGTTTCTCAATCTTTTACATGGGGATCAATCTCGGTGCATTTCTCTCACCGATTGTGGTTGGTTTTCTGGCTCAGTCGCAGTGGTTCAGAGGTGTTCTTACTTCGTGGGGCCTTGATCCCAACTCCGCCTGGCACTGGGGCTTCGGCGCCGCGGGTGTGGGAATGACGTTCGGTATCATTCAATATCTCATCGGGCACAAGCAAATCAGTCACGTCGGAGAAAAACCAAATCTCATCACGAGCGCGGTCGAGTCAGAGGCTAAAGAGGGCGTTGATTATCTGACTTTGGGTCTTGCCCTCGCGGGTGGAATTTCGGGCGCGCTCGCGGGTCTGTACTACGGAGAATCGAAATTAGCAATGCTGTTTCCGACGGTCGTCTTATTCTTCGCCGGCTACCTTATCGGAATAATTCGCCATCTGAACGGGGCCGAGTTCAAACAAGTGATGATGATCTTTGTCCTGTTTCTTTTCTCCATATTGTTCTGGATGACGTATGAACAGGCAGGCTCGAGCTTGACACTCTTCGCAGACCGATTGACCAACACCACCATATTCGGGTGGGCTTATCCCTCGAGCTGGTTTCAATCTGTTCCGGCGATTTTCGTCATTATCCTCGCGCCGATTATTGGCATCGTGTGGCAGAAGCTTGGAGACAAGCAACCGTCGAGTCCGGGCAAGTTCACCGTTGGTTTGTTCTTTGCCGGCATTGCTTTCGTCGTGATTGCTTTCGCCGCCTCGCTTGCGGGCGCCGGACGCGTCAGTCCGCTGTGGCTGGTAGTAGTCTATTTCCTGCAGACGATCGGCGAGCTTTGTTTGAGCCCGGTCGGTCTCAGCACAGTGACTAAATTGTCGCCGGGAAGAATGGTGGGACTGATGCTCGGAGTGTGGTTTCTATCGATCTCCATCGGTAGTTATATTGCGGGCTTAACTACCGGACTGTTTGCCGGCAACAATAACGCAGTGTTGGTGCGAGGCTTCGGAATTTTTGCCGGCATCACGCTGGTAGCCGCAGTTATCCTTGCAGTATTGACTCCGCTGATTAAGAGAATGACGCCAAGATCACTATGACAAATATCACGCGCTGCAAAGTATTCCTGCTGATAACTGTTTTCGTTGCATTGGGTGCTCAACTCGTAAGAGCGCAAAACAAACTTCTTACAATCGACGACATCTTCGATCCGGTCAAACGAGTCAACTTCAACGGCTCAACCCCAAACATTCGCTGGCTCAAAGACGGCAATCACTATCTCCTCACCAACGAAGCCGGCCGCAGCAATGTGCCGCGACTGCAAAAGGTGAATGCCGCGACGGGTGAAGCCACGCCATTTTTCGATGCTGCCAAAATGCAGGCTGCATTTGCGGCTTTGCCGGGTGTGTCGGCACAGGATGCACGACAACTTAGTAATCGTGGTAATTACAACTTGAATCCCGCCGAGACCGCCGTCCTGATCAACTGGTCCAACGATCTCTTCTATTACGAATTCGGCAGCGATCGCGCGATTCGTCTGACGAGTAATCCGGAAGAAGAGGTTGGAGAAGGATTTAGTCCTGACGGCAAGATGGTCAGCTTCGTACGCGAGAACAACCTCTACGTCGAAGATCTCAGCATGCAGCGACGCGAACGCGCGCTCACCCGCGATGGCAGCGCGAAGATTCTGAATGGACGTCTCGACTGGGTATATCAGGAAGAACTGTACGGACGCGGAAATTTCGGCGCTTACTGGTGGAGTCCTGACTCAACCACAATCGCGTATCTGCGTTTTGATGAAACTCCGGTCCCGGAGTTCACTGTCGTCGATCACATCCCCTACGATCAGAAACTCGAAGTCACTGCTTATCCAAAAGCGGGCGATCCGAATCCAGTGGTGAAGCTTGGTGTGGTGAGCGCCGCCGGCGGCGACATTCGTTGGGTCGACACTTTCAAGTATCAGCCGGCCGACCTGTTGATCTCACGCGTCACCTGGACGCCCGACAGTAAGAAAATTGTTTACCAGGCACAGAACCGCGAACAGACTTTTCTGGATCTCAATTTCGCCGAAGCGAAGGACGGTAAGTCTGGAAACATAATCCACGAAACGTCGAAAGCCTGGGTCGCGATCAACGAGCAGCCAATCTGGTTGCAGGATGGCTCATTCATCTGGGCCAGCGAACGCAGCGGTTGGGAGCATCTCTATCACTACTCGGCTGACGGCAAACTGCTGCGACAGATCACTGACGGCAAGTGGGAAGTGCGTTCGATCGAAGGCGTAGACGAAGCGAACGGTTTTATTTACTTCACCGCCACCGAGCACAGTCACATCGCCCCGCATGGTTATCGCATCAAGCTCGACGGCAGTGGCCTGACAAGGCTCACGCAAACGGAAGGCTCGCATCGCATCGATCTCAGTCCTGCGAACAACTACTTTGTCGACACCTGGAGCGATCTGAACACACCGGCGCAGATGCGTCTGTTTGATGCGTCGGGAAAACTCGTGCGCGTGATCGCTGAGAACAAAGTAGATGCGCTAAAGCAATACAAACTCGGCAACGCCGAGCTCATGCAAGTCAAAACGCGCGATGGCTTCCAGATGGAAGCGATGATGATCAAGCCGCCTGACTTCGATCCGCGCAAGAAGTATCCGGTGATGAGTTTTACCTACAGTGGACCACACGCACCGCAAGTGCGGAACGGTTGGGGCGCGCTGACTTACATGTTTCACCAGTTGTTGGCCCAGAAGGGCTACATCATCTGGGTTTGCGACAACCGCACCGCCAGCGGCAAAGGAATGGAAGCAACCTGGCCCGTCTACAAAAACTTCGGCGAGCTCGAATTGCGCGATCTCGAAGACGGTGTCACGTGGTTGAAGAGCCAGTCTTACGTCGACGGTTCTCGCATCGGCATCTGGGGCTGGAGCTACGGTGGTTTCATGACGAGCTATGCCCTGACGCACAGCGAGTCGTTCAAAATCGGCATCTCGGGCGGCACCGTCGCCGACTGGCGCGACTACGACAGCATCTACACCGAGCGTTACATGGGCACGCCTCAAAACAATCCCGAGGGTTACAAAAAAAGCTCACCGGTCCAGGCGGCGAAAAATCTGCATGGGAAGTTGTTGTTGATTCACGGTGCGATTGACGACAACGTACACATGCAAAACACGATTCAGTTTATCTATGAATTGCAGAAGGCAGGGAAGCAGTTTCAGTTGATGCTATATCCGAAGTCGAGGCACGGCGTGACGGACCCACTGCTGTTGAAGCACATGAGACAGATGATGCTCGACTATATCCTCACGAATCTCTAGTTCGACCGAGGTTCTTATCCACAGATTACGCAGATTCTAATAATCAATCTGTGTAATCTGTGGATAAGTTTTTGGCACTTTTTGATTGATTAGGGTCCAGGATTAGTGCTAATTTACGCCATCTCCCGGCGTTCGATTCCCAAACGAATTAGCCCTGTTTTCTCCTAAAAATGCCCAGGATTCCCCCAAATGAAAAACTATAAATCTCTATCCGCTCGTCGTGTCTTCGTCATTTTCACCTTCACGTTATTGCTGCTTGCCACTCTCGGACTGGCAGTAATCGTTGGTCCCACCACTACTTCAGCGGCAGCCAGCTCAAACGTCGCGGCGGCGATGACTCTTTGCACAACTGATCCGGTGGTGACCAACAACCTCGACGCGGGCGCCGGAAGTTTGCGGCAGGCAATCATAGACGCGTGCGACGGCTCGACGATTACGTTCAATATGGCGACGGTCACGAGTCCGATCAGTTTGACCACGGCCGAGTTGACTCTCAACAAGAATCTGACGATTACGGGTCCTGGTTCGACGTCGCTCACGATCGAACGCAGCTCCGCGCCGGCGACTCCACAGTTCCGCATCTTTAACGTCTCCACTTCCTCGGTCGCAGTAAACATTTCCGGAGTGACGGTAACTAACGGGCATCCTGCTGATGGAACGCCGGGCGGATTCTCCGGTGGCTCTGGCGTTGAAGGTGGGGGCATTCGAAATCTGGGCCAGCTCGTGATGTCAGACGTTCGCGTTATCGGAAATCAATCCGGAAATGGTGGAACTGCCATTTCTTTACCTGGGAATGGCGGCGCGGGAGGTGGAATCTACAACGAAGGCAGCGTGTTGACGATGACAAACTCCGTCGTCAGCGGAAATCGCTCCGGCGATGGTGGCGGCGGCGGAACCGGTAGCGGCGGTGGACGCGGCGGTGAAGGCGCGGGCATTTATACGAGAAACAATAGTACGACGACACTGACGAATGTCGTTATCAGTAACAATACGGGCGGACTGAGTACGGTGCGCGGTGGCTTTGGCGGTATGGCAGGAGGAATTTATATCGCGGCGCCAGCCACTGTCATCATGAACACCTGTGTCGTGAGTAATAACACGGCTGGAGACGCTACGGGCGTTGACAGCACACCCGCCTTTGCCGGTGGCATCTATACCGAAGGCCTGCTGACAATCACAAACAGCACGATCAGCGGCAACAGCTCCAAGATATTTGGTGGCGGCATCATGAATCGCGGTGGCGCAGTCATACGCCTGACCAATAGCACTCTCAGTGGGAATAGTGCGATTGAAGGAGGTGCGATTAACAACGACATCAATGGTTTTATCTTCCTCACGAACTGCACGATCACCAATAACTCTGCTCAGCGAGCGCCCGGGATCATAACTTTTACGGAAACCGTCGAGGTCAGGAACACGATTATCGCCGGGAATGATAACCCCGACGTCGCCGGCAGATTCATCTCTCGCGGTAATAATTTGATCGGCAGCCTAAACGATAACGCTATCGTCACGACGAGTGGTTTCACCAACGGCGTCAACAACGATCAAGTCGGAACCGTTGCTTCGCCGTTGAATCCGTGGCTTGGACCACTCGCGAATAACGGTGGGCCAACTCAGACGCACGCGCTGCTTTCCAATTCGACCGCCCTAGATGCGGGTAACAATTGCGTGCTCGATAACTCCTGTTCGCCCGCTGTTGGTGTATCCGTAACTACGGACCAGCGTGGGGCGGGATTTGCACGCGCAGCGGATTCGGCTGATGCCAACTTAACGCAAACAGTCGATATCGGGGCGTTTGAAGCACAAGTTAGCGTCGAGGACATACCTAATAAATCGACCACTGAAGACACGCCGATTTCCTTCAGCTTCAACATCGGCGAAGCGGCCGCAGTTACCAGTGTGACCGCGACGTCTGGTAACACTGCTGTAGTGCCTAACGATCCGGCAAACCTGAGCGTAACGGGCAGCGGTTCAACTCGAACCTTGAACATCACGCCTGCTGCGAATCAATCAGGATTGGCTGTCATCACCGTGACCGTAAACTCTGCCACCGATAGCATGTCAGACACGTTTGTTCTCACCGTGAGCGCTGTTGCTGACACGCCTTCGGTGACGAGTGCAACTACGAGCGAGGATACGCAGACGAGCTCAGGTTTGGTGATTACGCGTAGCGCCGCCGACAACGGTGAAGTCACGCATTTCCGGATCACTGGAATCAACAACGGCACACTCTTCAAGAACAACGGCACGACGCCGATCAGCAACGGCGACTTCATCACAGTCGCTGAAGGTAATGCCGGTTTGAAATTTACTCCGGCGGCGAATGCGTTCAGCCCCGCAACCAGTTTCGGCTTCAGTGTCGAAGCCGCGCTCAGTGCGACGGGTACAGGAATAAGTCCGCCCACGACTGCGACCATCACCGTAGATCCGGTTGCAGAAACACCCTCTGTGACGAATGCCACAACCTTTGTAAACACGCAGACAACGTCGGGGCTGGTGATTACGCGCAATGCTATCGACGGCGCGGAAATAACCCACTTCAAGATCACAAACATCACCAACGGCACGTTGTTCAAGAACAACGGCACCACGCAGATCACGAATAACAGTTTCATTACGAGTGCAGAGGCTAATGCTGGTCTGCGGTTCACCCCCGCGTCGAATCTATCGAGTCCTGGAACGACGTTTAGTTTCCAGGTACAGGGAGCTACGAACGCTAGCGGCGCGGGTTTGGGTCCAGCCGCAACCGCTTCGATCACTGTTAACAAGCGGACACCCACAGTCGCTTTGGCTTCTTCGGCTAATCCTTCCGACTTTGGTCAGTCAGTAACGTTCACGGCCACGGTGTCTTCCGCTTCGGGGACACCGACTGGAACGGTCCAATTCAAAGATGGCGGTTCTAATCTCGGTCCCGCAGTCGCGCTAACTGGTGGCACTGCTCAACTGACGACGGCGGTGCTCGCTACCGGTAACCACGTCATCACGGCTGACTACAGTGGTGATGCAGTCTTCGAGACTGGTACGGAAACGCTTTCAGGGGGGCAAACTGTGAAGGCTGCGCCAACGCTTTCCATCAACGACGTGAGTATTGCGGAGGGGAATAGCGGCACTACTAACCTCTCGTTCACTGTGACGCTGTCCGCGGCCAGCGCGGCCACGATCAACGTCGGTTATGCCACTGCCGATGGGACAGCGCTGACAATCGACAACGATTATCAAGGCACGAGCGGTACGTTGACGTTCAACCCCGGAGATCTGACGAAGCCAATTACGGTAGTGATAAATGGCGATCAGAAAACCGAGTTGGATGAGACGGTGTTGGTTAATCTCTCGAACGCCGTGAATGCTGTTATTGCGGATGCGCAGGGAGTGGGAACGATTCTGAACGACGATACTTTGCAGTTGCTGTTGGAAGAATCAGGGCCGGCTTTCAATCAGGCGACAGCGCTCGACTCGATGTGGTTCGCCAGAGATCCATTCCAGATACCGAGTCTTGTGCCGCACTTCGACCTCGGCACGGATCACAATCGCCGGTTAATGATCTTCGCGGCAAACCTGACACTGAACCAGGGCGACACGGCGGCGGCAGTGACGATTACCCTCGTTGATGGAAACAGTCAAACATTCACGGTGTCTGCCGAGGATGTGCGATCGCTACCAAATACGAGCTTCTCTCAGGTTGTTTTCAGGTTGCCGAATACGTTGGCCGCAGGCAATTGTCTCGTGACGATCAACCTGCACGGTCAAATCAGCAATACGGGAACTATCCGCATCGCCCCGTAACGAGACCGGTCTCTCTGTGCAACCTCCGAGTTCTCTGTGTCTCTGTGGTTAGTGTTGCTGTGAATTACTTAACCACAGAGACACAGAGAACGCGGAGGTTGCACAGACAAATGACCGTCATATGTCGCGCGGCATGGGCCTTGCCATTCGAGTGGTTTGGAGGTTTCCTCGAATGGCTACATCCCTCGCTTACCTTACTCATGAACCAGAGCCCCAGTTGCCGTTACTCAGCGACGAGGTACTCACCGACTCCCAAACTGAGGTCCAAAAAGAGGTCCAGGCAAACCTCAACCAGGAAATAGAATCGGTCCTCGCCAGCATCTCTCATCGCGAACTCCACGAAGTTTCTGAGACCCTCCTCCGCGAGATGCTTCGCTTCTTTGACTGGCTCGCTCGCATCGAAAACAATCTCCAAAAACTCGACACCCTCCTCGAAAGTCTCTCTCTCCTCGAAGTCCTGGAGTTCGGCGCCCGCTCGCTCACCGATTATATCGACACCCGCGCTATCACGGTGGCAAGGGGAAACGAGCGCCTGACTGACGTTCTGGAAGGCATTTCTTACGGAATTACTCACGATTTACGAAGGGTTTTTGAACGTGAACTCGTGCGCGGCGTCACCGAACAATCGATACCCATTGTTTACGGTAAGATCATGCACGCACACGGTTTACTGACTAATTGCTTCCAACAATCAACCATCACCATACTCCAGGTTTTCAAGCCCACCATCGACGGCTCGAAGCTTTTCAACGACGTCGAACTGCGACTCAACCAGTCTCTCACTTTGTGCAAAGATCTCTCGTCGCTGATGCGATTTGTGCGCCTGGCCCAAGCCAAGGGCGACCCGGACGTGTTGCGCTCAGTAACAGCGCGAATCCTGGAATTCAGAGATGGCAGCATGCAGTACTTGATGTACAAAGACTGGCGTGGCTATGAGAGTCTGGCCCTCGAAGTCATCACTGCAATCGAAAACAACCTCGACCCGAAACCGTTGCTGCATCGGTTCATTTGCTATCTTGAAGTGCTTTATGGCCACGTGAAGATGCGAGCTGTTTTGGCGGATGAGTTCCCGTTTTCAGGAAAAGAATTAGAAGACTAACCTGTGGCAAGGTGCCGCAAACTGTTAGGCATTTGGTAACACTAATTGTTACTTGTGCGGCAATATGCCCCGGATTCGGAACTAGTTCTTCTGACATTTGGGACAGTAATACGTTGACCGTCCACCCTGGACAATGCGTCTGATCTTTGTACCGCATCTCACGCAGGGTTCACCTTCACGCTCGTAAACACGCCAGAATCGCTCAGGCGCCTCAAAGTAACTACCGTGGCCGTCTGCCAGATCGATCTTGAGAGTCGAGCCGGCGTCGATTGCTTCCTGCAAAGTGTCGCGAATGGCCTGGTAGAGTTTGCGTGCGCGCGGCTTGGATAATTTGTTTGCGGCTTTCATCGGATTCACTCTTGCGCTGAAGAGTGCTTCGACGGCGTAGATGTTTCCGAGACCGAGTACGCGCGTTTGGTCCAGGAGGAGATGCTTTAAAGGACGGCGCGAGCGTGAAAGCGTATCGAGAAAATATTCTTCGGTGAACTCGTCCGATAGGGGCTCGGGCGCGAGAGTTTGAAGCTCTTTGGGTGGGCGCAGCGGATCTTTGAAGATCTGCATGCGACCGAATTGACGCATGTCGCAGTAGACGAGGCGGCGCTCGTCGTCGAGATAAAAGACTACGTGTGCGTATGGCGGCAATGATTGCTCGGTGGTGAGTGAAACAAACTTGCCGGTCATGCGGAGGTGTGTAGTTAGTGTTTGGCCTGATTCGAGTTTGAAGAGGATGTACTTGCCGCGGCGACCGACGCCCGTGATCAGTGAGTTACGAAGCTGTCGATCAAACGCGGGCCGCGAGATGCCCGGTGCGATGCGTTTGAGATTTAGTTCAGCGGCGAGGATGCGACGTCCGGTGACGAACGGCGACAGGGCTCGGACGACGTGTTCTACTTCAGGGAGCTCCGGCATAAAAGGTAAGTTTGGACAGGATTACAGGATTTTCATGATTTACAGGATTATCTTGTTCATCCTGTAAATCATGGAATCATGTAGAACAATGGGTTGGTCTACTTCAACTCCTCGATTATTTTTTCGATCTCCTGCTTTACTTGCTCGACCAACCCATCTTTACGCGCTTCGATGTTCAGTCGCAGGAGTGGTTCGGTGTTGGAGCCGCGGATGTTGAATCGCCACTCGGGTGTTTCGAGGGAGTAACCGTCGGTGTAATCCTCCTGCCCTTCCGCGTGGTAACGCTCTTTCACCTTCTCGATCACCGCCTTGATATCTTTGACGTGGTAGTTCAGCTCGCCGGACATGTAGTGTCCCGCCATGTACTGGACCATGATCTCCGAAAACGGTTTGTCCTGAATCGAGAGATGCTCGAGGATCAACAAAAACGGAATCACGCCATTGTCGGCATAGAAATTTTCCCGAAAGTAATAGTGACCGCTGAGCTCGCCGGCAAATAATCCATTCTCACGTCGCATGCGATCCTTCATGAACGCATGCCCACCCTTGGAGATGATCGGCCGTGCACCTTTTCGCTTCACCGTGTCGAGCGTCGGCCAGATCACGCGCGGATCGAAGATGATCGTGTTGTCGCTGCCGTACTTCGTCAGCAGGATATCCGCGAGCAAGGCAGTGATATACGCGCCCGAAATGTACTCGCCTTTCTCGTCGAAGAACATCGCCCGGTCTGCGTCGGCGTCCCACGCCACACCGAAGGTCGCGTTGTTCTTGCGCACGAGTTCTTCGGTCTCAGTTCGATTGCCGGGCAACATCGGATCGGGTGGCCCCTTGGGAAAGGATCCATCCGGTTCGAAGTTGAGAGGAATCAGGTTTAGACCGAGTTGTTCCGCGAGTCTAGCTGCCGGTCGACAGACAAAACCGAAGTTTGCATTGCCAACGAACGTGAATTTCTTGACCACGCCCGCGTCGATCGACTTCAGGACGTGTTTGAGGTAATCGTCGAGGATGTCGCGCTCGCTCTGAGTACCTTGCTTGTCAGATTTAACTTCCGCATCTTTTCCGGCTTTGAGCACGTCGCGAATTTCGAAGAGACCGGTGTCGGAAGAGATGGCGGTAGCTTTTTCACGCACCATCTTCATGCCGTTGTATTCCTTGGGATTGTGTGAAGCGGAAACGACCACGCCTCCGGAGTATTCCTCTGACGCGCCCACTGTGTAATAGAGCATGTCTGTGGTGATGCTGCCGATGTCTACGACGTCTACGCCTGAATCGAGAAAGCCTTTAATCAGGCTTGCCTTCAACGGTGGCGACGAGAGACGGGCATCCATGCCCACCACCATCTTGGTGGGTTTGAAGATATAAACGTAACCCTTTGCGATCCGGTAGTAAGCGTCCTCGTCGATATCACCCGGATAAATGCCACGTATGTCGTAGGCGCGAAAAACTTCCCAGTTCACGATACCCTCCCAGATTTAAGTAAGTGTGTAGTCGGTCAGTGATGTCTTATCGCCGAGCACGGTTCCTGGTCCGATTACCGCCGACCGCCCGATATGACAACCACGACCGGCGATCGCGCCGTTCAATTGCGCCGTCGTTCCGATGCGCGTGTGTGGCCAGATTACAGAGTTCTCAACGCGCGCACGTTCCTCAACAAAACATCCCTGGCCTAACACTGAGTTGATGATCTGCGCGCCCGGTTTGATTACACAATCGTCGCCGACGATCGATAAATCGTCGATCTCCGCCACGGTTGCCGCGTCAAACTGCCCGCGCCGTTCCTTGACGTGAATCCGTCCGACTCGATTTGCAAGCAGATCCACATGCACCTGCAAATATCTCTCCGGCGTGCCGATGTCGATCCAGTAAGTACGTCCCGGAATGTGCGCGTAAAAAGGCTCGCCGCGTTTAAGCAGATCGGGAAACAATCCGTACTCGAACGAGTAATTTTCACCGGCCGGCAGAAAGTCGAGCACCTTTGGTTCGAGAATGTACGTGCCCGCGTTGATCGTGTTGCACGTGATCTCGTCCGGCTTCGGCTTTTCGAGAAAGCGACGAATGCTGCCGTCCTTTTCAGTCTCGACGAGTCCGTAACTCTGCGGGTTCTCGACCGGCGTCAACACCACCGTCGCCGTGGCTTTTCTTTCGTTGTGTTCGCGAATGACTGCTTTGAGATCGAGATCGGTAAGAATGTCGCCGTTGAAAACGACCGTGGGCTCGCGAATGAGATCTTCGGCAAACTTGTAAGCGCCCGCAGTTCCCATCGGTTGCGGCTCGACGGTATACTTCAGTTTCACACCGTGATCTGAACCATCGCCCAACAATTGTTCAATCTTATTCGGCTGATATGAGAGCGAAAGTGTGATGTCTGTAATGCCTGCGCGTCGCAGCGTGTCGATCTGATAAAGAAGAAATGGACGGTTACAAATCGGAACGATTGGTTTGGGAGTGTAAACTGTTAAGGGCCGAAGGCGCGTGCCTTTGCCACCTGCAAGAATGAGTGCCTGCATGCTTTAAGAATCGCGAAAGAAAGTCTAATATCGTTGCAAGTCTAACATAGGGAGTTTGGAAATGCCTGAATTGAACGAAGCAGTAATCATCAGCGCCGCTCGCACGCCGGTGGGAAAGTTTCTGGGGTCGCTGAAAGGCTTCAAAGCTACGGAGCTTGGCGCGATCGTGGTGCGTGAGAGTGTGAAGCGCGCTGGGATCAAGCCTGAAGACGTCGACGAAGTGATCATGGGATGCGTGATCCAGGCTGGTTTGGGCCAGAATCCGGGGCGACAGGCGGCGTTGAATGGAGGCTTGCCCTCGACGGTTGCTGCTGTAACTGTGAACAAGGTGTGTGGTTCGGGTTTGAAAGCGGTGATGATGGCGGCGCAGGGCGTTCAACTCGGCGACTCGGAGATGGTTGTTGCCGGTGGCATGGAGTCGATGAGTAACGCGCCGTATCTGATTCCGAAAGCGCGTGAAGGTTATCGACTCGGAAATGGCGAACTCGTCGATTCGATGATCAACGACGGATTGTGGTGTGCGTTTGAGAATTACCACATGGGATGCACCGGTGAAGTGGTGGCTGATGAGTATGCAATCAGTCGCGCGCAACAGGACGAATTTGCCGTCAACTCGCATCGCAAAGCGGCCGCTGCGATCAAGGCAGGATTATTCAAAGACGAGATAGTTCCGGTGGAGATCCCGCAGAGGAAAGGTGCTGCGCTTGTCTTCGATACTGATGAAACAGTGCGCGAAGACACGTCGATCGAAGGTCTGGGAAAGTTGAAGCCTGCGTTCAAGTCTGAAGGAACAGTTACCGCGGGAAATGCGCCCAGTGTTAACGACGGCGCCTCGGCTGTGGTGGTGACTTCGTTGCGACGTGCGCGTGAGTTGGGCGTCGAGCCGATGGCGCGAATCGTTGCGCAGGCTGTCGCTGGTGTTGATCCGCGCCTCGTGATGATGGCGCCAGTTGAAGCGGTGCGGAAATTGTTCAAGAAGACCGGGTGGTCGCCGAGTGAAGTGGATCTGATTGAATTGAACGAGGCGTTTTCAGTCGCAGCTTTGGCCGTGACGCGTGAGCTCGGACTCGATCCGGAAAAGGTGAATGTGAATGGCGGCGCAGTTGCTCTCGGACATGCTATAGGCCAGTCAGGATCGAGATTGTTGACGAGCATTCTGTATGAGTTGAAGCGACGCGATGCGAAACGCGGGATTGTTTCGTTGTGTCTTGGTGGCGGTAACGCAGTCGCGATGGCGATCGAAAGATGAGCAAAGAAACTGTTATTGGAGTTGTTGGTGCGGGGACGATGGGAAATGGCATCGCCCAGGTTGCTGCGCGTGCGGGTCACAAAGTGATCCTGCACGATGTGAGCGAAGAGTTTCTCACGCGTGGGATGAATGCGGTTGATAAGAGTTTACAGCGTGATGTTGATAAGGAACGGCTCGATGCTGAGTCGAAACGGTCGATTATTAGCCGGATCAGGACTACCACTGATTTTAGCGGATTTAAAGACGCGGATTTTGCAATTGAAGCCGTGACTGAGAGTCTGGACGTGAAGACAAATGTCTTTAAGACACTCGATGAAATCACGCCGTCGCGAGCCATCCTTGCTTCAAATACTTCATCAATATCAATCACTAAACTCGGCGCCGCGACGAAACGGCCCGACAAAGTCGTCGGCATGCATTTCATGAATCCGGTGCCGGTGATGAAACTCGTCGAAGTCATTCGCGGTATGGCGACTTCAGACGAAACGTACGAACGAGTCCGCACTCTCTCGGAGCAATTGGGCAAGACCGCGCTTGACTGCCAGGACTCACCCGGTTTCGTTTCCAATCGCGTCTTGATGCCGATGATCAATGAAGCGATTTTTACTTTGTATGAAGGCGTCGCGAGCCGCGAAAGCATCGATGGCATCATGAAACTCGGCATGAACCACCCGATGGGTCCGCTAACACTCGCCGACTTTATCGGTCTCGACGTATGCCTTGCCATCATGAATGTGTTATATGACGGGCTCGGAGACCCTAAATACAGACCGTGCCCGCTGCTGAAACGTTACGTCGACGCCGGCTGGCTCGGTCGGAAGACCGGTCGCGGTTTTTACGAGTACTGATGCGTCCCGGCATATCTCACTACTGTCAAAAATGCCTGGCAGCAAATCCGCTGGGCCAGGACTTCTGCGCTCGCTGCGGCACCCGTCTGATGATTGTGGTCGAGCCCAGTTCCGCACGCTTCGAAGCTGCGCCTGCAAGTCTTTCCACTGACGAACATCTTCTCGAACGCATCTCGGTGGCTGAAAACAGAGTCGCGCGTCTCGCCGACCGCCTCGAGCGAAGTCTCGACCTGTTGCTTCGTTACGCACAGAATGCGTATTTCGATCGTTCGCTGATGAGAGCTCTGGTAAGTTTGCTGACCGAAGATGGTGTAATCGACAGTGAGCGGCTCGAGCGCATGTGGACCGAGCGTTGTCAACGCGACACCGTCGAGCAGGAAGAAAACGTTCATCGCGATGAGTTGCGCTTGCGAATCCTTTCGGAGGCAAAAGGCCAGGACAAAGTTTTCGAAGAACTCGTGAACGAGGGTTTTCTACTGATCGAAGACAAGCAGCTTCAGCAGGGAATCGCAAAACTTCAAGCTGCGGCTGAACTTGTTGAAGGAAATGCAGCCTTGAATTTGTACATCGGCGAGCACTACTTCCGTCGCGGCAAGACAAAACGGGCACGTTCATATTTAACCAAAGCACACGCTGCCTTGCCGAACGATCTGCGCGTGTCGCTTCTGCTCGGATTGACCTGTGCAGATGACGGCGAGGTAGCCCTCGCAAAAGACTTGTTGAGCAGTGCGACGGCCCAGGGCGGATCCTCTTTTGCCGGACATTACGGTCTCGGTTGGGTCTTCGTGGCAGAGAAGAACTGGCGGCGCGCCCTCGGGGAGTTCAAACGAGCCCTTACGGTTCGCCCGTCACCCGAAGCGCATTACGTCCTCGGCTGCCTGTATTTCGAATTGAACCGCGACGAGCTGGCCGTCCGGCATCTGCGTAAGGCGACAAAGATGGATTCCGGCTACGCCGAAGCGTTTTATTTACTTGCACAAGTTTATGAACGAACCGGGCGTAAAGAACTGGCACAGGAAGCTTTAGAGAAGGCGGGTGGGAAAAACTCAAGTCTCTTCAAACCAGCCACTCGACTCATTGCCGGAGCCGACAAACGACTCGCCACAGTGTTGCGGGAAGACGCTTTGAGCCACGGATTTTCACGTATTAAGACCGGTTAGCGCGTTGACAGAGCGTTCCGGCCCGCTATAATGGCCGTTTTGCATGCGGATTGAGTTAGAGAACCTGGAGGGTGGCAAGGGCGATTTCGCTCACGTTTATCAGCCTGACGATCTGAACCCGGTCGACGAGCGAATAAGTTTGAGTGGGGCGGCGACCGTTAGCGGCAAGATTCGGCGGGCAGGTAACGAGGTCTTTGTAAACGGACACGTCGATACGCAAGCCAGGGTTGAATGCGACCGCTGTTTGCAACCGGTCGAAATTCCGGTGAATACGGATTTCGCGCTCGATTACATCACCGGTTCGGAGTATGAAGCCGGACAAGTGGCAGAGCTGACGGAAGCCGAGATGTCGGTTGCAGTTTTTGACGGCTACGCAATCGACGTCGACGAGATCGTGAAAGAGCAGGTTTTGCTGACCGTACCCACTCGCATGCTGTGTCGCGAAGATTGCAAAGGTATCTGCCCGGAATGCGGCGCTGACAGGAACACGGGCAATTGCAGTTGCACGACAAATGATATCGATCCGCGTTGGGCGGCTCTTAAAAATTTAACGTAACTACAGAAGCACAATAAGCACAAATGATTTTCTTTGAGCTTTTGTGCCTTTTTGTGGCGGAATAAAACGGAGTAATTATGCCAAATCCAAAACGACGACACTCAAAAGCTCGGACCTCCAAACGTCGCGCACACGATGCATTGCGTGCCCCCCAAACCACGCTTTGCCCGAATTGTCGCGAGCCCCGCATGCCACACCGCGTTTGCCCCAAATGCGGCTTTTATAAAGGTCGCGAAGTGGTGCACGTAGAACAAAGCTAAAACAAATCTGTGCGAAGTCAGTCGCAGCATCAGCCCGAGTTGACGGGCAAGGTCGTTCTCGATGCGATGGGAAGCGACCACGCGCCCAATGTTGAGATTGATGGCGCTCTTGCTGCAACGCGCGACTTCGACGTCGGCGTTATCCTTGTAGGACAAGCCGACAAGATTGAGCCCGAACTGCGCAGATGTGGCTGGCGCGGCGACGGCGATCGCGGTATCGAGTTAGTCGAGGCCGCTGAAGTTATTGCGATGGATGATCCCGTCGCCACTTCTGTTAGACGGAAGAAGAAGAGTTCTTTGAGGATCGGTTCGAAGCTCGTCCGTGACGGCCGTGCTGACGGTTTTGTCTCGGCCGGCAATACTGGCGCGGCAATGGCAACCGCGAAGATGGTGATTGGTATGTTGCCCGGCGTCGATAGACCCGCACTCGCGGCAATGATTCCGACGAAAGCCGGCAAGCCGACGTTGTTACTCGACGTCGGCGCGAATTCAGAGTGCAAACCGCATCATCTCGCACAGTTTGCGATCATGGGCGACGCTTACTCGCGTTCGGTGCTCGGTACGGTGAAACCTTCGGTCGGTTTGATGAGCATCGGCGAAGAAGAAGCGAAGGGAAACGATTTGACGAAAGAAGCGTTTCCACTCTTGCGCGAGTTGAGCAACATCAACTTTCTCGGCAACGTCGAGGGACGCGATGTTTTCTCGGGCCTGGTCGACGTAATCGTGACCGACGGTTTTACCGGCAATGTGATGTTGAAGCTGTCCGAGGGATTGACTGAAGCGATGCTGGCGATGTTGAAACGCGAACTGATGGCGACCGCAGTCACAAAAGCGGGCGCGATGCTCGCGAAACCGGCGTTTCGAAGTGTTAAGAAGCGGCTCGACTACACCGAGTATGGTGGGGCGCCGTTGTTGGGTGTCAGTCGCATCGTGATGATTGGTCACGGCCGTTCGAATGCACGTGCGATTCGAAACGCGATCAGGAGTGTGAAAGAGTTTTCCGTGCATCGTACGGCGGAACGAATTGAAAAGGGAATTGCGGAATCAAATAAGCATCCACAGATTGCCCGGATAGATAATCTTCGTGTGTCTGTGTAATCTTTGGCCGATTGTAGTAATCTGAGGACTTAATGGTAAATCAACGCGCTGGAATTCTGGGTACAGGTCACTCTTATCCGGAAGGCATTCTTACGAATGCAGATCTCGCTAAGATAGTTGAGACTTCCGACGATTGGATCACGACGCGCACCGGCATCAAGCAACGTCGCAAAGCTTCGCCGGATGAATACACGTCGCTATTTGCGGTGCGTGCTGCACGGCAGGCGATTGAGCGTGCTCGTTTGGATCCGTCCGATATCGATCTGCTTCTTTGTGCCACTGTTACGCCCGACCAGATACTTCCGTCAACCGGCTGTATCGTTCAGGCTGAACTGGGCGCAAACAATGCGGCGGCAATGGATATCGTGGCGGCGTGCTCCGGTTTCTTGTACGGGGTTTCCCTCGCTGATTCGATGATCAGGACCGGACAGATTCGTCACGCAGTAGTGGTCGGGGCCGAGATCCTGACACAGTATGTCGATTACACCGATCGGCAAACGTGCGTGTTGTTTGGCGACGGCGCGGGCGCGGCGGTATTGGGAGCAGTTGAGAATGGTCGCGGCATCCTGGCGTCGAAGATCAAGTCTGACGGACGTTACGAGGAGCAGCTTTTTTCACCGGGTGGTGGAACACGCCGCAAGCCGTCCGCAGAGACGCTCGCCGCCGGCGATCACTTTTTCAAGATGAAAGGGAACGAACTGTTCAAAGTCGCGGTTCGTTCAATGGCTGAGATTTCTCGCGCGGTGCTCGACGAGGCGGGAGTGAAGTCTGATGATATCAGTTTGTTCATTCCGCATCAGGCGAACCAGCGAATTACGGAAGCGGTAGCGGATCGTTTGAACGTCGACGTGTCGAAGGTTTATTCAAACATCGCAGTCCACGGAAACACTTCGTCGGCATCGATTCCGATCGCGCTCGATGAGTGCGTTGAAGCGGGCAGAGTGAAGCCTGGCGATCTCGTGTTGATGGCCTCGTTTGGCGGCGGTGTCACCTGGGGCGCGGTGTTGATGCGATGGTAGGCCACGGATTTGCACTGATCTTTCCCGGACAGGGATCGCAGAATCCCGGAATGGGAAAGGATCTGGCGGAGAAATCTCCTGCTGCTCGACAGGTCTTTGAAGAAGCTGATGACGCACTTGGATTTGCGATTTCGCGGCTCTGTTTTGAAGGCCCGGCGGAGGACTTGCAGTTAACTGAGAACACGCAGCCCGCGATCCTGACGGTTTCGGTGGCAGCGTATCGCGCCATGGTGGAAGCGGGGATTGGCGCGCCGGCATTTGTCGCCGGGCATAGTTTGGGTGAATACTCCGCACTCGTGGCTGCCGGCACCTTGAGTTTGTCGGATGCGGTCCGCACCGTGCGCGCGCGCGGGCGTTACATGCAGGAAGCGGTTCCAGTGGGAACCGGGGCGATGGCGGCGGTGCTTGGTGGCGATCTCGCTGCGATTCAGCGAATTTGTGAAGAAGCAAGCGGAGATCAGGTTTGTTCGGTGGCGAACTTTAACTCGCCTGGCCAGGCAGTGATTGCCGGCAACACCGAAGCTGTAGATCGTGCCGTTGAACTTCTCAGCGGTGTCGCTAAGCGAGTGATCAAGTTGAAAGTGAGCGCGCCTTTTCATTGTGCGCTCATGAAGCCGGCGCAGGACAGGCTGGCAGCAGATCTCGAGCGGCTTGAATTTAAAGAACCGGCGATGCCGGTGGTGACCAACGTCGACGCGCGCGCCGCGACGGCGCCCGACAAATTGAGCGACGCCCTCGTGCGACAGGTTTCAGGCCCCGTGCGCTGGGCCGACTCGATGCAGTTGCTCATTGAGCTTGGAGTCGGTAGGTTTGTCGAGGTCGGTCCGGGAAAAGTTTTGTCAGGTCTCATGCGTCAGATCAGTCGCGACGTCAAGAGCTTGAACGTGGAAGACGCAGCAAGCTTGGAAGTTACAAAAGCGGCCCTTGCTGCGGAGATTGAGTAGTTTAATTAAACTCACAGAGGAGCAAACACGATGCCCGATCAAGAGATCGAGAACAAGGTGAAACAGATTATCGTCGACGAACTTGGTGTCGATGAAAACGAGGTCACGCCCAATGCGAGATTTATCGACGACCTCGGGGCCGACTCGCTGGACACGGTCGAACTCGTGATGCGTTTTGAGGAAGAGTTTGGCATTGAAATTCCCGACGAAGACGCGGAAAAGATTCAGAGTGTGCGGGACGCGTATAACTATATCGACCAGCACAAAAAGTAGCTAGTTTTTTAGCCGCAGATGAACACGAATAAACGCAGTTCTGCGTTAATCCGCATTCATCTGCGGCTAACATAAACTCTTCCCAAGGAGTTCTAATTTGACACGTCGTGTCGTGATTACGGGCCTCGGCCTCGTCACACCTGTAGGCAACACTGTCGGAGACACGTGGACTGCCCTGATGAATGGTCGCAGCGGCGCCGACTACATCAAAAAGTTCGACGCCGAGAAGTTCTCAGTCAAGTTCGCCTGCGAAGTAAAAAACTTCGACCCACTGACATTCATCGCTAAGAAAGAGGCGCGCAAGATGGGCGCCTTTATTCATTATGCGATTGCGGCGTCGATCGAGGCGATCGCCGACAGCGGCATCCAGATGACGCCGGAAGGAAAGTTTCCGGCAGATATCGCGGAGAATGCGGGCACTTACATCAGCAGCGGCATCGGCGACTTCTGGGCCATCGAGCGCGAGCACTCGAAACTGCTCGACGATGGACCGGATCGCGTTTCTCCGTTCTTCATCGTTTCCGCGATCGTCAATCTCGCCGCGGGCCAGGTTTCAATTCGCTTCGGCGCTAAGGGGCCAAACTCGGCCACGGCAACTGCCTGTGCGGCGGGCGCGCACGCGATCGGCGACAGTTTTAAGATCATTCAGCGTGGCGACGCAGACATCATGATCTGCGGCGGCGCCGAGTCGGCCATCACGCCGATGAGCGTCGCGGGTTTCTCTGCGATGAGAGCGTTGTCCACCAACAACGACGACCCCTTGCATGCTTCGCGACCATTTGAAAGAGATCGTGACGGCTTCGTTATCGGCGAAGGTGCGGGCATCATGATTCTCGAAGAACTCGAAGCCGCGAAGAAGCGTGGCGCAAGAATCTACGCTGAAGTCGTCGGTTATGGCGCTTGTGCTGATGCGTTTCACCTGACGATGCCTGACGAAACCGGTTCGGGTGCACGCCGCGTCATGCAGCGGACACTTCGAGACGCGGGTGTGAAACCGGAGCAGGTGGGTTACATCAACGCCCACGGCACGTCGACGCCTTACAACGATAAGTTTGAGACGCTCGCGATCAAAGAAACTTTCGGCGCGCATGCGTACAAGCTGGCCGTCAGTTCAACCAAGTCAATGACCGGTCACCTGCTTGGCGCTGCCGGCGGCATCGAAAGTGTCTTCAGTGCGTTGACGCTGCATCACAACATCATTGCGCCGACCATCAATTACGTGAATCCCGATCCCGATTGTGACCTCGACTACGTTCCGAACGAGCCTCGCGAGGCAAGAGTCGAGTACGTGCTTTCAAACAGCTTCGGGTTCGGAGGCACGAACGCGGCGTTGTTGTTCAAGAGGTATGAAGGTTAATGAAGATCATTGTCATGATGAAGCAGGTCGCGAATAAAGACGCGATCCTGCGGATTAACAAAGACGCGACCTGGATTGAAGAAGGCGATCTCTCCTTCGAAGTGAGCGAGTCAGACGGTTACGCGCTTGAAGAAGCGTTGCGCGTGCGCGAGAAGCTCGGTGGAGAAGTTGTTGTTTGTTCGATGGGACCGCAACGCGTGAAGAGCGTGATTAAAGACGCGCTCGCGCGTGGCGCGGACAGGGCCATTCATGTTGCGGGCGATAATCTCACGCCTCTCACACCGTATGCTGCCGCGACGATTCTCGCCGATGCGATTCGTGACGAGAAACCGGATCTCGTGATGACTGGCTTGCAGTCAGACGATTATGGCTACGGTCAAACGGGCGTCATCCTGGCGGAGTTGCTTGGCTTGCCGCACGCGACGATCGTGATCGAGCTTGATGCAGCGGCTGACAAGTTGCGCGTGAAGCGCGAGCTCGAGAGTGGCTGGTACCAGTGGTACGAGATGCCGCTGCCGGCGTTGCTGACAATCCAATCGGGTATCAGTCAGATTCGTTATGCGACGTTGAAGGGCATCATGGCGGCGAAGAAGAAAGAGATCAAAGAAGTTACGCCGTCGGCGGAGCTTGTCGGACGGCCGTCCCATCAGCGCGTCGAAAAGATTTATTTGCCGACCAAAACCAAACAGACGCAGATGCTTGGGGCTGGAGATGCAAAAGCTGGAGCCGCTGAGTTGGCTCAGAAGTTACATGTTGAAGCGAGAGTTTTTTAGCCACAGATAAACGCGGATGGAAAACGGATGAGTAGCGGGATATTAGTTTTCATAGAACATAAAGGCGGGGTTGCAAATCGCAGTTCGGCTGAGGCGATTGCTGCGGCGCAGGCGCTTGGATCGCAGTTGCAGCAGAGCGTGAGTGCTGTTGTGCTTGGAGCGGACGTTGCGGGCCTGGCGCAGGAGATCGCCGCTTATGACGTGGCGAAAGTGATTGCGGCGACGAATCCGAAGCTGGCGGACTACACACCTGATGCGTATGCGGACGGCATGGAGCAGATCGTCAAACAGGTCGATCCGAGTTTTGTGTTCCTGACGCACACCTACCAGGTACGCGACTTCGCGCCGAAGCTGGCAGCACGTTTTGGGAAGTCGCTGATCAGCGATTGTATTCGGGCGAAAGCGGACGGCGGTAAGATCAGTTTTACGCGCCGGATCTTTCTCGGCAAGCTTGATGCTGATGTGGTTTCGGATGGTGAAGCGCCAACGTTCGCGTCGTTTCAGACCGGTGCTTATCGTCCTGACCAGGCGGCGAAAGGCGCTGGCGCGACCGTCGAGAACGTTGCGGTCGAGATTGGCGACGTGCGCATGAAGCCTGAAGCACCGTTTCAGGAAGCGAAGCAGGCAGTCGATCTCACGAAGGCCGAAGTTATTGTGGCAGTGGGCCGCGGAATCAAGAGTAAGGATAATCTCGTGCTCGCGGAAAAGCTCGCGGAAGTGCTTGGCGGCGATCTCGCTGCGTCACGCCCAATTTGCGACGCGGAATGGTTGCCGATCGATCGTCAAATCGGATCGTCGGGACAGACCGTCGCGCCGAAGCTCTACATCGCGCTCGGCATCTCAGGTGCGATCCAGCACCTCGTCGGCATGAAGAATTCAGGCACGATCGTAGCGATCAATAAAGATCCTGAAGCGCCGATCTTCGACATCGCTGATTATGGGATTGTTGGCGACTTATTTGAGGCGGTGCCTGTACTCACCGAAGAGATCAAGAAGATCAAAGGATAGTTTAAGTCGCGGATGAACGCGGATTAACGCAGATCAGCGTTTATCCGCATTCATCTGCGGCCCACTTTTATCTCAGCTACCACTTCCTCGGGTTTCCAATCGTTTCCAGAATAAATCTTCGCGACCTTGCCGTCGGGATTGATGATCACGGTCCTGAGAGCGTGAATGATCTGATCGTTCTCGGGGAAATAAGTTAAGCCGAAGTATTCCGCGATTTTCCTGACCTGATCGGTAGTCCCACCGGCGAATTCCCAGTGCGCAAAAGTCTCGTTTTGATACCGTTCAGTATGAGCGGCGCCGTAGCTGCGCAGTACCGGCGGTGTGTCGTAAGTCGGGTCGATGCTGATGCTAAGCAGGTGAGTCTTTTCGTATAGACCGGCGTCCTGGCTCAGCGCGCGATCGATCTGCGCGAAGTTGTCTGACATCAAGGTGCAGTAATCAGGCACCGGACAACGTGTGTAGATGAACGTCAGCAGCAACGTGCGGCCGCGATAATTCTGAATGTGAATCTCGCGATTGTCCTGGTTGCGAAGCGTGAAGTTCGGAACCTCGTCTCCTTCTTTCGCCATCGTCACACCCGGCATGGCAGGTATAGTTGCGCTCTGTCTGGCGATAATCAGGTCTTCCAGCCACGTATGCTTACCATCGACGACGAGCGTCGCAGTGATCTCGTCATCCGGCGCCAGTATCTGTAGATCCGCTTCATTACGCACAGCGAACGGCATCGTCATCGCGGGCATATAACCCTTCACATCCTCATGCGACACCGTCACCGAATGCTTCTCAGGCTCAACCGCCACCACTTTGCCTTTAAAATCAAACCGCTTTTCATTGGCCCGTCTACACGAGATTCCGAACCAAACACAAATCATGAGCAACACTGTAATTGTGATTTTTGTGCCTTTTTGTGGCTTCATCGAGGTTGTAGTTGAGCGTCGTAAAGTCGTTGATATGTCCAATAGTTGGCCATCACTTTGTAAACGTAATCCTTCGTTTGCGTAAACCCGATCTCAGGTACATACCGATCGGCTTCGTTCGCACGCGAGCGCGTAATCCAACGCGCGAGATTGTCTGCGCCGCCATTGTACGACCCGGCCACCGCTTGCGGCTGATTGGGAAACTGCTGAAACAGGTTTGCCAGATATTGCGAGCCAAAAAGAATCGCCGTATCGGCGTTGTAAAGGTCATCCTGGTTGAAGTTGCTCAGCTTCAGTTGCGCGGCAATGTCGTTCGCGGTTGAGGCGATAAACTGCATCATTCCGCGCGCCGCCGCAACTGATTTCGCGTCAGTCTGAAAGCGCGATTCCTGTCGCGCAATCGAGAGTACAAAACGCGGATCGACATTTCTACCGCCCGTGTGTTTGACCAGTGACTCGCGAAAGGGGGCAGGGTAAAGCATTTGGACCAGCTCGCGTGGCGCTAGTTCAACCACGAAATCGGCGGGGATTGTTTTCCACGTCTGCTCGGCAAAGCGGACGGCGCGGTTAGCGTTGCCGCCACGCAGAGACAACAGCGCGACAGTGTAATCCTCATCAAGACCGCGCGACGATTTACGCGCTGCCAGATACTCCGGAATCGCTTCGTCATAAAGCCCGAGTAGCAGCAGACTGTTGGCAAGAGTGTCGTGTGGCCCGAGTTCGGTGTCCTGTTTGAGCAAAGAGATCTTGTTGAACTGCGGCATGCGATACGTGCTCAACGCGTTGTAAGCGCTCTGCACGTACCCTAACGCATTGGCTCTTAGCTGCGGATCGTTTGTGAGTCTGAGGCTCGATTGCGCTGCGACACGCACCTGTTCAAACTGTCCTGAAGCACTGCTGACCTTGCTGTCGTTCAACAGACTATTCAACCGCATGCGAACAAACGTTCTAGACTTTTCATTCGTGGACAGTTCCAGCAGCCGCTGCGTCGCGCGCGTTCCGTAGTACTCGTTGCGACCGTCCGGGATCGCGAGATAAGCATTGATGGCTTCTTCGGTACGTCCAAGCTGCTCGAGTGCAAACGCACGCAGGAAATTCACTTCGACCGGATTGGTCCCACCGGGAACGCGTGTGCCGCCGAGGTCTGAGAGTTTCGACAACTCCTCAGCATCACGCACAACTGTGGCCCAACTCCCCTGAGCCATGTGTATGCGAAGTTGTGCAAACAGAGCGAGCGCGTTTGGCAGATCTATTTTGAATCGTGCCCGCGTTTGCTGTACCCAGTTCAGTGCTTCCGGATAGCGGCCCGCTTCGTGGAGCGCGTCGATGATGTTCAGGTAAGCGCGTTCGGGAGTCGGATTATCAGGAAACTTGTCGATCAGGAGTTTGTAGGCAGCTACTGCGTCGTCCGTGCGTTTCATCCGCACATAACTCGAGCCGAGAAACCCGACCGCATCACGCGCGCTCGTCGACTGCGGATAGTTGTCGAAGACCCTTTGAAATAGTTTTACCGCGTCGTCGTACTTCGCTTCGTTGTAGAGTCCGCGTGCGATCTGAAACATCGCATTCGCGACAGTCGTGCTTTGCGGAAACCGATCAATGACAGCCTGATAGTGGAATCGAGCGCCGGCAAAGTCGCGATTAAACTGGTAGACCGAAGCACGCAGCAAATGGTCTGCTTCGGAAAGTGTCGGGGCTTTATTGTCGAGGGCATCGAGCTGGCGCACTGCCTCGAGGGCGAAGTCGTCCGGACGTGACGCGTCTGGCATTTGCATCAAAAGCTTAGTGAACACGTCGCGTGCTTCAGGGGTCTTTCCTGCCCGCAGCAGTGACAAACCAATCAGCGCCGTTCCTTCGCGAGCGACAGCAGTGTTCTTCGAAAGGGTTAACGGCCGCGCGCTGTTACCCGCTGCCGCAAAGTCGCCGCTTTCGAAAAAACTCTCGCTCAGTCGTAACGTCGCCGGCTCAAAGAGCAGACTCGAGGGAGCAGTGGCGACGAGTTGTTGCAGCCGCTCGCGCTCGAGGACGAGGTCGCCGGTCGCACGCGCGAGTCTTGCGAGTCGCCAGAGTGCGTATTCTCTGAGTTTAGAGTCATTCGCAGCAGCAGTTTGATAGTTTGCGATTGCAGCCGCTGTGTCACCAGTCCTTTCTGCGATTCGTCCCAGCAGGTAGTCGTAATTCTTTTCGCGGAAAAGCGTCTCGTTCGCAGCCCGCACCTTGTTGATCTCGGCGCGTGCGGTTTGCCAGTTCTCAGCCTCGACTGCCGCCACTACGGGATCGGTCGACTGGGCCTGCACCGAAACGCAAATTATTGTAAGAAAAAGTATTAATCTGACGAACGACATAACTCGGATTATAATGACGCTACAAACAGGCACAAAGAGCACACGCCCCCGAAGACAGATTGGTTTGTGCTTTGGGTGCACTTTTGTGGCTTAATTTATGATTAAACTCGAAGCCGCAGGACTAGCGGCAAAAATAAAGACTGAGGTTAAGACGGAAATCGACGGCGGCCTGCGCGCCGCCCTCGCTGCCGTGCGCGTCGGCGACGACCCGGCATCAGCCGTCTATGTCAGAAACAAGATCAAAGCGTGCGAAGAAGTCGGTATTCGCTCCGAACATCATGCCTTGCCCGAATCGACCACCGAAGCGGAGTTGCTCGAACTGGTCAAATCGTTGAACGCGCGTGACGATGTTGACGGCATTCTCGTGCAGCTTCCGTTGCCGCGCGCGATTAATGAAGCTGCCATCATCGAAGCCATCGATCCGGCAAAGGATGTCGATGGTTTTCATCCCGTGAACGCGGGCAAGTTGGCGATGGGCCGGCCGGTCTTTGTCCCTTGTACGCCTGCCGGCATCATGGAACTACTCGACGATCGCGGTGTCGAAATAAGTGGTGTGAACGCGTGTGTTGTTGGTCGCAGTCAGATCGTGGGTCGACCGATGGCGCAATTACTGCTGCAACGCGATGCTACAGTAACCATTTGCCATTCGCGGACACGCGATCTGGTTGCCGTGACACGCAGTGCTGACATTCTGGTAGTCGCAATCGGTCGAGCCGGATTTATCGGACGTGCGCACATCAAGCCAGGCGCAATCGTGATTGACGTGGGTATGAATCGCGTTTCTGACCCCGACGAGGTGCGAATGCTGTTTGGCAGCGAAGCCGAGAAACGCCTCGATGTGGTCGCCAAACGAGGCGCAACGTTAGTAGGCGATGTGAATCCGTCAGACGCTGAAGCAGTCGCGGGAATGTTCACTCCGGTACCGGGTGGCGTAGGCCTGCTGACAGTCGCGATGTTGATGAAGAACACATTGAAGGCCGCTCGTTTGCGACGCAACTGAATTATGCTACGTGTCGGACTGACAGGCTCGATCGGCGTCGGTAAATCGTTTGTCGCCTCTGTTTTTGTTGAACTCGGATGCCGGGTGCTGGATGCAGACGAGACTGCGCGTGAAGTCGTGATGCCGGGCACGCCGGGTCTGAAGGCGCTCACTGAAGCGTTCGGTGAAGCGATTCTTAATCCGGACGGCACGCTGAATCGAAAGCATCTCGGAGCGGTGGTTTTTGCCGACGAGACTCAACGCCAACGGCTTAATCATCTTCTTCATCCCTTCATCATTGCGCGGCAGGATGAAATTTTGAATGGATGGGAAGCGGAGGATCCGAATAGTATCGGTATCGTCGACGCGGCCCTCATGATTGAGTCGGGTGGTTACAAACGTTTTGATAAACTGATCGTGGTCCACTGTCGTCCGGAGGTTCAGCTCGAACGTTTGATGTTGCGCGACAAACTCTCGCACGATGAAGCGCTGCGGCGCATCAATTCGCAGATGCCGCAGGAAGAGAAACAGAAGTTTGCTGATTATCTGATCGATACTTCTGATGGATTTGAATTAACGCGATCTCGATCGGTGGAAGTCTATAACGAACTAATCCGTGTCATCCGTGGCTAAAAAAACGTTCTCCTGTATTTGCTCATTGCTTCTCGCCCTGTGTCTGGTCCACACGGGTTGCTTCAGCACGAATGAACCGTCGACCTATTACGGCAAGATTGTGCCGCCTCATTCGCAGGAGTTTCGCTGGAGTAACGGTGGACTACCGCAAACATTCGATCCGGCGTTTGCCGCGGCGCCACCAGACACTGACGCCGTGCGCGCACTGTTTGAAGGACTGACTGACTACGATCCACAAACGCTCGCGCCCATTCCCGCGGTTGCCACACGCTGGGAATCGTCGAGCGACGGTCGCGTTTGGACTTTTTACTTGAGAGAAAACGCACGCTGGTCCAACGGCGAGAGGGTAACGGCGCAGGACTTTGTGCGGTCCTGGGAGCGTACGCTCAAGATCGGACCGCTGGCGCCGCACACAGAATTGCTCGCAAATATCGAAGGCGCACTGCCGACCCTGTCAGCGCCGCACAGTTTCGGCGCGCGCGCGATTGACGATCATGTCCTGCAAGTCACGCTTCAGCACGCCGACACCGGTTTCCCGGCGCTCGTAGCCCATCCCGTATTTCGTCCGGTCAAAGTCGCCACGGCGGAAAGCACGAGCCGTATCGAATCGCATGAGCTGATCTCAAACGGCGCTTTTCTGCTGTCGGCCACGGAAAGAGATCGCGTTCAGCTCGAACGTGCCAAGACCTACTGGGACGATGCTTCCGTCTCGCTCGACCGGGTCACATTTGTAAACACTACTGACGCGGAAGAGGCGTTGAGTGCCTATCGAGCCGGTGAAATCGACGCGATCACAAACGCGCCGTTTGAACCGCTCGCACTGAAGCTCCTCGCTCCATACAAGGACTTTCATCGTGGCACGTTTGGCGCTTTGACTTACTACTCTTTCAACACGTCGCGCGAGCCGTTCGACGATGTGCGAGTGCGAGAAGCGCTCGCGCTCGCGATCGATCGTGAACGTGTTAGCCGCGACGACCTCGGTGGTTCGACCGAACCTGCCGGCAAGTTTCTCCCCGAAGCGATGTCAGGTGAAAAGCCGGTAGTGGATAAAGCCGAGTTGCTCGAACACGACGTCAACAAAGCGAAGACACTGCTGGCGGAGGCAGGTTATCCGGACGGCGACGGCTTTCCAGTGATCCGGCTTCTGATCAACCGCAACGAGCAGCAAAGGATCGTGGCGCAGTCGATTGCCTCGATGTGGCGCGCGACGCTCAACATCGAAACAGAGATCGTGATTCGCAACTGGGACGAATACGAAGCGGCCATCAAAGCCGGTGATTACGACATCGTGCGACGTGGCATCGTGATGCAGACCACGAGCGAGCTCGTGAATCTGCGAATGTTGTTTGAGCGCGATGTGCATGTGTTGCCGAGCCCTTCGCCTGTTCCCGAAGGCACTGCGCGTCCGAGTCCGTCGCCTTCGCCGACTGTTGCGGTCGAGAGTGAGACGCAGGCACTGAAAGATCTGAAGGCGGTCCCGATCTATTTTGCGTCGTCCTATTCCCTCGTCAAACCGTATGTCTCCGGTTTCGATGCGAATGTGCTGGACGCGCCGAGCCTGAAGAAAACTCGTTTGGACACGAACTGGAAACAACCCTAACAGGCATGAATACCTTTGCTGTGATTTGTAAGGGCAGGGAAGAGACCGCGCGCGTGGCGGGTCTTCTCGCGCCGCTGTTGCGTACAGGCGATTCGATCCTACTGAAGGGTGGGTTGGCAGGAGGAAAGACTGCGTTTGTTCAGGATCTGGTTGCTGCGCTTGGATCAAAGGCCGAGGTTACCAGTCCGACTTTTACGATCGCGCAGTTTTATCCAATGCTGGCGGGAACGTTCCTTCATATCGATGCTTATCGACTTTCTAGTGTGGCAGAGTTTCGGGATCTGGCACTCGAAGTCTACATTGCTGATAGCATCACGGCGGTCGAGTGGGGCGACATAGTTGAGCACGATTTTCCGGATGCTTTGACGATTGAATTCGAGTTTGTTGAGAACCAGGACGACTGGCGTAAGCTGACTTTCGCCGCGATGGCGGAGCGCTGGCAGCCGGTGCTGGAGAGTTTGAGGACGCATTTGCAAATATGAGTTTGTTAGTGGCAGTTGAGTCGTCGTCGAATGAGTATCGGGTCGTGATTGGGCGCGAGGCGCATGCGATCTTCGACTCGGCTGTGAACAAGTGTGAATTACCGTTTCGAACGTTGGGCGCATTGCTTGAGTGTGGGCTTGAACAGATTGGCGCACCGGCGAATGAGATCAAAGGCGTGACGATCAATGTCGGACCAGGTTCGCTCACGTTTGTGCGTGCCGGGATCTCGTTTGTGAATGCGTTGGCGTTCAGTTTGAAGGTCGGAATCTATCCGTTCAACTGGTTCGAGATCATTGCTGCGCAAACGAAAGACACGACGAAGTTGCCGGTTATTTGCGCTGTACCGGCGTCGAATGACAATGCGTACGTTGGCTTGATCAGGGGTGCGTCTGTTGAGATCATGCGGTTTGGGCCGCTTGCGGAAACGTTTGCGAAGGTTGGTGGTGGTGTTTCCGAAGCGGCGGTTGCGGGAAGGATTCGACACAAGCTCGCGGCGTTGTTGGGGGAAGGGCGGTCGCTTGATACTGGGATAGAAACTCCGGACGCGCAGGTGTTGTTGAAATTGGGACATCGGGCGTTGATTGACGGAGAGCCATCGACGGTGCAGGTTGAGGCTTTGAACGACCAATCGGAAGTATTTTTTGGCACGGATTAAGACGGATGAAGAACGGATCGGTTGCAGAGATTATTGAGTGTCTGAATCAGGGCGGGGTAGTGTTGCTGCCGACGGATACGGTTTATGGCTTGGCGGTGAGTCCGAAGTTTGATCAATCGATTGATAGACTGTTTGCGTTAAAGAGACGGCCGCGAAATGTGAATCTGCCGATCATGGTGGCTTCGGATGATGAGCTCGAGCCGTTGGGATTTGAGATTAGTGAGTCGGCGAGAAGATTGTTGCGGTCGCCGTTGATACCGGGAAGTTTGACGCTCGCACTCGGGTTTCGGTCGGAGTTCAGACCGGTGTGGCTCGAGGGTCGTGACGAGGCGGCGGTGAGAATACCGAATGACGAGCGTTTGCTGGCAGTGTTACGCGATGCTGGACCACTGCTGGTCACAAGCGCTAATGCACACAGCGCCGGCACGCCTGACAACGTGGCTGAGATCCTGGAACAGCTTGACGGAGCGCCGGATCTTTCGATCGACGGCGGCATGCTTCGGACGACGGCGTCGACGCTCGTGAATTGCAGAATAGATCCGCCGGTGATCGAACGGGTTGGAGTTGTTCCTGAAACGGAAATTTTGAAGTATTTATCATGAGTCAAGACGTCATCCTGGGAATTGAGTCGTCGTGTGATGACACCGCGGCTGCGGTTGTCGATCGTGACGGAAATGTTTTGTCTTCAATCATCGCGAGTCAAACGCATATTCATGCGCGCTGGGGTGGTGTGTATCCCGAGTTTGCGAGTCGGGCGCATGCGCTCACGGTTGTTCCCACGATTGAGCGCGCGCTCGAAGAAGCAAATGTGAAGGGTCCTGATCTCAAAGCTATCGGAGTAACAAGAGGGCCGGGACTGATCGGATCGCTGATTGTTGGTGTGAATACTGCTGCTGGTTTGGGACTGGGATGGAATGTGCCAGTGATTGGCATCAACCATCTGCGTGGACATTTGCGGAGCGCCGATCTGGTCGAGCGACGTGTCGATCTCCCGGCCATCGTGTTGCTCGTGTCTGGAGGTCACACATTCCTCGCGCACATGGAGAGTCTGACGGCGATTCAATTGCTCGGATCGACGCGCGACGATTCGGTTGGTGAGGCTTACGACAAGGTCGCACGACTGTTGGGTCTCGGATTTCCGGGTGGTCCAGCGGTCGATAAGCTGGCGAAGACAGGAAAGGCGTCGATTCCGTTTCCGCGACCGATGCTACATGAAGGTTTTGAGTTTTCGTTTTCGGGATTGAAGTCGGCGGTGGGTCGATTCCTGGAAAAAAATCCCGACGTGGACCATGCAGACGTCGCCGCATCATTTGTGAGCGCCTGCATGGAAATCATGATCACGAAATGCAAACGTGCGCTTGAAGCTTATCCGGCAGAATGTCTGGTCGTGGTTGGTGGTGTCGCCGCCAGTCCGCAACTACGCGAGGGAACCGCCGAACTCTGTGACCGTATGGGTGTGAAGCTCTGTCTGCCGCCACTGAAATGGTCCACTGACAACGCAGCGATGATCGGCCTCGCAGCCTGGGATTACCTCAACGCTGGTGTCATGCCACCTCTCGCCGCAACCGCTTCGCTCCCCATCACCGAATTTTAGCCACAAAAAGGCACAAAAAGCACATAAAGATCTTTCTAAATCATTTTTGTGCTTTTTGTGCCTTTTTGTGGCTAATGGCTTAGGTTACGTACGAAGCCCCAGTCGCCGCTGGCGTTCACTTGGATGTTCTGGACATTCTTTCGTGCGATCACGATGTTTGATTGATACCAGAGCGGAAACACCGGCACCTCGCGGCTGACGATGTCCTGGATCTTCACATAAAGCTCCCGACCTCGAGTTCGATCAAACGTGTTCACCGCCTCGTCCAAAAGCTTATCCAGTTCGGGATTACTGTAACGACTCCGGTTGCGTGACGGTCGTGTCTGCGTCGGGATTTCAGAAGTCGCGAATAAATCTTTGTAGAAGATCGGATCCTGGTTTCCACCGACCCACTGCGTGTACGCGATCTGAAAGTTACCGCGCCGCAACTCATCAAACAGCGTGTTCTGTTCCGGTGTTTGAATCTCGACCGGAATCCCGACTTCCTTCAGATAGTTTTGGATCACACCCGCATACTGTCTTCCGGAGATGCTGCTGCCCGATAGTTTGTAAACAATCGGTTTTTCAAAACGCATCTTTGGTCCATCGCCATCCGGATCGCGAAAGCCTGCCTCGTCGAGCAACTGCTTCGCTTTCGCCGGATCGTAGGAATACGTCTGACCCGTCGAATAGGACCACGACTCTTCGGGAATTATCGAGGGCGCAATCTTCCCGAGACCGAGCAAGAGGTTCTTGATCAGGCTTTCGCGATCGACTGCATAAGCAATCGCCTGACGAACCTTGACGTTATCGAGCGGCGGCGCCGTCGTGTTGAGCGTTAACAGCACGACATTCGATCCGTTAAACGACTTTACCTGCAGATTCGGATCCTGCTCCAGTCGCTTCACTGCATCCGGCGAAAGACTGGTCGGCATCGGCGCGATATCAACGCGTCCGGCCTGTAACTCGGCCTGCAGCGCATTCATGTCAGAAATAACCCGCACGCGAACGGCCGGCAGCTTGGACGCACCTTCCCAGTACTCATTAAATGCTTCGACGTCGCAGACCTGCTGCGTATTGTCGTAACGAACAAACTTGAATGGCCCAGTGCCCAACGGATGAGTCTTCTCCGACTCGTAACTGTCTTTCGGAATGATCGCAACCGGCACCAGGTTCGAAAGCAAACCCACCCACGGTTTGATCAGTGTAACGACCACGGTCTTCGCATCGGGCGCTTCAACACTCTTGATGTAACTGTGTTTCTCAGCGCCCGTTCCTTCATAAAAACTCGCTGACTTCGCGAAATCACTGCGGAACACCAGATCGAGCGTGTACTTCACATCGGCGGAGCTCATCGCTTTTCCATCGTGAAACTTGACGCCGTCGTGCAGTATAAAAGTGTAAATCAGGCCGTCATCCGAACGCTTGATGTCAGACGCCAGTTCACCGGTGTAGTCAAACTTTTCATTCTTCTTGACGAGACTGTTGAAGATGAGCGTGCGCACGCGTTCGCTTGCGGCGTCAACCGAAGGTGAACCGATCGGATCGATAGTACGAATGTTGTCGCCGAGCGCGATCACAAACATGTCGCTGCGACGCCGGCAGGCGGGCGGCGCCAGCAACACTGCGATCAAAAACAACAGCAGAATAAGCTTGCACTTGCTCACTTAATCGTGCCTCCGTAGGTGTAGTTGAGTTTCGAATTGAGTTTGATTATTTCGTCGGCCAGCGATTGGAAATGTGCCGGATCGAGAGCGCACGGTGGTTGAATAAGAGATTTGGTCTTCGCGACTCGTTCGAGCGATGCGGCGATTCGTTCTTTGGAAATAGTGCCTTTGTTCGCCGCCTCGAGTAGGCCATGGTAACCACGCGTAATCTTTTCCGGATTGGCGCAGATGAGCAGCATGTCTTCTCCGGCAAGTATGGCCCGCACCGTCGCGTTCTCAATCTCGCAGTGACGCGCGATGGCGCCCATCTCGAGGTCGTCGGTTACAACGAGATGTTTGTAGCCGAGTTCCTCGCGCAGCAATTTCGTCACGATGTTGTAATTGAGTGAAGCGGGCTCGAGCAGACCACCGGTGGTTTCTTCTCTGATATCGATGTTTGGAAAACCGCCGTGACTGACCATCACGCAGCGCACGCGATCGTCACGTCGCTGAAAGAGCTCGATGTACGGCGCCAGATCCTGTGCGATCAGGTCGTCGTGCGACAGTTGAACCACCGGCATCTCTTCATGTGAATCGACCTCACCGGCGCCAATACCAGGGAAATGTTTCAGGCAGCCAAGCACGCCTGTGCCCTGCAGGCCGCGCATGTAAACGGTCGTGTATCCCAGCACTTCACCCGGCGAGCGTCCGAAAGATCTCGAGTAGAGACCGTTTGAAAGCAGATCGCGATCCTCCGTCATGATCGACATCACGGGCGCAAAGTTGATGTTGAAGCCGAGCATACGCAGCACTTCGCCGGTAATCCTGCCGAGTGCGCGTGCGGCAGCGAGATCGCCATGGTGGCGAATCGTGCGTGCCGAGGGCATCGGAGTGAAGATGCGGCGCAGTCGATCGACGAGCCCGCCCTCCTGATCGATGCCGACGAGCGGTGGTGTCGGTAGCATCTCGCGGACGCCGTCGAGCAGGGTGCGGAGTTGTTCGGGACCAACGACGTTGCGGCCGAAGATGATGATGCCGCCTGGTTTGACTTCGTCGATCAGGGCGCGTGTTTCGGCATCGAGCTCAGGCCCGGGAAGACCGATGAATAAGAATTGTCCGATTTGTTGTTCAAGGGGCAGCGCGAAAAGATTTTCTGGCAGCATCAACCCGAGTTTAGCATTGCCACCAAAAAGCACAAGAACCTCAATAAAGAAATCTCCCTTTACATGCTTCTTGTGCCTTTTTGTGGCTAAGTAGTATAAACAATAGATGCCACGCGAGATCACCGATCGGGGTCGCGTTGTTGAAGCCGTCCAGCATCTTGCTCTTACCGCTGAACTTTTCGAGGAACAAAATGGCAGACAGAAGTATGCCTCGGATCTCGAAGTCATAGTTCAGGGTCGCGATTACGCGAATGGTAAGCGCGTCGGACCTTACGTCCGTCTTCTCACTTACGATGCGGGCGAAGAGATCATGCGCCAGGGTGAATGGGGTGGAAACACCTTCTATATCGCCGTCGATGGCGCACTCGATGTTTACGTTCGCGACGCCACCGGACAGAAAAAGATCAGTCA
>DASSFI010000047.1:0-27939 GCA_035694465.1 Pyrinomonadaceae bacterium | reverse complement strand
AAGAACGTACTGTAGGGGCGGCCCTCCGTGGCCGCCCTTGTTTTATTGGCACCTGTTATTCATGGGCGCTGTTCAAACCAAGGGCGGCCACGGAGGGCCGCCCCTACAGTACGTTACGAAAAGACCAAATAATTAGTGTGTTTTGAATCGGACCGGATTCACCTAACTGAGAAGCGTCCTTCAACGAAGCTTGTTGTTACAGCGTCGGCAGTGCCGGTGAAGCCGGGTTGTTTTCCGCCAATCGTTACTCGGAAATCGCCAGGTTCGATGACTGCCCGACCATCGTTTGTGATTACTGTCAATTGTCGTGGCTCAATCGTGAATCTGATCACACGGCGTTCCCCCGGTTTCAGATGTACACGCTCGACGCCCGCCAGAGATCGAATTGGCACCCGAACCGAAGCTTCGAGATCCGTCAGATAGAGTTGGACCACTTCATCGCCTTCACGAGTGCCGGCGTTCTCTACTGTCGCACTTACCGCCACTTTGTCAGTCGCCGAAATGCGCGGCGCGGAGACGTTGAGATCCGAGTACTTAAATCGTGTGTAGCTGAGACCGTGACCAAACGGATAGAGTGGCTCGCCTTTGAAGAAGCGATACGTCCTTCCGTCCATGAAGTAATTATCAAACGGCGGCAACTGCTCTACCGATTTGTAGAACGTAACCGGCAGTCGACCGCCCGGGTTGTAATCGCCGAAAAGCGTTTCGGCAATTGCGGTTCCTCCCTCTTCACCGGGATACCACGCGTGGACAATCGCCGGCACGTGCTCGTTGGCCCAGTTAACCGCGAGCGCACTTCCCGACAACAAGACCAGCACCGTTGGTTTTCCCGTAGCGACGACGGCTTCCAGCAAACCCTGCTGGCGAGCAGGCAGATCAATGTTCACGCGATCGCCGCCGAGGAACCCTGGCTCACGAACATTCATCTCTTCGCCTTCGAGTCGTGAAGAAAGTCCGAGAACGAGCACCACCGTGTCTGCGTGTTTTGCAATTGAAACTGCCTCATCGTAAGGAGCTTTAGGAGTAACAACAGGAGGTTGCCACACGAGCCGCGCCACTGCGCCAATCTTGCTCTCGTAGTAATCCATTCTGATCTCGTAGCTCTTGCCGGCTTCAAGTGTGACTTCGCCCGTAATCGTTGCGGGCGCGTGATCGGTCCAGTCTTCAGAGATCAACTTACCATCGAGATAAACGCGCACGCCGTCGTCGGCAATGGCTCCAAAGCGATACTTGCCGCTCGTCGCCGGAACGAGTTTGCCGGTCCAGCGGGCAGAAAAATCATCGACCGGAATGCCCGGCGCGGGACTCTCCATGCCCCAGTCGAAGTTAACTTCCGGCTCGATGCGCGTTACGACGGGCGTACCCGAGAGCGTTTTGTTGGCAAAGTATTCAGCTTTCAGACCACGTTCGCCGTTTGGTCCACTCAAGGCGGAGGCCGGCACTGGTATCGCATTAACTCCCGTCAGCGTGGCGCCGACAGCGTGCAACACTTTTGTCTTCGACGAGACGAGCTGTCGAATGGCTGCGAGTGGTGTGGTGGCGCGCGAAGGCTGGCCGTTGTAGTTACCAAGTAACACCGGCACGTCGTCAGCGTTTGGACCAATGACCGCGATCGACTTCAGATCTTTGCGCAGCGGCAACGTGTTGTTCTCGTTCTTTAACAACACGATCGATTCGCGCGCAGCCTGAAGTGCGAGTTGACGGTGTTCGGATGAATCGTTTGCGGAGAACGGAATTTTTGCGTAGGGCACGAGTTCAGGCGGATCGAACATCCCGAGTCGAAAGCGCGCGGTGAATAATCTTTTCACGGCGCGGTCTATTTCGGCCTCTGAAATCAAACCCTGTTTTACTGCGCTAACGAGTGCTTTGTAACTGTCGCCGCATTCGAGATCGGTGCCTCTTTTGACAGACATCGCCGAAGCTTCTTCAGCCGTCTTCACGAAGTTGTGACGCTTGTAGATGTCGTCGATCGCGCCGCAATCAGAGACGACGTAGCCGTCGAAGCCCCACTCGGTGCGCAACATGTCGCCGAGCAATCGCGTGTTGGCACAACACGGCTCGCTGTTGGTGCGGTTGTAGGCGCACATCACGGATGCCGCGTGTGCTTCCATGACAGTGGCGCGAAACGCCGGCGTGTATGTCTCGAGCAGATCGCGTTCGGTTGCGGCGGCGTCGAAGCGATGGCGTTCTGGTTCGGGACCGGAATGAACGGCGTAGTGCTTGGGAGTCGCAACAACTTTCAAGTACTTCGGATCGTCGCCCTGAAGTCCTTTAACAAAAGCAACGCCGAGGCGGCTCGTCAGGTACGGGTCTTCGCCGTAAGTTTCCTGGCCGCGTCCCCAACGTGGGTCACGAAAGATATTGATGTTTGGTGACCAAAAGGTGAGACCATAAAAACGATCGTAGTTGCCGCGTCGCTGTGCTTCGTGATACTTGGCGCGCGCCTCGTCGGAGATCACGTTTCCGATGCGATTGACGAGGGGCGGATCAAACGTCGCGCCGAGTCCGATCGCCTGTGGAAAGACGGTGGCGACGCCGGAGAACGCGACACCGTGTAGAGCTTCGTTCCACCAGTCGTATTGAGGAATGCCGAGTCGCGGAATGGCGGGCGCAGCATTCATCATCTGCGAGACTTTTTCCTCGAGTGTCATGCGCGAGATCAGATCGTCGACGCGCTGGTCCAACGGGAGCTTCGGATTGAGGTACGGTTTGGGTTCCTGAGTTGTTGCTGAAGACACGGTGACGATCAGGAACAAGACGAGTATGATCAGTTTGCTTTTCATAGAGTTTAGCCACAAAAAAGCACATAAAGCACAAAAAAGAAGTTCGTGGTAGTTTGGTACTCTGTAGTTCCGTCTGAAGGAGTTTACTTTGAAAGTTGTTCTACTTCTATTAGCGACGACGATTTTTGTCTCGCCCGTTTTTGCGCAGGGTTTTAGTGTTGAGAGTAAGGGAGATCCATCAGTCGTCGGGGCCGGTCCTTTCGTGTCGCTCGAAGGGCGGTTTTCGATCGCGCTCCCGAAACAAATAAGTGGTTTCAGGCCGTTAGCTTTGGACAGTCCGGCGGGAAGGATGAGGGGAGATGCCTACAACTGGACCATGAAGGAAGGCAACTATATAGCGGGTTTTGTTGATTCACCCCAATCGATGGAAAACCCGGATTCCATTGCTAGACTATTTGCCGGCATTCGCGATGGCTTAGCGGCGTGGGCCACAAGTAAAGGCGGAAAGCTCGCCGGCGAAAGACAGATGATGTTTGATAAACATCCGGGGCTGGAAATGAAACTCGAATTTCCAGAGCGAGTTCTTTGGCAGCGTTTTTTCGTCGTCTCGAACAGAGTTTATGAGGTCTTACTTAATCTGACCACGGACCAGCGTCCGAACGAAGCGGTGGCCGTTAAGGTACTCGACTCTTTTAAGATTTTGTCTGAGGCAGAGGTGTCGGCGGCGCTCAAAGCAGAGGCAGCCGCGGCTGAACCAGCCCCGTTACCTCAAGAACCGGTAGTCGCGCGCGTCGGATCTGATGCGGCAGATGATAGTCTGCGTGGCGCGGTTAAGACTGTTGCCGAATACGTCGAGGATTGGACGGGTACGTGGTCTACGCAAGGGCGTAAACCCAGTTCGACTAAGGCGTACAACAAAGGCGGAAATCTCACCAGGGCAGAACAATACGACTACAAGGGAAATCTCTCGAGCATCACTGTCTATGGTTATCTTGATGGCGCGAGAGTCTCGAGCGACAAGAGTATTGAACGCAATTACAATCCGCCGCCAATCGTTAGTCGTGCAGCACCGGGTGCAGTGGAAAAGAAATCTGATTCCAGATACTCCAACAAGTTCACGTACCGTTATGACGAGCAGAAGCGGTTAATTGAAAAGACTGTATTCTTTAATAATGGCGACACTGCTTATCGTAGTGTCTACAAGTATTCTGCAAATCAGAGTGAGTATTTGTCTTACAGCAGGGAAGGCGCGTTAAATCAACGCTTTCTTTACACGCTTGATGATAAGGGTAACGAAGTAGAAAAAACGGAATTCAAAGCCAGCGATGGTTCAGTGCGCGAGAAGTATTCCTACGCGTATGAGTTTGACGCGCAGGGAAACTGGATCAAGCGAGTAGTTTCGAAGTGGGTCACCAAAGATGGCAAGTCGTATTTTGCGCCCCAGTACGCGGAATATCGAACGATCACGTATTACTAAGAGATAATCCGTGTCATCCGTGGCTCCTGAAACCTATCTGCCAGTCGCATCGTTTTAACCAACATGTTAATGGCAGATACGATGTCGATCTTCTTTGTGATCCTGGGAATGTTGCTCGCATTTTCAGGACTCTGGTTGCTATGTCGTGGTCTCTGGCCGGACGCCGTCGAGGCGGCCGCGGCGCGTTGCGCAAAACGCGTTTGGCCTTACTTTCTGGCCGGAATTCCCTTAACACTCGTCACGATTGTCCTGGCCCGAACGCTCTTCGTACTTGGACCAGTCGGCAAGTTCGCCAGCGTCGCGGTGGTGTGTTTCTACATGCTTCAGGCACACACCGGCGTCTCAGGTTTAGCAACCGCAATCGGCAGACGGCTTCCTTCACCGCTTGATGAACGCAGTCCCTGGCGCGCCACTCTTCGCGGCGGAATCGCTCTGGAGTTGACCTATCTACTTCCGATCCTGGGCTGGTTTGTCGTACTTCCCGCGTCGATCATCATCGGCACCGGCGCGATCAATCTGGCATTACTTTCCAGGTTAAGAATTCAAACCAATACGCAACCCACGCTCGTGCAACAGGCAGGCGAATGAAGTTCAGTAAGTCTCATGAACTCAACACGACGTGCATTGCTGAAAGCAATTGGTTTGACGGGAGCGACGTTGCCGTTCAGTGGCTGCGAGCGACTGATCAGTAGCGTAACTCAGCAGTCGATTCCTGAGCGCCTGTCGTTACCAAACTCATTCGATATCGATCCCTCATTTCATCTTCTCTCACGCGCTGCATATGGCCCATGGCCGGGTGATCTCGACCGCGTGCGTGAGCTTGGTTCCGACAATTGGATCGAGGAACAACTAAATCCGGAAAACATCGACGACACTTCGTGCGATCTACGCGCCCGTCGCTTCGAGACGATCTGGCATGAGCCGGGAACGTGTTACGAGTACAAAAAGCCGGTGTTGCGCGAGGAGATTACGCGTCACACGCTGTTGCGTGCGCTCTACAGTAAACGCCAGTTGTTCGAAGTGATGGTTGGTTTCTGGACCGATCACCTGAACATCAACCTCGAGAAGGGCGACTGTATTTATCTCAAACCCGCGGATGATCGACTGGTGATTCGTACTCACGCGCTCGGAAAATTCAAAGACCTGATTCGGGCGTCGGCAACTTCGCCGGCCATGCTTGTTTATCTGGATGGGAAAGAGAATCAGAAGAAAGATCCCGCCGATATCCCGAACGAGAACTACGCGCGCGAGTTGCTCGAGCTGCACACACTCGGAGTCGACGGCGGCTACACGCAGACGGATGTTTTCGAAACGGCGCGCAGTTTAACCGGCTGGCGGTTGCGTACGAGTTGGCGCAGAGGAACCGTCTACTTTGAGCCCGCGTTGCACGATAACGGCGAGAAGCGTGTGCTGGGCCAGATCATTCCCGCTGGTGGCGGCGAGTTGGACGTCGATCGAGTGGTCGAAATCGCGTGCAACCATCCGTCTACTGCAAATCACATCGCTAACAAACTCGTGCGGCGCTTTGTTTCCGAAGATCCTCCGACTGCGCTTGTGAAGCGTGTGGCGAACGTTTTCACTGCCACCGGTGGCGATATCAAGGCCATGCTGCGGGTTGTTTTTACGTCAGGCGAGTTCAAGGTGAATAGTGGCGTTAAGTTCAAACGCCCTTTTCAATACATCGTGAGTTGTCTACGTGCGCTCGCCGCAGACACGCATGCCCATCAGCCCCTCATCGAGTATTTGCTGCGCATGGGCCAGGGTCCGTTTCAATACCCGACTCCCGACGGTTATCCGGATCGAACCGCGCCGTGGCTGGGCACCTTGCTCTGGCGCTGGAACTTTGCCTTCAGCGTGGCTGCTAATCAACTACCGACCGTTACAGTTCCACTCGATCAGTTGGCCCATGCGATGGGCGGCTCGTTTCAACCCGAGCAACTAATGCCTTACTTCGTTGGTCGCAAAGGTTCTTACACGGAACTTAGTGCGATTGCCGAGTATCAGAAAACTAATCGTGATCGAGCTGAGCTCGCGGCCCTCGTGCTCGCGTCGCCGGCATTTCAGAGGTGCTGACAAATGAGTAGAACAAATCGTCGCACCTTTGTTCGCAAGCTCCTGCTCGCATCCGAAGCTGCTGCTGAACGCACGGTCGTTTGTGTTTTCCTCCGTGGCGGCGCGGACACGCTCAACATGGTCATCCCTTTCGGCGATGACGATTATTACAAACTGCGTCCGACGATCGCGATTCCTCAGTCTGCCGGATTGAGACTCGATAATTTCTATGCATTTCATCCAAACCTTGCGCCTTTGTTGCCGGCGTTCAAAGAGGGTCGACTCGGCGTGGTCCAGGCAGTCGGCACTGACAACCCCAGCGGCTCTCACTTCGAAGCGCAGGACCAGATGGAGCACGGAGAAGGTTACGGGCACATCGTCGGCGGAGGCTGGTTGGGCCGTTATCTGCGCCTGGGATCTGGCAACCTCACGCCGCTTTCAGCCGTAGCTATTGGCTCTTCGATTCCCGAGTCGCTTCGTGGCGCTCCCACGGCGAGTGCGATTGAATCTTTGGAAGAAGTTCAGATCAAAACACCCGGCAACGATGCGGCTGCGATGTCTGCGGTATTGTCGACGCTGTACGGCGCAGAGGTGGGAACAGTTGGACTAGCGGGAAAGACGACTCTCGATCTATTGAGTCGCGTGGAGACGCTACGAGGCGCGACATACATGCCGGAAAACGGGGCCAGCTATCTCGACGACAATTTCTCGCACGGACTAAAAGAGATCGCGCGGTTGATCAAAGCGCGTGTGGGATTGGAAGTCGCTTGTTTGGATCTTGGTGGTTGGGACACGCATTTCTTTCAGGGCAGCACAACCGGTCTGCAAGCCGATTTGATTCGTCAGTTCGCAGGCGGGCTGGCGGCATTCGATCAAGATCTCGGGACACATCGCGATCGCGTTACTACCCTCGTGATTACAGAATTCGGCAGACGCACTTACGAGAACAGTTCACTGGGAACGGATCACGGACGTGGCTTCGCGCTGTTTGCGCTGGGCGGACTTGTTAAAGGCGGTAAAGTTCACGGCCGCTGGCCCGGTCTGATCGAAGAATCTTCGTCACAAACCGACGCGCTGAATCCGGTTGGACCAAGTGGGCTCAAAGTTCTGATTGATTATCGATCCGTGTTGGCAGAGGTGCTGAAGAGATTCATGGGCCATCGAGATGCAAGTGAGGTGTTTCCGAAGTTTCAGCCTGAACCTGTGGGTCTGTTTGGCTAACAGTTCTTATCCACAGATTACACAGATCCTATTAATAAATCTGTGTAATCTGTGGATGGCTATTAGTGGATCAGATAGAAAGCGGTTTGCCGCGGACGAAACCATTTCATTCCGTCTTTGGTCAAGTAGGCATCGTCTTCCATCATGATCGTTACCTTTTGCCCGTTCCATTCCGGCACCGGAGTGCTGGTGTTCAACTCGATCGATGTGTAGGACCATTCACGAAACGGTGGTTCGGCTGGTGCTCCGGCCGGCGGGCGTCGGAAGTCGATGCTGGCTCCGAGTGCGTGTCCCTGGTTGCCGACTGAGTGTGAATAAATCATTGCTTCGATGCCGGCAGTCTTCATGTCGGCCATGGTCGCATCATAAACTTCAAAGCCTTTTGCACCGGGTTTGATGTGCGTAAATAAGGCATCCTGAAGCCGATTCGTGTTTGTCAGAGCTTTCTTCAACCCTTCGGGAGCATCTTTCTCGCCGGGACGCAGGATGTAGCCCATCTTTTGCCAGTCGGTGCTTAATCCCATGTAATTCAAACCGCAGTCGATATGAATCACGTCGCCTCTTTGAATCACGGTTGACTCTTCAGCCACGTCGAGAAACTGCTGCGTCTTACCCGGGTCCTGATTTTGTCGTTGCACTCGCAGATCGGGTTGGAACCAGGTGCCCAGGCCGAGATTGCTCAACTGTTGCAGGAACCACCAGCGCACATCGCCGACTGTGGTCTTGCCCGGTGTGATCACTTCGTTGGAAAACGCGCGCTGCGTCAGTATGTCTGTCAACGCGACGGCCGTGCGATAGGTTTCAAGTTCTTCGGGCAAACGTGTGTCCATGTATTCGACGATCAACGGCCCGGCAGAGACGAATCGCGATGCGTATTCGGTTCCAAGGGTATCGGCCAATAACTTATAGGTGTCGTGAGTGATGCCATTTGTCGCGCCGCGTGTGCCGCCCATGTTGAGCGCGATCGTTTTTGGTTTTCGTTCTTCGACAATGCGCTTCAGGGTTGGGTTGATTTCCCGGCCGGGCGGATTCAGGAGCTCGTAAAAATATTTCAGATGCTCTTCCGGGTAACGGACGAGTGCGATGCGATCGAGTTTGTCGCCACCGCGGTCGGCAAAGATAAAGTAGTCGCGCCGGCCTACGTAAGGAATCGGTGGCGCGATGTATTCCGTCACCGGATCGGCATGAAACTCTTCGTTGACCACGATCCACATGTCGATCTTTTGCTGACGCATCATTGGCAGCAACATGGTGTCGAGACGTTTTTTCAGCCAACTCTCACGCAGCGTTTGTTGTTCGCGCACAGTGAGGAGCTTCGGCAGCGGCTCGGCATGCTTACGCGTTTGTGAAAAGATTGATGACGATGTGAGCAGAACAACTACGAGTACTGTTAAAAAACGTCTCATGCAGTGCCTCTTTATTTATCGTTCCTAAAATCTGTGTAATCTGTGGCTAGGCTTGGAAACCGTGATCGTGCGCAAAGACCATCGCCTGCGCACGCGACCACACTCCGAGTTTATCGAAAACATTTGAAACGTGATTGCGCACGGTCTTTTCACTGATCGAAAGACGCGCCGCGATCTCCGCGTTGCCCAAACCCTCGGTGATCAGCGCCAGCACTTCTCGCTCGCGCGCAGTCAGTGAGTTGAATGCCGGATCTTCACCACCTGAGGAATCGGAGACTCCCATGAAGCTCAACACCTCCTCGCAGAATCGTTCCCAGGCTGGTTCACTTTCCAGCAGAATATGATTCTTCGAATCGAGTTCGACAAATTGAGCGCCATGAATGCCAGCGGCGAGGATGTGACCTTCCGCAATCGGAATCACATCGTCGTCGCGCGAGTGCAGAATCAAAGTTGGCGCCTCCACCTGGCCGAGAAGATCGATGACGTTGATCGTTGCGCGTGTCTCCAGCAGCCGTGCTGCGATCTCGGGTGAAGTGGTTTTCCGGCAAAGCTCATTGAACCAGCCAATTTGTTCGTCAGTGGCCCCGGGAATAAATCGCGAAGTGAAAATCTGTCGAAAGGCGGGATTGTCTTTACCCCAGCCGAGCCGAGTCAGATCGATCAACGCACGATATAAACGCTCTTTATCCGCGTCGCCACGCTCAAACGTCCCGCGCGCGTAACCACCGTAGAGCACTAGTCGCGAAACGCGTTCGGGATGCTTGATTGCATAGGCGATACACGTCGCTGCGCCTTGAGAAATTCCGAGGAGAGCAAACGGCTCGGGAGGATCGACTACGCTGACAAGCGCTTCCAGATCCTCGACCCAACGATCAAACGAGAGGTCGCCGACATTCCAATCGGTCATGCCACAACCACGTTCATCGTGACGTATGAAACGGAAATGATCGCTGAAGAAACGAATCCAGTGTCGCCAAACCGGACTCTCCCACTCAAATTCGAGGTGAGTCATCCAGTTTGCGGCCTTGATCAGTGTCTTTCCTGTACCGGCTTCAGCCCACGCGAGTTGAACGCCGTCGGCGGTGCGGAGATAACGAATTCGCTGTGTCGCCCTCTTGATCATCGCGCATCACTACCGAGACAAAAGTCCCATGCGAAGGTGTCGGAGTATATCCAAACCGGGACTAAACTCCCATAGCCTGTGCGCTCCAAAATCGCGACTCTCTGCGCTTATACTTGTGAAAGGGAGACATGTGATGATTAAGCGAGTTCTGTTCTTTGGCTACGGAGTTTTGAGTTACGTGATTTTTCTGGGGACGTTCTTATATGCGATCGGATTCATCGGCAACTTTGGTGTGCCGAGTACACTCGACGGTCCAGCCTCGGGATCGCTGGGGATCAGTCTTGCGATTGATGTTGGTCTGCTGACGCTTTTCGCAGTGCAGCACAGTTTTATGGCGCGAAAATGGTTTAAAGAGTGGTGGACGAAGATTGTGCCGAAGCCGATCGAACGCGCAACTTACGTGCTCTTTTCGAGTCTTGCTCTGATTTTGTTGTTTGTGTTGTGGCGACCGTTGGGTGGTGTGGTGTGGTCGGTCGAAGATCCGATTGGACGGCTCGCCTTGCGCGGATTATTTGCGTTTGGTTGGGGGCTGCTGCTTTATTCGACTTACCTGATCAATCATATGGATTTGTTTGGGCTGGGGCAGGTTTGGCGCAATCTGAAGGGGCAGCCGGAGGGTGAAACGCGATTTGTGACTCCCGGTCCGTATCGTTTGGTGCGACATCCGCTTTATGTAGGTTGGTTGTTTGCGTTCTGGATGACGCCGCAGATGACGTTGGCGCATTTGCTGTTTTCGGTTGCGACGACGGCTTACATTCTGTTGGCGATTCGATTCGAGGAACGTGATCTGGTGCGTGAGTTTGGCGACACTTATGAAGACTATCGGCGCAATGTGCCGATGCTCGTCCCATCCTTGAAAGGTAACAACCGATCATAGCCACAAAAAGGCACAAAAGGCACAAATAGGAAACACAAGCCTGTTTTTTGTGCTTTTGTGCCTTTTTGTAGCTATATTGATGCCGCATGCTCACCACTCCAAAACTGCTGTCACTTGTACTTGTTCTGTTATGTGCGATCCCGCAAACACTCACTGATAGCCAACGTCGCGGGAAGGACATCTATCTCCGCGGAACGGGCGCCTCGGGCCGCGAAATAACGGCGCGCATCGCCGAACTCGATCTGCCGGCCTCGTCGTTCGCGTGCAGCGGTTGTCACGGCATTAGAGGCGAAGGCAAAACCGAAGGCGGTGTCACCGCCGGCGACATCACCTGGTCTAACCTGACCAAACCGTACGGTCACACGCATACAACCGGTCGCAAGCATGGACCCTTTACCGAGTCGGCTCTGATCCGCGCAGTCGTGAATGGCGTTGATCCGGATGGCAACGATCTACTCGTCGCCATGCCGCGATACAAACTCTCTCCCGAAGACATGGCGGATCTCATCGCGTACCTGAAACGCATCGACACGGATCTCGATCCCGGTTTGACTGAGACCACCATCACTGTTGGCGTAGTATTGCCTTCCAGCGGTGGCCTCGCAGAAACCGGCGCCGCGATGAAAGACGTCCTCACTGCGTACCTCGACAGTATCAACAACCGTGGCGGGATTTTTAGTCGCAAGCTTGAACTGCGTGTTGCGGATGCCGGCGCAGGAGGCTCCGCAACCTCGACGGCTGCGCAAAACTTCGCTCATAAGGAACAAGTCTTCGCGTTCGTCGGCGGCTTGAGTGCGGGATCTGATCCACAACTGGCGGCGCTGGCGCGTACCGAGGAGATTCCGATCATCGGTCCCTCGACGTTACTGCCGCACCTTGAAACCCCGGCCAACAAGTATCTCTTTTATCTGTTGCCGGGTGTCTCCGAGCAGGCGATGGCACTCGTGAACTTCGCCGCGTTACGACCGGAACTCAAACAAGCGAAGACCGCGCTTGTTTATGGTGATTCGACTCTGAGTAACGCTGCCGGAACGGCAGCCGCCGAACAGGCGACCAAAGCTCAGCTAGCGATCGCGAAAAAGATTGTCTTCAAGTCTGAAACGTTCGATGCGCGAGCGATTGTGAAGGAGTTGAAGACGAGCAATGTCGAGTCTCTCATCTTCTTCGGCGAAGCAAAGGAACAATCGTCGCTTCTTAATGAAGCCACGGCTGCAAGCTGGTCTCCCAATCTCCTGGTCATCGGGACGCTCAGCGGAACAGACTTGTCGTCAATGCTGCGTCCGGGCTCGAGCAATCAAGTGTTCCTGTCCTTTCCTACGGTGCCAGCCGACATTACTAACGAGGCTGGAGCGGAGTTTCGCGCGTTGCAGGAGAAATACAAGTTTCCTGCACGCCACCTCGCAGCCCAACTCTCGGCATTTGCGGCTGCAAAAGTTTTGGTAGAGGGTTTGACTCGCTCCGGCAGAGATCTGAATCGCGAAAAGTTTATTTCCGCACTCGATACTCTTTACGAGTACGAAACCGGTTTGACACCACGTCTCACTTTTGGCCCAAACCGCCGCGTGGGCGCCGCCGGCGCACACATCCTGACTTTCGACGCCACGAAGAAAGAGTTCACCCCACTCGGTTGGTTCAATGCTTATTAATCCACAGATTACACAGATTAATCTGCGTAATCTGCGGATAGATGCATCTGCGTTAGCGGGCGGTTACCTGAACCGTCGCGGCTGCCGAGTTTCCGGCCTGATCGAAGGCACGAGCTTGTAGTTGATAAGTCCTACCCATCGCCGCGGGGACTTTCCACGCGCAACTGTAGGGCGCGGTTGTATCCGAGCACTGCACTGAGCCGTTGATCAGGAAATCAACTCGCGTCACGCCGACGTTATCACTTGCGGTTGCCGTAATCGTGACGGTTGATTTACGCGTCACGTTGGCGCCGTTCGCCGGGTTCGTGATCGAAACGGTCGGAGGCGTGTTGTCCGCTGTAGTAAATCCGATTCTACCGACTGCACCGGCGCCGCGGGCCAGATAGTAGAGAAAACCGTCGGGTGAAACTTTCAGATCCACCGGGCTTGCGATGCCGGTTGCGAAGTCTGAGACCGCGTTTCCATTTGCCGGATCGAGACGCCTGATCCAACCACCACAGAAATCAGCAAAGTAGTAGCTACCCACAAAGTTTGCGGGAAACTGATTAATCTGCGGGTTGTAGAACGCGCCTCCCGTGATGGCACAAGTCGTTACGTCATTCATGTACGCAAAGATCGGATCGCGGAAGTTCGGATTTGTCGGATTGCAGAACCCTTCGCAGGTGGGCCAACCGTAGTTCGAACCGGCGATACCGTCGTTAATTTCTTCCCACGTATTCTCGCCGACATCGTTGACGAACAATCTGCCGCTGCCTTCCTGAAACGAGAACGTAAACGGATTGCGGACGCCGAGTGCCCAGATCGCACGATTGTCTCCGGTCGCCTGATTGAAGAACGGATTGTTTGTCGGGATCGTGCCGGAGGAAGTGATACGCAGCAGTTTGCCGAGTCGGGTTGCGAGTGTTTGGGCGTTGGCGCTATTCGCATTATCGCCGACCGCGACAAACAGAGTGCCGTCCGGTGCAAAGTGAAGTGCGCCGCCGTTGTGATTGGTGGCCGCGCTCAAGTTCGGCAAGTCCATCAGGACAACCTCACTACCAGCAAGGGCGACGTCACCCGACGCAGTAAAACGGCTGATACGGTTATGCACTGAAGGCGTGGTTGCAGTGTAATAAATGTAAACCAGTTGATTGGAAACGAAATTCGGATCAAAAGCGATTCCGAGCAGTCCGCGCTCACCCTGCGAATCTACGGTTACGGTCAGAAAAGGTGTCGGCAGTAGAGCGCCATTCTTGATCACACGAAGCGCGCCGTTTTGCTGGCAGACGAAGATTCGACCGTCAGGCGCGAGCGCCATCGCGGTCGGACTCGTGAGACCAGCGGCCACGACTGAGTCAGTAAATCCCGCCGGCACGGTTGCCGCTGTCGCCACCGAGGCGGTAAAGGCCGTAATCGACAACACTAAACACAGTCTCAAATGTAGAGATTTCATGGGTTCCTCCAAGTTCTTACGGGTCGGGGCGAGTTATAGCTGGACGACGGGAGGCCGCGACTCTGCCAGCATTATTTGTGCTTTTTGTGCCTTTTTGGGGCCATATATTTGTCCGACACGAAAACTCAACATCTTTAAACACTCGAACCCTGCTAGACTCACAATCCCCCGACATAGCTCCCTAAAAAGATGGGTCCCTCACAGGTTCCCGGAGTAGTAAATGAAGCGCTTTATTTTCCCGATACTGTGGAGTGGTTTCGTCTCGATACTGCTTTTGCCGTTCTTTGTCTTTCAGGAAAGAACTCACGCCGAATCCAACACCGGCAATCAACTGCAGCGGAAAGTCTCGAAAGACATTCTGCAGAAGGTTTCCGAAGGCAAAGGCGCCGATTTCGTTCGCGTTATCATCCAGCCGGCCAGTCCATTGGACTCGTCGCTTGACTCGACCATTGAGTATTCAGGCGGCAGCAACATTCGCAAGTTCAAGAACTTCGCCGTGAGAGTGGCGACCTTGCCCGCGAGTGCTGCGGCTAATCTGGCGCTTCGCAGCGACGTTTCTTACGTGTCTCTCAATCGCGAAGTCAGACCGATGGGTCATCTTTCGAGCACTACCGGAACGAATCAGATTCGGTACAGCAGTGGTTCAACCAGCAGCGGCCCGGTAGATGGCACCGGAATCGGCATCGCGATTCTGGATTCGGGCATCGACGCCGATCACACGTCATTTCTAAACCGATCTAACGGCGTTCGTGTTGTTTACAGCGAGGACTTCACTGGCGAAGGTCGCGTTGACGATCCTTACGGCCATGGCACTCACGTCGCTTCGCTCGCAGCCGGTAACGGTCGAATCTCTAGCGGCGAGTACGTCGGCATCGCACCCAATGCAAATCTGATCAATCTGCGCGTTTTGAATGCGGACGGTGTCGGCACCACGGCATATGTGCTGCGAGCGCTGGATTGGGTCGCCTCAAATCGAACGACGTACAATATTCGTGTCGTCAACATGAGTCTGGGAATGCCGGCTATCGATTCCTATCGAAACGATCCCATTTGTCGGGCAGCGCGCAGACTGGTTGACGCCGGCGTGGTAGTCTTCGCCGCAGCCGGCAACAACGGCAAAGATGGTGACGGAAACAAGCTTTACGGCCACATTCATTCGCCCGGCAACGAGCCTTCAGTAATTACAGTGGGAGCTTCGAACACATTTGGCACTGACGAACGCAGCGATGATGGAGTCGCGTCGTTCAGCTCGCGTGGACCAACACGCAGCTTCACAACCGACGAGGATGGCGGCAGACATTACGACAACCTGGTCAAACCGGATCTCATTGCCCCGGGTAACAAACTGATCGAAGCGGAAGCCGACGACAATTATCTCGTGACGCAGAATCCGGCACTCGATGCCGGCGTCAGTGGTGCGGTGAACCGCCGCATGATGTACCTCAGTGGAACTTCGATGGCCACGCCCGTTGCGGCGGGAACGGCGGCCCTCATGCTACAGGCGAATCCGAGTTTGACCCCGAATCTCGTGAAGGCATTGTTGATGTACACGGCGCAACCTCTGGCGGGCTACAACATGTTCGAACAGGGCGCTGGCCAGTTGAATACGGCGGGCGCAGTGCAGTTGGCCAAACTGGTAAGAACAGATCTCAGTGTTTCGACAACTGTCGGCGCGCCGTTGCTGACGGCCGACACGCCGGCGCCGGAAACCACCATTGCGAATCACACTTTCACGTGGTCACGCGGCATCATTCTCAATCACACGTACGCCACCGGTGTCGATCTGATCACGAAGTATCAGCAGGTCTATGCCCTCGGAAATCTGCTCAATAGCGGCGTAATCACGGGCGACGGTGTGATCACTGGCGATTCTTCATACTTTTCTGACGGCGTTATCACCGGCGACTACATCTTTACGAGTGATGGCGTGATCACGGGAGACGGCTCTGCCTTTCTGGCCGTTAGTCTGCTGTTTCAGGATCTTTTACCAGAGGGTAGTTTGGTCGGCGATGGGGTGATCACGGGGGATGGAGTCATTACTGGCGACGGTGTAATCACAGGTGACCTGGTCGCCAGCGCACAGTCAGCAATGCTCAACGGTGATGGCAGTTCGATGATGGCGGCACCATCAGACGATGGCAACGACTGCCTGGATTACTGATCCACAGCTAACACGCATTACAAATCGAAGGAGAAAAATGAGCGCGACGCAAGTGAACGTCGATCGGCCTCAGTTTGGCCAGGTCTACATGTGGTCGCTTGTGATTGCTGGAGCAGCGATCGCTTTAGGCTCGCTTCTGGTATTGCCTTTTCACAAGCTTGACTCAGGCTTCTTCGTTCTTGGCCTGATGGTGATGGCGAGTTCACTGATCGCGATCCGGATTCCTCGCGTTAGTGGTCGCATTACCGTCGCCGATACCTTTGTTTTTCTGACGATGCTGCTTTATGGAGGCTCTGCTGCCATCCTCATGTCAGCGCTCGAAGGAATCGCCGCAACACTGATCATTAGCAAACGCCCGCGCACGATTCTTTTCAATTCAGCGATTCTCGCGACGTCAACCTTCTTCACGTCCACAGTCCTTAATCTGGTGGTTGGTCCACCCGTAAACATTGCCGCCGAGGGTAGATTCTCAGGCGCGTTCTTTGGCTCTATTTGCCTGATGGCGCTGGTGCAATACATCGCCAACACCACTCTGATCGCAATCGAAAAAGCCAGCAAAATCAAAGAATCAACCTGGAATACGTGGCGGACATATTATCTGTGGACTTCGGTTACTTATTTCGCCGGCGCGTCGGCGGCGGGCATCATCGCCATTTTGATCAAGACCTACAGCTTTTATGCCGTAATCGCGACAGTTCCGATCATCCTGATCATTTGTTTCACGTATCAGACGTACCTCAAAAACCTTGAAGCGTCGCTCGAACAAACAGAGGCGGCACGATTGCATGTTCAGGAACTATCGAAGTACGTCACTGAGCTGCAACGATCCGAAGAAGCACGCGAACAGTTGTTACAACGTGCAGAGCGGGCGCGCGCCGACGCGGAAGCGGCCAACAGGATCAAGGATGAATTTCTGGCGACGCTTTCACATGAGTTGAGAACGCCGCTGACGTCGCTGCTCGGTTGGTCGAGTGTGCTGCGAGAAGCAAAACGCGACGAGAAAGTATTGCACCAGGGATTGGAAGCCATCGATCGCAACGCGCGTGTTCAGGCCCAGCTTATCGACGATCTGCTCGACGTGTCGCGCATCGTTTCCGGCAAGCTGAATCTGGACGTCAGACCACTGGACCTGGCTTCAGTAGCACGCGCTGCGATCAACGTCGTGCGTCCGGCGGCAGACGCAAAAGGAATCACGATCGACTATTTAGAGGAGCCCGGTCTCGGCGCCATCTCTGCTGATTCGGCACGAATGCACCAGATCATCTGGAACCTCTTGTCGAACGCGGTAAAGTTCACGCCGCACGGCGGCAAGATCTCGGTGCAGGTCGAGCGCGATAGATCTGACGCGCGTATCACCGTTGGCGACACAGGGCAGGGAATCGAGTCGGAGTTTCTACCGCGCGTGTTCGATCGCTTTCGCCAGGCGGATAGTTCGACGACCCGAAGTTTTGGCGGACTAGGCTTGGGACTGGCAATTGTTCGGCATCTGGTTGAGTTGCATGGCGGCACAGTTTCGGCGCAGAGTGAAGGCCTGCAGAAAGGCGCGACCTTCACGGCGACGTTTCCACTGCTTGCCGATCGAACTGAGCCGGTTGCGATCGCGCATAGTGAACTGCCGCTGGCAGAGCTATATTCCCTCGATGGTTTACGCGTATTGCTGGTTGACGACGAAGCGGAGGCGCGGCAGATCATCAGCACCGTAATCACACGCACCGGGGCAGAAGTGAAAGCCTGCACGTCGGCCCAGGAGGCGCTCGCGAAGTTGATGGAGTGGAAGCCGGATGTGATCCTGAGCGACATCGCGATGCCGGACGAAGACGGCTACAGTTTTATCGGCAAGGTGCGCTCACTGCCGCGTGAAAAGGGCGGCGAGACGCCCGCCGCCGCGCTCACTGCGTATGCGAGAGACCTAGATCGACGTCAGGCACTCGCTGCCGGCTACCAGATGCACATCGCAAAACCAATCGGCGCCAGTCAACTTGTTACCATGATTGCCCGCCTCGCAGGCCGCGACACAGATTCTTAAATATTTGGCCTTGCAATCTGTGTAATCTGTGGCTAAATAACACTGCCATGAAGAAGTCGCCCGTAGGTATCGGAATTATTGGGACGGGGTTTGCCCGCACGACGCAGATTCCCGGGTTTCGAGATTGCATGGGAGCGAGGGTGGTGGCGATTTCCAGCCGCAACCGCGAGCGCGCCGAAGCAATCGCAAAAGAGTTCGGCATCGAACACGTCACCACTGATTGGCATGAGCTGGTGGCTCATCGCGATGTCGATCTTGTGAGCGTCGTCACCCCGCCATCCACGCACATGGAGATCACGCTCGCCGCGCTCGAACAACGGAAAGCCGTGCTTTGCGAAAAGCCGATGGCGCTGAATGCCGGCGAAGCCGCGCGGATGGTCGAAAAAGCCAACGATGCAGGCGTGTTGGCGTTGATCGATCACGAGTTGCGTTTTCTCAACAGCCGGCGCGTGATGCGCGGGATGTTGGAGTCGGGCGCGATTGGCGCAGTACGTCACTGCAATTACGTGTTTCGCTCCGATTATCGTGGGATTGGAGATCGCGCGTGGGATTGGTGGTCGGACGAAACGATGGGCGGCGGCGCTCTCGGAGCCATCGGTTCGCACGTGGTGGATTCGTTCCGCTGGATGTTGAACACAGAAGTCTCGCAGGCCCTCGGCATGCTGACGACTCACATCAAGCAGCGTCCCGACAAAGGCAATGGTGGCCTGCGTCCCGTCACGACGGACGATGAAGCAAAACTGCTGTTCAAGTTCAGCGATGGTCCACACACGGAAAATGCCACCGGCGCGGCGTCAATCTCCGTGGTTGAGTCCGGTAAATACGAAAACCGGCTCGAGATTTACGGTGCGAAAGGCGCGCTGATGGTTGAAGAGACTGGCGAACTGTGGCGTTCGCCGACAGGCTCCGGAACGTGGCGACCGGTGCAGGTGGACCAGGACCACATGGCCCAGGGAATGCGCGAAGGAAGCTGGTCGCGAGGTTTCACCGGCTTCTCGATCGCGATCTGCGAAGCGATGCGCGCCGGCAGGACGACCGTTAAAGACGCCGCAACTTTTGCAGACGGTTATCGAGTGCAGCTAGTGCTCGATGCGTTGCGTGCTTCGAATGAAAGTGGGTGCTGGGTAACGGTTGGCCAGTAAACGACTCATCCGCGTCGGTGTTGATACCGGCGGTACTTTTACAGATTTCGTCTTCGAACAAGACGGCCGAATTCACCTCTTCAAACTTCCCTCGACTCCTTCAGATCCATCACTCGCGATCCAGCAGGGACTCGCGCGTATCTGTGCGGAAACCGGTTCGCTGTTGGAAGAAATCGAAGTTGTTCATGGAACAACTGTTGGCACCAATGCGCTCTTGCAACGCCGCGGTGCGCGCACGGCCCTGATCACGACTAAGGGTTTTGAAGATGTCCTGGTGATTGGCCGTCAGGCGCGACCGGAACTCTACAATCTCAACGCTATCAAGCCGCCGCCCCTCGTGGCAGACGAACTGCGCCTCGGTGTTAAAGAACGGGTCGTCGCTTCGGGTGAGGTGATCGAGCCACTCGACGAACGCGATCTGCAAAAGATTGTGCGGCAGTTAAAGCGAGCGAAGGTTGAGGCGATCGCGATCTCGTTGTTGTTTTCGTTTCTGCATCCTGAACACGAGGAACGAATCGCAGCGGCGTTAGCGGAACTTGAAGTGCCGTTGTCGATCTCGAGTCGCATCCATCCCGAATACCGCGAATACGAGCGCACGTCAACGGTTGTTATCAACGCGTACTTACAGCCGTTGATGGGCCGATACTTGCGAAAGCTCAGCCACGGATTAACACGGAAAAAGACGGATCTTAATCTGCGTGTGATGCAGTCGTCTGGGGGCAGTATTTCTGCGGATGTTGCAGCGAGTGAGCCGGTGCGCACGATTCTGTCTGGACCATCGGGAGGTGTAGTGGGTGCGTTGCGATCGGCTCAGATGGCCGGGCTACAAGACATCATCACGTTTGACATGGGTGGCACGTCGACCGACGTCGCGCTTTGCGATGGTGGGGCAATCAGAACTACGAATGAAGCGAGTGTTGCGGGATTACCAGTCGCAGTTTCAGTGATGGACATTCACACTGTTGGCGCTGGCGGCGGCTCGATCGCACGTGTCGACGAAGGTGGTTCGTTACGCGTTGGACCAGAGTCTGCAGGAGCCGATCCGGGTCCGGCTTGCTATGGTCGCTCATTATTGCCGACTGTTACCGACGCGCACGTAGTGTTGGGCCACTTCGGTGGGGTGGGTTTATTAGGTGGCGAGTTCAAGCTCGATGAAAAGCGCGCGTACGAAGCGATGACGAAGCTCGCGAGTGATTTGAGCAAAGTCTCCGGCAAACGATGCAGCGTCACAACTGCCGCTGAGGGAGTCATATCAGTTGCGAATACAAACATGGAGCGCGCGTTGCGACACATCTCGGTCGAGCGTGGTCACGATCCGCGGCAGTTTGCGCTCCTGCCGTTTGGCGGCGCCGGTGGTTTGCATGCCGTCGATCTGGCGCGGGCGTTGAGGATTCCGACGATCATTGCGCCGACTGCTCCGGGCGCGTTGTCTGCGGTTGGCGTTCTGGTGGCTGATGTGATCAAGGATCAGAGCCGGACGGTGATGTTGACTCATGGATCGAAGCAGACGTCAAAACTCGAAAAAGTATTCCGGGAAATGGAGAAGGAGGCGGCGACGGTGTTGCGTGCGGAAGGATTTTCCGGGTCGCGACAACGACACGAACGTTCGCTCGCGATGCGTTATCGTGGGCAGTCGTTCGAGTTGGAGATTAGAAACATCACCGGAGATCTCGGCGCTGAGTTTCATCGCGTTCATCGCGAACGTTACGGTTACGCGCAGGAACAGAGCGAGATCGAAATCGTCAGCACGCGGCTAAGATCGTTCGGTCTGGTTGAGAGGTTGTCGCAACAAAGAATCGGGTCGGGCAAAACAAAGCTGCATGGACGAGTGAACATGCATCTCGACGGTCGTAAAACTTCTGTTGCGATGTACCGGCGCGAAGATCTATTTGCAAATGCCAAGTTGGAGACACCATGCATCGTGACTGAGTACTCAGCGACAACGCTGATAGATGCGGATTCGAAAGCACGGATTGACGACTTTGGCAATTTACTGATCGAGTTGAGATGAAGATAAAGTTCGATCCGACAACGCTCGAAATATATCGCGCGCTCTTTACTTCGGTGGCCGAAGAGATGGGTGTTGCATTGCGGCGCACGGCGTTTTCACCAAACATAAAGGAACGCCGTGATTATTCGTGCGCCGTCTTCGATGCCGTAGGCCGTGTGATCGCGCAGGGCGATCACATGCCGGTGCATCTCGGATCGATGCCGATGGCTGTCGCTGCGGCGCTCAACGAAATCGACCTTGTCGATGGTGATGTCGTTGCGCTTAACGATCCGTTCGCCGGTGGTACACACTTGCCCGACGTCACACTCGTGATGCCGGTTGCTATTCGGAAGAAGATTCTTTTTTACGTCGCCAACCGCGCCCATCATGCCGACATTGGCGGCGCGACTCCCGGATCGATGGGTCTTGCCACAGACATTTATGGCGAGGGCATTCGCATTCCGCCAATCCGTCTTGTCCGTGGCGGTACGCTGGATGCGGATACGATGCGACTGTTGCTCGCGAATGTCCGTGGAAACGTCGAACGCCGCGGCGACTTCGATGCGCAAATCGGTTCGCTGAAAACCGGCGCCGTGCGTCTACTCGAGATCATCGAACGTCGTGGTGAAAAGGAAGCCACCGAGTATGCATCGCAACTGATCAACTACTCGGCGCGTTTAATGCGACACACGATTGCCTCCATTCCTGACGGTTCCTACGAAGCAGAAGATGCGCTGGACGACGATGGCGTTGACGATCGCGAAGTGCCAATCAAAGTTCGCATCACAATCAAGGGCGAGCGCGCCGTAATCGACTTCACCGGCAGTTCGCCGCAGGTTACGGGCGCAATCAACGCGGTAGAGGCGATCACGGTTTCGGCTGTCTCGTACGTATTTCGCTGTTTGATTGACGGTGAAGTGCCGGCGAGTGCAGGACTGATGGAACCGATTGAAGTGATCGCGCCGAGTGGCACCATCGTCAACGCAAATCCACCTGCTTCAGTCGCAGGCGGGAACGTCGAAACTTCGCAGCGAATTGTCGACGTCCTGTTCAAGGCTTTATCTCAGGCGATCCCCAAACGTATCCCGGCGGCGAGTCAGGGTACGATGAACAATCTCACCATCGGCGGCATCGACACGCGCACCGGGCTCGAGTTTTCCTACTACGAAACGGTTGCCGGCGGTATGGGCGCGCGACCGGCTGCTGATGGCATGAGCGGTGTTCACACTCACATGACGAACAGCTTGAACACGCCCGCCGAAGCGCTCGAGTATGCGTATCCGTTGCGCGTCCGCGAGTATCGATTGCGTAAAGGTTCGGGTGGGGCAGGAAAGCATCGTGGTGGCGATGGTGTCATCCGTGAGATTGAGACCATCGTGCCCGCGCGCATGTCGTTGTTATGCGATCGCCGGAAGCGTGGTCCATACGGATTATTTGGTGGAAAAGATGGTGCGCCGGGAAAGAACGGGAAGCTCTCATCAAAAGGATCTCACGACCTGAAAGCCGGCGAGCGAATTCGCATCGAGACACCCGGTGGCGGCGGCTGGGGATCCGCGTAATCCGCGTTTAAGTTGTTAATCGGCGATAGATGCCGGGTAGGCGCTCAGGCAGTGACAGCACATCGTCAATGATCGTGTAACCGATCTCGCCATACAAATCCCGTAACTCCGCCTCGGATTCACGGTCGATCGTGATGCAGAAAGGCGTGATGCCTTCATTCTTCGCTTGCCGCAACGCCTCGCGCGTGTCGTCACGCGCATAACGCGCATCACCGTAATCGTGATCGTATGGTCGCCCGTCGGAAAGCACGATGAGCAATCGCGTACGCGCGTCCTGTTTGCCCAATCGCGCCGTCGCGTGACGAATCGCAGCTCCGAGCCGCGTGTTGTTCTGATAAGTAATCCCGCCAATGCGTCGTTTTACTTCGTCGTTATACTTCTCATCAAAATCCTTCACGACGTAAAACTTCACATTGCGCCGTCCTTCTGACGTAAACCCATTTATCGAGTAAACATCGCCAACCGCTTCGAGGGCTTCGCTCATGAGCACGAGACCTTCTTTCTCGATCTCGATGATCCTGCGGCCCGGACGCGTGTATGGTTGCAGCGGATGACGGCCAATCGTCCTTGCAGTTGAGGATGACTGGTCCAACAAAAACGAGACTGCCACATCGCGCCGCCGTCGCAATCGTTTCGTGTAAATGCGTTCCGACTGCTGGCCGTCCGCACGCCGATCGATCACGTAATCAATCACTGCATTCAGATCGAATTCCTCGCCGTCAACTTCATTAGCGACGCGGATCAGGTTCTCGGGTTTCATCAGTTGAAACTGATGACGTATCGAGGAAATGACGCCTTTGTGCCGTTCTTTCGTGTGTTCCACGAAGTTGCGATCGCCGTGCTTCACTTTCTTTTCAACCACTCGGCACCAGCCCAGTCGATGATCTGTGAGCTCGCGATCCCACTCATCGTAGTTGAACGCGACTTCACCTTCGGCGAGCACTTGCTCGGGTGTTTCGCCGTCGGACCACGCTTCAGCGCCCATCAACTCGTCCGGTTCACCTTCGGCGGACGGATCGTTCCAGGCGTTGAATAACTCGCGCGCGTCGCGACGCTCAGGCGTCCGCTCAGCCTGTCGCTGCTTCATCTGCTGGACGGCTGATTCGTCGTCTGATTCGGTTTGATCTTCCGGCGTCTCGACTTGCTGAACCGAATCATCAACGGGAATCACGGTTTGGAACAGATCGTAAACACGACTCGTCGCCATTAAAGTGTCCGCGACCGTCGACTGTTCGCGCACCAGATACTCGCTGACGATCGTTTCCAGCTCAGAAACGATCTGGCCATAGGCCAGGCGCGCGTCTTCGCGGGCGCCGCCGAGCATCGTGATCTGAAAGAGCAGCTCAAATGGAACGAGAGACGCCGGCAACTCCATCATCAGTGGCCGGCTGCGACTGAGATGTTGCCGAATCAAATCCAGATCGCGACTAAGACCACGGTAAGTGCGTCGCAGGCGACGATCGATACGACCGTTCTCGAGAGTCCCAAACACACGCCGCGCGAGCTGCGGCATCGGAAACAACTTCAAGATGTCACGATAACCAACATCTTCCTTTGTTTCCGTTTGTGCCTCTTCGTGGCCATCTTTCCGGAGTTGCACGAGCTCATCTGCGATAGCAAAGGCATCGAGTGCCTCGACGTTCTCTTTCGAGTAGCGGGCAGCAATCGCCGAGTGGGCGGGGCGCAAAATGCCACCGCGTTCGTAAGTGCCAAACTCAATCTGTCCGGCTGCATGCGCGGCGAGCACTTTGTAGAGCCGGAAATCGAGTTCTTCGTCACCAAACTCATTCACGAGTGAAGGCAAATGAATGGTGCGGCCATCGTCGATGCGGGCCTCGTCGGGAACAGCGGCGAGAGGCGCCACCTCGACTTCGCGTCCGGTAAGTGCTTCGACATACAGGCGCAGCAGATGTTGTACTACCTCAAGAGACAGACCGGCGCCGCCACTATGCAGTGCCTCGTAACTTCCTCGTGTCTCGAGTGAGAAGTAACTGCGCCGCGCACGTGAATCAGTTCGGCCTGACTCAAGCCCGCGACGTGCCCAGGCCTCAAATTGCTCGATGGAAACTGTCCGCAACGCGCGTGGCGCAGAACGAAAACAAGCCAGGGCGGCTTCGCCATCCACTGCCGCAATCTCTTTCGTCAGTGCGAGGACGCGATGCGAAAGCTCGATCGCCGCGGTGCGATTCGGATCTGCGTTCATTAGTCGAATGAATCCGGGACTGCTGCGAACAAAAGCTATCAGGCTCGCGTTGCCGTGTGCCGCGACCACCCATAACAACGCGATCCATTCGTCAAAAATCTCGGGCGCGCGGCGCGCGATCTCGCCGCCGGCGATCAGGATGTGTAGCGCCGCACCGCCACCACGTTCGAGAAAGTCATCGGTGCTTTTCAGTAAACGCTTGGCGTCTGACACTGACAGTGTAGCCAGGCTTTCGGGAATGACGATCCACGCATCGGCTGCGATTCCTCCGGCACGGGATGCGAACGCACCGGCAAGCGCAACGGCTGTCGCAATCAGATCGGCGTCGTTGAAACGTCTGAGTTCGGATATGACCCTGGCGCTGGCGTTGAGAAACTCGTCGCTGTGTTTCGCAGAGCGCCGCGCGATCTCGATTGCTACCTGGATTATCGAGCGGAGAAGATTGTCGTCGTTAATTTCTTCTGCGAGAGTTGGCAGCAAGTGGAGAGTTTCACGACCGATGACAGTCGAGAGAACCATCTGTCGGGCAGTTAGGACGAAGATGTCCGGACGAACCTCAGGTGAGATTGAACGCAGTGATTCGACGCCTTCGTCAAAGAACGAAACGGCAGATTCGTAGTCGGCCATTGCGAGCCGCCGGCCCATCTCACCCCACGCGCGCAATTCCGAGGCTTGTAAAACGTGAGCGGCAACGGGCGCGGTGCGGAGAAATTCGATGCCGGCGCGAAGTGAGATCGCTCCGATCGAAGCGCTCGTCTCGAGTACCGCCGCCGCCTGGTCCAACGGCAGTCCCGTTAGACTACGCGTCAGTTCGAGGAACGATTGCCGTTCAGCGGATTGATGTTGATCGTCAGACATCCACAGATTACACAGATGATCAGATCACGGTAGTCACGATCTCGCGGATTGAGCGTTGCAGTTCGCGGTCGTCGGTGATGGGGGAGCACATGGCGACGTCCGCGGCGTCGACTGGAGGGATGCCGAGTGCGATTAGTTGGGCGGCGTAGATCAGGAGTCGCGTCGAAACACCTTCTTCCAATCCATGGCCTCGCAGATTGCGCACCTTCTGACCGATCAGGACGAGGTCGCGTGAGGTGCCTTCGTCAACACCACCTTCGCGCGCCACAATCTCCGCCTCCATCTCCGGCGGTGGATAGTCAAACTCGATGGCCACAAAGCGCTGGCGGGTCGACTGCTTTAGATCTTTCAATATCGACTGATAACCAGGATTGTAAGAAACGACCAGCATGAAGTCGGTTGGCGCTTCAACGATCGTACCCAGTTTTTCAATGGGTAAACGACGTCTATGATCCGTCAACGGGTGAATGATCACCACCGTATCTTTGCGCGCCTCAACCACCTCGTCGAGATAGCAGATCGCGCCGTTGCGTACGGCAGACGTCAGCGGCCCGTCGTGCCAGATCGTCTCCTCACCCTCCAACAGAAAGCGACCGACGAGGTCGGTTGACGACAAGTCTTCGTGACACGCGACGGTGATCAACGGTCGCTCAAGACGCCACGCCATGTGTTCGACGAAGCGCGTTTTGCCGCAGCCGGTCGGGCCCTTGAGAATCACCGGCAGTCGTGCCGAGTGAGCGGCTTCAAAGAGTTCGACCTCGCGGCCGACAGGCAGATAATAAGGTTCAGTGGCGACTCGATAGTCCTGGATTGCGCTTTCCGACATTTACGGGCATCTTAACATTCGAGCAGAAAGGGACCAAATTCGGGTAGTTGGCAGTATGAAGATCGCAGTAGCAATGAGTGGTGGCGTAGATTCATCCGCCGCCGCGGCAATTCTTAAAGAGCAGGGGCACGAGCTCGTCGGCTTCACGATGCAGTTGTGGGATCAGCGACGAGGCATCAATGTTGACGAAAACGGCGATCCGTTGCCGTCTCGATGTTGTTCGCTTGACGACGTTTACGACGCGCGTCGCGTTGCCGAAGAACTCGGTTTTCCGTTTTACGTTTTGAATCTCGAACGCGATTTCGAGCGCGATGTGGTGCAGCCGTTTGTCACGAGTTATCTCAGCGGCGAGACACCGATTCCGTGCGTGTCGTGCAACAGTCGTTTGAAGTTTGCTTCACTCGATCGACTCGCCGTCAGTTTGGGCTGCGAGAAAGTGGCGACCGGTCATTATGCGCGTGTTGAATTCGATCCATCCGGCAATCGTTACAAACTCCTGCGCGGTATCAATCAACAGAAGGATCAGTCGTACTTTCTCTGGGAACTGACACAAGCGCAACTATCGCGCGCCTTGTTTCCGCTCGGCGAGATGTCGAAACCCGAGGCGCGTGATGCCGCACGACAACACGGGTTGAATGGAGTTTCCGAGAAGAAAGAATCGCAGGAAATCTGTTTTGTGCCGGACGGGAATTACGCCGGCTTTATCGATCGATATCTTGCAGCGGAAAACGCGACGGAGCGTTTACCGGGCGCGGGTGAAATCGTCGATACGAGTGGGCGAGTTATTGGTCATCATGAAGGCATTCATCGCTACACGATCGGGCAACGTCGCGGCATGGGCATCGCAAACGAACGCGCGTTGTACGTGATCTCAATCGATGCTGAAAGGAATCGTGTCACTGCCGGTGCAGCCGAAGAGCTTTTGAGCAGTGAATTCACTGTTGCCCAAGTCAACTGGATCGCGTTTGACGATCCGCAAGAGCCAGTGCGTGCTGAAGTGCGGGTTCGTTATCGTCACGCGGCAGCGCCGGCCACTATTACCCCGCTCGAGAACAATCGTGCGCGCATCGTGTTTGACGAGCCGCAACGAGCCATCACACCCGGACAAGCGTCGGTCTTTTATCGTGGTGACGAAGTTCTTGGCGGCGGGTGGATTATTAAATCAAATTGAAGCGCGCTACCTTTGGAGTGCGGCGGCCTGGCGCCGCTTTGTTATC
>DASSFI010000046.1:0-191558 GCA_035694465.1 Pyrinomonadaceae bacterium | reverse complement strand
GGGCTTCAAAGTCGGCCAGAAAGTCGTTTACCCGAATCATGGAATCGGGACCATCGAGCAAGTAGAACAGAAGCAAATAGGCACTCAGCTCCTACCTTTTTATACGCTTCGTTTGGCTGCTAACAACTCAGTGGTCTTAGTCCCAGTCTCGAATGCTTCAGAAGTTGGCCTGCGCTCCCCAATCTCATCGGGTGAGTGTGACATGCTATTTAAGGCGCTTGCAGATGATTTTTCCTCCCCCGCTAATGATTGGAAGGATCGTTTCAAGGAATTCTCAGAAAAAATGCGCACCGGCGACATTTTCGAAGTTGCCGACGTGCTCAAGCACTTAACTTATCTGAGCAATCTAAAACCATTGTCTTTCCGCGAACAACGGATGCTCGAGCGGTCTCGTTATCTCGTCGTTTCGGAATTGGCCGCAGTGTGCCGCCAGCCCGAGTGCAACATCGAACCTCGCGTCGATCAGGCACTCGCTCGTGCCCACTCGAAGCATGACCGGCGCCCAGTCCGCGCTCGCGCCGCCGGTGCGTCTGTAGGACACTAACCACAGATTTACTGATTCAGTACGGATTTGCGCCGATCTGTATTTTCCATGGAGATCTGTGCCCGCCCCTCCTCCATGCTATGATTTCCAGCCCACATGACTTCCGCCACCGCTATTACCGTAAAACTGCTCGCGGTTCTGTTACTGGTCGCAGCTAACGGCTTTTTTGTGGCCGCTGAGTTTGCCCTCGTCGGTGTGCGCTCGTCGCGAATCGAGACGCTTGCCAATCAGGGTAGCCGGACGGCCAAGCGGTTGATGAAGCAACTGCAAAACCTCAATGCATATCTGTCTGCCTGCCAACTGGGAATCACACTCGCTTCGCTCGGACTCGGCTGGATTGGTGAACCCGCAATCGCCCGGTTACTGGAAGGTCCGCTCGCCGGTTGGTCGGAAACTGCGCGACACACGATCGCCTTCGGTGTCGCCTTCGTGATCATCACGTCACTCCACATCGTTCTCGGAGAACAGGCGCCGAAGTTAGTCGGTCTTGCCCATGCCGAAAGAGTTGCTATGGCGGTGACGCTACCGTTGCAGCTCTTTTATCGCGTCTTTAGTCTGCCGATTCGTGCGCTCGACTGGGCCAGTGCGCGCACTGTAAAACTCGTCGGTATAAAGGCGACCGGTGAACATGCGTCAACCTACACCGAGGATGAGTTGCGCCGGCTGGTCGACATCTCGCGTGAGAGTGGTCACTTGCGGGCCGAAGAGCGACGATTGATTCATCGCGTGTTTGAGTTTTCTGACACGGTCGTGCGCGAAGCGATGGTGCCGCGGACCGAAATGGCGGCAATTCAAAACACGTGTAATCTCGAGCAGATCACGAAGGCATTCGAACAGCATCGTTACTCGCGTCTGCCTGTATATCGAGAATCGTTTGACGACGTGTGTGGCTTCATCCACAGCAAAGACGTGATGCCGTATCTGCTCCATCCACAGAAATTCAAGCTCGAGGATGTGCTGCAGCCGCCGATGTACGTCGTCGACACAGCCCGACTCGAACACGTGCTGCGGCAAATGCAGAAGGCAAAAATGCATTTTGGCTTTGTGGTCGACGAACATGGCGGACTCGAAGGCGTCATCACGCTCGAAGATTTGCTAGAGGAGATAGTCGGCGAGATCAGTGACGAGCACGATGAAGAAGTGAACGAGCAGATCACACCGATTGATGAGAAGACATTTCACCTCGCCGGCGGACTGGCCGTCCGTGATCTCAATCGACGGCTGAAACTTACCGTGCCCGAGTCGGAGGCTTACACGACTATCGGCGGTTTCCTGATGACGGAGGCCGGGCACGTTCTCAAACCGGGTGAACAAGTACAACACGACGGTCTGCTTTTCAGCGTTGAGCGCGTTGAGAAGCGCCGCGTGATGCGCGTCAAACTAGAAATTCAACAAACAAACGGAGAAGGGGAGACAAAGGATGAGCTGGATCGAGCACGTTCTGGCACGGGAAATACTGGACTCGCGAGGTAATCCGACTGTAGAAGCGGAAGTGATTTTAGCCGATGGTGTGACGGGACGTGCATCAGTACCTTCAGGCGCTTCAACCGGCGAACACGAAGCGGTTGAACTTCGCGACGGCAACAAAAAACGTTACGGCGGCAAGGGTGTTCTCAAAGCAGTTCAGAATGTTAATGACGTGATTGCACCCGCCTTGCAGGGATTCGACGCCTTGGACCAGGTCGAAGTCGATCGCGCCCTCATCGAGTTAGACGGCACGCCAAACAAATCCAAACTGGGCGCCAATGCGTTGCTGGCCGTATCGATGGCGACGGCTCGGGCCGCGGCGGCACAGTTGGAACTGCCACTCTACCGGTATCTCGGTGGTCCAAATGCACGAACGTTGCCGGTGCCGATGATGAACATCGTCAACGGCGGCGCACACGCAGACAACAACGTCGACTTTCAGGAATTCATGGTAGTTCCCTGCGGCGCTGCGAGTTTTAGTGAAGCGTTGCGCGTGGGCGCCGAGGTGTTTCATCAACTCAAGTCGGTGTTGAAGAGCAAAGGTTACGCGACGAGTGTTGGTGACGAAGGTGGTTTCGCACCGAATTTGAAGTCGAACGAAGAAGCTGTCGAAACGATTCTTGAATCGATCGTTAAAGCGGGCTACAAGCCGGGCTCTGATTGTTTGCTCGCGCTCGATCCGGCGGCGAGCGAGTTTTACGACGGCAAGAAATACGTCTTCAAAAAGAGTGACAAGAGAAAACTCAGCAGCGAAGAGATGGTGGCTTACTGGAAGAACTGGTCTGAACAGTATCCGATTATTTCGATCGAAGACGGCATGGCGGAAAACGATTGGAAGGGATGGAAGCTCTTAACCGATGAGATCGGCAGTAAAGTGCAGCTCGTCGGCGACGATCTGTTTGTGACCAACACGAAGTTTCTTCAGAAAGGAATCGATCTGGGTGTGGCGAATTCGATTTTGATCAAGGTCAATCAAATCGGCACGCTGACGGAAACGCTCGATTGTATTGAACTGGCCCAGCGAAACCATCGCACGACAATCATCTCGCATCGCTCCGGTGAGACTGAAGATCCATTCATCGCCGATCTCGCCGTTGCCACGAACGCGGGCCAAATCAAGACGGGCTCATTATCGCGCACCGATCGCACTGCAAAATACAATCAACTGCTGCGTATCGAAGAAGATCTCCGCGGCGCCGCGCGCTTCCCTGGCCACAAAGCCTTTCTGCAAAGCCAGCCACAAAAAGGCACAAAAAGCACAAAAGCAGTTGCTTAGCGCAGGGGCTGGAATAGGACTTTTAAAGGTCCAGCGTTATAAATGGGAAAATCTTTTTGTGACTTTTGTGCCTTTTTGTGGCTGAAAACTTATGTCTAAGAAAAAAGGGCCGATTGCCCTGATCATTATTGACGGTTGGGGTTATTCCGCGTCGCGTGAAGGCAACGCGATCGCTCTCGCCACAACTCCTTTTTACGACGAGCTCGCCGAAAAATATCCCAGCACGTTGCTCGAAGCACACGGCTCGCGCGTGGGTCTGCCTGCCGGCGTAATGGGAAACTCCGAAGTCGGACATTTGAATATCGGCTCCGGTCGTGTCATTCGCATGGATGTGTCCCTCGTCGATCACGAGATCGAAACCGGTGATTTCTTCAAGAACAAAGTGTTGACCGCGGCAGTGGAGGGCGCCAGGACGCGCGGCAAAGCACTACACCTGATGGGACTCATCTCCGATGGCCAGGTGCACTCGTCTCTTACGCATCTTTACGCGCTCTTGCAGATGGCGAAAGAGCATGGCCTCAACGAGGTTTACGTGCATTGTTTTCTCGATGGACGCGACACGCCACCGTCGTCAGCCAGTCATTATGTCGCTTCGTTGCAAAGAAAGCTGGACGAAATCGGTTGCGGCGAGATCGTGACCGTTGTCGGTCGCTACTACGCGATGGACCGTGATAAGCGTTGGGAGCGAACACAGCGTGCTTACGATCTTTTGACCAAAGCAATCGGCGAACGAGCAACAGATCCGATCGCGGCGATTCAGCAATCGTACGAGCGTGGCGTGACGGACGAGTTTGTGGAACCGATCGCGATTGTCCGTCACGACGGGTCGCCGGTCGCGACGATCAAAGACGAGGACTCGGTAGTCTTCTTTAACTTCCGGCCCGATCGTGCGCGGCAGTTAACAAGTGCTCTGGCGCTACCGGATTTCAATGAGTTTGTGATCACAGATCGGCCGAGTGTTCACTTCGTTTGCTTCACGATGTACGACCACACCCTCGATCTTCCAATCGCGTTTCCGCCGCGACATCATCGCAACGTGCTGGCGGAAGTTTGGGGCGATCTCAAGGTCCGTAATTATCGTATGGCCGAAACCGAAAAATACGCGCACGTGACCTACTTCTTCAACGGCGGTGTGGAAAAGGAGTATCCATGCGAGCAGCGTTTGCTGGTCCCTTCGCCAAAGATCGCCACTTACGATCTGCAACCTGAGATGTCGGCGTTTAAGGTGACTGACAAAGTTTTGCGTGGCATCGACGAGGGAGACACAGACGTTTTTGTCATCAACTTCGCGAATCCCGACATGGTGGGCCATACAGGCAAGTTGGAAAAGACGATCGAGGCGTGCCAGTACGTCGATACCTGTCTCGGTTGGATCACAAAGGGAATCCGCGAAGCACGCGGCATCACCTTGATCACTGCCGACCACGGGAACGCCGAACAGATGATCGATCCCACCACCGGTATTCCGCATACTGCCCACACCATCAACCCGGTGCCATTTCACTTGATCGATGAAGATTCGAAGGGTGCGAAATTGCGCAGTGGTGGCGCACTCGAAGACGTGGCCCCCACGCTGCTTGGTCTGCTCGATCTGAAAAAACCATCCGACATGACAGGAAAGGATCTAAGAAATATTTAGCCACAGATTTCACGGATAACACGGAGAAAAATAAATAATCATTTTCTGATCCGTGTTCATCCGTGAAATCCGTGGCTTATAAAATGCAATTTGATCCGCGTAACATTCTCGTCATCGATTTTGGGCAGCTTGGCGATGTGGTAATGAGTTTGCCCGCGTTGCGTGCGATTCGGAACCGTTTTCCAAACGCGCGAATAACTGTGGCGGTCGGGAAGCCGGGTAAGGAGTTGCTGAATCTTTCCGGTTACGCCAACGAAATCCTCGAAGTCGACCGTGTCGGTCTCCGCGATGGTCCAACCCTGATTTCGATTGGAAAAGTGGCGAAGTTTGTCTCCACCGTTCGTAAGGCAAAGTACGACTTCGTCATCGACCTGCACAGTTACTACGAAACGAACCTGCTCGGATTTCTCTCCGGCGCGCCGCACCGGCTGTATTCTCGGCGCGAAAACCGCTCGCTCGATTTCCTTTCCAACTTCAAACCACGACCGGCGAAAGAGCCGACTGAAGCTCATCTTGTCGATCGTTACCTCGAACTGCTGAAACCGCTCGGGATTCAGAACGCGCCGCGCACTCCGGTTTTGAAGACCAATCCGGCAGATGACGCGGCTGTCGAGGCGATGCTGAAAAAGGAGAAGGCACACTCAAAAGAACTGTTAGTTGGACTCTTTCCGGGCGCGGGGCATGCCGGACGAATCTGGCCCGTCGAGCGATTTGCGGAGGTAGCGGATCATTTGATTCGAAACGACCGCGTGCGGGTGATCGTTTTCGCCGGACCCGAGGAACGAGCGTTCGTCCCGCAGATGAAGACCATCTTTCCTGCGACGACAATCTTTTTTGACCGGCTGACTATCCCGCAATTGGCTGCGGCGCAGGCGCGGCTGACGCTATTTATCTCCAACGACACCGGCCCGGTGCATGTTGCGGCAGCGGTCGGCACCCCGGTAATCGTCCTTTTCGACCGACCCGATCCGCACAGCTATACGCCGGTCGGCGAACACCACCGGATCATCTTCAGCCCCTCCGTTACCCACATTTCAGTGGCCGAAGTCTACCGAACCGCCCACGAACTCCTGGCCATGAGCCGCACGGACCACCTCTTCCAAACCTAAGAACGCCCACAAAAAGGGACAAAAAGCCTTATCTGCCTCTTTTGTGGCAAACAGGGTCTGGACAAACTACGTTTAACTTCGTTAGTATGGGTTGGGCCGTTGGGCGTCCTGACGGAAGTAGAGTGTGACCTGCCCGCCTCATTAAAACTTTCCAAATTTGGCCTGCCTCAGCGAATTATGGAGAAAAACAATGTCGAGAATGCTTAACCGATTCTGCTTAGTTACGCTTAGCCTGATGGTCTTGAGCGCCGCGGCAAGTGCTCAATCACCCCTGGCTAAAGCCGGAAATGCCCCAGCCGTAAGTCCCGCGGTTGAAAGCGACAGGTCCCGAGACGGTTTGACTGGTCCCGTTCGACGTGTACGTACTGAAATCGCAAAACTTTCAACTGCCGATGGACGCCAGGCCGAAGGCAAACATGCGCTCGTCGAAGTCGTCGCCTACGACATCAAGGGCAACAAAATCGAGAATCAGTATTTCCCGATTGCCGGTGCTACTCTGACCGGCAAGGAGGTCTACAAATACGACGAAAAGGGAAATATCAGTGAGATGACCATGCTCAATCCGGATGGAACTTTGTTGAGCAAGGAAATCTACAAATACGAATTCGACTTCGCCGGCAACTGGAACAAGATGACGACCTCCGTGGCCGTCGTCGATTCACGCGGCGTAACTTTCGAACCAACCGAAGTGACCTACCGCGCCATCATGTATTACCTCGATGAGAACATGGTGCGAATGGTCACACCCGGTGCTGCTACAACCCCCCAGCCTGTCGCTCCCCCGGTTACGACTCCCGTCAACAACAAGCCGGTCACTGAAACCAAACCGGTGGCGAATAACAAGCAGCGTGATGCGAAGAAAGCGGCCAGTGTTCCTGAATTACCTTCGGCGTCAAGCACGGCCAATAGACTCGCCTCTGGTCCAGTTGACCTGAAAGTCCAGGCTGTCAACACAAACCAGCAGGTCATGGTGGATCTTGGTTCCGAACCGCCACCGAGCCCAGCGCCGAAGCCCATTCTCAAGCCCGTGTCCGGCGGAGTTCTCAACGGCACTGCATTGAATCTGCCACCACCGATGTATCCGGAAGCTGCCAAGCGGATGAGAACGCAAGGTGTGGTTTCAGTGGATGTGATCCTCGACGAGACCGGCAAAGTGGTTGCGGCGAATGCGTCGAGTGGCCCACCGATCTTGCGCGAGGCTGCCGTTCAGGCTGCACTCAAAGCTAAGTTTTCCCCCACCAAGCTTTCCGGTCAACCGGTGAAGGTGTCGGGGGTGATCAACTATAAGTTTGCGCTGGTTCCGTAACCTACCTCGATGGCGCGCTGATTTTCGGCGCGCCATCCTCTCCCCCTCTTTTCCAACCTACTGTTTCTCCTAGAAGGGACTTGTTCTCATGGCATTAACTGGACACCTCAGCGACCTTTCACTTTCCGAACTGATTGAGTTTTTTTGTAATCAAAGAAAGAGCGGCCGTCTCAAAGTTTTGTATCCGCAGGGTGCGGGATTTTTTTATCTACAGGCGGGCTCGGTAGTTGATGCACGCATTGGCGTGTTGCACGGTATCGATGCTGTTTACTATGCGCTGACGCTTCCGAATGCCGAGTTTGAATTTAGTGTCGATGAGGAAGCCAATAGCCGCACTATCAATCAGCCATGGACGCAGGTGGTGTTGGAAGGATTGAGGCGTTTGGACGAGAACATCGCGCCGGGTGTCGCATTTCCCTCGGACTACGTTCACGATCCGGATGAACTCACGGACACGCAGGCCGAGGTCGAGGTTAGCTCTGAAACTGAGAAATCATTCTCACCGGCGTTCCTCGCTTTTGGAGACGAAGCGGGAAAGAGTCGCAAACCACTCTTCGTGGGAGGAGCAATTCTGGTAGCAGTTCTTGGAAGCGTGGCCGCGATTGGTGTACCGGCCGGTTGGTACAAGAGCAAGCAGGCAGCCGCAGCGCCAGTTGAAACTGTGAGTCAGGCGCCGGTTCCGGCAAGCAGCCAGGCAGAGTCGCCAGCACAACCGCAACCTTCAAACACAGAAGCCGAATCACCCGCAGAAGATCCCGCCGCGCTGGCTGCGAAACGTCAACGGGAGAAGGAACGCAAGGCTCGCGAAGCCGCTAAGAACGCAGAGTCACCGACGGCTGTCGCACCAGCAGTTGAAGAACCGAAAACGAACGCGAAGAGAGTGGTCGTGACGGTTACTTATGACGAGTCGGGACGCGTAACTCAGGCCTCAGGTGGTGATGCGAATGCGTTGCGGATCGCGCGCCAGAAACGCTTCCCACCGGGCAAAGCCGGATCGGCGACAGTATCGATCCCGATCAATTAAAAACGGCGGCACACGTTAAACCAGTACCGAGTCAGATGCTTGTTTGCCTGATTCCGGTTACTCATGAATGATGGCTATTTCGTCGGTCCCATCACGAAGATTGTTACTTTGGTTTGGATAACGCCAGTTTCGAGAAACCAGGGCTTTTTCGCCATGCGCCCAGCGCGACGCCCATAACATCGAACCGATGATGCGTGTTTATCAGGAGACCCTGCCAATCTTTTTGGGTACCATAGTTGCCAGAGGTTTCAAAGAATTCATAAGGAGCTTCCTGGGTCGCCTTTTCCACCGCAGTGCGATGCTGATCAATCGAAACTCTGGCAGCTTTAATGAGCTCGTCGGCAGTGCTGACAAGAAGATTGCCTTTGAACTGAGGCGGCAGCATCGAATCCTGGAGGTCGGGATCGCACAGGAACACCAGTACCTTCTTTCCAGCCCCCCAGAATGCGCCTAATTCGGCAAGGCACCAGGGAGATTCGATCGACCGACGGGTAGCGACGAAAATGCACACCTCGCACATGCGAATCGCATTTCGCAATTGATCTGAAAGTGATTCGCCGGGTGACATCGTCGAGGGATCCCAGCGCTCCATCCGGGCCGAATCAAGCACAAGACACAGGGTGCTGTAGATCGCTTCATCCTTGAAATTATGACTGACGAAGACCGGCACAGTGTGCTCCTCTATAGTTTGTCGCTACGGTCACTACCAGGAATTTGCGTAAACAGAATCAGTGTAGCAAAAGAAAAGCGGCAGACCGTACAGCCTGCCGCAAATCGTTAATACTGATGGTACACCCGGGATGATTGCACGCGGTCACGAGCAGAACCCGTTTCTAACACTTTCCCTAGTTTATCTTTAACGTATCTGAAGCTGTGTTCGTATTGCCAGCTCGATCTGTACCACGGACTGTAATCGTGTAAACGTGGGTGTTGTCTCCAACGTTCCTCGTGGCCGGTAGAGTCAGCGTAAACGAATAATTCCCATTTGACTGCAAAGTAATCGGACCACTCGGCTGGGTCACTCCATACTCATCAACGACGCTAAAGGTTGCTCCGTCGGTAATGGCAACGCCACTGACCGTATCGGTAGCGTGGCCGGTTACCGTGATCGTCACCGGGTTCGAACTCCTGGCTGCCGTAGATGGTGATACATTACAGGTCACACCTGGTTGGTTTGAATCGATATTGATGGCTAGCGAACGCATGGTTTCCGTATTCGTGGCTTTGTCCACACTCCAGAAGTTAACCGTGTGTGAGCCATTACCCGATACGCTGAACGCTGTCGTATAAGTTTTCGTCGTGCCGCCGTCCACTTTGTAGAAAGTCGTTTGCACTCCGGACAGATTGTCTGCTGCCGCCAATGAAACCTGGACCGAGCTGCGATACCAGCCGTTGGTTCCTGCTGTTCCGGAACCTGTGGCTTGTGTCAACGGAGCGCTCACGTCGATCTTGACTAACGCAGTACCTACTCCAGAAATATTTCCTGCTACATCAACACTCCAGTAATCGACCGACTGATTGCCATCGACGCCAATCGTAAAAGGTGAGCTGTAGACATGCGTCGCGCCGCCATTGACTCGATAGTAAATGGTTGCGAGTCCTGACAGGTTGTCTGTGCCCGTCATCGTAAACTGCACCGGTCCGATGTAGTAACCGTTACCGCCAACCGGACCACTAAGGGAGTGCTGCACAGTCGGAATAGTGGAATCTATTCTGATTGTAGCGCTCTGCTGCGTTTCGGTGTGGTTGAGTTTGTCATTACTCCAGTAGAGCACCGTATGTTGACCTTCACCGCTGACTGTAAAAGGCGCGCTATAGACCATGGTTGGCCCACCATCGACTCGGTACATGGTGACGTTTACGCCGACCTCAGGATCCGTCGCCGTCAAGCCAACCTGCACCGGGCCTCGATACCAACCATTGGCGCCAGTTCCGCTGGTCTGGATTTGGGTGGTGGGGGCGTCGCTGTCAACTCGAACCGTCAATGACTTTTGCGCTTCAGTATTGCCCGCCTGGTCCACGCTCCAGTAATTGACAATGTGAACGCCGCTCGTCGAAAGGTTGAACGTCGCCGTGTAGGTTTGGGTAGGTCCACCGTCGATCGTGTAATAGGTGTTGGCAATGTTTGAAGCGCTGTCCGTCGCGGAGATGTAAATCTGAGCAGGACTCTGATACCAAACATCGAACCGCCAGGTACTGGAAGCCGAAGCCTGGGTTGAGGGCGCTACCGAATCAACCTTGATGAGCAACGAACGCGGCGACTCCGTATTGCTGGCGCGATCCACACTCCAATAGATGATGGTGTGATATCCGCTACTGGAAATATTGAAGAGCCCGGAATAGGTCTGTTCGGCTCCATCGTCGAGTTTATAAAAAGTGTTCTCCATTCCTGACTGAGCGTCAGTGGCGGAGAGCGTGACCTGCGCCTCATTGGTATACCAGCCGCCGCTGCCCTGCGTACCCGCAAGTGTGGCCTGGGTTACAGGAACGGTCGCATCGATATTGATCGTGATTGTTGTCGGACTGGCGGTGTTTCCTGCCAGGTCCCGGCTCCAGAAACTGACTGTGTGGTCGCCGTCACCGGAGACGCTAAACGGTGAACCCAGATAAGCTTTCGTGGTCCCGTTATCAATCTTGTAAGAAGTGGCAGAGCTTGCCAAACCCGAAACGTTGTCGGTCGCCGTCAGCGTAACCTGCACTGCTCCCCTGAAGTAGTCGTTATTGCCTGACGTACCCAACGAAGAACTCACTGTTGTCGGTGCTTCCTTATCGATTTTGACTTCCGCAGACTTTTGCACTTCAGTGTTACCTACATTGTCGACGCTCCAGTAATCGACCTGGTGCACTGCGCTTTCATCGACCATGAAAGGTCCTGAATAAGTTTGAGTCGGGCCTCCATCAACCTTGTAATAAGTTGCCGCGACACCGGAGCGTGCATCTGACGGCGAGAGCGTGACCTGGACCGCGCTGGTTCGCCATCCATTAAAACCGTTCGTACCGCTGGTTGAGATAGCAGTACTGGGCGCGATGCCATCCAATTTCAGCGTGAAGAAGTGTTGGTTTTCAGTGTGGCCGGCGTTATCTACGCTCCAGTACACAACTGAACGATTGCCGTCGCCAGAAACCATAAAAGGACCGGAGTAAGTTTGGGTTGCCCCGGAATCGATCTGGTAGAAAGTATTAGCCACACCTGACCCGGAGTCTGTAGCTGTCAAGGTCACCTCTGTCGGAGAAGCATAGAACCCGTTGCCAACTGAGATTTGAGTGCTGGGCGAGTTTACGTCGACATTAACTACGCGGGACTGCTGTGTTTCAGTATTTCCAGCTTTGTCGGAACTCCAGTAGTTAATCGTGTGACTGCCGTCGGTTTGAATCGTGAATGGCGAAAGATAGTTTTGCGTCGCTCCGCCATCAATCGTGTACCAAGTGCCCTGTACTCCGGAGAGATTGTCAGTCCTCGTCAGTGTGACTTGTGCGGAGTTCTTGTACCAGGCAGTGATTCCGGGTACGACGATTCCCGCCACTGAACTGGTGGTCGCGGGAGCGGTCATATCAATTCTGATCGTCGGCGAAGTCAGCGTGGCGGTGTTTCCGAGTTGATCCGTAACCGTCACTTGCTGTGTCTGGTTGTCGCCTTCGGCGTTGAATTGAAGTGGACTTTCTGGAGTGGCGAACGCAACGCCCGCAGGATGAGCAACGGCGGTAAAAGAAAGCTGGACCGGCGTGTTGTTCCAACCGAGAAAGTTTGGTGCTGGTGTTGGGCTGTCCCAGGTAATGGTCGGCGAATTATCCGACTCGTAGGCAATCAGAGTGGTTTTAGTGGGAACAACAAGTATTCCCTCGCCGGCGGCAAAGCCGGTCAGCGGCTGCGAAGAACTCCGTTCATCAACATAGGGAATGCTCGCGCCCGTGGTTGTCGACCAAACTAAATGACCGGTGGACGCTTCGAGCGCGTACAACTTGCCGCTGTTTGATCCGACGTAAACATAATCATTGACGACGAGCATCGATGATTGCAGTGTTCCGTCTCCAGCGAAAGTCCAGTGAACTAGATTGGTATTAACGTCCCGACCTTGAAGGGTGCCATATCCAGTTTCCGGGGGCGCGTATAAATAGAACCCCTTGGTGCCTGAGAAGACCGGGGCGCTCATTGAAATAAAGTCGCCGGCTAGCACGCCCGTTTGACTGTAGTAGATCCAGTCTGAATTGGAACCTGGACTGCGAGCATAGAGCCGGCCGTTGTACAAGACTGGCGTCCGGCCGTTGTCGCTGCCGCTGCCACAGGCTATGTAGTTTCTCCAGATGAGCGAGCCATCCGCGGGATTGAGCTTATTAACATTTACACAAGAGTAAGAAAGATAAACACCGTCGGTAGTCACCGCGGGCGTAGTGTTACCTGCGACGGGAACCGTCGCCGACCAAAGCACGTCGCCTGTTTCAGCGCTTACCGCGTGCGCAGTGCCGTTGGCCGAGCCACCGATGTAGATCACGCCCTGAAATACAGTAGGCGCTGAGGTGAAAGATGTGCCGAAAAGCTGCCGGCTCCAAATCACATTGCCGGTGTTGCCATCAATGGCGCGCAGCAGACCATCATTGTTAATCGCGTAGACGCGGCCGTACTCGTAACAAATGGCAGACCAGTGGGAGGCGCCTCCCAGCGGATACGACCAGAGCGTTGTGCCGTCGGCAGCATTCAGCGCATACAGCTCTGTTCCAAACACTCCCGCGTAGCGCACCGTTACGTAGACTTTGCCGTCGACAATAAGCGGATAAGACATGTCTTGTCCGAAGTTCCGACTCCACTTTTGCTTTAGTGGCGGCAGCACGCCGGATACATTGGCTGCGCCCGTATGAGTTTCATCAATCTGATAGTTACGCGCCTGCTCTGGTCCAACTTGAGCCTGTGCTGAAACGGCGAACAGAATAGAAGTGAAGAGGGACAGAATGAGCTTTTTCATGAGAATCTCCGGGCCGCAAATAGGATTTGCTTTGGATTAAGGGGCAGGGTTTCGGAACAATGAGGAATGTTCAGATTTGAAAAATCGGCATCCACACCCAGGAAGGCCTTGTTACTACCGCGCTGAAATCTTAAGCAGTTTTGGCAGGAGAAAGCAACGATTATTTGCTGCTCGTAAGTTTGTCGCAAAAGAAAAGCGGCAGACCATTCAGCCCGCCGCAAGTCGTTGAAATCAATGGTGCACCCGGCATGATTCGAACATGCGACCCCCTGATTCGTAGTCAGGTACTCTATCCAACTGAGCTACGGGTGCGAAGGGTGTAATAGTAAATGCTGAGCGCGAATATGTAAAATCCGACCCCGCTCAACGCGCGAAATAGCCCGGTTTCGTGCGCGCTGTCAGGTCCGCGTTCGTCACTTCCACCTTTATTTCGTGCCATTTACCACGCAGGCGGTCGCCCTTGGCCTGGTACGCGACGGTGTAGAGAGTGCGCAGACTAGCGGCTACTTCACGATAAAGCTGGGCCATGTATTCCAACCGGTTGATCTCGTTCAGACGTCCGCCAGTGCGGTCGGCAAGCGACTGCAACCGTACGCGTGCGGCCGCATAGATACCAACGATGTTTGGCGTCTGCAGCGGCAGCCGTTTCGGATCACCCGAAGGTAACGCCAACGGATAAATCGTGACACCGAGTCGATCCGCCGACATCAACACGGTATTCAGGTCAGCACTCGAATGCGGCTGAATCGCGGCCAGTGCTTCTTCGTCCGTTTGTGCTTTGGACAAGGTGGTGCGATCGGTATTACGAAGACGCGTGTCGAGGCCATCAGTCAAAACGACGATGGCTTTGCGTCGCTGTCCTTCCTTCTCCAATTCCTTGAGCGCGAATTTCAACGCTTCGTAAAAGTGAGTCTCGCCGGCGCCGCTTGCGATCTCGATCGCATACGCAGTCTTTCGACGATCGGTAGAAAAGCCGCTCAAAGATTTCACGTCTTTGTTGAACTGAATTACGGCAACGCGATCGTCGGGCGCGAGCGCATCAAGAAATCGCTGGCTGGCGAGTTTCAACTGCTGACGGAAGTTGACCGTCGAGCCTGACATGTCGAGCATCAACACAAGACTGAACGGCGCATCGACCGGTTCGAAGTGCTGGATCGACTGTTTGACGCCATCTTCGTAAATCGCGAAATCGTTTCGGGTTAACGAAGTGATGGCGCGGCCCTGTTTATCAACCACGCCGATGTTCAACTGCACGAGCGATGTTTCGGTCCTGATGACGTCGTCTGTTTCCTGAGCGCGGATCGGAGTCACCGCGACGACCGCCAGTGATACGAAAAACAGGATTCTAGTTAAGGATTTCTGGTAATCCATGATAAATCGGCGTGCAAGTATGCCCCGCCGCCGGATAGTTTTTCAAACGCGCTGATTTCGGACGCGGCAGCAATGGATTCGGTTGCTTGAAAGAGATCACCTATAATGCGTGAACTTTGTCGTTCCTCACGAATTACCGGCCAAATTTCTGCTCGGAGTGTGGTGAAAGGATCGTGCGTCTGCGCTGGCGTGCATGGACCAGCCGCCGGTTCTGTGACAAGTGTTTTCCGAGGCTTCGGCGAGCACATTTGCTGCAACGAGCAAGTGTGACGGCTTGCGTTCTGGTGCTGGGGATACTGATAGGCCGCGGTTGGCGACGTGAACTGCCGCCGCTGGTCATTCAACGCACCGCGAGCGTCTCTTCGCAAACTGAACCCGCCGCGCAGCCTCCAATCACAGTGGAACAAACCTATCAATGTGGTGCGCGAACGAAGAAAGGAACGCCTTGTTCGCGACGTGTTCATGGACCAGTTCGCTGCTGGCAACACAAGGGTCAGAAAGCGATGTTGCCGTTGGAGAAGCTACTTATCAAGGAGTAACATTGAAATGTGAATCAGGAGGGCCACGATGCGAGCACTGGAAACTGAAACAACAATCGAGGTCAATTTCTCACCACTCACGCGACGCTACACTCTCGAAGAGTTTTGGGCCCTGCCCGAACCGGGAGACCGTGCGCACTATGAGCTCATTGGAGGGTATCTTTTTATGGTTCCGCCGCCAAACCCGCCTCACGGGGATGTCGCCTCACGAATGAACAGAACTTTGATGGAGTTCTTAATTAGAAACAATATTGATGGTGATGTTCATTTCCCGCACGAAGCTGTATGGCTTCGCGCCGAAGGTTCAACTTATCTCGAGCCGGACTTGATGTACGTGTCGAGAGAGTTGAGTCAGAAGTTGGGTGACAAACGCTCATCTGCCGACATCGTTTTTGAGTTCCTGTCGCGAAGCTCAAAGGTCTACGATCAAACGATAAAAGCCGACACTTACCTGGCGTTAGGAGTGCGCGAGTTATGGCTCGTGGATCCCTGGAACAAGATCATCGACGTGCGTTACGCGAGTAAAAAAGGCGAGATACTGGTGTGGAAGTCGATCAAATACTCAACCGGGCACCTCGCTAAATCGCGTGTGCTGGAGGGGTTTGAAGTTTCTGTCGATAAGCTGTTCGCAGATATTGTTTAGACACGATTTAAAAGATTAACAGGATTTGCAGGATATCTTGTCAATCCTGCAAACCCTGTCATCTGGTGAAGCAAACCCCTTAGTTATTACCCTGCTCGGTCGCTCTTGAAGTCGAACGATTGTTGATCGTCTTCACGGGTGGTGCTGGTTTCGGTGGAAGTTTCACCGGACTCTTCAACTTCGCCATCACTTCCGTAATCGCACGTTCGAGCTGCGGATCTTTGCCGGCAATCACTGACTGCGGATCGTTGTCAACTTCGATATCCGGATCAACACCGTAGCCTTCAATAATCCATTCGCCCGTCTTGCTCGCAAAGCCCGACTCAGGCACGTTCACCTGACCGCCATCGATCAACTGGCCGCGGTTCGTGATACCAACCACGCCACCCCACGAACGTTTGCCGATCAATGGTCCAAGTCCGGCCTCGCGGAACATCGCCGGGAAAATATCGCCGTCTGACGCCGAGTTCTCGTCGAGCAGCGCCACCATTGGTCCGATGAAGACACCGTCCGGATACGTACTCGCGTCGTCGTTCGTACGCGAATAATTGAGCGCGAGCACTTTTCGTCGCAAACGCTCAATCAACATACGCGAAACGTTACCACCACCATTCGCACGCACGTCCACGATCAGCGCTTCCTTCTTGAGTTGCGGATAGTACCACTTGATAAACTCGCGAATTCCGTTCGCGCCCATGTCGGGAACGTGCAGGTAACCAACGCGACCGTTCGTCGCTTTGCTCACCTTCTCGCGATTGTGATCGACCCAATCGAGATAGATCAGGTTCTGCTCGTCGTTAATCGGACGATACGAAACGGTTCGCGAGCCCTGCATTGACGGCGTTTTATTGATCGTGAGCTGCACCGGATTGTCGGCTTTGTTGCGAAGCATCCGGTACGGATCGTCGGTCGCTTTCAACTCTTCACCGTCAATCGCCAGTACGTAATCACCAACACTCGCATTCACGCCCACTTCAGTTAACGGCGATCGGTAAATGTCTTCCGAATTGTCGCCGCCGAAGATCTTCGAGATGCGATACCGACCTGCTTGCTGGTCCAACTCGAAACGCGCCCCAGGCAAACCGGAACGCGGACGCGGCGGAGTCTGGAAATCGCCGCCGTCGATGTAAGCGTGTTGCACTGTGAGTTCCGCGATCATCTCGCTGATCACGTAGTTGAGATCCGAACGATGGGCCACGTACTTGAGCATGGGTCGGTACTGCTCGCGCAGCGCCTGCCAGTCGTAACCGTGCATGTTCGAGACGTAGAACCAATCGCGATAACGACGCCATACTTCGTTGAAGATCTGGGTCCACTCTTCGGTTGGCACGCGATCGACATAAAGCCCGTTAGTCGCCACTGCCTTGCGCGATCTCTCACCCTGCGGTGTTGCATCGTAAAGGTTGTAACCCGGTCCCTGTGCGACGAGGACTTTCGAGCCATCCTCAGAAAGCGTGTAGCCACGAATGTCGTCAACGAGATTCGTTTCCTTGCGATCTTTGATTGAGTAGATCTTCAACGAAGGCGTGCGATCACCCTGGCGACCGTAGTAACCGGCGCCACCGACAACGTAAAGCAGATGACCTGTCTTGGCTGACAATCCGAAGTAGTTTTCCGCTCCGAGAGGCACGCGCGCAACACGATTTGCAATGCCATCGAAGTCGATGTTCATCGTTCCCGGCGGTTTCGGTGCAGCTTCAGGTTTGGGTTCAGCCGGTTTGGCTTCAGCAGCAGGAGCGCCTTCCGCAGGCTTGTCGGCCGGTGGTTTTGGTCCATCGTCAGTCTTTGCAACCGTCACCTCATCACTCTCCGGCGGGAACGGATGCTTGACGTCTTTACGCAACGCCATCGCATAGATGTAAGTCGGACGATTGGTGGCGTAGTTAAACTCGATATTCGAAAGCTGCGGCGCAAACTCTCTGTCACTCAGGAAGTAAAGGTAATTGCCAGTCGGATCCCACGCCGGATTGTAGGAGTTGAAGTAATCATCAGTAACGCGTCTGACTTGACCATCATTCGCACTCCAGACAAACACTGACTGAAACTGATTCTGATTCGGCATCGTGAACGCGAGGAAGTTTCCGCGCGGCGACCACGTGTAATCGCGAATCTGGCCACGAGACGAATCCGCCACTTCAACGACTTTGCGATCCGCGAGCGTGAGAACATAAAGCTTGCCGTCCTTGTCGCTGAACGAGAGTCGCTTGCCGTCAGGCGCCCAATCCGGCGCGTAGCGCATCGCGGCGCCGCCGGTTGTGATCTGTTCGGCAGGCTTCGAACCATCCTGCGGGATCAGGTAAAGCTCTTCTTCACCACTCTTGTCGGAGACAAATGCGATCTGCGAACCATCGGGCGACCAGTTCGGCCACTTGTCGTGCGCGCCAGACGAATCAGTCAAATTCCGAGTCGGGCCTTTTTCAATCGGGGCGGTGAAGATGTCGCCGCGAGCCGCGAACAAAGCACGTTCGCCTTTCGGACTGAGACCAACTGATTCGATCAAATTCGCCGCCGACACGCGACTCGGCCGGCTCCAGTTGCCTTCGTCAGGAACGTTAATCGAAATCGGCGTGCTCTTTTTGCTGCGGGCGTCCATCACCTGGAGCTCGCCGTTCATTTCGTAAACAATCTGGCCTTCGTTGTCTGAACTCGGCCAGCGCACGTCCCACGAGCGGCTGGTTGTGACTTGCGTGGTTCGTCCATTCGGCACGTTGTAGGCGTAAAGATTAAAGTGCCCGTCGCGATCGGAGTTGAAGAAAATCGTGTCGCCAATCCACATCGCGTCGCGTGTCGCTCTCGGACCTTCGGTAATGCGCTTAGCCGCATTACTGCCCAGATTGAAGATGAAGAGCTGATTAGCCTGACCGCCGCCGTATCGCTTTTCCGATCGAAAGTCGCGTGACTGCGGCGAGTAAACGATCTCGTCGTTGTTTGGTGACAAATCACCGGAACCCGCCGACGGCATCGGAAACGCAGTCGCAGGGCCACCGTCGACCGAAACTGAATAAAGACGCGCGATTGGAAGCGTCCACGAATCTCTCAGTGAGCGAAAGATGATGCGCTTGCTGTCTTTCGACCAGCCAAACACCTGGTTGTCCCAACCCCAGCGCGGCGCGAGCGGTCCGCGCGCCGGATAGAACGTCAGTTGCTTCGGATCGCCGCCGGAGGTCGGAACGACGTAGACCTGCTCGTCGCCGTCGTACTGACCGGTAAATGCGACCCACTTGCCGTCAGGGGAGAATTTCCCGAACACTTCGATACCCGGATGCGAAGTCAAACGGGCGGCGGAACCACCAGTCGACGGCGCCGTCCAAAGGTCACCGCCGTAAGTGAAAACGACGCGATCGCCCCGAATATCAGGGAATCGCAGGAGTTTTGTTTGTGAATAAATTGAGGTGGCGGAAAAGACAAAAATGCCAACGAGGGCTAAAAGACTCTTGGTAAACAAGGGGAATCCTCCTTAGAACCGCGGATAAAACGGGTCACTTCCGATTTTTGAATGCGTCGTTCAGTTCTGTGTGTCTACTTGTTAACACCACCGAGCGGCCATCTATTAACAAATATCGTATGTGGGTACGAATTTCGAGAAGATCACCGTCGGTAACGACCAGATTGGCCATCTTCCCGACTTCGATCGAGCCCAGCCGGTCTGCCACATTCAGTATTTGCGCCGGATAGAGCGTGACTGCCTTCACCGCATCGGCCTTCGACAGCCCAAAAGCCGCGGCCATTCCGGCGTATTGCGCCAGATTTCGCACTTCCGGACCGGCATCACCAGTGGAAATGCAGAAACGCACGCCGGCCTGCTGAAGTTTCGCGGCCGTTTCATAAAGTGAGTCGTAAGCGTCGTCTTCGCGTGAAGGGAGCGAGAAGATACCCGTCAGAATCACCGGAACGTTCTTCTCTTTAAGGAGATTCGCGACTTTCGCCGCGTCGTTGCCACCGAGAATGATCGGTTTCAACTTCATTTCTTCGGCAAACCGGAGCGCACCACGAATTTCAGCTTCACGATCCGCACGGAAAATCACGGGCTGTTCACCGCGAACGTACGGAACGAGCGGTTCGAGCACGACGTTGTGATCCGGACGCGGCAACGACTTGTCTTTCGCGTAAGCGTCCTGCGACCGGCCGTACGCCTCGGCATCACGCAGCATTTTCCGAATCTGATCGACCTGACGCTCGTTTTGCGTCAACGTTTCGGCAAGATTCGCCGGTTGTTGTTGAAATCCGCCGAAGCCGCCACCACCGCCGCCGATACGTGGATAGTTGATGACGAGCGCGACTTGCGGCACGACCGCCATCTCCTTCGGCGCTGTGCCGAGCAGGTTGATCAGTGCTGCCTGGCCGGAAATCAAGCCGCCCGTCGGCGCAGTCAGCGTGTTGGTTATGCCTTCAACACGAGTCACGGCGATGTGTGCGCTGTGCGGATTGACGGCGATGATTGCTTTTGCGTTTGGGTTCAGTTCGCCGACTTCGGATAGATCGACAGTGCCGTTCGCGCCCTGTGGAACTTCAACGAGGCCCATATTCGTGCCCGCGTCGATCATGCCGGGATAGACGGACAAACCATTGCCGTCGATCGTTTGCGCCCCGGAGGGAACGGAAACGTTGGCGCCGACTGCTTCGATCTTGCCGTCACGAATGACGATCGTGCCACGCTCGATATCGGGTCCACTGACAGTGACGATCCGCGCGTTGCGAATCGCGATCGTGCCGCGCGGTGGAATCACGCCTTGCTGGGTAGTTGGATTGCCGATCTGCTGTGCGAACAAAGAAGTCGCGCAAATCACTAATACAAGTAACGTTCTCATATTCTCTCCGGTGATCCGTGTTACGGCTTTTCGATTTCGATGTCATCATCCTCGTGCTTGCTCGGGCGACGACGAGGAGTTTGCGGCGACTGTCCCTGCGTGCGTGGACGATTCGGTTCGGCTTGCTCGAGCGTAGCGCGTTCTTTCGCTAACTCGGGACGCCGCGCCAGATCCTGTTCGCGATCGAAGAAAACCTCGCCGTCGATGAACGTCGTATCAACTCGCGAATAGACACTGAACGGATGACCGTTCCAAATAGCGAGGTCCGCATCCTTGCCGACATCGATCGACCCAACCCGATCCTGAATTCCGAGTTGAATGGCCGGATTGAGTGTCACCAGCTTGAGCGCCTGTTCTTCCGTGAGGTCGCCCCAGTGCATCGCCTTGGCGGCTTCGATATTCAAGCGGCGCGCTCTTTCATCGGAGTCAGAATTCATCGAGACGACCACACCTGCACGCGTCATGATGGCGGCGTTGTAGGGAATCGCGTCGTAAGCTTCGATTTTGTATCCCCATGAATCGGCGAACATTGACGCTCCGGCGCCGTGTGCGGCGATCTCTTTCGCGACTTTGTAACCCTCGAGCACGTGCTGGAACGTTTTGATTTTGAAACCAAACTCGTCCGCGATACTGATCAACATCAGAATCTCGCTCGCGATGTAAGAATGCGCGTGAACGTAGCGCTTGCCTTCGAGAATCTCGACGAGTGGTTCGAGCTGTAAATCGCGACGTGGCGGGATCAGGTTCTTGTCTTTCTTCGCAGCTTCGCGGTATTCATCCCACGTGCGTTTGTAATCACGCGCGCGTGTGAACGCATCGCGAATCACTTCTTCGACGCCCATGCGCGTGTTTGGATAACGGCGCGTGACCCCGGGTTGATTCGGTTGACTCGAACGCTTCACGTTCTCGCCGAGTGCGAACTTGATCCCCGGCATCGCGCCCGGAAACAAGAATTCGTTGGCTGGACGACCATATTTGATCTTCACAACTGTATTCAGCCCACCAATCGGGTTCGCCGAGCCGTGCAGCAAGTTCAGAGTTGTGACGCCACCTGCAAGTTCACGATAAAGATCGACATCAGTTGTATTCAGCACATCGCGCGTGCGTACCATCGAGGTGACGGCGAGCGAGCCTTCGTTGATCGTGTCGAGCATTGAATGCGAGTGGCAATCGATGATGCCGGGCAGGATGTATTTGCCGGTGCCATCGATGACGCGCGCGTTTGCCGAAGCACTCAGGTTCTTGCCGATGGCCGCGATCTTGCCGTTACGCATGAGCACGTCCGTGTTTTGCAAGGTGCCGTGCGTGACCGTGAGCACGGTCGCATTGCGAATGAGCGTTTCAGGCGCGGTTGGACGCTGCGCGCGCGCTGCTTTCAACGGCAAAGTCGTAATGATTGCGATAAACAGGAGTTTTGCGATGAACTTTTTCATGTTGCTCCTTTAATTTGGCTGCCCTGATCTCGTTGCAGTGAATGTTCCCGGTGACGAGCCGACGATCGCGACGTTGCCGCGGATTTCGTTATTCGCGAGACGGCCGGTGAAGGTTGCTTCCTTCGTCTGTCCTTCAACATTCACCGAAACTGTGAACCGCACCTCACCCATACTCGACGATGCATTCGAAATCTCTCCGGCGCCGAGTGGACCAGCGATCGATCCGCTCAAACGGTCGGCTTCCTGCTGCAAGTTCAAGGTGATTGACGTATCGCTCTGACCCTCGAGCTTGATATTGACCGTCCACATCCCACTCAAAGTGTTACGACCGGGACCAAAACCACCACCCGTTGCCGGTCGAATATCAACCGGACGACCGTCGATGAACACGTTAGTAACGCGACTGTTGCGGTCAAACAGATCACCACGCGTCACGGTGAGATTCGCGATCTTTCCAACCTCGATCGTTCCGAGTTGATTCTGAACTCCCAAAATTTCTGCGGGCCAAATCGTGAACGCTCGCACGGCGTCAGTCGCCTGCAGTCCGTTATCAATCGTGATCTTCGTGTTGCTGAGTAGATCCGAGATGTTCGTCATCGAACCTGACTGAAACGCGAAACGAACTCCGGCTTTCGCCAGCTTGCCCGCCGTTTGTTGCGCCTCAACCCGTTCACGCAGCACCCGCAACGGTTCGGGATCAGCTTCCGGTAACGCCGCCGTGGTGCGTCGCGGCAGATTCAACGACAGCAACACGGGAACATTCTGTTTCGCCAGTCGATCGGCAACCCGGTCGGCTTCGCGTCCACCAGCGATGATCAGTTTGAGCTTGAACTCAACGCCAAGGTCCAACGCGCGTGTGATCTCGCGTTCGCTGTTGGCCAGCATCACGACCGGCATGCGTCCATCAATTACAGGAATCAGAGCCGCAAGCGATCGATCCGTTTCGGGACGTCGTGTTCCGCGCGGCGAACGTTCATAAATCTCGAGCGAGTCGCGATAACGCTGGGCGTCGAGCATCATCTGTCGCAACGTCGAAAAAACGCCGAGCAGCGATCCCGGATACCCACCACCACGCAACGGCGTAAACCCAACATGCATAGCGACGGGCGAACGCACGATCATCTGCTGCGAAGTTTCACCCGAAAGATTGATCAACGCAGATTGGCCCATCCAGATGCCGGAACGCGGCGATGTGAGCGCCGTCGTGATGCCAACGTTGCGCGCCGATTCAATCTCGGTTCCACCCGGACGGATCACGTCTTCCACCATGACTTCCGGTTGCAATCCAACTGGTTGAGTGGAGTTTGGACCACCGGCGGGGCGTTGTTGCTGTTGAATCAGAAAGAAACCGCCACCACCACCGCCGCCCGGCGAAGGCGCAGGTGCGGCTTCGGGTAATGCCAGGTTGGTGTAGGAATCAATGAGACCCGGATAAACAGTCAACCCCGCGCCGTCGATAATGCGAGCATCGGGCGGCGCCGAAACATTTGCACCGGCAGCAGCGATCAGACCATTACGAATCACAACCGTGCCGCGATCAATCACCGGTCCCGAGACAGTGACGATACGGGCGTTTGTGATCGCGTAGGTGTCGATGGCGCTGCGCTGTGCGTGGCTCACGCCGGCAAACAGAAACAGCAGGGCTGACGCGACAATAAGACGCGAACGGACTTTTGGCATAGGTAACCAAATCCCCATTATTCAGGTTTGTAACAAAAACTTCGTTTAAGGAAAGAGAGCGGAAGCTTAACGTAAGAGTGGTGTGTGAGGGAAGTCCAGGACGCGGATTTACGCGGATGAAATCCGGATTTTTTCCGCGTTCATCCGCGTCCTATATCTACTACTTGTTTGCGTTGGCGTTTGCGGTCTGCACCTTGAGCATGTTCTTTACTCCGGTCACGCCTTCAACACTCTTCGCGACGGTTTCAGCGCGAGTCTTCTGAGCTGCACTCGCCACCGTCCCGGTCAGCGTCACGACAGCTTTGTCGACGTCGACATTGATCGTCGAGTCGCGCAGATCGTCTGCGGCTGCGAGATCGAAGCGTGCCTTCACCCAGAGCCAACCATCGTTCAAACCGGTTCCGACTGTGCGGCCCGATTCTTTTGCTTCGCGTGAGTAACGTTCCTTGTCTTTCTCGTACTCTTCGCGTGTTGGCGCTCTGCGATTGTTATTTGCCGTAGTTATCGGCGTGGAAGTAGCGGGAATGTTAGCGTTGGCGGCGGTATTCGTGTTGGCATTTGCATTTACCGCCGCGCGATTCTCATTTGCGGTGTTATCACATCCGGCTATCAAAACTACCAGCGCTCCTAAAAGCAGGAGCCCCTCGATTCTGCGTCTCATCTTTGCGAAATCCTCCTTGCACTGAACAGACAAACTAGTTCGGAAAACATACGTCTGGTGCAAGTGAGAGCAAACGGTGGGCCATTAGAATCGGAGGAATGTGCTTACCACTTAACACTTCCTTCTTTTGTTGTGTCGATTTCTGCACTCGTTGGTACGTCGCCGAACAGAAAGCCTTTGATGTTGTCGAAAAGGAAATTCTGCGCGTCGGGACTGGTGAGATCCAGGCCGTAGTGATTGATGATCTGCGTTTGCTTTTGCAACCACCCGCTCCAACACGGTTGGCAAATCTCAGCGGCGATGCGTTGTCCGAGCGCGTTGGGGAACGGTGCGAATCCAAGCGCGGGACGCTTTTCTCCGCAGTGAGTGCATTTGATTGTGTCTGCCATTCTAAGCCTCCTTGAAAGGTCCGATTGGACCTATACTTCCTTCTGGGCTGCGCGAATCGCGGCAATATTATCATCGTCCTTCGGCTTGAATAAGCCAATCGGGCGCACATCGCTAAAGCGCAGCATTCCTTTCGCATCGATTACAAATACTGCACGCGCCACGCGACCGGGAATCAACGAGCGCGCCCCAAACGCACGCGAAACAGCGCCGTCAGAATCCGACAACAGTCGCAGCGGCAACTCATGATGCGTCGCAAACTTCTGGTGCGACTCGATCGAGTCAGAAGAGATGCCGACAACTTCTGCTCCGGTCGCGAGGTAATCGTCCCAACGATCGCGCAGCGAACACATCTGTCGCGTACACACCGGCGTTTCGTCGCCCGGATAAAACAGCAGCACCACTACTTTGCCGCGGTGATCGGAAAGGCGCCAGGCCTCGCCGTTGCCGTCCTTCAACGTGAAATCAGGCGCTGGCGTGTTTAGGGCAAGATTGTTACTCATCACTCCATCAGTTCATCAGTCCGGCAAGAATGTTCAGAGCTTCCTCGATCTCTTCGTCAGTGTTGAAGAAATGCGGCGAGATGCGCAAGCCCGCGTTGGGCCGGCAATCCACGAAGACTTTCTGCTCAGCTAATCGTTCGACCATCGCCGGCGCATTCTCGACGCCGATCATCACCGATCCGCCACGCTGGTCTTGGTTGAGCGGCGTATTGATGGTCCAACCACGTGCGGCGGCAAAATCTATCATCATCTGCGTACGGCGCTGTGATTCCGCAGCCACTTCGGCAACGCCCACGGCTTCGAGAATCTCGAGACCCGGAATAGCCGAATAAAGCGCCGGAATACTCGGCGTTCCCTGTGCAAACCGCCGCACCGATTTTGCGTAACGCATCGGCGCATGTGCAAAATCGAAGGGAGCATCGTGAGCGACCCAACCCGTTAGTCGTGGACGAAGATCTCTTTGCAGATCCGGTCGCACATACAGGTAACCGCATGATGGACCACCACACAGCCACTTAATCGTGCCGCCGATTAGAAAGTCGACATTCCAGTCGGCCGCGTTCAGTTGCATCACACCCGCGGACTGGTAAACGTCCAGCAGGACGAGTGCGCCTTTCGCGTGTGCGCGTTCGACAATCGCTTGTGCATCGACACGATACGAACTGCGGTATGACGTGTGTGAAAGCGCGACCAGACAGGTTTCATTATCGATTGCGTCGAGAATTCTCTCGAGTGGCACCGAGATGCCGTCGCTCGACTGCAACACTTCGATTTGCGCGCCGATGTGTTGTTGTCCGTCCCAGAAATAATCCATCGAAGGAAAGTCGAGTGATGTCGTGATGACTTTCCGGCGGACGCCGCTTTTGAAATCGAAACACGAGGCAACGGTGGCGAGTGCGAGTGAAGCGTTTGGTTCGATCTGAACTGAACCAGGAGCGCCGCCGAGAATGCGTGCGACGCGATCGCCGACACGTTGCGACAGTTCCCACCAGCTTGTAGCCCATGCATCTTCGCCCGTGTGATGTTCCCAGGCGTCGATGTACGCGAGCATCGAGTCGCGCGCAGCCCGCGGCACCGGGCCGAGGCTGTGGCTGAGCAGATGAATGCCCGAAGCCAGGGTTGGAAATTCGTTGCGGTGCCTGTTGTCGATCATTGTTAGTAGACAGGATTAACAAGATTTGCATGATTTACAAGATTCGGAAATCTTGTTCATCCTGTTAAATCCTGTAATCCTGTAAAACTTTCTCTAAGCCAAGTGCGTCCTTCGATAAACTATCAAACACGCCCTTCGCTTCATCTCCAATCGGTGGATCGTGTCGTTCTTCCCGAATCGCCGCCAGGATCTCCGCAGCGACAAACTCTTTCGTCATCTTCGGAACATCGGCGCCCTTACTCATATCGGTATCGATCGTCGTCGGCATCACCGTCATCACACGAACGCCATGCTCTGCCAAATACGCTCGCAGTGCCTGGCCTAACGACAGCAACGCTGCCTTCGTCGCGCAATACGTTCCGACGATCGGCAGATTGATCTTTGCATACGCGGTCGCCACGTTGACGATCATGCCGTCGTGTTTTGCGATCATCTTCGGCGCGATTGCTCGCGTCACACGCAAAACGCCAAAATAATTAACTGCCACTTCTTCTTCAGCCGCAGCGAGATCCATTGTCAACGGATTACCGAAGCCCGCGACACCGGCGTTATTGATTAGAATATCTATCGCCTCTAATTGTTCGAGGGCCGCCACATCTTCAGCACTTCTCACGTCGAGATGAATAGGCGTCACACGTTCCGCTCGCAGCGCATCGAGATCTTCAGGCTTGCGTGCTCCCGCCAACACTTCGCTCGCACCGGCATCGACAAACGCCGTTACGAGCGCGCGACCGAGTCCGCGGCTCGCTCCTGTTACGAGTACTCGTTTGCCTTCAATCTCCATGCGCTCTCGCTGCCTGATTTACTCGCTGCATGCGTGCCAGTTGATAAAGGACGGCTCCGACCACACCCCAAACCACGATCAGTTCAATGCTTGTTAACGACTGCCCGCTGATGCGCTCAGCCAACGTCTGCGTCCGCAACACGCCCGCATCCTGACGCAACTGAATCAGAATCATCAAACCCATCGATAACAGCGAGACAACGGCTGCGGCCTGCTGCACTCGATGCGGCAGACTGATCGAAATCTCGCTCGCCAGCGGCGGATTCAATCGGGGGAGGAACAGGAATACTAAGCTGTGGATGAAATAAAGCACGACGAGGGCAAAAACTGCAACATTCAACGCGAGCGCAAGCTGGCCACTGATGAGCAGTGCCGCGCAACAAGCGAGCGTCAGAGTTAATCCTCTTATTGGCGTCGCTGTTTGCTTGTTGATAAAGCCAAGCCAGCGCGGGGCGAGACCGTCTTCCACAAACATGATTGCCAGTCGCGAAGGAACGAAGATCGTGCCGTTGAGGGCTGTCATAATCGCGGCGATGGCGCCGATAGTCACAAATATTGCGGCGCCGGAGGGTAAATAGATCGATGCGACTTCAGCCATGGGCGCGTTGCTCGCCTGCAAGCGTCCGCCCGGCAACACGCCAAACGACACGATCGACGTAGACACATAGATCAGCGCGGTGATCGTGATTCCTTTCAACAGAATCTTTGGTAAACGATGCGTGCTGTCTTTCACTTCACCCGCCGTTTGCGCGATCGACTCGAAACCCGCGTACGCAAAGAACAACGGCAGCAGACTCGCGCCAAAACCACTCGGCCCGTGCGTGAAGAACGGCGTGTAATTCGATTTGTTGAGGACAAACAAACCCGGCACGATTAGCACCAGCAACGCTAGACACTTCAACGCCGAAAACGCCACCTGGAAACGCCCAAACCAGCGGATGCCGATCACATGAATTAGATAGAAAACAACGAGTGCGAGCAGTGCCAACGGTAAGCGATAACGTGGCTCGTCGATGCGATTGCCACTGAGAGCAATCAGATAACCCGCCATCGCGTTCGCGAGATACGCGCCCGCGCCGATGTAAGAAATGATCTTGAGCCACGCGCCGACGTATGCGAGACGATAGCCGTTCAAGGTTCGCGAGATGTGCAGGTATTCGCCACCCGGTTCACGTCCGAGCGGCGTTGAAAGATACGCGGCGTAAGGAATCGAGGTGGCGAGAATCGCGGGCGTCAGGACGATGTAGCCGAGTATCACACTTGGACCAGTCAGAGCCCACGCCTGGCTCGTGACCTGAAAGATGCCCGCGCCGATGAGTATGCCGATGAGCGCGGCGTACGATTCGAGCGTGCCGAGATCGCGTCGCAGGCGGGAGGTTGGTTTCACAGGATTAACATGATTTATCTTGTTCATCTTGTTCATCCTGTAATCCTGTCTACCTGTTCATCAACTCATTGGACGCCAACTTTGGATTCAGCACTTTCTCCGCACTCTCAATACCGGCGACTGGAAGCGCTTGCACATCGATCAAACCGAGTTGGACCAGCACTGACGCCTGGTCCCAGTAAATGTGTTCGTGGGCCAGCTTGCCGTCACGAAAGTGAACGATCACAACGAGCGCCACCTTAACGGGTTTGCCCGTCGGCTCAATGCCCGGCAACATCCAATCCATCTTGATGGTGTGCGAAAACTCAAAGACCATCTCGTCGACAACGCGATCGACGCCAATCGTGCGCGACACGGGCGTCATCGCCGTGTCGGGCGGCATCTGTGGAATGAAGCGCTGCGAATAAAACTCGCGCAGTTCGTCGTGACCCACACCGCCAGTCATCACCGGCACGTGATTCACATATGCATCGGGCACCATCGTTTTGATCGTATCGTCGGTGTTCTTCGTCGCAAACTCATATTTCACGTGCTCGTCCCAACGGTCCGACAGAATTTGTGGCGTTGAAGTGACACTGATGCCGGCGAGGTTACTAATAAAGAATTCGAGACTGCGTAGATGCGCGAGTTCTGCCGCCGCCGCGTCGTAGTGATCGCCGCCGACACGCCCGAATGCATGCCCCTGGTTCGGGTAATCGTGAATCGTCACGAGCGGATTCGCATCGAACGTAGCGTGAATCTGTGCCTGTGCCTCCGGCGGACAAAACTGATCCTTGCCGGCAATATGCAACAGCAACGGATTGTCCAGGCCCGTTGCTTCGTCGAGCGATTTCTCGATACCGACGCCGTAATACCCGACCGCACATTCAGGCCTGTAACGTACTGACAACAAGTATGCGAGATTGCCGCCGAGGCAAAAACCTACCGCGCCCACGCGTCCATTGCACGCCGGATGCTTGCGCAGAAATTTGACCGCCGCGGCTGAGTCCTCCACCGCCTTATCTTCATCCAGTTCTTTATAAAGCTGAAAGGCTTTCGGCCGATCCTCTTCGGTCAGTTCAACGCCACGCTCCAAACGCCAGAAAAGATCCGGACAAAGCGCGACAAACCCATGCGCCGCATACCAATCAGCCACACTACGCATGAAACTGTTGACGCCAAAGATCTCCTGCAGCACGACGATACCCGGTCCATACCCACTCGCAGGCAAAGCCAGGTAAGCATCGAATTCCCCACCGTCGAAAGCTTTGATTGTGATCATGGCCACAGATTAACACGGATAACACGGATCAATCCGCGTCATCCGTGGCCCAGTTTTCGCGGATCCAATCCTTGCCCGCAGTGCACACGCTGAGAAAGTTGCACATGCGGCAGTGAGGCGCGGTTTTGACCGGAAAGTTCGCGGGGTCGGAAGAGAAGATGGTGCGTTGCATTCCTTCGTCGATCGCTTGCTCGCAATGAACGCGTTCGAGCAACTCGTCCGCGAGATTAACCTCGACGTTTGGATCGAGAAAGTGGAGCGTGACACGAATCTTTGCGTTCGAAAGTGACGGCAAGAGTTCACGAACGGCGAGCGCGTACGCCTGCATTTGCAGTTGATAATCCTCGGCCGCAGTTTTCAATGCTTCTGCGAGCGACGGATGACGATTGATCGGCTGCGGCGGCGGCTCGGCTTCAAAATCGAAAGCAAATTGTCCCTCTTTCCGCGCGCGAATACGTGGTGATGGCGGCTCGGGTGGCGTTTCTGATTTGTCGTAATAGATGCGATTAGTTTTGAAGTCGATGATCTCGATTTCTGCTCCGTCGTTTCCTGAACGAGTGATCAGGAGTTTGTCGATAATGCCGTTGAGAACACCCAACTCTCGCCGCAAGCGAAAGCTCAGCTCACTCCAGAGACCATCTTCGCCCGCCGGACGAGGCGAGTAATGCTCTTCGATCTTCGGCGCGGCCTCGACACGTTTGAATACGTCGCTCGCGAGGTAATTTCGGGCGAGCGGCAGCAGTGCTCTGATAGCGGCTTCGTGATTGATCTCCACGAAACGATCGGCAAGTTGCGCCTGTCGCAGACGCAGTACTTCGTCAAAACTCGTGCGCAAACATTCTTCGGCACCCTGGTCCGACGTGTAACGCTCGCAGAAACGATGAATCACAGAACCCTTCAACGTCGCGGTGAGATTGGCAGGCGGCTCGGGTGCTTCGGCGTTGTTCCAGACGGCCATTTGATCGGCCGCCGGCAGTTGCAGAACGCGATCGAAATAGTACTGACGCGGACAACGCTGGTAGTTGATCAACTGCGTGACACTGAAACGATGAATCGCATGACTGCTTTGCGGGCCGAGCGGTTTCACAAGCGGAAACGCCTCGTTCAACGAGTCGGCCGAATACATGCTCGTTTGTGGCGGCGCGTCGGGCTCGGGTTCAAACTCTTCCGCTTCGTCGCCGAGATTCATCGTCAGTTGCAACTGCACATCGTCGTCGAGATCGATCACGTCGCTGGCGCGACGTTCGCCAAGTTCGAGTGACTGCCAGATCCACTTGAGCCACGAGTCGTTCTTCGTGCTCATGTTTGCGATGTCTTCCGTCACACCCGAAAGGATCAGTCGATCTTCCGCACGCGACGCCGCGACGTAAAGCAGGCGCATGCTTTCAAACTGCTCGCGCCACGCATGTCGCTGTTCGAAGTTTGAGAAGGTACAACCGGCGACGAGATTTCCGCGGCCATCAGGTACTTTCAACGTCAAACCCTGGTGCCGGTCCAGTAAGAACCAGTTGTCGGTAGTTATGCGTGAGAGACGTTGCAGATCGGGAATGATCACGACGGGAAACTCCAGACCTTTCGCCTGGTGAATCGTCATCAGGCGTACGGCGTTCGCCGCCTGATCGATCTGGCCCTCACTTTCGCGACTGCCAATCGCTTCAAACTCCTGCACGTAACGCACAAAGTCGCGAATCAAGTGTGTGCCCGAACTCTCAAAACGAGCCGCAAGTGTGAACAAACGCTCGACATTCGCGAGCCGTTGCGCGCCATCAAAATTCGCAGCGACAACAGTCAAATACTCCGATTCCTGCACGGCAAACCGCAGTAGATCCTGAATCGGATAATGATGACGGCGGGCAACCAGTTCGCCGATCAACTTCGCCGCGCGATCGAGCAGATCGTGCTCTTCGATACTGATAAATGCGATTTCCTGATGATGTCGCAATGCGGTGTAAAGCGGTCGCGTCGCGGAGAAGCCACGCGTTGGATCGGCAGCCTCAACCTCGCTCAACAACGGCGCACATCGCAGTGCCAGTAACGCGTTATCCGAGACCCCACACAGCGGCGAACGAAGCACTGCGGCGAGTGCGAGTTCGTCAGTCTTGTTGTCGAGAAAGCGCAGCAGTTGGATCAGGTCGGTGATCTCTTCACGCTCGTAGAAGCCACGACCGAGCACGGTTTGATACGGAATATTCGCGCGCCGAAAGACCGATTCGTAAATCGACACCTGCGTCATCGCGCGAAACAACAGAGCAATCTCGCCATACCTAACGGCGTCGGGACCCCTCGTGAGCGCAAGGATTCTTCGCGCAAGCTGCTGCGCATCGAGCACACGCGAATCCTGTTCAGCGCGTGGATCGTCCGCCAGCGACGGCTTCGTGGTGACAAGCATTTCGACAAGCGGCCCTGAATCGCGCAGCTCACGTTTCGCTTCGCTCTTTTCGTGCTTCACGTAACCAAGTTGGTCCAGGTTCTTGTATTCGCTCGCCGGCACGTCAAGTGGAACCTGAAACAGCCGCGTGAAGAGATGATTGAAAAACGCGATCAGCGGCGGCTGGCTGCGGAAGTTCAACAGCAACGGACGCTCCTCGCCGCCGGCTGCGAGCAGAATCTTCGTCATCTCACGAAACACATCGACGTCGGCGCCACGAAAACCGTAGATCGACTGCTTGCGATCGCCGACGATGAAGAGATTCGCCGGACGGCGACCCTTGGCGAGCGCCAGACGTTCGAGCAGCACACGTTGCACTGCGTTTGTGTCCTGAAACTCGTCGACCAGAAAAAAGCGATAACGTTCCGAAGTGCGTGCGATCACCTCGGGACGTTCGAGCAGCTCGAGCGTTCGCAACTCGAGATCGTCGAAGTCGAGCGCAGCGAGTTTTTGTTTCTCTTCGTTGAGTCGTTGATCGACACGCAGCAGCAGGTTGATCATCTCGAGTGCGTATTGCCGCGCAAACAGATCGAGACAAACCTGTGGCACGCGACCCTGGAGATCTTTTCCCCAAACAAGCGTATCGAGCGCTTTTACGTGCTCGGCAACAGGCGCGCGCGCTTGCGGACGTGTGGAGCGGAAGTTCTCTACCAACCGGCAAAAGTCAGCGAGCGTTTCGTGCGAGGGAATCACCTTCAACAACTGCTGCGCTTCGGTCCAGGCGTCGAGAACTTCTGCCCGGTTCAACCGCGACGCCGGCGTCGTGCGTCGCACGCCGAGAAACTCATCCATCGTCGCTCCCAGCTCTTCTAGCGCACGAGCGTGATCTGCTTCGGTTGCGTGTACCTGCCCGGTTGCGGCTGCCAGCTCTTCGAGACTCAATCCCTTACCGCGTGTCTCGCGATAAAGTTGGGCCAACGCCGCTGCCAAACGACTGCGACCGACACCCAACGTCAGTCGTGAGATCTCGATATGACCATTGCTGATGAACTCAGAAAGAACTTCCTCGACGATCAATTCGAGCATCATTGCCGCGCGATGTTCGTCGAGTAACAAGAATTGCGGATCAACGTGTGCCTCGATCGGAAACTCGCGCAGCAAGCGCGCGCAAAAGCCGTGAATCGTCGTGATCACTGCGCCATCAAGCGTGCGTTTGTAGTTCAACCAACGCCGGCGTTCCTCCTCGTTCGCGATCCGCAGCATTTCGTTAAGCTCATCGCGCAGGCGCTGGTGCATTTCGTTCGCGGCGCGATTCGTGAATGTAATCGCGACGATTTGATCGATGGAGAGGTTGTGCTCACGAAGAATGTGGATGTAGCGCTCGACGAGCACCGTCGTCTTTCCAGACCCCGGCCCCGCCGTCACCGAGACGTGCTTGTCGATCTCGTACGCAGCCGCAGCCTGCTCTGGTAGTAAAACGCGCTGCTCCATAAAACCTATCCACAGATTACGCTGATTTATCTGTGTAATCTGTGGACTTCTTTTTCCTCTCGATTCGATCGCGATCGTAGCGACAGACCGCCCCGTAATCACAAAAACGACAAGTCTTTTGACGCTCGGAAGGATCGACAATAAATCTTCCCGCCCGCATTCCTTCCAGAAACTCCCAAACGCGCGCGATCACTTGCGTCCGGATTCGCTGCCAGTCTTCATCAGTAAAAATCGAGTTCTTCGCCCGCAGATGCAGATATTCCAACTGGCTCGCCCGGTAGAGACCTTTGTTGCGCCGGTCCTGCGCACCACGAATCACGTAGTAGCCGCCGCCCGCAATCGGCTGATCGGGCAGGATCAGTTTCTCTAGAGCTTCGAGATAGATTGGAAGCTGCAAGCTTCGACCGGAAATGATGTCGCCGCGACTCGCACCGGTAGACAACTTGTAATCGTAGGCAACAAGCGTGTTGTCACGGGCGACATCAACACGATCAATCTGTCCGCTGATCTTGATCGTCTCTTCACCAACAAACGTTTCGCGCGTTAGTTCGAGCGGCTCTTCTTTCGAATCCGGATCTTTTGCCGCAGACTTCATGCCTCCAAACGCGACTTCGAAATAGGCCGGCAGCACCTCCACTCCTTCTGCCGCCTCCTGAATCTCCAGTTCATACAACAACACCTGGTCCAAAAGGATCTTTCGAATCTCGCGATCGATCTTCCAGATCTGTTTGTTGAGCGGCGGCACAATGCGTTCATGCTCGTCAAAAACATCGTCTGCGATGCGTGAGAGTTCTTTTTGTAACTTCCTTCGATCTTGCTTGTGCAACGCCTCGCGACGATGCCGCTCGAAGAAGCGACGCAAAATATCGTGCAGCAGTTTGCCCGCGTCGATTGCCTGCAAGTCGAGCGCGGCTTCGCCACGTGGCTCGAGACGCAAGACTCGTTGCGCATAAAAACGGTAGGGACAGTTGCCAAAGACACTGAGACCGCTCGCACTGTGAATAAAGTCTGAGCCGAATTTGAGTTTGAGCAGGTGAAGCAGATCGGGATCGGTAATCTCCCCGTCGTAACGACCGAAGTGAAGCCCGGCGCGTTCACGCTCGATCTCGATACGTCTGAGCGCGGCCTCGCTGAGAAATCCGTCGTTGCGTGCAAGCGTCAGCAGACGCGTGATGCGCGACTGCGGCAAGAGACTTCCCTTTGCGCCACGATGTAGATGTCGTTCCTGCTGGCGCACGAGACCGACTTTCATTTCCGTGGTAGTCGAGGCGTCGTCGAGATATATGCCGTCGTAATCGCGTCGCGCGATTTCCGGTTTGAACCACAGTGGCTTGATCGCGCGTTGCAGCTCGTCGATGTAGTAAGAAGCGACCGTTTCCGAATCGTCACCGAGCATCAAGGGGCGCGTGAGATACAGACGTTCCGTTGCGCGACACGCAACCTGGTAGAAGTAATGTTCTTCCTTCAGGAGTGTGTTCGGTGAGATGTCTTCGAGGGTGAGCCCGTATTCCTTGAGTCGATCGCGTTCTTCGTGTGGATAGATCCAATCGCGTGAGGCACTCAAAGGAAAGCCGCCTTCAGTCAATCCCGCGATGAAGACTGCGCGAATGCGTAGACCGCGCACGTCTGTCGCTTCGAGCACGCGCAATCCATTGCGATCGGGCGCGCCAAAAATTTGCGACTGCGAGGTAAGCGAGCGTCGCACTTCCTGAAGAAACAGCGACAGCTTGACTGTTGCTGACTTTCCGGCCAGTTCGATGCTCTTGATCGCGGCGATGAGGGCGCGACGCAACGCTTCGAGTGCGTTGAAGTTGAGCATCACTTGCGGGAGTTGCTGTTCGTCGGTTGCCTGTTTGGCCGGTTCTGCGATCTGATCGCGAAAGCCAAGACGATCCAGCAGTCGCATCAACTCAGTGCGCAGTTCCGCAGGTTTACCTTCGCGTGGGACGGCGTGTAACAACTCCGCAAAGCGTTGGACCACGAGAGACGTCCACGCCAACGCTGCCGGATGAATATCGCGCGATGGACGACGCTTCTTCTCGACGCCTTTCTCTTCGAGCTTTGCGGTTTCGGCGTTTTCGACGTTGTCTGCGATGTCAGTATCGCGATCGTGTGCGCCCGGATCGATATTCAGGAGCTCTTTCGTCGCGATGGCGCCGGGAAGATCCGTGTACAACTTGAACGAGCGCGCCAGCCAGGCGCTCACATTCAGATCACTGCCGACATACGCAAACGCATTCTCGAGTGAATCCGCATCCCAGAAGCCGATGCGATGCCGATTCTTAAGTCGCACAATTGTTTCGGGCGTGAGTTTCAGCAGGTCCGCCCGCAGTAGATCCATGTGTCTTTCATCGAAGCGCGTCGAGAGCACACGCACCTCTGCATCACTGAGCCGGAAATATTCTGACTTGATTAGATCCGCTATTTCAGCAATCCGCGTCGCCTGGGCCTCGTCCGTAGAGAGTCCTTCGAGGAGCGAGAAGAGTTTCAACGCCGCGCGATTCGCGGGAACATCGCCGGCATCGATGCGCAACTCCATATTGCACGGCAACGATTCTTCGAGCATCACGCGCGTGATCGTTGGTCCATACTTAGCGCGTTCACGAACAACGAGCGCAATCTCGGAGAGATCGTAATTCTCCTTGAGCACGAGGCGCTTCACTTCGCGCGCGATCGTGCGAATCTCGGTGTCGCGATCGCCGCATTCGAGATAACGAATCTCATGAACCTCCGCCTCCGGATCGTCTGAAACTTCATCAGAAGTTCTCAGCGGATTGAACAGGTTTTCACGCAGAGTCGCTAAGACGCCGCTCGTCGCCGTGTAATCGCGCGCGTAAACCGTGTCAAACTTCGCGATACTTTCGAGTTGACCAATCGTTTCCTGAAACGGCGCAAAGATTTCGGGATTGCTGTCGTCGTGATTGAGATTGACGATCGTTTGCGGCAACTGCGGGATCAGGTTGCGGAGGATCTCACCCTGCACCGGCGTGAAATCAAAGAAGCCGTCAATCACGAGCAGTTGCACATTCGCGAGCCACGGCACCCGCACGAATTTCTCGTCGATCATGCCGCGTAACACCCACAGCGCACGCAGTTGCTCGGCGTCTGCTTCGGTGAACAGGTTTTGATTCAGGAGGTCGGTGTACTTCGAATAAATGAGCGAGATCTCTTTATCGAAATCGAGTTGGGTGACGCCACGCGGGTCAGACGTTCCTCTTTCGAGATCGCGCGCACGCGCCGCGAGGATGTCTGCCAATTCGGCCGGGGTGCGCGCGGCACGCTGAATCTCGCCGAGCAACGTCGAGATACTGTTCACACAGCCCTCGCGCATCGCGAGCGGCGCAAATGCTTTTAGCTGATTCGTCGCCAGCAGTTGCAGCAGCAGTTGCGACACGAGGCTGCGCTTCAACGGCAACTCATCGCGGTCGATCGGAATACGCGGTGGAAGACCGTGTCCATCCTGATCTACGGCAGAAAACAGAACGCGTCGCACGAGGCCGCGAAACAGATAGACCGGCAGTTCACCCCAAACGCCGCGGTTGCGATCGCCGTCAAGCAGTTTTTGGGTGACTTGTTCGAGGAGCGGATACGACGAAGCGAGGTAAATGAAGGCGTCGCTTTGATTGTTGGCTACGAATTTAGCGCAGCGCTCGATGAGTTGTGCGCGATTGTCGTTGAGTAAAGGCCCTAACCAGATCTCGTTCACAGCAGTATCCACAGATTACACAGATTACGCAGATCTGTGTAATCTGCGAAATCTGTGGATTAGCGTTGCGCCTTGGCCGATCGCGCCTTGAGCAACGGCATTTCTTCTTCGGGAAATAGTCCACCTTCGTCACGGCTGAGCGGTCGGGCGGCGGTGTCGATGGGCTCGAGTATTTCGATTTCCTCACCGGCAATCGCACCGCGTTCTTTGAAACGTCGCGCCGTTACGAGGACACGAGACTCGAGCGAACGCACGCCTCGATTGTAGGATTCGAGGGCGCGATCGAGGTTTCTGCCGATGTCGTCGAAATGGCTGGTGAACACACGCAGTCGATCGTAGAGCGTCTTCGCGAGGTTGCTCACTTCCTGCGCGTTGTCAGCCATCTGTTCCTGCCGCCAACCGTACGACACCGCTTTCAACAACGCGATCAGCGTCGTCGGAGTCGCGATGATTACCCCCTGGCTGACGCCATCTTCGATCAGTTTCGGATCGTTTTCCAGTGCCGCGCTGTAAAACGTTTCACCGGGAAGAAACAACAGAACAAACTCGGGCGTCGGTTGCACTGTTTCCCAGTAAGACTTCCGGCTGAGTGACGTGATGTGAGTTCTCACGAGACGCGCGTGATCTTTCAAACGTGCGGCGCGAACTTCTTCGTCAGTCGTCGAAATCGATTCGTAGAACGCATCGAACGGAACTTTCGAGTCTACGACGATCGTGCGGTTACCGGGCAAACGCACGATCATGTCGGGACGAATCCGACTGTCTTCAGTCGCGACAGTTTCCTGTTCGGTGAAGTCGCAATACTGAAGCATGCCGGCCAACTCGACGACACGGCGCAACTGAATCTCTCCCCAGCGACCGCGAACATGCGGAGCACGCAACGCTTTGACGAGGTTTCCAGTCTCTGATTGAAGTTGCGAATGCGATTGGGCGAGATGCTTCACCTGCTCACGCAACTCCGTGTAGGCGCCGACACGATTCTTTTCGAGTTCGCCAATTTTGCCATCGACTTTTTCGAGCGATTCCTTGAGCGGCTTAATCAGGTCGCCAATCGCGCTCTGGCGTCGTTCGAGATCGCTCTTTGCAGTTTGCTGAAACGTTTCGAGATTCTGTTTTGCGAGATCGAGGAACGATTGGTTGTTGCTGCGCAGCGCGTCGGCCGAGAGCGCTTTGAATGCGTCGGCGAGTCGGGCTTCGGCGTTGTTCAGCAAAATCAGTTTTTCCTGACTCGCTTTTCGTTCTTCTTCGAGACGAGTTTCGAGCCTCGCGCGTTCGGTCTCACCTTCAGCCCGACCGCGGGCGAACTCGTATTTAAGTTTTGTTCTGGTGATAAGCCAGATAGAGACTGTGCCGACGACTAGACCGATGGCCAGCATCGACACGGGGAAGACAATTTCCATGGCCGCATTCTACACTTAACTTGCCACAAAGAGGGACAAAAAACACAAGATATCTGTGCCTTTTTGTAGCTACCTACCAAATGTGGCGACCATGCGTTCGTAGACTTTGCGCGTGACGCGGACGTCGTTGAGGTTGTATTCGCGGATTAGATCGAGACGGCCAGCCTGGTAAAGATCGAAAACTTTGCTGCCTTCAACCTCGGCAGTCTTGCTTGATTCAATTCCCAGAGCCCAGGCGACGTCGTCGAGACTGACATGACGTCGCGCGCCAAGCCACCAGCGATGCATCGTGTCGAAGACACCACGCACATTGTAATCAGCGAGATTCACAAACGGCCGCGCCTTGAGCGAGTGGGCAAGACAACGCTGAAACACAAACGGCAGATCGAAGCCGATGAGGTTGTGTCCAACAAGCTCATCACAATCGGGATCGAAATCCTTCATGAAGTTTAGAAAGTTCTGAAGCGCTTCTTTTTCGTCCTCTTCAGAACCGTATTTGTCGATCCCAAAAACATGCTCGCTGGATTCCGGACCGAGACCGGGAAACTCCAAACCCGGAAGCGATCCAACATGAAGCGCAATCGAAAGCACGCGGCCCGAAGTGGCACTTAAAGCACCGAGCGCGTAGCAACGCTCTTCTTCCGCGGCAATGTCTTCGAGATAACGCTGCTGTTGTTCGACGCGCATATTGCCGAGTCGCGCCGAACGCTCGAGCTGTGGTCCGACGCGTTCACGAAAATCCGGCAGCGTGAGTGTTTCGATATCGAAAGTGTAGGCGCGCGGTAGTTTTGGCTCGGCGTTTTGATATTCGCGATATTGTTCGAGCGTGATCGGGCGATATTCGGCGACGACGAACTGCGAACGATCCTGAAAAGTTTCGAGTTTGCCGGTGATTCCCCAGAGTCCCGGCTTCAGTTCTTTTTGACTCTCGATGATCTCGCCCCAGATCTTCAACGCGATCGAGCCGGTGGCGTTGCGCGCGGACGCATCGTAGAAGAGCCGGCCCTGTTGCGTGCGCCGTTCTCGCACAGAAGTGACGAGAACGATGAGCCACAGATCCTCGCCGTGGGGAATTTCGGGGATGGGGACGTTGCCGCGCATTAAATGACTACTTCGAAAGTCTCTCTAACTCCTGATTCATCCGCCCGGTGATCATCAACGCGATCATCTTGTAGTCGCCCATGAACGACCAGAGCGGATACTGAAACGTCGCCGGCTTGTTCTTCTCGATGAGAAAGTGCGCGAGCCACGCGAAGCCGTAACCGGGAACAAACCCGAGCAAGAACAGCCACCACCGTCCCGACGCGATTAGGTAAACCAGCAGTGCGATGCCCGCCGACGTCCCGATTAAATGAAGCAGACGCGTCGCCGGCTTCCTGTGTTCCGACACGTAAAACGGCCAGAACTCGGAAAATGATTTGTATCGCGTTTCGCTCATTCCCATAACGCCGCAAAAGCCTCGGGTCCGGCCGGTTCTGTCTCTGCCAACGCCAGGTTTTCTTCGACGTGCTCGACGCTGCTCATGCCTACGAGGGCGGTCGTGATTCCCGGTGTCGAGCGCACAAACTGAATCGCCGTTTGCGCGTCAGTCGGCAGGGATCCGAGTGCCTGGCGAATGTTGTCCGGCAGTCCTCGCGCAACCCGACCCTGCAACATCGACGCGCTCACCATGACCGACACGTCCATTCTGAACGCCGCTTCAAGCACCGTCACCGGCTCGCCGTCGATCTTCTCGTTCGCGAGCGAGAGCGCTTCGGGCATTGCAAGGTTGAAAGGCAGTTGAATAAATCGAAAGCCATGATTGTCGCCGCCGACCGCGTTCGCGATCTCAAACATGCGCACGAGCGAGTGATGGTTTTCCGAATCGGCAGGCGTGCGAAAACCGTTCCAGGTGGCGACCCCGTAATACCCGAGCTTGCCCTGCTGTCGATTTGCTTCCAGACGTTCAAACGCAATCGTGATCCGGTGATAAAACTCCGCTTCCGAAACCTGTCCGAGCTGCGACTCCGGATTGTGAATGTAATAGACGTCAACACAATCGAGGTCCATGTTGCGCAGCGATTGATCGAGTTGATTCTGCAAGTACGACGGCGTCATGCAATGACTACCGCCGACAAAGTCGTCAAACGCTGCGATGCCGGGTTTTACAAACGTCTCGTTTACGTATTCGCGCACGTTGCGCGGCGGCTCTCCGTCAAACGGCAAATAACCACCCTTGGTGCAGATCATGAGTTCATCGCGTTGAAAACCCTCACCGGCGAGAGTCTTGATCGCCCCGCCGATCGAGCGTTCACTACGCTGAAAACGATAGTTCGCGGCAGTGTCGATCACGTTCGCGCCAAGTTGCACGGCGCGAGCAACGGCATTCGCGTAGTTCTCATCTGTCGCGGCGTCGGCATCTCCGAGATAAGTGCCGATGCCGATCGATGAAAGCGCATGACCCTCTGCTTCGCGGAAGTGTCCATTCGCGGCGCGACCGACAAAGCGGTCGATATAACGGGCAGTGCCGTCAATGGTGGCGCAATTGGTTGACATATTGAGCGAATGGTAACACGAAGAGCCTTATGTTAGTTTGTGGGCACAATGCCACTGCGAACGCAATCCTCGCTCGATGTCAGCGAGGAAGATCTTCGGAAGATCTCGTCTGAAGCGACGAGGCTTGTTTTCGAATATGTGACGACGATCTCGGAGCGTCCCGTTCGCGCTGAAAATCACGCCGGTAAAACCATTGAGTCGATCGCGGCAGAGCTTTCGACCGAAGGCATTCCACTCGCGCAACTGCTCGACGAGTGTCGCACGCTCATGGATCTCAGCCGGCATAACGGCCATCCGCGATTCTTCGGTTACGTAGCTTCGCCGTCAACTCCGATCGGCGCTTACGGCGATCTCATTGCTTCTGCGCTCAACGCAAACATCACGTGCTGGCGTTCGGGACCGGCTGGCACTGAACTCGAACGCATGGTCGTGCGCTGGTTGGGATCGTTAATTGGCTATGATCGCGACGCGAAGGGCTTGTTGACGAGCGGCGGCTCGATGGCAAACATGATCGCGTTGCTCGTGGCTAATCGTCGCCAGTCGGGCGCGGAAACATCGCGGCGCGGTCTCTGGAACTCGGGATCACCGATGACTGTCTACGCCTCGACGGAAGTTCACCTGTCGATCGCGAAAGCAGCAGACATTCTCGGCTTTGGACGCGATCACGCGCGTGAGATTCCGTGCGATGAGCGACAGCGAATGCGCGTCGATCTGCTGCGTGAAAAGATCGACGCCGATCGACGTGAAGGCTTGCGACCGTTTTGCGTCGTCGGCAGCGCCGGGACGGTCAACACGGGCGTTGTCGATCCGCTTGCCGAAATTGCTGACGTGGCGGCTGAGTTTGATCTCTGGTTTCATGTTGACGGTGCTTACGGTGCGCCGGGCGTCGTCGACGAGCGCAAAAAACATCTTTTCGCCGGCCTGGAACTAGCCGATTCAGTTTCTCTCGATCCGCACAAGTGGCTTTACGTTCCGGTCGATGCCGGCTGTCTTCTTTTCCGCAATGATGCGGCGGCGAAAGCGACGTTCAGCACCGAAGAAGCCGATTACATCAAGACGCACGGCTACGCGGACGAAGAAGCTTTTGCGTTCTGGGATTACGGTGTTGAGCTGTCACGACGGTTTCGAGCGCTCAAGGTTTGGCTGACGTTGCAGTATTACGGCAGCCGGCGGATTGCGGCAGCGATCAGTGAAGACATCTCGCTTGCGGCGTACCTCGGTGAGGTAGTTTCGAACGCGGATGACTTTGAGCTGTTGGCGCCGGTTGAGTTAAGCATCTGCTGTTTTCGTTACGTTCCAAGTGAACGACCTAGCGAAGGCGAGTTGAACAAGCTTAACGAACTCATCATGGAGCGCGTGCAGAAAGGCGGTCGCGCGTATTTGTCGAATGCGACGGTGAACGGGCATTTCGCACTGCGCGCGTGTATCACAAACTTCCGCACGACGAAGAACGACATTGACGAAACGGTCGCGGCAATCCGCGACGCCGCAAAAACCTGTGTCAGCTAACCAGAAAACTTTCGATCGCGAACTGCGCATCGCCTGCGAGCTTGCACGCACAGCCGGTGCGGCAATACTCGAGCAGTACGACGGCCCGCTCAATATCAAACAAAAGAACTACGACGATGACATCGAGCCAGTCACGCAGGCCGATACGATCGCAAACGAACTGATCGTCACCGGCTTGAAGCGCGAGTTTCCTGACGACGGCATCCTCGCCGAAGAATCTGTCGACACCGAACGCCGGCTCGCGAAGTCGCGTGTGTGGATGGTCGATCCACTCGACGGCACGAACGGTTTCATCGACGGCAACGGCGATTTTGCGGTTCAGATCGGGCTCGCCGAAGACGGTCGCTGTGTGCTCGGCGTGGTTTATCAACCACTCAGCGGAGTGCTTTATCGTGCGGTGCGCGGCCTGGGAACATGGATAGAACGCCCCGAATTCGAACCTGAAAAGGCAACCGTCTCAGACACACGAGCACTCTCTGAAATGCGTCTCGCGGCCAGTCGGTCGCATCGCAGTCCGCGCATGAACCGGGTAGTTCAAAGTCTCGGCTTTCAGTCAGAAGTACAACGCGGATCAGTCGGCATCAAGATCGGCTTGCTGGTCGAACAGCAATGCGACGTCTACATTCACTTGTCACCACGTACAAAACAATGGGACACCTGCGCGCCCGAGGTTATTTTGACGGAAGCAGGCGGGCACATCAGCGATCTTTTCGGTTATCCTCTGAATTACAACGTTCCGGACGTGCAAAACCGCAACGGTCTGGTCGCCAGTAACGGCGTGTCCCACGATCAGATTATCGAAACGCTGGCACCGCTACTGAACGAGTTTGGCAGAAAGCGAATTTGACTCTTCTCTGTGAGACAGAGAAAACCTGACCCCGATGCGCCCAAAGTCGTTTCTCACCTATTTTCTCCTTTGCGCCATTCCGCTTTTTCTGCTGGCTGAACTCAACTATTGGAACGGCACGAGGACCGTTAACACCACTGTCGGCCTGATCGCGCAGAACGATCTCAACACTCTTTCCGGCGCCGTCGACGAACTGCTCGACGAAAATCAGCAAAGCATGCTGCAACTGGCAATCGCGCCGGCTGCTCGCAATGTAATTAACCGGACCAACATCGAGCAGGCGACTGGTACACCGCAACCACCGCTTCCGATTCTGAACCTACTACCAAAGCCCGCCAATTCACTTCACGAACTCACCATCTTCGATCAGAGCAAGAGCGTACTCTGGAGCCAGCTCCCGAACGGCGAATGGGCTTATGGCCGTGGTTTCAATCAGCCCGTCGCACCTCAGCCGGACGAACACGTTTGGACTTCGCAAGGTAACGTTTGTTTTGAGCAACTCCACGAGCCATCCGCCACGCTGCGATTCTCTGTGCCTATTCACGACGAAAAAGGCACGGCCGTTATTGGCGCCGCAGTCGCTGAAGCGAAACTCGCTTCCGTATTTTCGAATGCCTCGCGAGGTTTGCAAACAAAATCAAACCAGCGATCGATGGTCCTCGTCCTCGATCACTTCGGGAATACTCTCTATGCTTCCGACCGCTCACTCAAATCGTACCCGATTAATCAGGCTCTGCCCGGCTTCGACTCTATCGCCGGCGCAATGATGGCGAATCAGAGTGGCGTTGATCATTATCGTTCGCCTTCGGGCTTGAGCTATGAAGTTGCTTACGCGCCGCTGCCGCGATTGAGCGCGACTGTGGCCATCGCTCGCAGCGAAGCGGCACTCCTTTCAACGGCTCGCAAATGGGGCTTTGCCGGTTTCGTTTTGGCGCTTGTAATCGCGGCGGCCGCGGCGTTTGTCCTCGAAAGCCACGTGCGCAGCCGGTCCAAAGGAATTGCACGCGTAACCGAAGACGTTTCCGCAATCGCTAAAGGCGAGCTGGACCGTCGCATCATCCTGCAATCGAGCGACGACGCGCGTGGCCTCGCCGACAACATCAACGTCGTCACCGAACGCCTGCGCGCGCAGATCGCACGCGAAGAAGAATCGCGACAGTTCGAGTCGTTCATTCGCATCTCGGCGATGCTCACACACGATCTGAAAAACGCGATCGAGGGTCTTTCGTTGACCGTCGGAAACATGGAGCGCCATTTCGACAATCCTCAATTTCGGGCCGACGCGTTGAAAGGACTCACCAGTGCTACCGATAAGCTAAAAGCTCTCGTGGCGCGGCTCTCGCGGCCGTTAACAAGTCTTAGCGGTGAACACAAACGACCGCGAGATATCGATCTCATTCCCATCATTCAAAGAGTACTCGCCATGACGGCTGAGCCGTCGCGCGGCAAACACACGATCGTCACGCGTCTGCCGCAGAGTTTGCACGCACTCGCCGATCCGGTGCGAGTTGAAGAAGTGATCGAAAACCTCGTGCTGAATGCACTCGAAGCGATGACCGAACGAGGCGGTACGCTCACCATCGAAGCGGGCCAGACTGAAACCGGCGCACCGGCGTTCTCCGTCAGCGACACCGGACGCGGGATGAGTCGCTCGTTTATCGAAACACGCCTGTTTCGCCCGTTCTCAACTACCAAGAAAACCGGTATCGGTCTCGGGCTGTACACCTGCCGCGAAGTAATCAAGGCGAGTGGCGGCACGATCGATGTCGACTCAGTCGAAGGCGCTGGTACGACATTTCGCGTCGTGCTACCATCGATTCCATACGACCGGCGTAACTAAAGATAGAGAAGGGCGCGGCCGACCCTTCCGCAAGGCATACCCGTTACGTTCGTTCCTCTGCAAGTATTGCCCAGGTTTTTAATTATTACGCATACGTGTGCTAAGAATCCGGTTCGGAAGATGACCACTCAACCCCAGATCAAAGGCACCGTTCTGGTTGTCGACGACGACGACACAGTACGGAGTGGTCTCTATTGGGCGCTGACTTCTGATTATCAGGTGCTGCAAGCGTCTTCTCGCGAAGAAGCATGTAAGTTACTCAACGATCAGGAGGTTGACGTGGTCGTCAGCGATCTGCATTTGCCGCCGAATGTTGATGACATCGCGGAAGGTTTGGCTTTGATCGATGTGGCGCGGGCGCAGGATCCGCCGCTCCAGGTAGTTGTGATTACGGGCAGCAATGCGAAACGGGCCGCGTTGGAAGCGGTGAAACGCGGCGCTTACGGGTTCTTTGAAAAGCCACTCGATCCGGCCGAGTTGTTGCACATCGTGAACCAGGCGGCGCGCATGCGCAAACTCGAAATCGAGAATCGCAGGCTGCGCGACGAACTCTCGCGGCCACCGGGCTTCACGCATCTGACGGGTACGAGCCAAGCACTGGAGCGAGTGTTGAAGCAGGCGAAGTCGGTAGCGGCGACGAGTGCGACGGTTCTGCTGACGGGCGAGAACGGGACCGGAAAAGAAATGCTCGCGCGGGCGATTCACCAGGAGAGCCCGCGAGCGGATGGACCATTTGTAGCAGTGAGTTGTGCCGCTCTTCCCGAGGCGCTGATCGAGTCGGAGCTTTTCGGTCACGAGAAAGGCGCTTTCACTTCAGCCATCCAAACACACAAAGGGCGTTTTGAGCTGGCCGATGGCGGCACACTCTTCCTCGACGAGATCGGGGATCTCAGCGCCGCGGTGCAGGTCAAACTGTTGCGCGTCCTGCAGGAGCGCGAGTTTGAACGTGTTGGTGGAACGAAGACACTGATGGTCAACATCCGTCTGATCGCAGCGACAAATCGCGATCTCGAGAAAGAAGTGGCGCAACAACGTTTTCGTCAGGATCTCTTTTTCCGGCTCAACGTAGTGCCGCTGGTTTTGCCGCCGTTACGAGAACGTCCGGACGACATTCCGATTCTGGCAGCCCACTTCGCCGCGAAGTCGGCGCAAAAGTATGGTCAGTCAACACCGGAGCTGGAGCCGGCCCTCGTCGAGATTTTGCTTGAGTACAACTGGCCGGGAAACGTGCGCGAACTCGAAAATTTGATTGAACGACTGGTGGTGCTCAGCGGCACTTCAACGCTGGGACTTGAATACGTTCCGGAGAAGATGTTGCGCGTGCTTCCGGGAACGCCGCCGGGCGACGAAAGCACTTTGGAAGGCGCGGTGGAGGCGGTGAAACGCAAGATGATTGTGAGCGCTCTACAGTCCGAGGGAAACAAAGTGGCCGCCGCCAAGAAGCTGGGCATCAGCCGTTCCTACTTGCATCGCCTCATCAACGAATTCGATCTATAGCCACAAAGAGGCACATAAAGCACAAAAAGAAATAAAATGCGGTTTCTGCTTTTCCCTTTTGGTGCTTTTTGTGCTTTTTTGTGGCTAACCTGTTTAGAGGGGCAAATAGATGAATCGAAATCAGAAGATTGCTCTCGGTTGCGGTGGTGCAGGCTGTCTGGGTTTGATCGTGGTGGCGATCGCGGCGTGCTTGATCTACTTCTTCGCGTATCGCTCGCCTCGTTCGACGCGTGACTATAATTTCAATGTCAGCACGAACCGTAATTACAACACCAGCGATAACACTAATACGAACGATAACGACAACTCGACGAACACCAACACCAACTCCAATACCAACTCCAACTCATCGTCAACTTCGTCGTCGTCATTGTCCGACGACGATAAGCACAAGCTCTATCAAGCGGCCATCCAAACTGGCGACCAGGAGTTGATCCGCCGCGTCTCAGTCAAAATCGGGGTGATGGACGAAGATTACACCCCCGGTTCAAACTATCAGGAATTTATATCCGAGCACGTCGGCTGGGTGATGAGAAACACCGACTTCCTTGGCACCATAAATTCAGCCGAAAAAGCACGCGCTTACGTTAACGAACATTTTCCCGAGTAAAGAATTAGATGGATCCATCTCGCATTCGCAACTTCTCGATTATCGCGCACATCGATCACGGCAAGTCGACTCTCGCCGATCGCCTGCTCGAACTCACCGGAGCTCTGTCAGAACGCGAGATGGAAAACCAGGTGCTCGACAATATGGACCTCGAGCGCGAACGCGGCATCACGATCAAGGCCCACGCGGTCAGGCTCGATTACAAAGCGCAAAATGGCCAAAACTACGTACTGAATCTGATCGACACGCCGGGCCACGTAGATTTCTCTTACGAAGTTTCGCGTTCGCTCTCAGCCTGTGAAGGCGCTCTCCTGATCGTCGACGCTTCGCAGGGCGTCGAGGCGCAAACACTCGCGAATACTTATCTCGCGATCGAAAACAATCTCGAACTGATTCCGGTTATCAACAAGATCGATCTGCCCGGCGCGGAACCTGAGAAAGCGATCGAGCAGATCGAACACTTCATCGGGCTCGAAACTCACAATGCGATTCTGACGAGTGCAAAAACCGGCGAGGGCGTCAGCGACGTTCTCGAAGCGATTGTGCGTGATGTTCCGCCACCGAAAGGTGATCCGACCGCGCCGCTCAAAGCGCTCATTTTCGATTCCTGGTACGACTCGTATCGCGGCGTGATCGTGCTGTTTCGTGTGATCGACGGCACGATTCGTCCGGGAATGAAGATTCGCTTCTTCAACGTGGGTCGCGACTACCAGGTTGAAACTCTCGGCGTAAATCGTCCCACGCCGACACCGATCGGCGAGTTAAGCGTTGGCGAAGTCGGATTTTTGACTGCGTCGATCAAGGCTGTCGCCGACGTGCAAATCGGCGACACCGTCACTGAAGCGGCACGGCCCACGAAAGAACCGTTTCCCGGGTATCAGGAAATCAAACCGATGGTGTTTGCCGGGCTGTATCCGGTCGACACCGCTCAGTACGAAGAGTTGCGCGACGCCCTCGACAAGCTGCGGCTAAACGATGCGTCGTTCTTTTATGAACCTGAATCGTCGACAGCGTTGGGATTCGGATTTCGCTGTGGTTTTCTCGGGCTGCTGCACATGGAGATCGTGCAGGAACGTTTGGAACGAGAGTTCAATCTCGACTTGATCACGACCGCGCCGGGCGTGCGTTACGTGGTCACCACCACCGACGGTCAGGTGACGGAGATCGACTCCCCGGCGAAGATGCCGGATCCGGGTCGTATTGCGAAGATTGAAGAACCGGTAATTCGCGCCGTCATCCTGACACCCGACGAACATCTCGGCGGCATTCTTCCCCTTCTCGAAGAAAAACGTGGCCTGCAAAAAGGTTTTGAGTACATCACTTCGAATCGAGTGATGCTCACCTACGAATTGCCGCTCAACGAGATCGTGCTCGACTTTTACGATCGACTCAAATCAGTTTCGCGCGGCTACGCCTCGCTCGACTACAACCTCGCCGGATACTGGGAGAGCGATCTTGTCAAACTCGACGTCCTCGTTGCCGGCGAGCCGGTTGATGCGTTGTCGTTGATCCTTCATCGCAGCACTGCGCAACAGAAAGGACGCGTCCTCGCGGAAAAAATGAAACAGCTAATTCCGCGACAACTGTTCGAAGTGCCGATTCAGGCGGCGATCGGAAACAAAGTGATCGCACGCGAAACGGTCAAGGCGCTGGGGAAAAACGTTATTGCCAAGTGTTACGGCGGCGACATCACGCGCAAACGTAAGTTGCTCGAGAAACAAAAAGAGGGCAAGAAGCGGATGAAGAAGGTCGGTCGCGTCGAGATCCCTCAGGAAGCGTTTCTGGCAGTCCTGAAAGTTAATGAGTAGAGCCCAAAAAAGGCACAACACTCACAAAAAAGAGCACGAATTGTTGCTCTGTTGTGCACGGACAAGCGCGAGCGATCACAGCGCGACACGAATACGAGAACTGGCGACAACGAATATCGATTGGGAATATTTCTTTCTACTGGCGCGCCGTCATTCAATAGTGCCGTTGGTCTTTCTTCAACTTGACCGACATGCTGCCGGCTCAATTCCACCTGAAGCAATTGGCACTCTCAAAAAGCATTATCTCGAAAACGTCGCCCGGAACACTGTCCTAACCGCCGAACTCTGTCGCCTCATCGCGCGTTTCGCAAACGCTGGCATCGATGCGATTCCGTATAAAGGTCCAGTGCTCGCTCTATTCGCTTACGGCAACGTTGCGCTGCGTCGCTTCGTCGATCTCGACATCATTGTCAAGAAGTCTGACGTCATGAAGGCACGTGAGATCCTGCTGGCTGAAGGCTACACTTCTTCCAAGTCGCTTTCACTCCATCAGCAGGAACTGCTGCTTCGCACACAACACAACATTCAGTTCTCGCGCGACAATCGTCGCCTGATTGTCGAACTGCACTGGGAAGTTGCTCCCCATCTCTTTGCTTCTACGGTCGATTCCGATCAACTTTGGGAACATACGGTCCATGTCGATCTCAACGGCACGCAAGTGCGGACACTGTCGGCAGAAGATCTGCTCTTCTCACTCTGCGTGCATGGTTCGCGTCATCTTTGGGAGCGGCTTGGTTGGATTTGCGACATCGCAGAATTGCTTGCAAGACATAGTTTCGATTGGCCCACCCTTCTAAAACGCGCCCACCAGGCTGACAGTGATCGCATGTTCCTGTTGGGCCTGTATCTCGCCGGGACACTTTTGGACGCACCACTGCCCGATGAAGTTGAGCAACTTTGTGCGTCGGATCCACGCTTGTCTTCCCTCGCGGATAGCGTAGTCGAACATCTCTTCAACGGGACCACGCACGTGCCGGCAACTTCCGGAGAAATTTTTAGATACAACATCGGCGTACGTAAGACACTTTCCGCTCGCGCCCGTTATATTCTGTACATGCTGCGGCCCACCGACAGCGATCTCGGCGGCCATTCTCTTCCCGGGAGTTTGAGCTTTGCGTACTACCTCGCCCGGCCCTTCCGCATACTAAAACGCGGTATATTCGATACTAAAATTTGACGTGTTTTTTTAAACGTGTTAGTTTTCAGGCTCATCGTCGGCGAGGTCAGTCGCCCTGAGCGGACCCGCTCATTACGCTAAGGACAAAGGCAGTACAAGTTTGAAACGCACAGTTTTCTATCACTCTGCGAAGCGCATTACCTTGATCGGTTTGATGTGTTTTGCCGCATTTACGGTGTCAATGGCGCAGAAACCTGCGCCCGCAACTGACGCCAAACACGAGACGAAAGACGGCCGGACGGCAGATACGAAACCCGGCGCCAAACTTCCGTACGTGCTTACAGTCAAGACGCGTCCGATCCTGAATATTTCATTGAAGGCCGATAAAGCCAAAGTTTCTGACGTAGCTCAGGAGCTCTCGAAAAAATTAAAAGTGCCGGTTTTTCTCGGGATTGAACGCCAGCATGAGCTAATTACGGTCGAGTTTAGCGAACTGACACTCGAACCCGCGCTCCAGTTGATGTCGCCTCTGGTTTATGTCGATTACGAAATCGACACCGGTTCCGGCGACGCGCCAAAACCGCTCGGCATTTACTTTTACGATGCCAACCAGGCGGAACCACCGACCACAGCCGTGGTGACCGGATCGAATCAGTCGATGCTGATCGAGGGCAACACTGAAGACGGAGTAGCGGCTGAATCTGACGAAGACAAGAAGAAGCAGGAAGAGCAGCCACTGCGCGTCACTTATGAAAACAGGCTGCTGTCGGTGAAGGCGAAGAAACAGCCACTTGCCGTAGTATTGTTGAAGATCGGCGAAGAGCTTGGTGTACCAGTCGACATTCAGAACCAAAACCTTTCGGAAGTAGACACTGAAATCTCAAAACTCCCAGTTGAGGATGTAGTTCGGCAACTGTCCCCCAATATTCGGCTCTTTCTACGAGCCGATCTTACACGCGCCGAAAAACGAGCTTTGCGGATAGTTCTTGCTGAGCCACCAAAAGTAGCTCAGTGAAAACCTGAAGTATGATCGATAGCTTGAATCGACGCTTGGCCCACTTTTCTGTTGCCATGAATCGATCAAGACAATATAGTTACCATTAATGACTCGAGGAGGCGGCTAAACCTTGGCTAAGCAAAACGAGATTATCAACGAAGAAAACGGGAAAGTAAGTGGGGAGCTTGAGATCAAGAAGGTGTTTGTTGAACCGACAATCTCTGTTCCGGTAGATGTTCTTGAAGCCACTACTTTCTTTCAGTCGGCGACCAGTGGCGCGACCAACTAAGTAATAGAATTTCCGGTTGCATGGAAGCTTTTCAGGTCTTTGACCGGCCGGCGTCCCTCTCAGGTTATTCGGTCGCCGGTCGGTTGCTATTTGTTGAGAGCAACGATCCCGAACTACGCAGTCTGATCGTAGAGCTCTTCGCCGGATGGCAACTTACTCCCGTTCCAGACCCTCACCGATCGCCCAACATTCGGATTAATTTTCGCTGCGGCGAAACGCCGCAGGAAGTTCGTTCTGATCTGAACTACTTCGAAGTTGCTGAAGGTGGCAAGTGTTACACGGATGGCGCCGATTTTTATCTGGCGCTCGGGAACGCATTGGTCCATCTACGGAATGGCGATCCGGTTGCTGTAGACGTTTCGTTCCGTGAGCTGCCGGTGGCGCGGGATCCGATGCTGGCTCGGGTCACGTCGTTTGCGGTTTGCGCGGGCCTGCGGCGTTTCGGATTGTTTGACCTGCACAGCGCGGGCGTAGTCAATCCACACAACGGTAGAGGTGTGCTGATCGTCGGACGTTCGGGCAGTGGTAAGTCAACGCTTGCAGTGCAACTCGCAACGTCGGAGTGGTCATACCTTTCGGACGACGAACTGCTGCTGAGTCTTGACGATGGCGCCGTTGAAGCACGCGGCTTTCGCAGTTTTTTCGCGATGAGCGCGGAAGGCGGGCCGTTCAAGCAGTGTTTTGAGCCCGATACGGTATTCGGAGCACAGCGAGCACCGCACGTATTGCCTGGGATCGTGCTGTTTACGAGTCTCAACCACCAATCAGAATCCCGGCTAAGCAAACTAACCCAAACTGAAACGATGATGCGCTTGATCAGAGCGTGTCCGTGGGCCACGTACGACAGGTCAATCGCAAGCGCCAATCTGGAAGTGCTTTCCACCCTCGCGCGACAGGCAGACGGTTTCGATCTTGCCGCGGGTCGTGATTTACTCGTCCCCGGTTTCGCCGCAGACTTGATATCCAACTGTTCGCGTCAGAATTGATGGACACAGAAATCTCTTTTGATGGTAAATACGGTCCACAGCGTTTGAGTGTGGAACTGGCCAATATCTGCAATCTGCACTGTAGTTACTGTTTTCGTTCTGACGAGAATCTTTACACATCCCACGCCGAATTCTTTTCGCTCGAACTGCTGCGACGCGTGATCGCGGAAGCGCGCGTGGTGATGAACGTTACGCGTATCAACTTCACCGGCGGCGAACCGACGCTTCATCCGCAATTCGAAGAAACACTACGGACGATTCGCGAGGCTGGTTTGACCGTTAGTTTTGTTACCAACGGATGGCACTTCGAACGCGTCTGGCCCGCGTTGCAGGCAAATCGCGAGGCCGTTTCGCATGTCGCGTTCAGTCTCGACGGTGTGACGCGTGAAGATCACGATCGTTGGCGTGGCAAAGGCTCGTTCGATCGCCTCGTGCGCGCGTTTACTCGTTGTTACATGTCGCAGCTTCCGTTTGGAATCAAGATCGTGATTCGTCGCGATCTGGTGGACCAACTCGAGCAGATTGCGATCTTTGCCGCGCGCATGGGCGCTGCTTCGCTGCACTTCGCACATGTGATGCCGACTTCAGATGCGATCGCTGATACTTCATCATTGACGCTCAATGAACAACGCGCAGTTGAGCAGGAGATCGCGATTCTGGCGCGCATCTTCAAGATGAATATCGGTATCGATGTTGGTTATTACAACATCGACGAAACACGTCCACCGTGTGCGCCGCTGGCGGCAGTGAGCATGAACATCGATTTCCGCGGGCGGCTGTCGCTGTGTTGCAATATGTCGGGTTTTCGAGGCGGAGCGGAAGAAAGCGATGTGATTGCAGATTTGAATGTCGAGCCGTTTGCTGTGGCTTATGAGAAATTTACGACGCTCGCTGCGACGCAACTGCAAAAGCGAAAAGAGGCGCTCGCGGCGCTCCGCGCTGAAAGCATCACGCCCGATATCTACACCGGTTCGCCTTGCCTGTTTTGCCTGCAAAGCTTCGGGAAAATTCCGTGGCATTGACCAAATTTAGTCGCGGATTTACGCGGATGAACGCGGATTTCAAAGACATGTTACCGATCGATGCGGTCGTCGTCGATGGTCGACCGGGATTGCAGTGGATGGACATGTCAGGCGTTACGCTTGCCGAGCCGTTTTTTCAGCAAACAGTCGATCGGGCGAAAGCGGATGGTAATCGTCGTGAGCTGTTCACAGAGTTCGACGTTCTGCTGCAACTCGAAAAACAACTCGATAGCGTTCAACCAACCGGTCTCATCTTCCACTCCTCGCGTTGCGGTTCGACGCTGGTCGCCAACGCGTGTCGCGCTGTTACAAACTCCATCGTCCTGTCGGAAGCAAACGCGATCGATAAGCTCGTCGCGCGGTTCATCACTGACGCCGGCGAGGTGAAGACTTCACTGTATTCAGTTTTCCTGCGCGGCGTCGTGAATGCACTCGCACAACGTCGCACCGGCAACGAGGAACATCTTTTCATCAAGTTCGCCTGTTGCAGTTTTGCTCAAGTCGAACGTATCAAACGGATTTGGCCGACGGCGCCGTGGGTCTTTCTTTACAGAGATCCGGTGGAAACAATCGTCTCGAATCTGAAGGACGTTCCACCATGGCTACTCGACACAGATCGACGCGTGCTGGCCTCGATCACCGGCACAACTCCTGATCAAGTCGAGGCAATGCCGCTTGAAGAACTTTGCGCGAGAACCATCGGCAGTCTCTTTTCCACGGCACACGGTCTTGCTAACGACAGTTGTCTGTTGCTTAATTACAAACAACTGTCGGTACCTGTAATCTCCAGCGTGTTGAGGTTTTTCAAGGTCAGTCCCTCGACACAGGAACTGGAAACTATCGAGCAAGGGAGTCGGAGGTATTCAAAAGAGGCTTCGAGTTCGCGTGTGTTTGTGGCTGACGCAGACGCGAAACAGCATCTTGCTACCGCTGCGATACGTGAGGCGGCAGCAAAATGGGCGACCGGACCTTATCAACTTCTCGAAGAGAAGCGTTTAGAACGAACAAATCATCTGGTGAATAATCATGAATCTTAGCCCGGGCAAACACGTCGTCGTTACAGATTTCGATGGCGGTGAAGGCATACTCGTAGATCTGAACACTAAAAAATATTATCAACTGAACGAAACCGCGATGATCGTTTGGAAGGGCCTCGAGAAAGGCAAAACGACCGGCGAGATCGCGGCCGATATCACTTCCAGCTACGAAGTTGCACTCGATAAAGCTCAGGTTAGCGTGGAACGCATCGTTGATAACTTCCAAACTTACAAGTTACTTACCGCAAAGTGAACGTCGCCTCGCGCTGAAGTATGCAATTCTGACGCTCGCCCTCTTCATACCCCTGCTCTGGGCCTTTCGTTATGTTCGCAATCTGTATCCGGTAGCTGCCTGGAATGTGATGATGGCAGGCGGCGATCTGGAACGTGGTCGCAGCTACTGCATCCTGCGCGGCGAAACAGTCTCGGGTGAGACCGTTGCTATCCGACCGATCACGCTGACCAATGCGTTGTACAGTCGCACCTGGACCATGGTCAACGCGACGATCGACAATCAAAGCTTCAAACTAAAATCAATTCATCCGGTAAACGAAGAGTTGCTGCGCCGCTATGGTGGAATTGAGAATTTGCCGCCGGGTGCGCGTGTGCCGGACCTTCTGAAAGCGTGGGGTGAACTCTACAACGCGCGACAACAACCATCGTCGCCCTCCCGCCTCAAGGCTATTAGCCTCGACATGTATCGCTGGGACGGCGGTAGCTATTCCGATTACGACAAATTCATAACATCGTGGCGACAGGAACTATAAACAGCACAGTTCTGAGTCGCGTCGTTCCTCGCAGCCCGTTTGCCCTCGGCGTCGTGCGTGCCATCGTGCACGGCACTTTCCTGATTTCGACTCTCTTCACTTCGTTCTCAGCCCTCGGCGAGTTGCCACCGACGATCCTGCGACCCACGGGCGTGATGAAACTGCTGCCGTGGAGCTTCTACGATCGGCTGCAAACGCCGTCGGGAATGTTGATCTTACAGATCGCGATGCTCCTGTCTTTGACATTGAGCACGATCGGGTTGGGCACAGTGATCTCAACCAAAACTTCGCTCGTCCTGGTGATCTTTTACCAGGGCCTGTTGCGTAGTTTTGGACACTTCAATCACGATGAAATGATCGTCGTTTACTTCATGGTAGTGCTGGCGTTCACGCCATGCGGTGACGCGTTTTCGCTCGACAGCCGGATCAGGAAAACTACCAAAGAGCGGCCTGCGTTTGCGTATGCCTATCCGATACTGCTGATGCAGTTGTTGCTGGCGTGGGTCTATTTCAGCTCTGCTCTGATCAAACTACGCGTGGCGGGACTGAAATACTTGAGCGCTGACAACCTACCTGCACTCGCGATCTTTCATTCGCTCGACAATTTGCACGACACGAGTTTCCGGATCGCGTTCTGGTTGCCCCACGTGAAGCAGTATTTGCCGTTTGCGGTCGCGCTTGTGCTCATCTGGGAGCTGTTGTTTCCACTCGCGATTTTTTGGCAGCGGATTCGTTGGTGGATACTCGGGTTCGGAGTGGTTTTTCACTTGGCGACGCTCTTTGTGATGAACATCTTCTTTCCGCATCAACTGGCGATGTATTTGATCTTCGTCGACTGGGAACCACTGATCAGACGGATCTTTAAGCGCGGATCAGAGTGACAGAATTTAATTGACGGTAGCATGAGCGCGTGGTAGGTTTGCTTCGTTGTAACCATTCGGACATCGCCCACGAATAAATAATATCGCCCACAAACATTCGCCCGTTTCCCCCATTTAGGAGAAGAATAAATGCTTAGGTCTTATCAGAGATCTTGGCTACGTGTCGCTGTCTCTGCGTTGCTGGTGCTGGTACTTGGAGTGGCTGCCATTCCGGCCAAGCCTCGAACACTCAAAGCGGGCAAGGTTGCACCGAAAACCACTGCCGCCGCGACAACTACCTTCTCAAATTCCGGGGCAATAGAAATCAGTGCCACCAATGCGGGCGCCGAGCCGGAACCAGCGATTCCGTACTCTTCTGACATCGACGTGATTGGTTTGAATGGAGTCGTTACGGGAGTTTCAGTGACTCTCAATGGCCTGAGTCATTCTTCACCCGACGATTTAGACATGCTGCTGATTGGTCCAAGCGGGCAAGCGTTTCATTTCTGGTCTGACGTGGGCGGCACGAATGCCGTTGAGAACGTCTCGCTTACGATTGCCGATACTGGCGATTCGCCGCTGCCCGATTCGGCTGCACTCGTCGACGGCACAACCTACCGTCCGTTCAATGCAGATACTGCCGGTGACGAGTTTCCCGTGCCCGCTCAAGGTGGTCCCTACAACGAGCCGGCGAGCGCCGGTAGCGCTACGTTTGCCAGCGTCTTTAACGGGCTAACAGCAGACCAGGTCAGCGGTACGTGGAATCTTTTTGTCACTGACGACACTGACGGCAACGGCGGTACGATTGCCGGCGGTTGGACGTTAAGCATCACCACCGGCATTCCGGCGACAACCAGCGGGCAGTTGCTTATCAGCGAATTTCGGCTGAGTGGTCCGGCAGGCGCCGACGATGAGTTTATCGAGCTTTACAATGCGACGGGTGCGCGTTTGACCGTCCAATCCGCCGACGAATCAAGCGGTTTGGGAATCGCTGCTTCTGATGGAATAACTCGCTGCGTAGTTCCAAACGGCACTCAGATCCCCGCTGAAGGTCATTACCTCTGCGCTCATGCCGGTAATTCGCTGCTCATTTCGCCTGATGCAACGTACAACACCGGCGCCAATGAAAACGTTGGTCTTGCACTCTTTAACAATGCGACCGAAGGCGCCAGTTACAGTCTCGCTAACCGACTCGACGCCGTTGGCTCCACCACTGAGGCCGACCCGGTTTACAGGGAAGGCGCCGGTTACGAACCGGTTCGCGGTGTTGAAGGTCTGGCCTATTCTCACTATCGCGACTTGCGACCGGCCGGGCGACCTAAAGACACGAACGACAACGCCGCCGATTTCATATTTGTTGTGACTGACCCAACCGGTCTCGATGGCCAGCAACTGGGCGCACCGGGAGCAGAAAGTCTTTCCAGTCCGACACAGCAAAACGCTAACTTCGTGACTTCGTTAATTGCGCCATGCACCGGCGCGAGTGTGTCGCCGAACCGCATTCGCAACCTCGCTTCGGATCCTGATAACAACGCGACCTTTGGAACCCTCTCGATCCGGCGCAAGTTCACCAACAATACTGAAAACGACATCACTCAACTGCGCTTTCGTATTATCGACATCACCACGCTGCCGTCGCCCCCGGGCGTCGCCGACTTGCGCGCGTTGAATTCAACTGATTCGACGGAAAACGACCCTTGTAACCCGGGTGAGCTATTCGACGTGCTGGGTGTGACGCTCGACGGTGTTTCGACGCAGGCAAGACAACCGCTCGGCGGTGGATTGAACTCGACTCTAACTCTTTCAAGCCCCCTGGCCCCAAACTCTTCGGTTAACGTGAATTTTCTACTTGGCGTTCAACAGACCGGTTATTTTCGGTTCTTTATCAACATTGAAGCACTACCATGAGTAGTATCTGGGCTGCGGCGTTTTGGGCCATAAAAGGCCCGGTAACAGCGAAAACCGCCATGAAAATGATAGATTTAAGACCGTCAGTTGGCGTTAAAAGTCGTTGACTGGCTTCAAAAAAGCATGGTACGGTTTTCTGCCACACTGAACATCGTGGGCCCACCTTTAAAGGAGATTACAGGCATGTCTAAGTCATTTCGGCGTTCGTTTGTGTTCGCTGGCCTGATCGTTATGGTGCTTGGTCTATATCAGGCCGCGGCAGCACAACTGATTATTTCTGAATTTCGTGTTCGTGGCCCCAATGGCGCGAATGACGAGTTTATTGAGCTTTACAACAACAGCGGAGCCGACCATACCGTCGCTGGCGGCGGTACCGGTTATGCCGTTGCTGCTTCGAACGGCGTAGCACGTTGCGTGGTTCCGAACGGCACAGTTATTCCGAACAGGGGTCATTATCTTTGCGTGAATAGTGTTGGCTATAGCCTCGCTTCTTATCCGGCTGGTAACGGGACCACCGCGACTGGAGATGCCACCTACACTACGGACATTCCCGATAATGCTGGTATCGCAATCTTCAACACGAGTGTTGCGGTAGACTTCACACTGGCAAACCGGTTGGACGCAGTTGGTTCGACGTCGGAAGCGAATACCCTTTACAAAGAAGGTACGGGTTATCCCGCGCTGACTCCGTTCTCGATCGACTACGCGTTCTATCGCGACAACTGCGGTAAGAGCGGATCGATCACGACCTTTGGAGCTTGCACGATCGACACCCCCAAAGATACCAACAACAACGCCGCCGACTTTATCTTCGTTGATACCAACGGTACCTCGGCCGGCGCCGGTCAGCGGCTTGGCGCTCCCGGACCAGAAAATCTCAGCTCACCGATTCAGCGCAACGCGTCCTTCTCAGTGGACTTGCTCGATATCTGCGTGGCGCCGGCTTCGCCACCGAATCGCGTTCGCGACTTCACGTCGGATCCGGCGAACAACTCCACTTTCGGAACGCTGGACATTCGCAGAACGGTTGTTAACAACACGGGAGGAAACGTCACTCGCTTGCGATTCCGCGTCATCGACGTCACGACTTTCCCGGCGCCGAGCGGCATTGCCGACCTGCGACCACGAACCTCTACAGCGGTAGTGGTCACAGTGGATCGTCCGCCATGCGGCAGTGGCACCAGCAACGTCACCGTTCAGGGAACGACGCTCGAACAGCCTCCGTCACAACCAAACGGCGGTGGCTTCAACTCGTCGATGTCGGCCGGAGTGGTAACCCTGGCGACACCGATCGCAAACGGAGCCTCGGTTGATGTGAGATTCCTGCTTGGCATTCAGCAAACAGGAAGCTTTAAGTTCTTCATCAACGTCGAAGCGTTGCCATAACCAATCCAGCGAGAGCATGGATTAAGGGAGAGGTGACAAACACCTCTCCCTTTTTTGTAAACAGCCACAAAGATCACAAAGGTCCAATCAGGATGTCGAGGTTTTTGGTAGCGGGCGCTTTATTGTTTTCGTTAACGCTCATTGTTTTCAGCCAAACCGGCACACAACCTCAGCGCAAGCTGACGGATTCTGAACAATCACTCGTCGACGGCTCAAGAAAAGTAATCATCGAAACGGGCATTTCCGAATCGTACTTCAACACGCACTTCAAACTGCTGAACGTGAGCGATAAACCGTCTGACCGCCGCGTCGTCTGGCAACTTTCAGTCAATCAATACCAGGCAGTTCTATCCGACTCGATCGGCTACTACACCGACGGCGGCAAACGCGTCGACACACACAGCATTGCGAAGTCTTTGGGCCAGACCAGCGAGATCCAAACCACCATCTCACGCGTCAGAGCCATGCGTCTCATGAAGTCGTGCATTGGCAACTTCGAAAATCCCGCGGTCGAATATGGCCCAGTCGATGGGCGCGCTGAACTTCTCCTCACTGCGCACGCACGCAAGCGTGTTGAAACGAAGAGCGAACGTGAACGAGAACGCGAGCGTGAACGCGAGGAGCGTGCGAAACGAAAAGCCACTGCCGCCGGCACCGACGTTGTCGAGTCGGAAGAAGACGAAGGTGAAAGTAAACCTCTCTTGTTCGGCGCCATAAATCTTCAGACAGGAAAATGCACTAAAGGCGCAGGCGTCATTGCGCCATAACTCCACAAGAAAAATCTTGCCGTACTACTATTGCGATTAGTATCATTTCTCGCCCGCAAGGTCAGTTCAAACATTCTTATTCACAGATTACACCGACTCTCGGAGGATCAAATGAGTTTTGGTAGGCTTAAATCGATTTGTCGCCAGCTCGGATTTTCAACGGTCTGCGTAGCGTTGTTAGTTCAGATGGTTTTCATTAACGGCACACTTCGCGTCAACGCTCAACAGAAAACAAAAAATCTGGCAGACCAGGCAGCGCAGGGAGAGACAGCGCAAATACAGTCGAGGTCGATACAAGTGGTGTCGAAGTCGGTCGTTAATATGCGCTCACTCGCAGCGGCAGGCTCGTCTTCGTCAAAAGCTGCGAATCAGAAAGTGGCTAAACAAACCATAGAGTCTCCGGTTTTACAATCGATGCCCGTTCCCGGAACGATCAACGAGGTCAATACTCCGGCTCCGCCCTCATCAAATTTAAACCAATCTACTAACGCGGCGGACGTTCCCCAACCGCTCGTCCCATCACCTGCGCCTTCACAGAATTTTCAGGGCGCGATCGACGAAGCCGTTGGCGGTGGTCCATCCGGCACATTCACCATTCCGCCCGACACGATGGGCGCCGTTGGTCTCGACAAAATAATCTCTTTCGTCAACAACAACCTCGTGGTCCAGGACAAGGCAACCGGAAGCGTGTTGAGCCTTGTTGGTATTACGTCGTTTTTTACTTCGACCGGCGCGACCGGAGTCTTCGACCCGCGCGTACTTTACGATCCCTACAACAACCGCTGGATCCTGGCTGCGACTTCAAATGCCCAAACGGCAAATTCGTCGGTTATAGTCGGCGTTTCAAACTCATCCGATCCGCAGGGCACTTTCACCCTCTTTCGCTTTATCGTCGGCTGCGCTCCTGGTTCGCCCGGTTGTAATGCAGCGGGTGGCTGGGCCGACTTTCCGATGCTGGGCTTCAATAAGAATTGGCTGGTGGTGACGTGGAACGAGTTCACCATCAACACGCTCGCGTTCACCGATGGTCGGGCACTCGTGATTGACTATCCGACCGCGCGCACAGGCACTGCGAACGCCACGATCTTCACCGGTGCATCAGCCGCGATTGGCGGTTTTTGTATGCATCCGGCCACGACATTCTCTGCAACCGAAGAAACTCTGTACATTCCCACGCACATCAGCAGCGCCGGCGCAACATACAGACTTCACACGATCACCGGAACTCCGGCCGCGCCCGTTTTCAATGTGGACGCGGCTAATCGCACACGTCCCGGCGGCGGCTGGACACAACCCGGCGGCGATGCATTGCCGCAGCAATGTATTCCCGGAGTCGGCGCACCCACGCAAACTTGTCCCGCTTCAATCCGGCGTCTTGACGTCGGCGATGCGTTCGTTCGTGCGAACGTCGTCTTCCGCAATGGGAAGATTTATTACCCACAGACCATTGCTTTGCCGACCGGCGGCATAACCAACAACTCGCGCTTCGTCGCCCAGTGGACCGTCTTGAATAGCAACGGAACTTTTGCCGACGGCGGGCGCGTTGAGGACGCAACCGCAACGTTAATTAACGGCGGCAAGAATTACGCGTACGCCAGCCTCAGCGTTAACAAGAACAACGACGTGCTGCTCGGGTTCTCTGAGTTTCAGTCAGACGATTATGCCGATGCGGGCTACACCTTCCGTTTGGGAAGCGATGCTGCCGGCACCATGCGCGACCCAGTCATTTACAAAGAGGGCGAGGATTACTATTCGAAAACTTTTAGCGGCACGCGCAATCGTTGGGGTGATTACAGTCACACGGTCGTCGATCCGGTTAACGATCGAGATCTGTGGACGATTCAGGAATACGCACGACTGCGCGTCGGTACAACCGGACAGGGCACTAACGACTCGCGTTGGGGTACGTGGTGGGCCATGTTGGCGGCGCCTGCCGCTGCCGGCGATCTGCTGATCAGTGAGTTTCGTTTGCGTGGTCCAAGTGGCGCGAACGACGAGTTTGTCGAGATCTACAATCCAGGCACAGCGCCGTTTACTGTTTCCACGGCAGACGGCTCTAGCGGTTATTCCCTCGTTGCTTCGGATGGAGTCGCACGTTTCACGATCCCGAACGGAACCGTGATTCCGGGCCGCGGCCATTACCTGGGAGCTAACAGTGTCGCCTACTCGCTCTCAGGCAATGCTACGGCTAACGCGACTTACACCACTGACATTCCCGACAACGCGGGAATCGCTTTGTTCTCCACCTCGACGCCGGCGAATTTTGTGCTCGCAAACCGGATCGACGCGGTTGGTTCGACTTCCGAAGCGAACACGCTTTACAAAGAAGGCACCGGATATTCGGCGCTGACACCTTTCTCGATCGACTATTCGTTCTATCGCAGCTTCTGTCCGGGCAATACCGGTGTTTTTGGAACGGCACTCGGTTGTGCGGCGGGTAGCGGCGGTTTCCCAAAGGATTCTGACAACAATGCGGCCGACTTTGTCTTTGTAGATACGAACGGAACGTCGGCAGGCGCGGGTCAGCGGCTTGGCGCTCCCGGACCTGAGAATCTCGCGTCGCCGCTCGATCGTAACGCACAGACGTCTACGCTGGTGGTCGATGCATCACAGGCAGCGTCGGTGCCGCCGAATCGAGTCAGGGATTTCACTTCGGATCCGCCGAACAATTCCACTTTCGGCACGCTTGATATTCGCCGTCGGGTTGTGAATAACACTGGTGCACCGGTCACCAGACTGCGGTTCAGGGTGATCGACATCAATACGTTCCCGGCGCCATCGGGCTTTGCCGATCTGCGAACGCGGACGTCGACTGCTGTTGTTGTTTCCGGTGTGAATGACGCCGGAACGTGTTCGCCGAATCCGGCGCCTTGTTCGGTCACGATTGAAGGAACAACACTCGAGCAACCGCCGTCACAACCAAACGGCGGCGCTTTCAATTCAACTTACGGAGCGACGACGATCACTCTAGGCACCCCGCTGGCTAACGGTGCATCGATCAACGTGCGGTTCCTGCTCGGCATTCAGCAAACAGGCAGTTTCCGTTTCTTCCTGAACGTCGAAGCACTACCGTAAAATCCAGCCACAAAAAAGCACAAGAAGCACAAAAAGAAGAACTGTTTATCAGAATTCTTCTTTATGTGCCTTTTGTGCCTTTTTGTGGCTACTTATGGAAAGCTGTAGGTGATGAGGTATTCGGGTGGCGTTTTTTCGAGGATTGGCTGACCGTTGGCTTCGAGCCAGGCGTGGCCGTCGACCGTCCCGCCGGCTTCGTTTCGAACACCGAAAATAATCCGTGTGGGTATGCCGTTGCGGAGGAGATACCGATGCAGCACGGCGGCACGTTTCCAGCAGATCGGCCTGAACATTAAAACATCCGCCGAGAGCAGCAAGTCGATCGCCCGGGCCAGTTCGTCTTGAGTCTTCGCGTGGAGCGATTGTTTGGTCGTGGTTCCGGCGACGATCTGCAATGCGCGAGGTAATGAGTAGAGGCGCGCCGTTACGGAAAGTACCGCGACCCACCACGCCATCCGAAGCAGCAGCCACGCCTCACCCGGCTTCGAGACGATCTTGCGGCCCATCCCCGTAATTGCTCGCGCAAACTTTTTCATCCAGCCGATTTTAACCGCTTACTTGTAAATCTTGGAATGCTGCATTAGTCTTGAATTCCATCAGCCCTTATCAATTCGGATTGAGTCAATAGGAGGATCTGTGGCGGTTATTCGTCCTTTTCGCGCTTTGCGTCCGCAAGTAGACCACGCTGAAGCGGTGGCCAGCGTTCCGTACGACGTGGTGAACACTGACGAAGCCCGCGCGCTGGCCAACGGCAACGCGCTCAGCTTTCTGCACGTTTCCCGACCCGAAATCGACCTGCCGCCGGGCACCGACATTCACAGCGATGCCGTCTATCGCAAGGCAGTCGAGAATTTTGAGAAGCTGATTGCTGAGTGTCCGATGGAAAAGGAAAGCGAGCCGAGTCTTTATCTTTACCGTCTGATCATGGGCAAACACGAGCAGTTTGGAATCGTGGCCTGCTGTTCGGTTGATGAATACGACAACAGCACGATTCGCAAACACGAGCGCACGCGGCGCGACAAGGAAGACGATCGCACGCGTCACATGCTCATGTTGAAGGCGCAAACAGGTCCAGTGTTTCTTACCTACAGACGTCGCGCCGACATCGACGAACAAGTCGCTGCTGCGATCAACGCGACTCCTTTGTACGACCTTAAGGCCGCTGACGGCGTGCAACATACGATCTGGCGTCTCAGCGATACTGCGGCGCTGGTAAAGAGCTTTGCATCGGTGCCGCTGCTCTACATCGCCGACGGCCATCATCGGGCCGCGAGTGCGAGCCGGGCACGCGCTGAACTAAGGGATCAAAGCTTCGCGCACACCGGTAAAGAAGACTACAACTATTTTCTGACCGTAATCTTTCCCGATTCGCAGGTGCAGATACTTGCTTACAATCGTACGGTCCAGGATCTCAACGGACTAACTAAAGAACAGTTTGTCGACGTGGTTCGCGAGCAGTTCACCATCACTGAAAACGCGAGTCCCGAACCGCCGGAACGCGGCAACTGGAGCATGTACCTCGACGGCAAGTGGTATGGGTTACAACTCTCGCCGGCAACCACGCTCCCAAGCGGAACAGTTGCTGCGCTCGACGTGAGTATTCTTCAGGACAGATTGCTCGATCCGATCCTGGGTATCAAAGACGTTCGCACCGATAAACGCGTCGATTTCATTGGCGGTCTTCGCGGTACCAAAGAGCTCGAACGTCTGGTCGACGAAGGCAAAGCGGCAGTTGCGTTTTCAATGTTTCCCACGACAGTCAACGAGCTGTTGATGGTTTCCGATGCAAACGAGATCATGCCGCCAAAATCTACCTGGTTCGAACCGAAGTTGCGAGACGGTTTGTTGATTCACACAATCTAATTATGCGAGTTTTGATAGCAGACAAATTCGAACAGTCAGGCCGGGATGGTTTGCAGTCGCTCGGCTGCGAGATTTCTTATCAACCCGATCTAAAAGACGACGCTCTGATCGATGCCATTCGAAAAGAAGCGCCTGACGTCCTCGTGGTCAGAGGCACGAAAGTAACTGAGCCGATGCTCGAGGCTGGACCAGTGAAGCTGATCGTGCGTGCCGGCGCGGGCTTTAACACGATCGACGTGTCTGCCGCCTCGAAGCGCGGGATTTATGTTTCGAACTGTCCCGGCAAGAACTCGATCGCCGTCGCCGAGCTTGCTTTCGCCTTGATCCTCGCACTCGATCGTCGCATCGCCGATAACGTCATTGCACTGCGGCGTGGTGAGTGGAACAAGAAAGAGTTCTCAAAAGCGCGCGGATTGTTTGGTCGCACATTAGGATTGATCGGTGTCGGCAAGATCGGTCAGGAAATGATTCCTCGAGCGCGCGCGTTCGGGATGCCGGTAGTTGCCTGGAGTCGAAGTCTGGACGCGGATCGAGCAGCGGCACTCGGTGTTGAGTTAAAAACGTCGCCGAAAGACGTTGCCGCTTCGTCTGACATTGTCAGTGTTCACCTCGCATTGAATTCAGAAACCAAACACTTCCTCGACGCTGATTTTTTCAACGCGATGCAGGAAGGTGCTTACTTCATCAACACTGCGCGAGGCGAAGTTGTCGATCAACCAGCACTCGTTGCTGCAATGAGAAACCGTGGCATTCGTGCCGGTCTGGACGTTTACGCCGTCGAGCCAACCAGTAGTGCCGGCGAGTTCCACGACGAGATCGTCAAAGAAGAAGGACTTTACGGCACGCATCACGTCGGCGCTTCGACGGATCAGGCGCAGGAAGCGATTGCCGCCGAAACAGTGCGCATCGTGAAAGAGTTTAGAGAAACCGGAAAAGTTCCGAACGTGGTAAACCTGGCGCGCCAAACGCCGGCGACGCATCGGCTCGTCGTTCGTCACCTCGATCGACCGGGCGTGCTTGCCGGAGTGCTCGACGCGATTAAAGCGGAGCACATCAACGTTCAGGAAATGGAGAACATCGTATTCGAGGGCGCGGCTGCCGCCGTCGCTCGCATCAATTTGGACAACGCGCCGACAAAAGAAAGCCTCAACAAGCTTCAGGCAAACAATCCGGATATCATTGAGCTCGATTTGCTCGAGCTGAGCTGAATTAACTCGTAAGGCTTAGTAAGAACTTAATGAATACAACCCTCATCACTGGAGCATCCTCAGGCATTGGGGCGGCGTTTGCCCGCAAACTTGCCGCTCGTGGTCGCAACGTGCTTCTCGTGGCCCGCTCTGAAGACAAGCTTAGCGCGTTGTGTAATGAGCTCGGCCGTATAACCAGTATTCGCGCGCAGTACGTCGTACTCGATCTCGAACAACCTGACGCCGCGTCGCAGTTGTTTGACGAAACAAAAAAGCGGGAACTCGAGATTGACACGCTCATTAACAACGCCGGCTTCGGATCGATGGGCGACTTTGCCAAACTCGATCCCAAGCGCGAGCTGGAAATGATCCAGCTCAACATTCGAGCCGTCGTCGATCTGACACATCGTTTTCTACCGCCGATGCGCGAGCGAAAACGCGGCACGATTATTAACGTGGCATCCACTGCCAGCTTTCAGGCGGTGCCGTACATGGCCACCTACGCGGCGACGAAAGCGTTTGTGCTGTCGTTTTCGGAAGCACTCTGGGACGAAAACCGTCTGCACGGTGTGCACGTGATGGCGCTGTGTCCCGGGGTAACTGAAACGGGTTTCTTCGACGCTTCAAAAATCGAACGTCCACCGATGCGTACGGTACAGACGCCGGAAGAAGTTGTCGACGCGGCGTTGCGCGGCCTGGCACGTAAAAAGAGTGTGGTAGTTTCGGGTTGGGCCAACTGGTTCGTTACGGAAGCGGAACGATTTGTGCCGCGTTCGATGGTGACAAAGATCGCAGGCAAGGCTTTGCGGCCACGCTTCGAGTAACGCGGATGAACGCGGATTGGGAACGGATTTTTTCTGGGATGGTGAGAACAATAAGATGACCGAGAGAATATTTAATTTTAGTGCGGGGCCGGCTGTTTTGCCGGTGCCTGTTTTGGAAGAAGCTCAGCGCGACATGCTCAGCTTGCCGGGCGTCGGCATGTCGGTGATGGAGATCAGTCATCGCTCCAAAACGTTCGACGAGATCATCGGTCGAACTGAAACGAACCTGCGCAAACTTCTCGGAATCCCTGACAACTATCACGTGCTTTTTCTTCAGGGCGGCGCGAGTTTGCAGTTTTCGATGGTGCCGATGAATTTTCTGCCCGCTGACGGTAGTGCGGATTATGTGCTGACTGGAAGCTGGGGTAAGAAGGCGCTGAAGGAAGCGAAGAAGGTTGGTAACGTCAACGTTGCCGCGACGATGGCCGATGGTGGTTTCACGCGTTGCCCGTCGCGGGATGAGATGAGTTTGAATTCACACGCCGCGTACGCTCACTTCACGAGTAATGAAACAATCGAGGGCGTGCAGTGGAAACATGAGCCCGTCGTGGGCGACGTTCCACTCGTCTGCGATTCATCGTCAGACATTCTGTCGCGCGAGCTCGACGTAAATAAATATGCCCTAATCTACGCGGGCGCGCAGAAGAACATGGGGCCAAGCGGCGTAACGCTCGTGATCCTGCGTGACGACTTGCTGCAACGTATTCCCGAGAATCTGGCCACGATGCTCGACTATCGTATTCACGTCGAAAACAAGTCGCTTTACAACACGCCGAACACGTGGGGCATTTACATCATGGATCTCGTTTGTAAATGGCTCGGAGACCAGGGTGGCCTCGCCGGCATGGAGCAATTGAATGATGCGAAGGCCCAGCTTCTTTACGACGCTATCGATGCAACCGATTTCTATCGCGGCCACGCCGATCTGGATTGCCGTTCGCCGATGAACGTTACCTTTCGTTTGCCGGCTGAAGATCTCGATAAGAAATTCGTCAGCGAAGCTACGGCGCAGGGACTCGACGGCTTGAAAGGACACCGGTCAGTCGGCGGCATCAGAGCATCGATTTACAACGCGTTTCCGCGTGCGGGAGTCGAGGCCCTCGTGTCGTTTATGAAAGACTTCGAACGCCGCAACGGCTAATGTGCAAACACTCAGTTTCAATATTGGACCGGATCACGCCGGAAATCGTCTTGACGCATATCTCGCTTCACAGATCGAAGGCTGGAGTCGCGCGCGTTTGCAACGTTTGATCGAGAATGAAGACGTACTCGTAAATGGCAAGAGCTCGAAACCTTCTTACAAACTTCGCGAACACGACGAAATTGAAGTCGAGCTAATCGCACCCGCCACGGACGCTTTCGTTCCCGAGAACATTCCGATTGAGATTGTTTACGAAGACGACACGCTCGTCGTTGTAAACAAGCCTGCGGGGCTAGTGGTCCATCCAGCGACAGGTAACCCTTCCGGCACGCTCGCCAACGCGCTTGCATATCACTTTCAGAATCTTCCGGGTGGCGGAGCGGGTGTGCGGCCGGGTCTCGTTCATCGTCTCGATCGTGATACTTCCGGATTGCTGGTGGTCGCGAAGACGGAAAGCGCCCTCGAGAACTTGTCCGATCAGTTTCGTGATCGGACCGTTTTCAAGTCATACGTCGCGTTGGTCCACGGGCGCGTGATTTCAAACTCCGGAAAGATCGATCAGCCGGTGGGGCGAGATCTGGGGAACCGCACACGCATGGCGGTGGTGCGTTCCGGTCGCAATGCGTTGACCTTGTACCGCGTGCGACAAGCGTACGATCGATTCACGCTGCTGGATGTTGAGCTAAAGACTGGACGAACACATCAGATCAGGGTTCATCTCGCATGGTTGAAACATCCGGTGGTAGGTGATGAGACTTACGGCAGTGGTCGCGACAACACGATCCAGGACGCCCGACTCCGCGCCCGCGTTCGCAGCCTCAATCGGCAATTCTTACACGCCGAGAAGCTTGGGTTTACGCATCCGAAGACGGGTGAATGGGTGAAGTTTGAATCATCGTTGCCGGAAGAACTCGCTGGTTTATTGGCAACACTCGATAGTTAGACGCGGATAAACGCAGATCTGCGCGGATCCGCGTTTATCCGCGTTAAGATTTCAAGGCATGGGCTCAAATCGCCGGGCGAGTTGCTTGAACCTCTCATCGCCACGCAATCCATCAAACATTGGCTCGATCCGGATCAACACGAGTCCCGGGTGACGTGCTTCGAAGGCAAGGTTTAAATACTCAATCGCCTTGTCGTTGTCTTTCAAACCCGCATACACATTCGCGAAATACAACCCGGTAACGTAGCGCCGTTTTGACAACGCCTCGAGTTGATTGAGGATCGCGCGCGCCTCAGCCTGCTTACCCGCCATTCCGTACGCAAACCCAAGCGACGCCGCTGCTTCTGTCTCGGCTTCGATCACCTGATCCGGTATTGGACTACTCGCCGGCGCCTTGATCAATTTCCTCAACTCCGCGATCGCATCGTCATACATTCCCTTCTGCACGTAAGCCAGCGCCAGGTAATGACGCGCCACCCAGAAGTCCGGATCACTCTGAAGCGTCACTTTGTATTTCGCGATCGCATCGTCGTAGTTGTGCTCGTAGTAAGAATAAAGTCCGGTGTTCGAACTGATGATCGGCGAGAGGGGATCGAGTTTGTGCGCTTCCTCGATTTCTGCCTTTGCGAGACTGAATTTTCCCATCTGCATGAGGTATGAGGCATACCACTGATGCGCGGTCGGGTATTTCGAATTCAACTTCAGCGCCTGCTGAAAGTCGTTTTGCGCTCCAAACCAATCCCAGTCGTACGCGAGTCTGACAAACGCGCGTGAAGTGTACGCTTCGGCCAACGTCGGATCAGCATCGACAGCCTTCTGCGCCGCCGCTTTCGCTTTCGGCATTTCATCGACCGGTCTCGCCACCCCGATATCGCTTAGCAACGCGTATGAATCTGCGAGTCCGGAAAAAGCGAGCGCGAAAGTCGGATCTTTCTCTTCGGCGCGTTTGAAGTAATCGATGCCGTTGCGAAATCCTTCTTCGTTGCGTTTGTTCCAGAAGTATCGGCCTTTCAAGTAAAGCTGATATGCCTCGGCGTCGTTTGTATAACGCTTCGCCAGCTTTTCTTCATCCGCGCCGGACAATCGCAAACGCAAACTCTCCGAGATCTTTCGCGAGACTTCATCCTGGACCGAAAAGATATCGGCGAGACTGCTGTTGTATTCAGCGCCCCAAAGCTGCGAACCGTCGTCAACTTTGATCAATTCCGTTTTGATCACAAGACGATCGTCGAGTTTCACGAGCCGTCCCGTAAGAACTGCGCCAACATTCAGATTGCGACCGACTTCGAGCGGATCGAGGCTCGTCCCTTTAAAACGAAACGCGGCGTTGCGCGACATCACCTTCAGATTCGGCAGTCGTGAAAGACTGTTGATGATGCTTTCCGTCAAACCGTCCGAAAGATATTCCGCATTTGGATCTTTACTGTCGTTAACAAACGGGAGGATCGCAACGGAGTTGATCGGTCGCGACGACGAGGCAAAGTAAAACGCGGCAACGATAGCCGCAACCGCCAGCAAAGCAACGGCGCCGAGGGCAATCCATTTTGTCTGCGTCGACTTTCGATCCAGCGGCGCGAGGCTCGCAACCGTCGCGGGATCTGCAACAGTCTCAACCTGCGATCTGGACACGGTCGGCGTCGTTGCCTGTGAATCGGCGTGTGTGACAGACGACGACGAATGACGCGATAACTCGGGAGCGTCGGTCGTATGAAGTTCGTCTCGGAGCTGTTCGAGATCGAGCTTCAGATCGGTGATTGTCTGGTAACGTTTGAGTCGATCCTTCGCGAGTGCCTTGCCAACGATTCGTTCAAGCTGGCGCGGTACATTCGCGACATGTTGAGTGAGCGGAGGCGCTTCGTGATCGATGATGGAAACGCGCGTGTGGCTGTCAGTTCTTCCTTTGAACGGCGGCTCACCGGCCACCATTTCGTAAAGCACCACGCCGAGACTAAAAACATCCGTGCGCTCGTCGATATTTTCACCGAGCGCCTGTTCGGGAGACATGTAACCGGTCGTTCCCATGATTGCGCCGGGATTGGTGACCGTGATCGGAATTGTGACGGCTTCGGGATCGGCGCCTGAGGCGTCACGATCGGTTAGTTTTGCCAGACCAAAATCCAGCACTTTCACGAAACGATCGCGAACGAATTTGTCCTGTCGCAACATGATGTTCTCTGGCTTGATGTCGCGATGAACGATGCTCGACGCGTGCGCGGCCTCGAGTGCCATTGCGATCTGAATACCGACGCCGAGTGACTCGTCCAGCTTCAATGGACCACGCCAGAGACAATGCCGCAGAGTTTCACCGTCGATGTACTCGGTGGCGATGTAATAGCTCTCGTTCGACTCGCCGATTTCGAAAACAGTGAGAATGTTCGGATGATTGAGTGCGAGAACGGCACGAGCTTCCTGTTTGAAACGTCGCAGACGACTCTCCGACGTCGTCAACTCTTCCGGCAAAACCTTGAGAGCGACTTTACGTCCGTGTTGCTTAGTGTCTTCGGCAAGAAAGACCTCACCCATGCCACCCTTGCCCAGTCTGCGTAAGATGCGATAATGGGCGATGTACTCAGGTAGTGGATCGGTTCCGGCGGTGTCTGACTTGTTCGGGCTGTCGGGCATGAAGACGATATTGCGCGACTAAAGTTGGGCCTTGAACAATTTTTCCGGCGCATTGTAGCACCCCGCGAAGCAAAGCACTTATAGGACTTGTAACTCGGATAGGACATCAGCGTCCTATAGCTTATGATCGCAGGGCTTATCAGCCAGAAAGGGGCAACAAGTTCGGGATCGAACGCATCGAACCGCCGGTCCCAGTAGACTGCGGTCAGCTCCCGAACCATAATCCATGTAGCATGCCAGCACGTATAACATCACTTTTATTCAAATATTTGTCGGTAGCTGCCCTTTGCCTCGTGACCGCGCTTTCGGTCTCGGCACAGAAGCCGAAGGCTTCTCCATCGCCGACGCCGGCCGCTGAAAACCCGCAAGGTATCGAAAAAATCGCGATTCGTCGCGTTCGTCTGCCAATTACAGTGACGGATAAAAAAGGAAATTTTGTACCAGGACTAACGAAAAACGATTTCGTCATTCTCGAAGATAAAACCCAGCAGACAATCGAAACTTTCTCCGACGATCTATCGCAAACCACGCCACTCTATGTCGCCGTGTTGATGGATACATCGCCATCGACCGCCGGCAAGTTGAAATTTCAACAGGAGTCGGCGATGAACTTTATCCAAACCGTGATCAAGCCACGCAAGGATCGGGTGCTGTTTGCCACCTTCGACGATCAGATCAACTTACTACAGGACTTCACTGACAAACTCGATCTGCTCGACAAGGCTGTGTATGGAGTTAAGAAGATGGGAACGCAGACCGCACTCTTCGATGCGGTGTGGCAGTTTTGCGATGAGAAGATGCGCACAGTTCCCGGACGGCGCGTGTTGCTGGTCGTTACCGACGGCGAAGACACTTACAGCCGCGCAAACATCCGCGACGCGATCGATATCGCGCAACGCACCGAAACAACCATTTTCGCGATCTCGACCAAAGCTGGATTTCTGGCCACAGTGCCAGGCGTCGAAGCAGGCCAGATCGCAGATAAGAAAGACAAAGATCTCCTGACGCTTGCTGAAGAAACCGGCGGCACCGCGTTCTTCACCGGCGATATGCTCTCCCTGGAACGCTCATTCACAAAGATTTCCAAAGAGCTGAGAGCGCAGTACCTTGTAACCTATAACCCGACCAACAAGAGCTACGACGGTTCCTTTCGAAAGATCGACGTGAGACTGGCTGACGGTCATAACGAACTGAAGGTTAGAACCAAGCGTGGTTACAAGGCGATTGCCGACAGCGTAACGCAGTAAGGAGTTTTAGAAGTACGATGCAATATCGCGAAGCAAGTCGTCCAGTGTTGTTGTTGGTTTTAGTTTTTCTACTCGTGTGCGGTGGAATAACGAGCCGGAGTTTCTCCGCGAACAATCAAAACAACACGCAAAATGCGACCGCATTTGCATCACCGTCTCCAACTCCGCGGAATCGCGAGGAAGTGCCGCAGGATTCGGACGAAGTCATCAAGACCGACACCAATCTCACGAACATCTTCTTCACCGCCGCCGACAAGAACAAGCGCTTCATCAGCGATCTGAAAGCTGAAGACATCCGCATATTTGAAGACGGTCAGGAACAGAATATCTTCACTTTTCAACAGAATATCGATCTCTCGCTTTCGATCGCGATTCTGATCGATACGAGCGCTTCTGAAGAACGCACGCTGCCGGATGAGAAAGAAGCCGCGCGCGCGTTTCTCGAGAACGTGCTGCGCCCGCAAAGGGATGAAGCCGCGGTCGTTTCGTTTACCGGTGAGACCACTCTCGAACAGGGTTTTACCGGAAGTATCGATCGCCTCAGGCGAGCCATCGATCACGTAGAGTTTGTTCCGCCGTCCGGTTATATCGGCGGTGGCGTGGTTGTTAACGGAACTCCTCCGATCTCCGGAACGAATCAGAGTTTGGCTGGCTCGACAGCAATCTGGGACGCAGTTTGGGCTACGGCAGAAGAGTTGATGGTTCAGTCGGCGGAACACACTCGCCGCGCGATCATCCTCCTGACGGACGGCGACGACACGAGTAGTCGGATGAAGATGCACGACGCAGTCGAACGCGCTCAGAAAGCCGACGCGCTCATCTATGCCATTGGCATCGGCGATCGCTATTCCTTCAATATCAACGAAGGTGATTTGCGGAAAATCGCAGACAAAACCGGCGGTCGGGCTTATTTTCCCAAACATGAAAGAGACCTTCGCGACGCTTTCGCACAAATTCAGCGCGACCTTCGCGAGCAGTATCTCGTAGCGTATTCTCCGACCAATAAAGCGCGGGATGGTTCATACCGGAAAATCGAGATTCAAGTGATAAATCCGACCTTGAAGCAGCAAAACCTCAAACTCAACTACCGGGCCGGCTATTTCGCCAAAACTGGCGCAACCGACCCTCCTGGCACGCGTAAACGCGTTCAGGATCAATAGTTTAACTACGAATTTTACGGATTCTCGAGCCGATCTGCGCTGATCGTCCGATCATCCGTGTAATCCGTGGCCAAACCTGTTATACTGCACCGGCCAGCGCGTCCGCCTGGCTCTGTAAGAACTCCCGCACCAAATACTAACCGAAGTCCTCCCGAGGTTTTCTTACTCGATACGCCGGACATAGACTGAATGACAGCATGCACCTCAGAGCGGGGCCGAGTCCTGATTGTCGACGACGATCGGAAGATCCTCGATCTGCTCGTAGATCTCCTTGAACTGGAACGTTACGAAGTCGCAACCGCGGTCGACGGCGCCCTAGCCATCGACCTCGCACTCTCGTTTCAGCCGGATCTCGTTGTCAGCGACGTCGTGATGCCCGTTCTGGGCGGCCTCGAACTCTGCCGGCGTTTGAAAGAAGACTCACGCACTGCTTACATCCCGGTGCTGTTGATCAGTGGATTGATAACTGCCGACGATGGCGGCATCGAGGGCCTGCACGCCGGCGCCGACGACTACATCGACCTTCCTTTTCGAAATGAAGAGCTGTTGATGAAGGTCGCTCGACTCGTCGAACGCCATCGCATTCAAGGGGCATTGCAAGAGAGTGAAGAGCGTTATCGCAGCCTCGTCGAGCAGTCGCCCGATGCCATCGTCATTCATCGCGAAGGAAAGTTCACGTACGTAAATCCAGCCGCGGTAAAACTCTGGGGAGCCACCTCGCCCGAAGATCTGATCGGCAGGTCGATTCTCGACGTTGTGCATCGCGATTACTGTGACCACGTCAAAGAAGGCATCGACTACATTCAAACTTTTCAGATGCCGACGACGCTTGCCGAACAGAAATATCTCAGGCTTGACGGATCCGTGGTTGACGTTGAAGTCACGGGATTACCTTTTACATCCGAAGGTAAATCCGCGGTGTTGTCAGTCATTAGAGACATCACTGAAAAGAAACAGGCGCGTGCGGCACTGAGAAAAGCCGAGAAGCGACTGCGAACGGTGGTCGGCAGTGCTCCACTCATTCTCTTTGCAACCGATAAGAACGGCATCTTTACGCTGTGCGAAGGTGAAGGCCTGAAGAGCCTTTCGCTCGAGCCTGGCGAACTGGTGGGCCAATCGGTCTTCGAAGTCTACGCCGACAATCCGCAGATTGTTGAGAATATCAAACGTACTTTGAGTGGAGAGTCGTTCACGTCTGCGGTTGAGGTCAGCGGACTTGTTTTTGACGTTCGCTATTCGCCACTGACAGACGATCACGAGTCAGTCCTGGGCGTCATCGGCGTGGCGACCGACATTACCGATCAACGACGGGCCGAAGTGTCGATCCGTGAGAGCGAAGAACGCTATCGAGAACTCTTCGAAAACGCGAACGACATCATTTACACGCACGACCTGCAAGGCAATTTCACTTCGCTCAATCGCAGCGGCGAGCGAATTACCGGATACTCGCGTGAAGAAACGATGTTGATGAATGTCGCTGACGTCATTGCGCCTGAGTATCTGAACCTTGCGCGGGAGATGATCGCGCACAAGGCGAGTGAGAGAGTATCGACTGTTTACGAGATCGACATCATCTCGAAGCATGGTCGTCGTGTTCGTCTCGAAGTTAGTACACGCCTGATCTTCAGCAACGGTAAACCGATTGGCGTGCAGGGAATCGGTCGCGATCTAACGGAACGCAAGCAGTCGGAAGAGGTATTGCGAGAGAGTCAGGCGTTTCTTGCGCAACAGACCCAGCGCGAGGCAATGACGCATCGCATTTCGCAAGCGATTCGCTGCTCGCTGGATAGTCACGAGATCTACCAAACGGCCGTCAGAGAGTTGGGCTCCTATCTCGCCGTCGACCGTTGTTCTTTGTTCATGCGAGACGACCGCGCCAAATGTGCGACGAACGTCGCCGAGTATCACGCCAGCGGAGTTGATCCAGCAGCCTCCGATTTCGCCCTCACGCATTTGCAATCCCTGATCGCGGCTCTCGACACGACTGGTGTTTTGCCTTTCGCAGACGCCGCGAAGGATGCGCGCATCACCGACCTCTATCAAAACATCCTCTCGAAAGCGAACGTGAAGTCGATCATGTACGTTGCGATTCGTGTCGGCGACGATGTGCCGGCTGCGTTCGCACTTTCAACGACGAAACAGGTCAGGCAATGGAGCGAAGCCGATATCGCGCTGGCCAAAGCAGTTGCAGATCAAACCGGAATTGCAATTCGCCAGGCCGAGCTTTATCAAAAGGCCGAGTCGACTTCGATACGTGAAGCCCTCGTAAATCGTTTGACGATGGCGATCCGCGCTTCGCTGAGTTTGGGTGAAGTGCTGAGCACTGCCACCGTCGAACTTGGCCGTGCACTGGCAACCTCGCGCGTTCATCTGTTCCTGCTGGACAGTGAAGGCGTCAGTGCTCCGCTCGAACACGAGTACCTCGCTCCGGAGGTTCGCAGTATCAAACACGTCGACGTCGATTACAACGATCCGATTGCGCGTCGTCTTTCTAATTCACTCGAGCCGATGATTGTCGACGACGCTCTGAACTACGACGACGCCTCAACCGCCTTGAGTGATTATGTTCGAGCACAAGCGCGTCGACTCGAGATTCGTTCTGCGATCAACTACCCGTTGCTAGTAAAGGGGCAGTTCCGCGGCATTTTGTGCATTCACCAAACCGATCGAAAACGTCTCTGGACGGAAGACGAGATCGTTCTGGTAGCGGCGCTGGCCGAGCGCTTGTCCATCGGTATCGCGCAAGCTGAATTGTTCGAAATGGTGGCGCGGGGCAAGACCGAATGGGAAACGACTTTCGATGCGATGTCGGACGGTATCTTCATCTTCGATCGCACCGGCGAGTTGAAACGAGTCAATCGCGCGGGCGCGGCCATGGAAGCTGTGCATCCGCGATTGTTGCTCGGTAGACAGTGCTGCGACATTCTGCGCACCAGCGAAGAAGACGAAACATGTGTCGTCGAAAACGCGCTCGAAACCAGTCGCAGCGTGACGATCGAAATCACGCCTACTCGTCTCAATCGTCCGCTCCTCGTTTCAGTTGAGCCCGTGTTTGATGAAAACAATCAGGCGGTGGCTGTTGTGTGCACCGCACGCGATCTTTCCGATTTGCGCAAAGTCCAGGCGGTCGCTCGCGAGCACCAATCATTGCTGACGAACATTCTCGAGAGCGCGCGCGAGTCGATTTATGCGGTCGATACTGACGGAAACTTCAAATGGTGTAACACGGCCACGTTGAAAGGTCTCGGTTTCCAACGTAGTAATTTTATCGGCCGTCCCTTACTCAGCATGGTCTATGAACTCGATCGTGACCTCGTGCGAGAGAAACTCGACGCGGCGCTGCTTGGTGTCCCACAAACCTACGAGATGCGTTACTTCGCGCACGACGGTCAACTGCGTTATGCACGTGTTGATAATTCGCCGCTCGTTGTCGAAGGCCGCACCACTGGTGTGCTTGGAATCGCGCGTGACATTACCGAACAAAAGGAAGAACGCGAACGCGCTGCACGAGCCGACAAGCTGCGTGCACTCGGACAACTTGCATCCGGCGTCGCGCACGACTTCAACAACTCACTCGCGGCGATTCTCGGTCGCGCACAACTACTACGCCGGCAGATTAATGAACCAGCGTTGGTACGGAACCTCGACATCATACAGACCGCGGCCGAAGACGCTGCGGCTACAGTGCGCCGCATTCAAACATTCGCCCGCAAGTCGGCAGTAAAAGAGTTTGAATTGGTTGACGTCGCTGGACTGCTCAACGATGCAATAGAGATCACGCGCACTCGCTGGCAGAATGAGGCGCGTGTTCGCGGGCTTGAATACGACGTCAGACTCAACGCCGAGCAAGGTCAGTTTACCTACGGCAGTGCCTCTGAATTGCGCGAAGTGTTTGTGAACATGATTGTGAATGCGGTCGACGCGATGCCGCGTGGCGGAAAGCTGTTGGTAACCTGCCGTCGTAAAGATGAACGGCTGGAGCTGCATTTTGCCGACAACGGAATGGGAATGCCGGAAGACGTGTGCCAGAAAATATTCGAACCATTCTTCTCAACAAAAGGCGCACACGGAACGGGTCTCGGGTTGTCTGTGAGTTACAGCATTATCGAACGACACTCCGGATCGATCAGCGTCGTTTCCGAAGCGGGCAGCGGCACCAATTTCACAATCGATCTACCGGCCGTTGCGGCCGAGTCGTCGTCTGACGATCTGTCAACCGAACTTAGCGATACTCCGAGTCTGAAGATACTCGTCGTGGATGATGAGGAACCCGTGAGAGAAACACTCGCCGAGATGCTGATCGCCGTGAATCACAACGTCGAATTAGCGGGAAGTGGCCTCGAAGCGGTGGAGAAACTGCGCACCGGAGGTTTTGACTTCGTCTTCACCGACCTCGCGATGCCGGAAATGGACGGCTGGGAGACCGCGCGATTGATTCGAAAAAGTTGGCCCGAGATGAAGATTGTGCTCGTGACGGGCTATGGACCAACCACAACGCCGCCCACGGGCGAAGAAAACCTCGTCGATGCCATTATCGGGAAGCCTTTCGACTTCACCCAGGTCGGCTCAACTTTGACCACACTCACCACAGAACTTTGCCACAGATAAACGCGGATGACACGGATCAGAAATTTGTCTTCCTTTCTGATCCGTGTTTATCCGCGCAAATCCGCGGCTAAAATGACTTAATTAAAGTTCATGATTCCGGCGCTGGCAGTAAATCCTACTCCAAATCCAACCACCATCGTCGGGCCTGACCACTCATCTTTCTCAGCCAACATGAAACCGGTCGACGCGCTCGAGAGATTGCCATAACGTTCCAGCACCTTGTAGGAGCCATGAACCTTAGCCGAGTCCGGCTGCAGATCGAGTTGAGAACAAACGCCGTCGAGAATCTTCTTGCTGCCAGTATGGATCAGGCAATCATCTACCTGGGCCAGATCCGAAACTGGTGAGTCGGGATGTCTGAGAACATTCTTGACAGTGGTCACAGCGTAGTGCGCGCCGCGATTCGGAACGCTCGGCTGCATGAAGTATTGCGGCCTTCCTTTGAGGAAGGGATGTGAGCTGTTGCTGACCATCGTGAGCAGGTTCATATCATTTGGCTGGTCGTTGGTCAGGTGGGAGATTGGTCCGAACGCGGGCTTTCCTTCTTCGTTGCCTACCAGCAAGGCCACCGCGCCGTCCCCGAAGAGCATTGATTGGATTACGAAGGTGGTATCCAACCTTTGTTGTTCAAATTGATCGGGATCAAGCCTATGCTCCTTCCGCAGTCTGATGATTTCGCGGTAACCGGAGTACTCATCGCGGAGTAGAGGAGCAACGTATGGTGTATGGGATTCAGCCATCACCACGATTGCAAGTTTGCCGGGATTTGCAGCCAGGTACCACTGAGCAACTTCAATTGACTTGAGTAATACAGAACAACCTTGAGCTTGCATACTTACTGTTCGCAGGGACCGGGAAAGGAGTCCATGCGTTTTCCCCATGATCTCGGACGCGAGGCACGGCAACATCTGGTCAGGAGTGTTAGTAGCCGCGACGAGTAAACCGATCCGATTCGGATCACCTCCCCATTCGTGGATGCAGCGTTTGGTGGCAGCAACACCGAGTTCGGTGGTGGAACTGGTGGCTATCTTTGGTTTGCCGCAAAGAAAGTCTGGATAGTTTTCGAGAGTCGAAAAGCGTTGGTCAACCCCAAGGGCACTAATCGTATTGATCAGTTCCGGGGACAGTTTGTGCATCAGACTTCCAACCAATTCGGTGGTCTTGAAAGCATTTTGAGGCACTGAAGTAGCTGCAGATAGCAAGTTAATCATCGTCGTTTTCTGCTCCAACAGAGAAGGGGAAAATTTGCCGCGTCAGACTTGAGTTTCTTTTTTTTGTCAGACGCCTATTGCTTTACAACACTCGTGCCGCAAATTACCCCGAGCCAGCAACATCTCCAAGCCATTGATTTACTTGAACTTACGCCTGAACTACTAGCTCCGCTCGTAGACTGCGGCATAATGCCTCTCTGGATACCAAGTAAGCACGTCCAAAAAACAGACAAATTACCTCAGCGTTTTGGGCGACCCGATCCCGGGCCTATGTCACGTGGATATACACTTGGGTACAGGGTACTCATGGCACATGGCACCGAGTCGGAACGTACTGTAGGGGCGGCTCTCCGTGGCCGCCCTTCGTTCGAATGGCATCCGTAGATATAGTGCAGACAAAGCCAAGGGCGGCCACGGAGGGCCGCCCCTACAGTATGTTCCGAAGAATTCGATGACTTACCGGAGCTTGAAGCGCCCGACCGTGTCTTCGCCGATGCTGCCGAAGTAGAGGGTGCCGTTGTGTTCGACGACGTTGGCGATTTGGGCGTAGCAGTCGGGAGGGCCGTTTTGAAGGTTCTCAACGACTTTGCCTTGTGAGTCGAGCCCGAGAACGAAAGAGTAACGCTTCGGTGCGGGTTGGAGGAATTTAGGAAGACGAGCGACTATTTTGCGAAGGAACGGGTGGGGCAACAATGTCCGATCGAAGAGTGCTTGTCGCGGCGTGACGAGCGCCAGCCAGAATTTGTCTTTGCCATTTGACGAGATGCCGTCCGGAAAACCCGGCAGGTTGTCGATAAAAATGTCGTCGTGGCCCATCTGCGGACCCTTCAGCCAGAAACGACGGACCTGGTACTTTCCGGTTTCATTCACTAGTACAAACGACTGATCCGGACTGACAGCCACACCATTCGCGAAATAGATGTTGCGCAAGAGTGTGCGTGGTTTTTGAGTCTGCGGATCAAATGCCATAAGGCGACCGTTCGGCTGGTGCTCGAGCATGTCATTCGTAAACTGTGACATCGGAAACTTGTGCGAAGCTTCCGTGAAGTAAATCGTTCCGTCAGCGGCGACGTCGAGATCATTGAGACAGCCGAACGGCTCACCGTCAGCCTCCGTGGCCAGCACCTTAACCTCGCCAGACTTATTCACGGACAACAATCCCTTGATCGCATCCGTCACGATCAAATTTCCTGCCGCGTCGAAGATCAGACCGAGTGGGCGTCCCTGCGTATCGGCAAAAAGGCGTGGTTGTGTGCCGTCTGGTTGCAGGACCATAATCCGACCGTCTTCAAAACCGGCATAGATCTTTCCATCCGCGTCGACTGCGACGTCTTCAGGCTTGTGACCGTCACCGAGAGAAAGCTTCTGAACCGGCGAGAGTCGTGTGTTTTGTTCGAATTGGCCAGTCAGAGTCGGAGCTATTGGTGGCGTCCAGGCTGCGGGCGTAATTGGTACCGGCGCTAACAAAAGATAACCGAGCCCGACAACGAGAATGAGGACGATGAAGAGGCCGAAACGTTTTCTGAGAGTCATTAAGAGGTTTGTTTATCGCTCGCCGCGCGACTTCTCGACGGCGGATTCCAACTGCACTACCAACTTGCGAATTCCCGGTTGGTCGGTCGGCTCGATAAGTCGCAACGCTTCGTCGAGTATACGTCGCTGATGCTCGGGCCAATTCGGCATCCCGCTCACACTGCCGAGTTCGCCATCGTAAAGCGCCACGCGCGGCGGACGCACCGATTCCATCACGTCTTTCACAACTGCCAGTGTCATGGTGGGAATGCCGGCAAGCTCAAGCGCACGTGCTACCAAACCAATCGATTGATGACACAACCTTGAAGCGGGCACAAGTAAAGCCGCCTGCACTTCATATCGTCGCACTCGCTCCACCAGCTTCGGACACAGGTCGTCGGCAACCTTGGCGGCATCGGGAATGAATCCGCTAAAACTCCAGAAGACAGGATTCAATTGACCGATGATACCGTTCTTCTCAAACTCGAGTAGCCGCGTCACCGGCAGTTCGGAATTGACATCTTTTTGAACTGCTGCCGGATCATAACCACGAGCCGCGAACTTCAGGTCTGACTCTTCGACCTCGATCGGGATTTCTCGGAAACTCAAATCGCTGTTTGCTGCGCTGGTATCAAACGGAGTGGTACCGTCGATGTACGCGCCGGCTGACGAAATCAGCGCGAGATTCAACATCGGCAGCGCGCGGCGTGCCGGAGTGAATGGCGCGCGGCGGTTCTTTACGAATGGATAGTCCGAACCGAGTTCATCACCAGCGCTCGGTCTCCAACCAGCAAAACGGCGTCGCCAACCATCAATGTCTTCAATAATATCCAAGGCTTCTTCCATCCTGAGAATTCAATTGCGCAGGCCTCGGGCCATCAGGACCAACGCCACCAAAGCGGCAATCATAGCAAGCCCGAGCGCATTCACCGAATAACCGTGCAAGGCGTTGAAAGCAATGCGGCGCGAATCGTCAATCGCAATCTGATCGATCGGCAAAACCATCGCGGCACGCAGAGCCCGCATGCGCGCGGCAATCACCCAGTGGCCCGCGCCTGTAGCGAGTGCAATCACGGCAAGACAAATACATTCGACAATAAAACTCACGCGGCTCGCTGAGTTGCGTCGTAGAAACAGCGTGAGGAGCAGGAGTAACGCGATCAAGAATCCCGCGATATTAACGACGGACAACGAACGCGTCACGATGCCGCCGGCAAGCTCATTCGCGTTCGCCAAGCCATGCCCTCTCAACACTCCAAAGGCGGCGGGTGCGACGACGGCGCCGAAAAACAGTGCTGCGCCGAACCAGCATGCAAGTAAGATGAGACGCGAAAAGCTCAGCATGTATTTAGACAAGATTTCAAGATTTACAAAATTAACAAGATAATCCTGTCAATCATATTCATCGACATTCGCCAGCAAACGGATCTTTGGCGGCGTGATTTGCGGTTGCGGCAACTCTCTCGGATCGCTGGCGCTCAGCAACCACGAGAGCGCGGAGTCGAGTTGAGCCTGATACTCCTCGAGATCCAGCGACATAAAAACGCGCGTTCCCAGACGCTCGAACTTTTCCTTCGCTCGTAGATACATCTGCCGCGCCGCACCGGGCCGACCGATATCCAGATGATGAAAAGCTACCGCCGATTGGATCATCGCCTGGAGAAATAGTTTCTCCTGTGGTCCAACCTCACCCATCCAGCGTTCTTCCCACGCATCGTGCGCCGCATGAAACTCGCCGGCATTGTAGAGATCGATTCCGGCAATGTATTCCACCGGATACGCCGCAATGTGAACGTCGAGATAAGGTGTTTCAATCTCGGTCATTTAGCGTTCAATCGACTTGCAATCACTTTCGCGGCCGTGGCGCCGGCGCCGGTCGCTCCACTAATGGTCGGCGCCAGAGGATTTGAAACGTCGCCCACGGCAAAGACCATCGGCAACTTCGTTTCCTGCATGCTATTAACGACCAAAAAACCTTTTTCGTCCGCTTCGAGCTGGTCTTTGAAAACTTCGGTATTCGGTTCAACGCCAATGCGAATCAACACGCCGCGCACTGCCAGTTGAAAAGGTTTCAAGCCCTGTTTGCGCTGAATCTCAACAGCAACAACAGTGTCATCCTCGCCAATGATACGCGTCAGGACTGACTCTGTGAAAACCGTGATGCAGTGAACGGCCCGCAGCTTGTCGATGAACTCCTGCCGCGCGCGCAGCTTCTTGCCCCGATGGACCAAAGTCACTGTCGGACAAACTTCCGCTAACAAAAGCGCATTTTCAACGGCCGCATCGCCGCCACCAACTACACAAACGTCCTTGCCGGCGAAATCCTGCCGGTCGCGAGCAGCGGATTCTATCATCCCTTTACCAATAAATTCGTTCTCCCCGGGCACGCCGAGCTGCCGCGGACGAACTCCACTCGCGATCACGATCGCGATCGACTGTAGCTCTTCGCCACTCGCGAGGGAAACACGCCGCGCCTTTAAATCAGCCGACTTGATCGACGTCTGCGTCCAAAGATCAAACTCGGCTGCTTCAACGTCCGCCGCGAATCGATCGAGCAACTCTTTGCCGTTACTCGCCTTCAATCCCAGATAGTTCCCGATCGGGTTGTAAACGCGGTGAAGCTGGCCGCCGATTTCTCCGGCTTGTTCGAGCACAAGCGTGTCGAGGCCCAACTCATCGCACCAGAATGCAGTTGACAGTCCGGCTGGGCCAGCGCCGATGATGATTACATCATGCATTTTATTTCGGAGCAGATGCAGACTGTAACGCTTCGACTACCGCGTGCGGTTCGAGTCGCGATGCCGTTAGCGTTCGGGCGTGATCGAGAAACTTCACCGCCGAGGTCATTTCATGATTATCCGTTTGCCAACGACCCTCATGATTGCTCTCGCGGTTGTTTAGCAACTCCAATACGCCCGTCAGATCGCGACGCTCAATACGTGGACGCACGATTGTTTCCGCCCACGAGTAATACGGATAATCGATGCGATAGAACCAACCACCATTCGCCGGGATCGCGATCAGAAATATTTCGCCTTTCGCAAATTTTGAGATTGCGGTGTAAGGAGCAGCATGTCGTGTGGGACTAAAGCCGGCGCCATCAAAGAGCTCGGGCGCAAGAGTGATCAACGAGATCTTCCCATCGGAATACTCTGTCACTCTGGACTTCCCCTGCTCAAAGCTCTCAATCGCTGCAACGACACTGTTCCAACCATCGCGCCAAAGCGATTCATACTCGTTGATGTTGGTCAACAGATGTTCCACGCGTGGCAGTACCAAATCGTAAGCACGCGCGTCATCGTCCACCTCTTCGCCTGCGACGAGTTTCGCTAGCGGTGATCCGTCGTCATTATTCGGACTGGCCTGGTCAGAACCCTGAATCGCAATGCTGACCCGCACACCGTCGTCACTGGAATACTCGGAAAAATCTCCGGCCTCGGCTGCGGCAATCAGCAAATCGCGATACGGCAGAGCGCGTTCACCGTTGAGCACCGTCCAAACCGACAGAACACCGTCTGTATCGAAGTGATTGTTAGTTACGAGCTCGATGCCTTCAGTCAACTGCGCCCTATTGGGTGACGCGGCAAGGTTGAGCGCAATCTCAGTTGAAGTATCAGCTTTTAACTCGGTCGGAGTAAGATTTCCTTCCCAATGAGAGAAATGAATACTGTTATCCACCGTGCCGTCGACCGACAACTTAGGCACACTATCGAGGGCTTCTGTGTAAAACTCGAATCTCATATTGTGCCAGAGTGTAACGCATGTTTTGCGTGATAAGATAAGCGCCATGGAAGAGATAACCTCAACTGAACTCAAACAACGTCTCGATAACGGCGAAGATATTCAGATCGTTGACGTACGTGAGAATAACGAATTCGCGTATTGCCGCATTCCGAATTCGATTCACATCCCGCTGGGCCAGGTGTTGGATCGCATGGACGAGATCGATCCGAACCGTGAGACGGTGGTGCACTGCAAAATGGGCGGTCGGAGCGCACGCGCGATCGAAGCGCTGCAACGTTCAGGCTTCAACGGCAAACTGCTCAATCTAAAGGGCGGGATTCTGGGTTGGTCGGATGAAGTAGATCCGAGCGTTCCGAAATACTGAGAAGAAACATCGACCACGCGGGATAGCGACGCGTCTAATATCTCAAATTTGGTGATTGGAGGTATTGAGATGACAAGGAAGTTATTGGTCGGTTTCTTACTCGTAGTTTCTATGATTTGTGTGTCGGGGAGCGTGGCTAACGCACAACGGCGCATCAATCGTTGGGAACGCCGAGAATTGCGTGCAGACCGTCACGAGATCAGGAGAGATACACGGGAGATCCGATGGGATCGACGCGCTTTGAGGCGTGGCTTTCTTGACGATCGTCACGAACTAAGACTGGATCGACGTGAACGCCGCCGGGACATTCGTGATTTCCGCCGTGATCGTCGTGATGCACGACAAGACTGACCCTAAAACACTCTCCCATCACCGCACTTCTTATCCACAGATTACACAGATGGTTTATTTGAATCCGTGTAATCTGTGGATACCTATTTCGTAATACCTTCCAGTTCTATGAAGCGACTCAGCTTCGTGATCACCATTCCTTCTTCACACTCCAGCCGGCAAGAGAGCGCTGGCCTATCGCTCAGCTCGTTCTGGCCCTCGAGGTGATACCAGATCTGGCAGTTTGTACACTCGCCATTCCAGCAGAAATCGCCGTAAGAGATGGTATTGATTGACAGATACTGAAAGCAGCGCAGCAGGCGGTTCTTCTCAGGAACGCTCACTTTGTTGCCCAATATGTCGAGATTGATGAGCTTCTCGTAAGGATCGAGCAGATCTGACGAGCCGGCGCTGCCGCTCCCTGCGCTTTGTTCACTCATAGGCAGCGGCAGTATAATCGCAAGCTGCTTAAATTTGTACATTATCGTGCGGTGAGCACTCATGCACTCGCCGCTTCGGGATTCGCGGGGGTAACCAAAAACTTTGGCCTTAGTCATCTACACCAAGCCTGGGTGTCCATACTGTCAACAGGCTCGCGACTATTACAACTCCAAAAGCATTCCGTTTATCGACTACGATGCGCAGAACAACAAAGCACGACGCGATGAGATGTTCTCGTATTCGGACGGCGATCCAACCGTGCCGTGCATTGTCGAAGACGGAAAATATCTGGGTTCCGGTTGGGGAGACCCACCCCGCGGTTGAACGGTCCACGATTAGCCGGCCGTGCGCCGGATGTTAGAAAGAAGCGGTCTCCCCTTAGTTAACTTGTTCTTTTATGAGGAAGGTGCTGCATGCGAAACCAAGCCCGTTTGCTACTTCTGCTGTTGCTCTTTGTTCTGTGTGTTCTCCCAAACAGTCGTGAAGTCTTAGCCCAGTCAAATGGAGGAGCGGGCGCGCCTCAACCACCAATGGCAGATAAGAAAACAAAGACTACGAACATTCACGGCGTCACACTCGTCGACGATTACTTCTGGCTCCGCGAAAAAACGAATCCGGCAGTGATGTCGCATCTGAAGGCTGAAGACGCCTACACCGATACGGTGATGAAACCCACGGCGGCGTTGCAGGAGAAGCTCTACAACGAGATGCTCAGTCATATTAAACAGACTGACACCAACGTGCCTTATCGTTACGGAAACTACTTCTACTACACGCGCACTGAAGAGGGTAAACAGTATCCAATCTTCTGTCGGAAGAAAGGCAGTACTGACGCTGCGGAGGAAATCCTGCTCGACGTGAATGAGATGGCCAAGGGTCAGCAGTTCATGAGCATCGGCGACTTCATCCCCAGCGACGACGGAAACCTGCTCGCCTACAGCACCGATAACACCGGTTATCGACAGTACATGTTGCAGGTAAAAGATCTGCGAACCGGCCAACTACTTCCGGAACGAATGGAACGCGTGACCAGCGTTGTTTGGGCCAACGACAATAAAACACTCTTCTACGTGACTGAAGATGCGGTTACGAAGCGAAGTGACAAGTTTTTCCGTCACGTACTTGGTTCCGACAAGACCGATGTGGTCTATGACGAAAAAGATGAGCTGTTTGACATCGGCGTGAGCCGTTCACTCGACAAGGCTGTGCTTTTTCTCCACGCGTTCAGCAAAACCTCGACGGAGGCACGCTTCCTTCGTGCTGACGATCCGAATGGAACGTTCAAAGTAGTGTTGCCACGCGAGAAAGAACACGAATACGACGTCGATTATCGAAACAATCTTCTCTACATTCGCACCAATAGAGGCGCGAAAAATTTCCGCATCGTCACGGCTCCACTCAGCGATCCGGCTGAGAAAAACTGGAAAGAGTTTGTGGCCCACAATCCGGCCGTGAAAGTTGATGGAATCACGCTCTTCGCGAATCACGCCGTGTTGTCTGAATGGGAAAACGGACTTCAGCAACTCGACGTCATTGACTTCAAAACCAACAAACGACAGCGCATCAAGTTTCCTGAGCCTGTTTACTCGGCCTTCATCTCAGCAAACCGTGAGTTCGACACTAACGTCGTCAGATACAGCTACAATTCACTCGTCACGCCGAATTCAGTGTTTGATTACGACATGAGCACCGGCAAGTCGACGTTGTTGAAAGAGACGGAAGTGCCGGGTGGTTTCGATCGTAAGAACTATCAATCGGAGCGTGTTTTTGCGACTGCGGCTGATGGAACCAAGGTTCCGATGTCGATCGTTTATCGCAAAGGCGTGAAGAAAGACGGCTCTGCGCCCCTCTTGCTTTACGGATATGGATCGTACGGATACTCGATTCCGCCAACGTTCTCCTCTACCCGACTCAGTCTTCTCGATCGTGGTGTGATCTTTGTTATCGGACACATTCGCGGCGGTGGCGAGATGGGTGAAGAGTGGCGCCAGGCAGGCAGAATGATGAACAAGATGAATACGTTCACTGACTTCATCGCCTGTGCGGAAACACTAGTCAACCAGAAATACACGTCGAAGGACCGGCTCGTCATTCAGGGCGGTAGCGCGGGTGGTTTGTTGATGGGTGTCGTTTCCAACCTGCGACCGGATCTCTTCAAGGCAGTTGTTTCGCAGGTGCCGTTTGTCGACGTGCTGAACACCATGCTCGATGCGTCGCTGCCGTTGACGACCAGTGAATACATCGAATGGGGTAATCCGAACGAGAAAGCCGCCTTCGATTACATGAAGACGTATTCACCTTACGACAACGTCGCGAAAAAGAATTATCCGGCGATGCTCGTAAAGGTTTCAGTGAATGATAGTCAGGTGCCTTACTGGGAAGGCGCCAAGCTCGTCGCCAAATTGCGCACCATGAAGACCGATAAAAACCCGCTGCTCTTGAAGGTTAACTTCGGCGCGGGCCACGGCGGTTCTTCCGGACGTTACGACGCGCTGCACGAAACCGCTTTCGACTATGCGTTCATGCTGTGGCAGATGGGCGTTGCGATTAGCTGATTTGCTGTTATTGTAGTTCTGCGAGGATAGGTCCTATAGGGGCTATAGGACCTATTTCATTTGGTTCCATGATCGGTTCGACACTGGGGAATTACAAGATTCTCGAGAAGCTCGGTGAGGGCGGACAGGGCACGGTCTATAAAGCCATCGATTCGAAGCTCGGCCGCACGCTCGTGATCAAGGTTTTGCCCGCCGAACTCACGTCGCGCGAAGCGAATCTCAAGCGTTTCGAGCGCGAAGCCAAGCTTGCCTCCAACCTCGATCACCCAAACATCTGCACCATCTTCGACCTTAACGAAATCAATGGCATTCATTTCATTGCCATGCAGTACGTCGAAGGAAAAAACGTGCGGCAACTCGTAAATGGTCGTCCGTTGTCACTCGAGAGTGCGTTGTCGATCGCAGTACAAACGGCCGACGCACTCGCCGCTGCCCACGCACGCGGCATCATTCATCGCGACATCAAGGCCGGCAATGTGATGGTGACGCCGAGCGGGCAGGTAAAAGTGCTCGATTTCGGTCTTGCAAAACTGCTCGACGACGACGCGGCACGCACTTCGGGAATTCATCACACAGAGATCACGGAAGTCGGCGTGCCTTACGGCACTGCGACATATGCGGCGCCCGAGCAGGCGCGCGGCGATCGGGTTGATTCGCGTGCTGATATTTTTTCCACCGGTGTGTTGCTTTTTGAAATGTTGACCGGCACCTGGCCGTTTCAGGGACAAACTGCCATTGAAGTTCGTCACGCAGTTCTGAACGACGAACCGGCGCCGTTGTCGAAGATGAGACCCGGTCGCGTGCCAGTGCGACTGCAGGCAGTTCTCGACAAGGCACTCGCAAAAGATCCGCGTAATCGTTATCAAAAGATCTCGCATTTAGCCGACGACCTGCGCTCGATCATTCGTGAACTCGGCTCAGATTCACTGCCGGGCCTGGATGAAACTACGACGCCTGTTGCACCGAAACATCTGAAGCAAGACAGTCCGGTCACGCGTGCGCTTCGCTGGTTGACTGGTTCTAAAAGCGCCGAAAGCCCCTCGGGTTCGAAGTCTGGCGGGCGGAGTGGCGATCCTCAGCCTAATGCGTTAACAAGTTTGGGCGATCGCGATCGAAAGAGTGTCGCGATACTTCCGTTCAAGAACGTCGGCAACGATCGCGAGATCGATTTCTACCAGTTTTCTCTTGCTGATGCCGTAATCACCGAACTCGCGCGGGTGCGATCACTCGTGGTCAGGCCGTCGTCAGTCATCGTCAAGTATCAAAATAAAACTGTCGATGCGGCTGAAGCAGGACACGAGCTCAGCGTCGACGCGATTCTCACTGCGACGTTTTTGCGCGCCGGAGATCGATTGCGTGTCACCGCGCAACTGCTCGACGTCCGCACCAGCGAGATTCTCTGGAGTGAGCGTATCGATGCAGATGCCAGCGACATCATCGGCGTGCAGGACACAATCGTACAGCGCATTGTCGAAGGCTTGCGGCTCGAGTTGAGACCGGATGAAAAAGTCGAACTGGCTAGGAAAACTACCGCCGACGCCGCCGCCTCGGAAGAGTACTTGCGCGGACGCGACTGCCTGGCAAAGTTCATCTATCACACCATCGAGCGCGAACATCTCGACTCAGCCATCGAACACTTTCGCCGTGCCATCGAGATCGATCCAAACTTTGCGCTCGCGTATTCCGCGCTTGGTAGTTCCTACGTCAATCGCGTTTTGAAAGGGTTGGGCCAGGCCGGCGATCACGAAAAGGCCAAGAATGCTTTTCGTAAAGCGCTGACGCTCGATCCGCGACTGCTCGAAGCACGGATGCAGATGGTCTTCATTTATCTAACCGGCGGACAAAAGCAGAAGGCGCGCGCCGCGGTCGACTCTCTGCGGGATGAATATCCAAACGACCCCGGCGTCCATTTTGTGCGTGGCGTAGTCGCGCGACTCGATTCGGAGTATGAGAAGGCGTTGCGCAGTTTCGATCGCATGGTGCGGCTGAATCCGGGCGAACGCGTGCTGGCAAGTTACAATCGCGCGCGCATTTTCATGTACCAGCGTGAGTATGCCGAAGCGTTTCGTGAACTCGATCAAGGCGCTGTCCTCGAACCCGAGCATCCGCTCATCCTGGTGTTCCGCGCGCGTGTCCTGTATTACAAAGGCGAGATTGATGAAGCCGTCAAGATTCTGCAGCAGGTGCTGCAACGACATCCGCAGATCGATGGTGTTCGCCCAATCCTCGCGATCTGTTTGAGTGCTCAGGGCCAGCACACGAAGGCTAACGAACAACTGACGCCAAAAGTAAGACAAGTGGCCGAAGCCGATTACGATATTTCTTACTGGCTCGCTTCTGCCTATCTCCTCCAGGGCCGGCAGGTCGAAGCCCTCCGATGGATGGAAACAGCCATCAGCCTCGGTAACGAAAACTACAAATGGTTTGAGTCAGACCCAAACTGGACTGACCTGCACGAGGATCCACGTTTCGTCGAATTGATGAACCGCATTAAAAGCCAACGCGAGCAACCCGGGGAACAGTCTGAATGAGAACTTTTATCGTGGGAGACATACATGGACGGTGTGCGCAGCTCCTCAACCTGCTCGACATGCTGCCGCGAGATCCGGAAACAGACACGCTCGTGCTTTTGGGCGATTTGATCGACCGCGGCGCCGATGCGCCCGGCTGTGTGTCGCACGTGCTGAAACTCTGCCGCGAAAATCCCGAACGAGTTATTTGTTTGCGTGGAAATCACGAACAGATGTTGATGGACTTTGTGGATGGACACAGCAACCTCTGGCTGACTCCGGTCGTGGGTGGCGAACGAACGTTTGAGCAATACACGGGACAACCGGTGCGAGTGGATAGTGAGAAAGATTTCGAGGAGATGAGAGAGTTGTTTGCGGGGAAATTTCCTGCGGAACAACTCGCGTTTTTAGAAGAGTTGCCTTTTTACTACGAAGACGAGTTTGCGATTTATGTTCACGCGGGACTCGACGAAGGCAAGCATCCCACTGAGAGTTCGCCGATGGCGTTGCTGTGGATGCGCGACATGGATTTCTATAAAAACTACCGCGGCAAACCATGTGTCTTTGGGCACACACCAACACCGTTGCTGCCCTTGCGTGGCCGTCTCGGCCGCCACGGCATCTACATCTCTCACAGTGCCATCGGCCTCGACACCGGCTACAACCACCAGTCGCCCCTGAGCTGTCTCTCGCTACCGGATTTCAACCTCTATCAAACCTACGCCGACGGCCGCGAGGAAACCTACCAAATCACCTCCTTTATCCCCGAAACGATTAGGGAGATGCAACGCAAAGCCGGGTACGCAGATTAAATCCGGATTTTGAGCTGTGTAATCTGTGGTTAAATGATCCGCTCGTAATCGTAATGATCGATGATGTGTTTGTGCATGTATTGCCCGATGGAATCGGCACTCATCAATCCCTCGTACTCGGATGCCGGGACGCCCAGATACCGATACTTATCGCCGGTGTTGAAAACAACCTCCAGCAACTGCGAGCTGGGGTCGTAACCTACCAAGGTGAGCATTTCTGATTCGACGCGTTGAAGCCTCATGTAAATCTCTCCGCCTGTACTCCTGAATTCCTGGGCTTTCTCGTTGAGACCAGTAGACAGAGCTTTAGATTCATCAATCTGCTTCTGCGCTGCATATTCACGCACGTCCTGCGTGATCTTCATCGAACAGAAATGCGGGCCGCACATCGAACAGAAGTGCGCCAGCTTCGCGCCTTCCTGCGGCAACGTCTCGTCGTGATATTCGCGCGCCACCTCAGGATCCAGCGCCAGATTAAATTGATCTTCCCAACGAAACTCGAAACGCGCTTTCGATAACGCATTGTCGCGATACTGCGCGCCCGGATGTCCCTTCGCCAGATCCGCCGCATGTGCCGCAAGCTTGTACGCGATTACTCCGTCTTTTACATCCTTCTTGTTCGGCAATCCGAGATGCTCTTTTGGCGTCACGTAACAGAGCATTGCCGTTCCAAACCAGCCAATCATCGCGGCGCCAATCGCCGACGTGATGTGATCGTAACCGGGCGCGATGTCAGTCGTGAGTGGGCCAAGTGTGTAGAACGGCGCTTCATGACAAGTCTCCAGTTGCTTGTCCATGTTTTCCTTGATCAAATGCATCGGCACATGACCTGGTCCTTCGATCATCACCTGGCAATCGTTTTCCCACGCGATCTTCGTCAATTCACCGAGCGTTTCGAGTTCTGCAAACTGCGCTTCATCGTTCGCATCCGCAATCGATCCGGGACGCAAACCGTCGCCGAGCGAGAACGACACATCGTAAGCAGCCATGATTTCGCAAATCTCGCTGAAGTGAGTGTAAAGAAAACTCTCTTCGTGATGGGCCAAACACCACTTAGCCATGATCGAACCACCACGACTCACGATTCCTGTTGTGCGCCGCGCGGTTAAAGGAATGTACGGCAGCCGCACGCCGGCATGGATTGTGAAGTAATCAACGCCCTGTTCGGCTTGCTCGATGAGCGTGTCGCGAAATATCTCCCACGTCAGCTCTTCGGCTTTGCCGCCGACTTTCTCGAGCGCCTGGTAAATCGGCACCGTTCCGATCGGCACCGGCGAGTTGCGAATAATCCACTCACGAGTCGCATGAATATTCTTGCCGGTGGAAAGATCCATCACGGTGTCCGATCCGCAGTGGATGGACCAGCGCATCTTGTCGACTTCCTCATCAATCGACGAAGCAACCGCGGAGTTTCCGATGTTCGCATTTATTTTGACGAGGAAGTTGCGCCCGATAATCATTGGTTCGGATTCGGGATGATTGATGTTCGCCGGAATGATGGCGCGTCCGCGAGCAACTTCTGAGCGCACGAATTCGGGAGTGACAAACTGCGGGATGCTGGCTCCGAACGACTGGCCTTTGTGCTGGTGCAGTAATGAATCACGCGGCGCATCACCTATTTCCCATGATGCTTCACGGCCGAGGTTCTCGCGAATCGCGATGAACTCCATTTCCGGAGTAATAATTCCACGACGCGCATAATGCAGTTGGGTAACGCACGAACCCGTCTGCGCGCGCAATACACGACGTCGCATGAGGGGAAAGTCTTCGAGCTTGCCGACGTCTTTCACTCGCGCGCGATTCGCCGCGTCAAACGTTAAATAGCCATCGTCGATCGGTCTTGCTTCACGACCGTCGTATTCCTCGACGTCGCCACGACCCACGATCCATTCTCGTCTCAACTGCGGCAACCCTTCGCGCGCATCACAATTGCGCGCCGGATCTCCCCACGGTCCACTCGTTTCGTAAACACGAACCGGCGGATTTGCGATTGTGGTGCCGTCGAAATTGCGTGATGAATTCTGTGCAATTTCTCGAAATGGCACTCTAACTCCTGGCAATTTGCCGTCGACGTAAATGCGACGGGAGTTTGGTAGTGAACTGTTTTGCGAAATTTCGCTCTGCGTTGGTTTGATTCCTGCGCTCATAAGTGACAATTCTCCGATCGGACCTTTGTAGTCTATAATCTCCACCGCTGGTAATCCAACCCAACCGATCTCCCGGAGATAAAAGATGCTTAAACGACGCGTTGTCGCCCTTTTACTGATCACATCGCTGCTTTCAATCCCTGCGGCTGCTCAGAATGGCAGCGGCGATCTGTTGAGCCGCATTCGCAAAGAAGCGATGGAACGATCGCAGATTATGAAGACGATGCACATGTTTACGGATGTTTATGGACCACGGCTCACTGGTTCACCCAACCATAAAGCAGCCGCCGAATGGGCAGTCAAACAAATGACCGCGTGGGGTCTTGATAATGCGCATCTCGAACCCTGGGATTTCAAACATCCCGGTTGGTTGAATGAGCGACTGACCGCGCATCTCATCTCTCCGGTAAAAGATCCGCTCGTTTGCGAAGCGCTCGCCTGGACTCCGAGCACAAAAGGCACGGTGCAGGCAAAAGCGTATTCACTGGTCGTGCCCCGGGGAGTAACACAGGAACAGTTAGATATTTTTCTCAGCAATCAAAAGGCGAAAGTGCGCGGGAAGATTGTACTGGTTGGCAAGCCGGCTGTGATTCCCGTCAACCTCGACCCTCCGGCGAAGCGACAAACCGACGCACAAGCGCAGGAACGTTTTGGACCAAACGCGCGCCCCTTCTCATTTCCACAACCATCGCCAACTCCGACGCCGGCGGCGAACGCACCACGACCGTTAACGAACCGTCAAATCAACGACCAGCTCGACGCTTTTCTAAAAGCGAACGGCGCGGAAGTCAGAGTCAACGATGCGGGGCGAGAGTTTCGCCAAATTCGCGCTTTCAATAACCAGACGTTTGATGTCAATAAAGTGGTCCCGACCGTAGTGATGAGCAATGAAGACTTCGGTCGTATCAGCCGCATCCTCGACGACGGAACCGAAGTCATGCTCGAGTTCAATATCGTGAATCGCGTTTATCCTGAAGGCTCTACTTCTTACAACACGATTGGAGAGATTCGTGGTAGCGACAAGGCCGACGAAGTGATCATGCTCGGCGGCCATCTCGACTCCTGGCATGCAGCAACTGGCGCGACTGACAATGCGATCGGTTGCACAATCATGATGGAGGCCGCGCGCATTCTGAAGACACTCGGAGTCAAGCCGCGTCGCACGATTCGCGTGGCGTTGTGGAGTGGTGAAGAGCAGGGCTTGCTCGGCTCGATAGCATACGTGAAGGAACACTTTGGCTCGTTTGAAGATCCAAAACCTGGGTATGAAAAGTTTGGCGGTTACTTCAACATCGACTCCGGCACTGGACGCGTGCGTGGTGCATCCGTGTTTGGACCACCCGAAGCGGCGAGTATTCTTCGCAACATTCTCGAACCGTTCAAAGCGGATGGAGTAGCTGGCGCTATTACTTCGCGTAGCCGCAGGCTTGGCGGTTCGGATAACACATCGTTCAGCCAGGCCGGTTTGCCCGGAATCGGCATGGGCCAGGATCCGATTGAATATGGGTCACACACGTGGCACACGAATCTTGATACTTATGAACGAATTCTCGAAGACGATGTGAAGAAAGACGCGATGGTTGTCGCGTGGGCTGTGTATCAGTTGGCAATGCGTGACGACTTGTTGCCGCGATATTCAAAGGCCGACATGCCGCCGAAGCCCGCCGAAGAAACAACTTCGCAACCCGCAACACCGGCGATGCGTACAGAAGCTCGGACAACGAAGCCTCCGGCAAAAACGACTAAACCGCGGAGGAACACTTCACGACGCAGAGGACGGTAGTACTTGCCAATAACTCGCCGTCAATTCTTAAGGCGAAGCGCAATCGCATTTGCCGCGGCCGGACTTGATCGATCGCGATTATCCGGTGCAGTTAGAAACGTAGTAGTAAGTGGCCCGGCTAAGAAGGTGCTCATTTTGGGCGCCGGAATGGCCGGGCTTGTTGCTGCGTACGAATTGTCGAAGGCTGGTCACGACGTGACGATTCTTGAAGCGCGAACGCGACCGGGCGGAAGAGTCCACACACTACGTGAGCCGTTCTCGGACGGGTTGTACGCGGAGGAAGGCGCCGCCCGGATTCCTGAGAATCACGACCTCACACTGAGGTACGTGAAGGAGTTTGGGCTGCCACTCGAGCCGTTCTATCCGAGTCGTCTGAATGTAGTGAGATTTGATCGTGGTCGCAGAGAGGAAGTTTCGATCGACGGTTTTACCGATGCGATGACGCGCAACTACGGCGGTGAGTTGGGAGGCAGTCCCGAACGGTGGCAAAAGATCGTGGGCGGCACTGATTTGCTACCGAAGGCATTTGCGCAACGACTCGGCGACAAGATCCACTACGGTTCACCAGTCGTCAGAATCGAGCAGGATGCGCAACAGGCACGGGTTGTTTTTCTAAAAGGAGGGCAGCGACAAACGCTCTCGGCGGATAAGATTCTCTGTACGATTCCGTTTTCCGTGTTACGAAACGTCGAGTTGCCGGCGTTATCCGAGCGCAAACAGGACATAATCAAAAATACGAGCTACGACGCGGTTTCGCGTGTTTACCTCCAAACTCGGAATCGTTTCTGGGAAGAAAAAGGTTTGAATGGTTTTGCGTTTACGCGTGGCGCGATCGAGATCTGGCAACCGACGTGGAGCCAGCCTGGACCACGTGGAATCCTGATGACTTATGCAAGACCGGGTGAAGCCGAGAAGATCACGAAGCTCAAAGAGAGTGAACGCATCGCAACTACGCTGACGCAGTTAGACGGGATCTTCGATGGTTTGAAAGAGAATTTCGAGCGCGGGGCAACGAAGTGCTGGATGGACGACGAGTGGTCGCGTGGCGCCTGGGCGTTTGTAGGCTTCAGCGACTTCTTCACGGCGGTTTCGTCTGACGAGCGAATTCATTTTGCCGGCGAACATCTGTCGGCGTTTTCTTCGTGGATGTAGGGGGCGCTTTCGTCGGGCTTGAGAGCAGTGAGAGAGATTGATGAGTCGGTGAAGGTGTGAGCTTATTCGTCTGGAAATAGATCGTCTACCGGCATCGTCCAACCCGGCACAGCAGGCTCAGCTTCAGCAGTTTCGCTGCGATGGTAAACCTTGGCCGTTTCCGGTTCACTGGCCCGATAAACTCGCACGACGTCAGCGCCTAACAAGTCAACATCCCAAACGACCAGCGTTCCGGCAGCGAAGTAATCAGCGCGCTTCTGTGCCATCGCCCGCTCCGCCCGCGGTCCATAATCACCTTCACTGCGTACTTCAACCGCAAATACCGGCGCACCCTGGAAGAACTTCATGCCGGAATCTGCTCCAACGTAGAAAGCTGCGTCAGGACTGAATGACCTACGATGTGGAAGATTCACAACGAACGCCGCGCTATCAGTTACAACGCGCCCGCTCTTCTCTCGTTTGTTGTATTCGCGTAGTGAGGAAAATATCTCGCCGGCTGCATAGTTCGGGAGACTGCCTGTTGGAGACATGAGGATTATTTCTCCGTTGACGAGCTCAGCCTTGCCCTCGACGTTGTAGAGATCTTCGATTGTGGCTTCGACTTTTGTGCTCATAGGTGTCTGTGAGTGTTTCAATTTCGTGAGGTAATTCTACTCGCTGTGAACCGCTCGCTCAAGAAGGAGTAATCGATTTACTCCGGAAATAGGTCGTCAACCGGCATCGTCCAACCCGGCACCGCAGGCTCAGCTTCAGCAGTTTCGCCGCGATGGTAAACCTCGGCCGTTTCCGGTTCACTGGCCCGATAAACTCGCACGACGTCAGCGCCTAACAAGTCAACATCCCAAACCACCAGCGTTCCCGCTGCGAAGTAATCCGCGCGCTTCTGTGCCATCGCCCGTTCCGCACGCGGTCCGTAATCACCTTCGCTGCGAACTTCAACGGCAAACAGTGGTGCACCATTGAAGAATTTCATTGTCATCTCACCAACGCAATATGCCACGTCAGGACTGAATGACTTACGATGCGGAAGATTTACCACAAACGCTTTGTTATCGCTGACAGCAAATCCCACCTTCCGGCGTTTGCTGTAATCACGAAGTGAGGAAAAGATTTCGTCTCCCGCATACCCGGGGAGCATACCAGTTGGAGACATGAGGATTATTTCTCCATTGACGAGCTCAGCCTTGCCCTCGACCTTGTAGAGATCTTCAATTGTGGCTTCGACTTTTGTGCTCATAGGTGTCTGTGAGTGTTGGAACAAAGTGCGAGGATTGTATCGCTCGCTAATCAATAAAACAAAATCTATCCGCCAATAAAACTCATCGTCCGTGAGGGGGCGACGAAACCGGGATCGTTGATGAAGTGGCGGGGTTCCTTCTTCATTATTACCGAATGAATGTAATCATTGATCTCTTCTCGCGAAGCGCCACTGCGAACGACGTCGCGCAGCGAGTGCTCGACTGTCGAAAACAGACAAGTGCGAATCTGCCCATCAGCAGTCAAACGTATGCGCGAACACGCACCGCAGAATGGTTCCGAAACAGGAGCAATGATTCCGATTTCTCCCGGTGCTCCATCGGCAAACCGATAACGCGATGAGGTGTCGGAACCTCGCGCTGCGTCGACACGAACTAACGGAAAGCGCTCACTAATCCGTTCCCGAATCTCTTTTCCTGAAACCACGTCGTCACGCGACCACTCATGCCCTGAATCGAGCGGCATGAATTCGATGAACCGCATCTTCACATCGTAATCACGCGCGAACGCAGCAAAGTCGGCAACCTCGTCTTCGTTATGCCCACGCACGATGACCGCGTTGATCTTGATCGGATCGAGCTCGGCTTTCTTCGCCGCCTCGATGCCGGCGAGAACCTTGTCCAAAACATCGACGCCGGTCATTCGTTTGAACACGTCGCGCTTCAAACTATCGAGACTGATCGTAACGCGATCGAGGCCGGCATCTTTCAAACTCTGCGCTCGCTCGGGCAGGTAGTAACCGTTAGTTGTCAGGGCCAGATCGCGTAATCCGGAATCTTTCAGCCTGGTGAGCTTTCGGATGATCGTCTCGATATCGCGGCGCAACATCGGTTCGCCGCCCGTAAGCCGCAGCTTTTCGATACCCAGCGACACGAAGATCTCGCAAACGTAGTCGATCTCTTCGTACGAGAGCATTTGCTCTTTGGGCGCGATTGGCGGTTCGCCATGAGGCAAACAGTAAAAGCAACGGAAGTTACACCGGTCCGTCAGCGATACACGCAGATCGCGGATAGGGCGGTTGTAGGAATCCAATAACATCGCCGTAATCATAACCGCCGTGAGCCACAGATTGCACGGATGGACGACGGATTCAGGCGTTCAGAGCCTGATTCACCATGAAAATTCTGGCAGGGAAAGGACGCGAGGTTCCCGGGAGCTTCAGGGTGCGTTTCAGGACGAAATCGAAGAGTAGTGGGTTGTAGTCGTAGATCTCTTTCAAAGAGCGGGCTTCGGAGTTGGTGATGTAACCCTGTTTCACAAGGGGGCGCGTTCTGATTAATAGATTGACCGCCGGCAATGGATAGTCACTGCCATTCACGAGTCGCTCGTGTAGATCCTCGCGCGCGAGCATCGTTCGCAGATTTCCCGAACGGTTGAACTGCGTCATCGCGGAGATTTCACCAAAGACGAGGCCCTCGTATCGCTTCTCATCCATCAAACGAAGAAACAGATCGAAGTTGGACACTTGTTTTCGATCGCGATCGTCGAGATCTTCGTTTGTACCGAGTCCGGCGCAATGCGCGACGATCACTTTCACACCATGGTCCAATGCGCGTCTCAACAGTAACGGATTGCCAAGCTTCTGATCCTCGTCAGCTTCGACGGCCTTCTCTTCGCCACCATGACTCAGCAGAATCAGGTCGAGCTCCTTCATTTTCTGGTAGAACGAATCGCATTGCGGATCTGACGGATCGATCCCCATCGCATTCGGCAACCACTTCACGATGCGTGCACCACGCTGAGCCCACTTCTCAAGCTCCGCAATCGCATCCGGCCGGTATGGATTGACGGAGATGTTTGGAACAAAGAGATCCGGATGTCGTTCGGCCAGCTCGAACACATACTCGTTCGGAACATAAAACTCCGTCTTCTCGAGATCCACGGAACCATCTTTACGATAATTTTTATCGAACGCGAGCAGACGATGTTTGCCGTGATCCTTGATACTACGGACCAGATTGGCAAGTCGCGCGAAGGCTTGAGGGTCAGCGTTATTTTCATCAGAAACACCCGACGAACTCATATAAACCTTGAGCTTCAAACGATGAAATGGATGCCGCCACGTCAGCATCTTTGCATTCACGAACGCGTTGGTGCCGCCAACACCAAGGCCGGCGATGTGAACGTGATGATCGATCAATCTTTGCGAGTCGATATCGTCAAACGCGCGTTTGATCAGATCAGACGACTTTACGCTGAGTTTGGAATTCAATTCTTCAGGTTGTTTGGTAAAGGCGCCGCCGATGGAGTGAATCAGGCACATCTGCTTACGACAAACATATCATCGTACCCAGCATTGTCGCTACGAGTTCGCGTTGTCCCTCGTGGTCCATTCCGAACACATCAGCGCGGACTACCGTGAGAGTTTTTCCTGCCTTAACAACGTCGGCGACCGCTAAGAACTTCTCACCCTTTGCCGGTCGCAGCAGATTGACTTTGAACTCAACACTCAAGACCTCAGAGTTCGGTGGCATCAAACTGTAGGCAGCGTAGCCGCAGGCTGAGTCGGCAATCGTCGTCACGATACCCGCGTGCAAATAACCGTGCTGTTGGGCCAGGTCGGCGCGATATGGCAGTGTTATTTCCACGATGCCAGGCTCAACTCGGCTCAACTCAGCGCCGATGAGACCCATGATTGTTTGCCTGGCGAAGCTTTGCTTGATCTCTTCGGCGAATGCGGAATTACGAGGTTGATGTGGCATCGAAGTTACATTGAATCTGTGTAATCTGTGGACAACGCCCGCGCGTTGCGCTGGAGGCCGGCGAGTTTTGTACGTTTCATGGCGCTGCCGCGAAAGCGATTGGCGTAAGTTTCAGGCGTGAGTTCGAGAATCTCACCAAGATCGGCATCAATATTTCCATCACGTGGACCAAACCGCGTTTCCGGAGTAGCTTCCTCAAACCGATTCCACGGGCAAACGTCCTGACAAATGTCGCAGCCATATAACCAACCGGAAAGATTACCCTCGATCTCATCCGGTAACTCTGGCGCACGCAGTTCGATGGTTGCGTAAGAGATGCACTTGTTTGAGTCGACGACGTAAGGTTCGGTAATTGCCGAAGTCGGACAGGCATCGATGCAGAGCGTGCACGTTCCACAGTGGTCTTCCATCGGCACGTCATCGCGAGCGAGTTCCAGGTTCAGAAACAACTCACCAATGAAAACCCAGGAACCGTATTCAGGAGTGATCACATTTGAATGTTTCCCAAGCCAACCCAGCCCTGCACGCACGGCCCAGGCTTTATCCATCGTCGGCTGAATGTCGACACAGATCTTTCCCTCAACTTGTGGGTCCTGTTCCTTGATCCAGGTAAGCAGCGACGACAATTTTTCTTTCACGACGTCGTGATAGTCGTCGCCCCACGCGTAACGTGAGACTTTTCCAGTGGCAGGATTTTCCTGATGCTGATGAGGGGTGAAATAGTTGAGCGCAACAACTACAACTGATCGCGCCGGCGGAAAAATTTCGTGCGGACTAATACGCTGGTGGACATCGCGGGCCATCCAGCGCATCTCGCCGTGATGGCCATGCGCAAGCCACTCCCTTAAGCGGCGTCCCTCGTCTTCAAGTGACTCGGCGCCAACAATTCCGACCTTGTTGAATCCTTCGAAAAGAGCCCTGTCCTTGATGTGTTTGGATTCGATCACTGCGGCGGAATTTTTTGCATCGTCACCGATATGATCGGATTGTCACCAGCGGTACGGCTATACGAAACCCAATAACCGGCTTTCGGATACCGCACCAGCCTCGACTTCGAGCCATCGGATTTTGCTTCGATCTCTGCGCCAAACACTTGTTGCGGGGTAAGAACTCCGTTTCCGGCGCCGATGAAGTCCACCGAGATGGCCGTCACCTGGCGTGCTTTGTCGTAATAAACCTGAGCTCTTTCGGTCTGACTGAACTCATAGTAATCCTGGTCATCAGCTTTGTTGGCAGGATTACCTAGTTTCTTGCGCACCTCATCCGCGAGCCAGCCGAGTTTCACTCCACGGTAATCTTGCAGAACCGGATCTTCCTCGTGGGCGGTAGGGTTGGCACGCTTTTGACCGGTTTGAGCTAACGCAACTCCGGCAAGTGTGAAACTGAGTAGTACAAGCAAAGCACGGTTCAGTAACCAGAATTTGGAGGATCTCAAAATGCGAGTCATGGTTACTCCTTTCCACGGTTATACATGTTCACTAACAAACAGGTAGGGAAAATACCGCCGGAGCACGTAACAAATTCACCTCGACTGCCCCGGATTTGCTTATAATGTGGTGAAAAATAATCCTAAGATACCGCGATGTCAATGTCTGGCGGCTCTCGAACAAGTTGACTGACACGGGAGTTTGTCGTAGAAGCTGAGTGCTTTTGTTGGTCCATCAAACCGTCCTAAGGAGTTCCACAGAAATGAATAGAAGCGCGCTCGCATTGCTGGTAGGCCTTTTTGTTATCGTTGTGAGTGGGTGCCAGCCGGCAGCCGATACTAATCGCAATCTCGCCACAGCGAGTGCGACTCCGGCGAAGGAGACGTTTGATCCGGCGGCGATCGAAGCGGAATTGATACGGATCGAGCGGGAGTGGGCCAACGCTTCCAAAACGCACAATGCCGAAGCTGTCAACAATTTTGTAGCGGATAACGCGGTGATCATTTATCCCGACGGAACCACCGCAACCAAGGCAGATGAAGTTCGCACCATCGAATCAGGCGCGATCAGTGCGGATTCGTTTGAGATGCAGGATCCGAAGGTGACGGTTATTGACGCGAACTCAGCGTTCATCAGCGGACGCAGCGTCATCAAGAATGGAAAGTATGCGGTTCCCGGTCAAAAGAAACCGATTGATATCAGTGGCGAGTATCGTTTCCTCGACGTCTACGCTCGCCGCGACGGCAAATGGCAGGTGCTGGCTTCACAGGCCGTGAGGATCGATCCCGCCGCCGTAGCAGCCGCAGCGGCAACTCCGGCAAAATAATTTTTGTGCCTATGTGTGGCTAACTCCATATTCCGGGTATGGTCGTTGAACAGTTTGGACAGAGACCTTCCCTCGTGACCTTTACCTGCCGGATCAGATAACCAAAACGTTCTACCAACAACTCATCACACGACGGACAATACGTATTTTCCCAACGCCCAACTCGGCCCGGAAGGTTTCCGGCGTAGACGTAGTTTAACCCTGCGTCACGACCGATCTCACAAGCGCTAATCAATTGCTCGGCGGTCGTGTTTGAGTTTTCAGTCATGCGATAGTCCTGGTGAAACGCCGTCACGTGCCACGGTATATCGGGCGAAACTGCGGCAATGAAATCTGCCGCTCGGCGTAACTCACCTTCGGAATCGTTAAAGCCGGGAATTACAAGCGTCACGATCTCTTCCCAGAAACCACGCTCATGGACCATCTTCACGGTGTCGAGAATGTTGTCAACGACGCCTCCGAGCTGGCGATAATTTTTATCGCTCATCGACTTCAAATCGATCTTGTAACAGTCGGTCCACGGACGCAGATAATCGAGCACCTGCGGCGTTGCGTTTCCGTTGGAGATGAAAGCGGTCTTGAATCCTTCGGGACGCGCGTGTTTAAAAACATCGACGGCCCACTCGGCCGTGATCAGCGGCTCGTTATAACTGCTGCCGACCATCGCAGCGCCATGAACTTTTGCCATCGTCACGAGACGCTCAGCCGAAACCATTTTCGGACTCGTCCCGGCCGCATCGTCACGCAATGCCTGAGACGTGAGCCAATTCTGGCAATACGCGCAGTGCAGATCGCAACCGAGCATGCCAAACGTCAACGTGTCGGAACCCGGAAGAACATGAAAGAATGGTTTTTTCTCAGTCGGATCACACGCGAGCGCGGCGACGTAGTTTGCAGGCACGCGCAGGTGTCCGGCTTCGTTAAATCGAACCTTGCAGATTCCGCGCTTCCCTGATTTGATCAGACAGCGATGACCGCAGGCGTAACACTTCAGCGCGCCGGCGTCGAGATGTTCGGTTAACTCCGGCGCACCCTCGACCGTCATCGAATCGAGCACAGCAGCAAGCGGCGCGGATTGAGCACTTAGAACCATTGTTCAGTATTATACGAGCCTCATGATCATCGAAGAAATCACGGTTACTGCATTTCAACAACACACGCGCATCGTCGGCTGCGAAGAAACGAAACAGGCAATCTGTATCGATCCCGGAGACGAGGCAGAACGAATTGTCGAGATGCTCGAGCGACGCGGTCTTACACTCCAGGCAATTGCGCTGACACATGCGCACCTCGACCATGTCGGCGGCGTCGCAGCGCTGAAGAAACTGAAGCCGCTGGCAAAGATCAGACTGCACCAGGGCGATGAGTTTATGTACGACGGGCTGCCGGAACAGCCGGCCTGGATCGGGATTCCTCGTGCGCAATGGGCAGCCCTCGGGTTTGAGTTCGAAACGCCTCCGAAAGTCGATCATTATTGGACTGATGATGAAAAGTATTCGGTCGGTCGACTTGAATTCGAGATCTTGCACTGTCCGGGTCACACGCCCGGTCACGTCGTGCTGTACGAGCGTGCGCAACAGGCTGTGTTTGTCGGCGACGTATTGTTCGCGGGATCGATCGGACGAACGGATCTACCGGGCGGGTCTATGGAGCAATTGCTCAGTTCAATTAAAAATAAACTGTTGACGTTGGATGATGACGTGAAGGTTTATTCAGGACACGGGCCGGTTACGACGATCGGCGAAGAGCGACTGACGAATCCGTTTCTTACACGCTATTTTTAGCCGCGGATGGACGCGGATCAGAAAATTACTTGAGACGTTTGGATTTCATTTCTTCCCAGAGTTCCTTCTGCTCGTCATCCAACTGACTCGGTAGGGTGTCGACAGGAATCTGGTACTGCGCGCAGAACTGCCGCCATAAAAGAAAACGCAGATCATACTGGCCGGTTGAGTCCGAAACAGAGTTATCGACTGGTGGTGGTTGCTTCTTCCCCGTGCTCATGCGAGGAAGTGTAACAGCAAATTAGTTGACCTCGGAAGAGCGCAAATAGATCGGACCCGTGGGAAGTGGCACCCCGCCCTGCGGCTCAAGAGTTATCGCAAAGATGGTCGCATCGAGTGCTTCTTTCGGCATCTGATCGCGCAACACTCCGTTGCCCTCTTCATCTGGTGAGAATGTCTTTCCGGGCATTGGCGGATTTTTGCCAACGATAAACCACAACTGATAAGCCTTCCCTTGCGGAGCGCGCGGAAGTTTCTGGGCAATCAGCATCGCATGTCCGGTTTTGTCGTACGCAAGTCTGGCCGTTGCGCCTGAACCGAGATCAATTCCTTTTAGTTCACTCGTTTTTCCGCCAGGTGAAGTCGCCACCTGCACGAACTCATTTGCCTCGGCAAGCCTGTCTTTGATCGAGCTATTCTCACGCCAGATTACAACCAGGCCAACAATCAAAGCCGTAAACAGAACCACGGCCGCCATCGCTCCTAACGATCCGAACGATCTCCAGACGTTTCGCGAAGTGGACCGGAACGGAATCACTTCCGGCGTAGAAAGATCTTTTCGAACTTCACTCAGAATACGCTCACGAACTTTCGGCGACGGCTCCGCAGGATCTGCCACGACTGCGAGCGTGGCGGCGGTCGCCTGCCACTCCTCGAGTTCTTTGCGACACTCGTCACAGTTTTCGAGATGTTCGTTCAAAGCACGCTCTTCGGCCGCGTCGAGCGCCGATAGCGCGCGCGCCGGAATCATCTCCTTGTAGTCTTCGTGAACCATCGCTTCCTAAAAACCGAAACTCTGTCCCTGACCTGCCAGCAGTTCGCGCAAGTTCGTCAGACCTGTGCGCATACGTGTCTTAACAGTTCCCAACGGCGCGCCTAAACGCGTGGCGATTTCTGATTGCGTGAGACCGTCAAAGTAGGCAAGCATCAAAGGACGCTTCTGCTCGTCGGGGAGTTGTGCGAGCGCTTTGTTAACAAGACCGCGTTGTTCTGATTTGAAGGCGTCGCTGGCGGCGTCGGAAACTTCTTCCACCGTTTCTCTGGCTCCAGCCTCGGCCACTCGTTCGCGCGAGGCGAGTGTTCTTAGTCGATCGATGCCACGACTGCGCCCGAGTGTTACCAGCCATGTAAATGGGCGTCCGCGCTCTTCGTCGAAGTCGTCGGCTTTACGCCAAACCTGTAGAAAAACCTCCTGCAGGACGTCTTCCGCTTCCTCGCGGTTGTTCAATATACGCATCAAGAGTCCAAACAGGATGACGCGATAGCGGTCATAGAGCCGTGCGAGGGCCGCCTCATCTCTCGCGGCGATGGCCTTCAACAGTTCCACGTCGTCTTCTTGTGCTCGTATTGGTTGCAAGCTTTGAAATATACGTATAGAAAGGGCGCCACGGATTTACATAGATAAACACGGATCAGAAAAACCTTCATTTGGTTCTAATCCGTGTTTTTCCGTGAAAATCCGTGGCTAAACTAGGCGATGGTGATTTCGTCGCTCAGATAGACGTCCTGAATCGCGTTCAGTAGCTCTACACCTTCGCTCATCGGTCGCTGGAAGGCTTTGCGGCCCGAGATCAGGCCCATACCACCACCGCGCTTGTTGATGACGGCTGTGCGAACTGCCTCAGCAAGGTCGCTCGCGCCTTTCGACTCGCCACCCGAGTTGATCAATCCACAGCGACCCATGTAACAGTTTGCGACCTGATACCTAACGAGATCGATCGGATTGTCGGTAGTGAGCTTCTCGTAAACCAGCTTGCTGGTCTTTCCATACGAGCCACCGAGGGCCTGCTCGACTGCTTTGTAACCACCGTTTCGCTCGGGAAGTTTCTGTTTGATGATATCTGCCTGAATCGTCACGCCGAGGTGATTTGCCTGGCTCGTAAGATCGGCAGCGGCGTGCATATCGCCTTCGGGAGTTTTGAATTTCGGATTGCGCAGGTAACACCACAGAATGCAGGCCATGCCGAGTTCGTGGGCTTGTGCAAAGGCCTCGCTGATTTCGGTTATCTGTCGTGTAGATTCGTCTGATCCAAAATATATTGTGGCGCCGATAGCAACGGCTCCAAGATTATGTGCCTCTTTCACTGTGCCAAAAAGCACCTGGTCAAACTTGTTCGGGAGCGTCAACAACTCGTTGTGATTGATCTTAACGATGAACGGAATCTTGTGCGCGTATCTTCGCGCCACCGTACCCAACACGCCGAAGGTTGAAGCAACGGCATTGCACCCGCCCTCGATGGCAAGTTTCACAATGTTTTCCGGATCAAAGTACTGCGGATTCGGTGCAAACGACGCGCCGGCCGAATGCTCAATTCCCTGGTCTACCGGAAGGATTGAAAGATAGCCGGTACCCGCCAGCCGGCCGTGGTCAAACAGCGATTGCAATGACCGCAGCACTGCCGGGGAACGGTCGGAGATACTCCAAACTCGGTCGATAAAATCAGGACCGGGAAGTTGTATGTGATCCTTGGAAATCGTTTGCGTTGAGTGACTTAGTAGTTCAGAGGCCTTGGACCCAAGCAGCTCGGCAATCCGGTCAATTGAATCAGAGCGTTGTAGTTTCGTAACCATTACATTTTCCTCCTGGTGCCAGCCACTGTGGTTGATTGCTGGGATAAATGAAGCTCGGAAATTATACGCTGAAACCCGGAATTTTCGCGATCCTCACCCACCGATCAATCGCGCGATCCCAAAAGCTGCGCCGGCGGCGACACTACCAATGAACGCAGTCTGTAGCGCGCTCCTTATGGGACGCGTTCCGGTAAAGCGACCCTTCACAAAACCAAAGATCAGCAGGGCCAGCAGCGTGAACGCCACTGAATACAGCAGCGCTCCCGACGTTGTGTGTGAAAAGAAGTAGGGCGCAAGCGGAACGAGACCACCGGCGATGTACGCGCCTGCAATCGTGAGTGCACTGGCGAGCGCGCGACCGGGTTGAGGCTTCTCGAGACCCAGCTCAAAACGCATCATAAAATCAACCCAGTTTCCAGGTTGACGTTTGAGAGCCTGAACGATGGGCCAGGTTTCTTCTTCAGTGAGACCGTACGCCTGGAAAACTTCCGCGACTTCTCGCATTTCTTCGTGAGGAATTTCCTGTACCTCACGTTTCTCGCGTTCACGTTCCTTGGCGTAGTGTTCGGCGTCGCTCTTCGCAGCGAGGTAGCCACCGAGGCCCATCGCGATCGAGCCCGCGGCGATCTCCGCGAGTCCGGCAGTAACGATGATGCCGGTTTGTTCGATGGCGCCTGTCAGTCCCGCCGCCAGCGCGAACGGAACCGTCAGACCGTCAGCCATTCCGATGACAATGTCGCGAACAACTTCACTCGAGGTGAAGTGACGTTCGATGTGGGGAGTCTGCGGCATAAATGAATCTGTGTAATCTGTGGATGGATCTGATCAAAACTTTCCCATCAACATTAACACGCCAATCACAATAAACGCCGTCGCCGCCACTCGTTTCACCCAGATAAGCGGCACGTAGTCGCCAACCACGCTTCCCACCAAAACTCCCAACGCCGAAACGGCAGCGAGCGCAAGACTGGCGCCCAAAAACACGGCCCACGGCTTTTTTGAATCCGCCGCCATCGTCATCGCCGCGAGCTGAGTTTTATCACCCATCTCCGCGAGAAAAATGATTCCAAAGGTTGTCAGCAATACACGCAAATCCATTTTATATCTCCAAACTTATTTTAAGTCAGTGATCAGGATCGCATCGCGCACGAGAGTGCCGCGCGTGCACGCCAACTGTTTCCCGTCGTGGGACCAGGCAAACCCGGTAATCAGCATGTCCTTAAATTGTGTTACCTGCCTGGGTGGACCACCATCAAGCGGCACGCTCCAGATATTCGTCACGTTGTTGTTTGTGGCCGTGTAAAAGATCGATTTATTGTCATTCGACCACCAGTGAATCGCAGTCAAGACTGTGCCGCCGAGTGGCAACGACAAGGTAGTTTGTGGGTCGCCGCCTTCAAAAGGAACAATGCCGATGCGATTCGGAGTGGCACGTGGATCGGTCGACTCCGGATACGTGAAGGCGATCGATTTACCATCCGGTGAAACTGCTGATGTTGTCGCTACGTGATCCGTGACCTTTATCGGCGTGCCACCATCGATCGACACTCTCCACAGCGTCGGCTTAGCGCCATCATACGAGGTGTAGACCACCCAGCGACTATCCGGCGACACAGCCGGAAAACCGTCAGACAAACCAGAGGTCAGTTGCACGGGATTACTACCATCGAGATTAATGCGCCAGATGTTTTTCCGGCCCTCTTGCCAATTCACGAATACAATGTAGCGCGCGTCAGCGGTAACCACCGGCGACACGTTTGTCCCGCCGTTCGCAGTTAGCTGTTGACGGTTCTTTCCTTCGGGATCAGTGATCCAGATGTCAGGATTTCCACTCTCGTTTGAAACGTAAACAATTCTGCCGTCGGGCACCCACGAAACATTGCTTCCGGTCAGAGCAAAGAAATTGCTCACATTTCCGGTGGGCAGTCTGACCTCTTTACTGGCATCAGCATCAGGCACCACGTAAAGATTCACCATGCCGTGAACCTGGATCGTAGTGAGTTGCTTGCCATCCTGAGTCAAACTCATCGCCCGATAGGAATTCAGATCGTTGGTAACTCGCCTGATACGCCCGTCGGGATAGCTAATGTGCCAGATCATCGCATTGATTGGAGTGTCTCCAGCGACAAGCAATAACCCGCTCATATCCGGCAACCACTGAACGCGTGCCGAAAACAGCCACGACTCTGTCGTTAGATTCTTCTCGCTTCCATCATCGACTGAGAAACCAACCAGTTTGCTCCGACCGCCTGTCGTGATCACGCTCGCGGCGATGAGCTTTCCATCCGGAGACCACGACGGTCCGGTAAAAAAGATCGGCACTAACTGATCCGGCGTCTTTTTGACAACGAGATTACGTTCACCGCTGCCGTCGACATTTGCGATCACCAGCGCGCTCTCGCCGGTATTCGGATAATTGCCACGCACGAACACGAATTGTTTGTGATCGGGTGAGAAACTGACCGGGGCATCAATTTTGTCGAGCACCTTAACCGAAGCACCGCCGAGCGTCGGAATTCGATAAAGAACTCCGGCATCCAGATTCGTTTTCAGGACGTAGTAGATTTCGTTTCCATCCGGCGAAAAAGTAATCCCGAAATATCCGACGCGCGCCGGAGGAACGATCAACTTGTCGTTCGCTGTGCTCACCTGGCGAATGTACAGACTCTGGCTGCTGCGATCGCTCAAGACATAAACAATGTACTTGCCGTCAGGCGAGATGGTGGCGTCGATCGCGTTTCCGGAGTTGGTGAGACGAGAAAGCCTGACATCCCAGAACCGCGCGATTGATTCTTCTTTGTGCAGCCATTTGTAACCCCCAAAACTGCCGGCTGCGACAATAAACAATGCGGCCAGTAACACGAGGGCCGCGCCGACTTTGTGTCGCTTGATCTCGAGACTGATCGAATCGCTGATGTTGCTGATCGCGCTGCGTGAAGACGTGTGGCGTGGACCGGATACAGTTGGCTCACTCGCAGGTATGATCGCTGTTCCATCGCTTTCAGTCGAAACCGAGCGATCGAGTTTGTCCTGAAACTCGAGATCCTGTTTTAGAGCCTTCAGATCGAGCCAGAGATCTTTAACGACCTGGTAACGCTCTTCGCGATCTTTTCGCAGCGACTTGTTGACGATGCGAATCAGCTCAGCCGGAATTCCCTGTGCGACACGCGACAACGGCAATGGTTCCGTCTTGAGTATCGCTGCCATCGTGTCGCTCGGCGTCTCGCCTTCGAACGGCTTGCGTCGCGCCAGCATTTCGTAAATAACGGCGCCGAGACTGAAGATGTCCGAACGGTGATCGACACTGAGTCCGCGCGCTTGTTCCGGCGACATGTAACCGGCCGTTCCGATCACGATGCCCGATCCGGTGCGCACGTGAACGGTCGGCGCTTCAGCAGCGACTGCGGGAGACGCTTGCTCACTCAATTTTGCGAGGCCAAAGTCGAGCACTTTCACGTAGCCGTCGGGCCGCAACATGATGTTTTCAGGTTTGATGTCGCGATGAATAATGCCGGCTTTGTGCGCGGCGGAGAGCGCGTCTGCGATCTGCATCGCGATATTGAGTGTTTCCGCTAACGAAAGCGGCGCACGAATCAGACGGCTTCGCAGCGTTTCACCTTCGACGAATTCGGTGGCAATGATGTGCGAGCCCGTGGCCTTTGTGATTTCGTAGATCGTGATGATGTTGGGATGGTTGAGCGCCGACGCCGCACGTGCCTCTTGCTCAAATCGCCGCAGTCGATCGTCGTCAGTCGTGAACGCGACGGGCAGGAGTTTCAAAGCGACCTTGCGACCAAGCCGCTTGTCTTCAGCGAGATAAACTTCACCCATGCCGCCGCGGCTGATAAACGAGATCACTTCGTATGAAGCGATCATGTGGCCTGAGTTCAGTTCGACTTTTTCGCGCGTCAACAACGAGGCCGCCGCCTCGAATGCAGGCTTGTCGATAAAGCTCCCACTCTCTTCGTGCGACGCAATCAAAGATTCGACTTCGTGTCGCAACTCTTCGTCACCCGAGCAAGCTCGCGAAACGAACGAACTCCGCTCCTCCGGCTGGTAATTAATTGCCGAATTAAAGATCTCTTTGACCTGTTGCCAGCGTTCCGGGGTCATTAGGGATTTTTAGCCGCGGATGAACGCGGATAAACGCTGATCTGCGTTAATCCGCGTGTATCCGCGGTTCATAAATTGTCCTCCTATAGAAGACGCGCATGAATAACAGGAAATCCCTCACTGCAACTGTCGACGCAGCCACGCGCGGGCCATTTTCCAGTCGCGCTCAACCGTTGCGTGCGAAATTCCGAGCACTTCTACAATTTCTTCAATCGAAAGTCCGCCAAAAAACTTCAACTCGACGATCCGGCTCTGTTGCGCATCCATGTGAGCGAGTTGGTCAAGGGCTTCGTTTAAAGCCAGTAAATCAACTTCCGGTTCTGGTGCGAGTTTTTCGACATTCGTAATCGAAATTCGTTGCTGCTCCGAACCGCCGCGCTTAACGGCCTGATGCTGGCGCGCGTGGTCCACCAGGATCCGTCGCATCAACTGCGCCGAGATTCCAAAAAAATGGGCGCGATTCTGCCATTTTGCATTTCGCTGATCGACGAGTTTTAAATAGGCCTCATTTACGAGGGCTGTCGGTTGCAGGGTGTGTTCGGCGCGTTCCCGTCGCAGATAGTTGCTGGCCAGGCGTCGCAGTTCGCTATAGACCAGCGGCATCAGCTTTTCCAGTGCTTTCTGATCACCTTTTTCCCAGTCAATCAGAAGCTGCGTTATGCCTTCAGGGGGCTGCATATGTGCGGTTCTCGGGTGAGAGTTTACAACAAATATTTCGGCCCAGTGAGGGAATCCGGTCCAAACCTCCGCGTGAATAAATGTAGGGAAAAAGTGATTACAAAAATACGGAGGTTCACCATGAAAAGAATATTCAACATCTTCTTTGCGAGCATCATTCTCGCGACCGCATTCATCACCGGCGCACAGGCCCAAACCAGCAGCCCGCAACGAGTGACTGCGAGTATTCCATTTACATTTACGACTGGAAACAAGTCGCTGCCGGCGGGCAAATATACGATCAGCGTCGTCAATCCGAGTTCAGATCGAAAGGCTCTCCAGATTCGCAGCCTCGACGGACGCTTCAGTGCGATCGTCCTGACGAACGCCGTAAACGGCAACGTTTCCGACAATTCCAAACTCGTTTTTGAGCGTTACGACGATCGATACTTTTTCACCCACGCCCAACTCGCCGGCGACTCGACGTCGCTCGCCGCGTTGCGTTCAAAGGCGGAGCATAAGCAGCTTCTCGCGGGGGCAAAAAAGAAGACCCTCGTTGTCATCGCGGCTGAATAAGAAACTCAAATATCGGCCCGCAGAAGTTGGGGAACTCCTTGCAGGCTGAAAGCAAGCCACGGATGAGATGGATCAGTGTAAATCCGATTTGCACAGATCCGGCTTATCCGTGGCTTGTGAGTTCTGATATCCTGTGCGGCCTGTGGCCTATCCCCGATGAATCTTCGCACCGAAGCAATCGCCGGAATCACCACCTTTTTTACGATGTCGTACATCGTCGTGGTGAACCCTTCGATCCTCTCAACACCCGGAACAGGCATGGCTTTCAGCGGCGTCCTAACGGCGACCGTGCTGATCTGTTTTGTGATGACGCTGCTGATGGGTGTCTACGCGAAACTGCCGTTTGCCGTGGCGCCCGGGATGGGCATCAATGCCTTCTTCACTTTTACGATCATTCTGACTCAGAAAGTCTGGTGGCAAACCGCTCTCGGCATCATCTTCTGGGCCGGCGTGCTGTTCCTTATCATCTCCGTCACTCGCATTCGAGAAACGATCGCGCAAGCAATTCCCGCGGAGTTGCGCATCGCGACTGCCACGGGCATCGGCGTCTTTATCACCTTCATCGGTTTGAAAAATGCCGGTTTCATCGCGTCGGATCCGGTGACTTTCGTAAAGCTGGGAACGATCGGACTACAAACAGTGCTGGCCATCATCGGTCTGATGGTCACCGTACTGCTGCTGATTCGCCGCAGTGCCATGGCCTATCTGTCGGGAATGTTTGTAGTGACACTGCTTGCCTGGGCAGCGGGACAAATCAAGGCGCCGCCAACGCTGTTGAGTCCGCCGGATTTTCACACCGTCTTTTTGAAACTCGACATCCTCGGCGCACTGAAACTCTCACTCCTGCCCGCAATCATCGGCATTCTCTTTACTGACCTCTTCGATTCGATTTCGACCTTTATCGGCGTCGCTCATGCGGCCGACCTGCTCGACGAAAACGGCAACCCGCGCAACTTGCGACAAGGCTTGATCGTCGACTCGTTTGCCACTTTTGGAGCCGGACTCGCAGGCACATCGTCGGGCACCGCCTATATCGAGAGCATTGCGGGAATTGATAGTGGCGGGCGCACGGGAATAACGTCGGTATTCACGGCGCTTTGCTTTCTGCCGTGCTTCTTTCTGGCGCCGCTCGCCGGCATGGTCCCGGTGTACGCGACCGCGCCGGTTTTGATTCTGGTGGGCGCGTCGATGTTCAAGAGCGTCAGTCACATTGATTTTCGGAAAATTGAGGAGGGTCTACCCGCTTTTTTGACTATAATCCTCATCCCCCTGACCTTTTCGATCACCCAGGGAATACTCTGGGGCTTCATTTCGCACGTTGGCCTTTATCTGGTTGTTGGCCGTCGCAAAGAGATTCATCCGGTAATGTTCATACTCGCGCTGGTCGCGGTGGGTCTGCTCTTGTTGGAGCATTCAGATTTGGCATGGAGTCTCCATGAGAAATAAAAGAATTTCCGCACTCCCGCTGTTCTTGTTGTTCTTCGCGGCGTCCGTGTTTGCTCAATCGCCGTCTCCCACCCCGACCGACAATCGTGGTCTCGGAATTCAAAGCGGCGGGCAAACAACAAATACTTCGAGCAACCAGGGATCGCGAGAAGCCAAGCCTGAACTTGTTCTCCAAACCGGCTACAGCAACTTTTACGGCGCGACTCGTCTTCTCTTCAGCCCTGACGGCAGGCTGCTTGCCACCGGCACGTATCGCAGTAACACGATCAAGCTTTGGGAAACCGCAACCAATCGCAAGCTCCGCGATCTTTCAAGTAGCGGTCAATCTGTCTCAGCAGTTGCACCCACCGTTGCTTTTAGCCGTGACAGTCGACTGATAGCTGCTTCGGGCGGCGATAACTCGGTAACTGTTTGGGAGGTTGTTAGCGGGCGTGAACTGTATAAACTTGGCGGCGGCACACAAGGTACGATCGCGGCTCCGTTAGGCGTCTTCTTCATCGCCTTCACGTCCGATAATCGATTGGTAACTATCGGCGACGCTGTCCGAGTTTTTGATCTTTCAACCGGCCGTGAGCTGCGCTCATTTGAATCGGGGATGAACGGGATCGCAGGCTTCAACGGCACAGATTCCGGCCTAACACTCACGCCTGATGGCACTCAGTTGCTTCTGTTCTCGGTGGGTATGGAGCCGGAAATCAGAGTGGTCGATCTCGCCAGTGGCCGGGAAGTGCGGCGCGTGAAGATACCCGACGATCAGGCTGATAATCTACAACTCTCGTTCAACTCCGAAGGACATCTGCTAGCTGCCGGCCTTCATGACAAACGTCTCAAACTCTGGGATCTGACCGCGAAAAAGGAACGTGAGCTTGGACCAACGACGAAAGAATTCTGCCAGGTCGATTTTAGTCGTGACGGTCGACTGCTCGCGGTTTCCGATAACTACACGGTCAGGTTATGGGACACGGCAACCTTGCGCGAACTACCATCCTTAACAGTTCCCATGGTCGTCCAAATTCCCTACGGCGACGCTTTCATTAGTTTTAGCGAAGACGGCAAGCGGCTCGCTACCGGCGGAATCGGCACCGAAACGATTATCTGGGAAACCGAAACAGGCAAACGGCTCTCGACCATGAATGGCCGCACAAACATGGCGTACAACGTCGCTTTCAGTGCCGACGGCATGGAACTCATCTCCGGTGGCCGTACGCGCTGGGACTTGCGCACTGGTCGTGGTTTGCGAATCGTTCCGGATACAAATGAAAAGGCGTACGGCACCGTGAGTCCCGATGGCAGGACGATGGCGCTGATGACGCTCAACTCGAACGTGATGACGATCGTCGAGAGTCCGAGTGGACGCCAATTACAAACACTCACTCCGTCGGATGAGACTGGACAGATTGTGCGTAGCCGCTATAGTCCTGACAGTTCAATGCTCGCCATTCTCTATGGAGCGATCGAGCAACACCAGCCATCAACGACAGTCTCTTTCACCCGTGGCAGCCACGTAAAACTTTGGGATGTTAAGACGGGCCGCGAATTGCGCTCGATCGCAACGACCGAAGTTCCCATGCAGGCAGAGTTTACGAACGATAGCCGATCGCTTGTAGTCGTCAGCGGTATGGGCGGCCAGATTTCGCTTTGGGATGTGCAATCAGGCAGCAAGCTTCGCGATCTAACATCGTCGCCGATGAGCGCGTTCACGCCTCCGGTCTTTACGCCAGGCAAGCCGGGCCAGATGCCGACCATGCCAAACATGACTGACATCGCCGCGATGCTCACCAACACGCTCGGAACGATGACGGCCGGAACGATGGGCCAGTCAGTCACATCGGCAGCGTTTACCAGAGACGGACGCATACTCGCTACGGGAGGCGTTGAGTCAAAGGCCAACATCGATATTGCAGCGATGATGAACCAGGCAATGACGCAGCGTCCGAAGAAGGGTTCGAAGACCCAGGATCCGGCCGAGATGATGAAGGATCTGAAAGTTGAAGCGGTGGGCCGTGTGCAACTCTGGGACGTCGCGAGTGGACGCGAGATCGGAGCCATCAAAGGACATGGACGGGGCGTTAGTAAAGTAGCATTCAGTCGCGACGGAAAATTGCTCGCCTCCGGTGCAACCGACAGCACGATCAAAATCTGGGATGTCGGCACACAACAAGAGTTGCGCACACTGAGTGGACACACGTCGCCGATCGAGTCGATCGACTTCAGTCCTGATGGTCGCTTGCTTGCATCGGCGGGTGACGACGGCAGCACGTTTATCTGGGACACAAAAACCGGTGAACACTTGTTGACGCTCGTTTCGCTCGACGATGGCGGCGAGTGGATGGTCATCACCCCGCAAGGTCTTTTCGACGGCACACCCGTTTCGTGGAATCAGATTCTCTGGCGTTACAACGCGGACACATTCAACGTTGCGCCGGTCGAGTGGTTCTTCAACGAGTTCTACTATCCGGGTTTGCTTGCCGACATCTTCAACGGAAAGCGTCCGAAGGTGGCTGCAGATGTGTCGAAGAAAGATCGTCGTCAACCGGTGGTGAAATTGTCGCTGGTCGGACAGTCGCCCGACTCGGCGGTCGCAACACGCACGGTCAAAGTAAAAATCGATGTTACTGACGCGCCCGCTGACAAAGACAATCCGAAAGGTACGGGCGCACAGGATGTGCGTTTATTCCGCAACGGATCGCTGGTAAAGGTTTGGCATGGAGACGTGTTGAAAGGTCAGGCTGCCGTCTCGCTCGAAGAAGAGATCACGGTGACTGCTGGTCCAAATCGGCTGGTGGCGTACGGCTTTAATCGCGACAATGTTAAGAGCAAAGACGCGCCACTCGTATTCAGCGGCGCCGAGACGCTCAAGCGCAAAGGCACTGCTTATATAATTGCCGTTGGCGTCAATGAGTATGCGAATTCGCAGTACAACTTGAAATATGCGACTGCCGATGCGCGCAGTTTTGCGGAGGAGATGCGTCGCCGCCAAACGCAAATCGGCGGCTTCGAGCGTGTCGAAGTTATTCAATTACTCGATCAGGATGCGACCAAGGCCAACGTTCTGGCCGCAATTAGCAGGCTGGCCGGAGTTGCTACTGGGCCACCGAGTTTGAAGGCGAGTCCGCTCGATGCATTGAAACGCGCCGAACCGGAAGACACGGTCGTGATCTATTTTGCCGGGCACGGCACCGCGCAGTCGCAACGGTTCTACCTGATACCGCACGATCTCGGTTACACCGGAGAGCGAACGAAACTAACCGAGCAGGGTTTGAATACGATGCTCGCTCATAGTATTTCGGACATCGAGTTGGAGAATGCAGTAGAAGGGCTGGACGCCGGTCATCTGTTGTTGATTATCGATGCCTGCAATTCGGGTCAGGCGCTTGAAGCGGAGGAGAAACGGCGTGGGCCAATGAATTCGAAAGGACTGGCTCAGCTCGCGTATGAAAAGGGAATGTACATCCTGACCGCCGCGCAGAGTTATCAGGCAGCGATGGAAGCAGCGCAACTCGGTCATGGTTACCTGACGTATGCACTAGTTGAGGAAGGATTAAAGACACCGGTGGCCGACAGTTCACCAAAAGATGGTGTGGTCATTGCGCGTGAGTGGCTAAACTTCGCGACCGAACGCGTTCCGCAAATGCAGGAAGAAAAGATGAGTCAGGGACGTGGGATCGGGTTGGAAGAGATAACGTTTAGTGAAGGCGAAAAGCGCTCCGTCCAACGACCACGTGTATTCTATCGCCGAGAGCTCGAAGCGAATCCTTTGGTGATTACAAAGCCTTAGACAGAAATGTTGCCACGGATTACACGGGTTTCACTGATATATCCGTGTTATCCGTGTAAATCACTGGCTATTTAAATTTGTGACTACCCACACAATCGGCAAATCAGTTCCGCGCAAAGAAGGCCGCAAGAAAGTCACCGGTCAGGCGCTTTACGTTGACGATCTATCGTTTCCGGAAATGCTTCACGGCGTAACCGTGCGCAGCCCTGCCGCTCGCGGGAAAATCACCAACATCTCTTTCGATGGCGACATCCCGTGGGACGAGTTCATCATCGTCACTGCCAAAGATGTTCCTGGCGCAAACTACGTCGCACTGATTCTCAACGATCAACCGTATCTCGCCGACGGCTTTGTGAATCATCCCGAAGAGCCGGTCGTGCTGCTCGCTCACGCAGATAAGTATCTCGTCGAAGAAGCACGTCGCAACGTGCACATCACGGTGGAAGAACAACCAGCGATCTTCTCGCTCGCCGATTCACTCGCGAAAAAGGAAATCATCTGGGGCGAAGACAACGTCTTCAAGAAGTTTCTCGTCGATAAAGGAAACGTCGACGACGTTTGGGCCAGCGCTGATCTCATCATTGAAGGTGAATACGAAACCGGCGCGCAGGAACAGCTCTATATCGAGAACAACGGCGCCATCGCGATCGCTAATGCGAACGACGGCGTAACCGTTTGGGGATCGATGCAGTGCCCGTATTACGTTCACAAAGCGCTCGTGAAGTTGTTTGACCTGCCGGAAGAAAAGATTCGCATCATCCAGACTGAAACCGGCGGCGGCTTCGGCGGTAAAGAAGAATATCCGTCGCTTATTGCCGGACACGCTGCCATGCTCGCGTGGAAAGCAGGCAAACCAGTCAAGATGATCTACGACCGCGCGGAAGACATGGTGGCGACCACCAAGCGCCATCCGTCGCACACACGTCACAAAACGGCCGTGTCGAAGGACGGAAAACTGCTCGCCATGGAGATCGATTTCGTTATCGATGGCGGCGCTTACTGCACGCTCTCACCTGTGGTTCTTTCACGCGGGACGATCCATGCCGCTGGTCCATATGTTTGTCCCAACGTGCGTATTCACAGCAAGGCAGTCGCGACCAACGTTCCGCCGCACGGCGCGTTCAGAGGTTTTGGCGCGCCGCAAAGCATCTTTGCGCTCGAGCGACACATGGACAAAGTCGCGCAAGCCGTTGGCCTGTCGCCGGAAGAGTTTCGTCGTCGCAATTTTATTCACGAAGGCGAAACAACTGCGACGAGCCAGATAATCCGCGAGCGCGTCGACATGGATCGGCTGCTGACCGAAGCGCTAAAACTGAGCGACTACCACTCCAAACGTGAACGATTCGCTCGCGAAAACAATGCGAGTAACGGGCGTTTCTCGAAGAAGCGCGGTATCGGTTTCGCTTCGTTTATGCACGGCGCTGGGTTTACGGGTTCTGGCGAAGTTTATCTCCAGTCGGTTGTTTCGGCTGAAGCAACTGCTGAAGGTAAAGTGCGAATACTCGCCGCCAGCACTGAGATCGGTCAGGGCACAAATACGATCTTTTCACAGATCGCTTCCGAAACTCTCGGTGTTGATTTCGACTCGATCGAGATCGTTCAGCCGGATACCGGCCGCGTCCCGAACAGTGGTCCAACTGTCGCCTCGCGCACTTCGATGGTGGTTGGCAAGCTCGTCGAGTCTGCGGTGCTGGGTTTGAAGCAAACACTTGCCGGCAGTGGTTTGCTACCGGCGGAGTATTCAGAAGCGGAGTTCAAGCGAGCGTGTGCCGGTTACATCGCTCAATTTGGCTCGTTGAAAACTTCATCGACGTACCAACCGCCACCAAACGTTCACTGGGACGATGACAAATATCAGGGCGACGCTTACGGCGCTTACGCCTGGGCCATCTATGTGGCTGAAGTTTCGTTCGATGAATTGACTTACGAAGCGCGCGTTGAGGATTTTGTGGCACTTCAGGAAATCGGCCGCGTGTTAAATCCCGTGCTGGCCGCGGGACAGATTGAAGGCGGTGTGGCGCAGGCGATTGGTTTCACGTTATTTGAAAACGTGGTGTGGAAAGACGGCCGGATGGCGAACAATCAGATGACCAACTACATCATCCCCACGCCCGCCGACATTCCACCGATTCGCGTCTACTTCGAGGAGAACCCATACGCCTATGGACCAGGCGGCGCCAAAGGCATCGGCGAACTTCCCATGGACGGCGCCGCCCCGGCGATTCTAAATGCAATCGAGAACGCAACCGGGGTCAGTTTCACTGAGATCCCGCTTATGCCTGAGCGGTTAATGGAAACGTTTATTAAATGACCACGATTGGGGCGTTACTGTAGGGGCGGCCCTCCGTGGCCGCCCTTGGGTTGAGTCCCTAGGTATTCAAGAATCGACGGCCTTCCAGTTCAGCGAACACGATCAAAAACAAAGGGCGGCCACGGAGGGCCGCCCCTACAATAACGCCCAGATCACATTTACCGGTATCGATGATTACACGAGAGTTGAAGGGCAGTGTGCGCGATAAGAACTGAGGACCGCAACAGCCTGATCTGCTGTAATTCCTGGAAACCAAGCAAGAAATTGCTCGACAGTAGCACCCGATTCCAAGTTCTCGAACAGTGCCTTGACCGGCACGCGAGTACCTTTAAAAACCCATGTACCACCGACTTTGCCAGCGACCCGCTCGACTTCTGGACAATTACTCCAATCCAGCATGAAGTACATGGTATTCTTGCCATCCATTACAGGCAAGCTTAAAACGTCAACCGGCTTCTTTATGCAGATCCACTTCACAGTAAACGGCGAAGAGCGCAGTGTTGAGGTGTTTCCGATGGCGCGCCTGCTCGATGTGCTGCGGGAACAACTCCACCTTACCGGAACTAAAGAAGGTTGCGGCGAGGGTGAGTGTGGTGCTTGCACTGTCGTCATCGATGGAAGGATTGTGAACAGTTGTCTCGTACCGGCAGCGCAGGCGAACGGCGCTGAGATCACGACGATCGAGGGTGTCGCCGTCAACGGAGAGCTCCACGCAGTTCAACAAGCCTTCATCGATCACGGTGGCGCGCAGTGTGGTATTTGTACGCCGGGAATGATCCTTGCCGCGGTGGATCTGCTCAAGCGAATTCCTCAGCCGAACGAAAGCGAGATTCGTAACGGCCTCGCCGGCAATCTTTGTCGCTGTACTGGCTATATGAAAATCTTTGAATCCGTGGTGCGCGCTTATCAAAAGTGAGAGCCTTTGTTCCAAATTACGAGTTGCGAATGCCCGGTTCGCTCGCGGACGCGCTGGCGCTGCTCAAATCTGAGCCGGGTGTTTGGAAACCGTTTGCCGGCGGCACCGATCTCATGGTCCTGCTTGAAGCAGGCAGATTGGCCCATCGCAATTACGTCAACATCTGGGGACTCGACGAACTGCGCGGAATCGACGTGAGCAGCACTCACGTCACGCTCGGCGCGCTCACGACTTACACTGACGTTCAGGCACATTCAATCCTGCAAGACGAGTTTCCGATGCTGTGTCAGGCGGCGAGTGAAACCGGTGGTTTGGCGATTCAAAATCGAGGCACACTCGGCGGTAACATCGTCAACGCGTCACCGGCCGCAGATTCTCCGCCGGCGCTGCTCGTCTACGACGCCGAGATTGAGTTGATATCGACCGGCGGCTCACGCTGGATCCCGTACAACGGTTTTCATACCGGGTATAAAACGATGCTCATCGCTCCGGATGAATTGCTGGCGCGAATTCGCCTGCCCCGCAACACACGCGGCGCGTCTCATTACTATCGCAAAGTCGGGACTCGCAAAGCACAGGCGATCTCAAAAGTCTGTTTTGCCGGACTCGCGCGTATTGACCAGGGACACATCGAAGATGTAAGAATCGCTGTTGGAAGCGTGGCGCCCGTAATCGTTCGTTGCGTCGAGACCGAAAATACGTTGCGAGGACACGCCTGCGACGCCGAAACCACTCAGGCAGCCTGCGCCAGCCTGTCTCGCGAAATCTCCCCGATCGATGACATTCGCTCGACAGCCGGGTATCGTTTACAGGTCGCCCAAAACTTGCTCACTGACTTTCTGTCAACTTTAGAAACTTAGCTCGCGTTTAGTTTTAGATGTTATACCCACCGCGCACAGCTTTTTGGCGTTGGCCAACTTTATTGCTCCTCGTCGCCTGCAGTGTGACTAGCCTGAGAGCGCAAATAGGCGAGAACTTCGACGGATTCATGAGTGGAATCCGAGCTAACGCTGTCAATGGTCCGGTGATTTTTCAACGCGGCGAAGGCAAGTTTATGCTTGAACCCGGTTTGAGGTTGGACGAAGGTGATTTCATCCACACCGGTGTAGATGGCTTGACCGAACTCCTGCTGCAACCGGGAAACTTTCTGCGCGTTGGTAGCGATACTGAATGCCAGATTTTCAGCGACCAACACGACAAGATACGACTGAAGCTGAGTCGCGGTGTGATTAGTATCGAGATCCTTGAACGTGGCGGTTTCTCGCTTTACTCACCCGAGCAGGCGAACGAGCTAATCCGTGTGATCACTCCGAATGCTGAAGTGTTCATCACGCGTCCGGGCATATATCGCATAAACGCGTCAACTCGCGATCGAACCGAACTGATCTCGCGAGACGGTGAGGCGCTGATCAATGGTCAACGAGTGAAAGAGAAACGACGCGGTGTAGCTGCAAACGGAAGCGTTACGACAAATGAAATCGATGGTCGAGTTGAAGATGGCTTTGACCGTTGGGCGCGCGAACGCGCGGATAAGCTGGTCAAAGCAAACAAGTCGCTGAAGCGCGATTCGTGGGCGAAGAAAGCCAGGGAAGGTGTCAATCCGGTGGCGGTGGAAGCTCCGGAAGAGGAACCAAACGATAACCGCGGACGCGTCATTTCGGCTAAACCCGGAGGCGTAAACTTCGTGGAGGATGGCGTGGAGTTTAGTCACGCGGGCCAGTGGCAGCAGTTAACTGAAAAGTCGCAACTGAGCACCGGAGACTCGCTTCGTACCGGCAAGCATAGCTTTGTTGAGCTGGTCATGTATCCTGATATGCATCTGCGGCTCGATGGCTCGTCCGAGATGCTGTTCAAGGAGCTTTCAAACGACTCGATTTCACTCAAACTGTTGCGCGGCTCCGCCATTCTCGACGTAGCGCGGTTTGAACGAAAACAGGTTCCGCACGTCACTGTTGGTGGACCATCGCGGTCGGTTGTTTTAGACGATCAGGGAAACTACCGTATCGACGTTCAACCCGAAGGCGAAACAATCACGATCCGCGAAGGAAAAGCGATCTTCAACGAACGATCAGTGGACGCGTGCCACAGAATTACCGGCGATACGATCGCCGATTGTGACAAGCGACGCTATGACAATTTTGACTTTTGGAGCCAGCATCGCGGTGAAGGGCAGATATTCAACGGGCGCGTGACCGTAGCGATGGTCACTCAAATGATCAGAGTGCGCCGAAATCGATTTAGAAATACCGGATTCTGGTTTCAACAACCGGGGCAAACGTCATACACTTTCGTTCCGTACACGTCGCTGTTTTTCAAGTCTCCGTATGGAGGCAGCTATTCAACCGTACTTGCACCGCGGTCGGTCGTGAATCGAATCTTTCTCGGCGCCGGACCGACATTTCGAATTGGACCACAGGTCGAACGACCGTGATCGTGGTTCAACTTTAACTAAGTTCGCATATTCCCCAGTCCCGCAGGAAAAACAAAAATGACACCTGAGATCCCCTTTAATCGAAAAGTAGTTGAACCTGTTCAATGTCTAAAGAACGGGTGGGAACTCGTAAAAGACCAATACTGGCTATTCGTGGGCATCGCTGCTGTCGGTGTCATGATTGGCGGAGCAGTGCCACTGGGAATTTTACTTGGACCAATGATGTGCGGCATGTATCTGATCTTTTTCAAGAAACGCCGCGGCGAGCCGATTGAATTCGGAATGTTATTCAAAGGATTCGACTTCTTTGGTCCCAGCTTGATCGCCACCTTGCTACACATCATTCCGATCGTCGCCATCGTTGTGCCTGCCTACTTTTTTTTCTACATCAGCATGGTGGTGGGGATGGTGGCGCAGGGCAACGGCGATCCGAATCCGGCGGCAATGTTCGGCATCATGGGCGCCTTCATGATCTTCTGGCTGGTGGTGATCGTTTTAGTGATCATCATCTCGATTGGATTCACGTTTGCCTACCCGCTCATTGTCGATCGCAAGCTTCAGGGCTTTGACGCCGTCAAACTCAGTTTCAGAGGAGCCATGGCAAACTTCTGGCGCCTGCTAGGCATGTCGCTACTCTCCGGTTTGCTGAGCCTCTGTGGCGCGCTGCTCTGTTACGTCGGCGTGTTTTTAGTATTTCCGATTGCCTACGCCGCGATCGCGTGCGCTTACGAACAGGTCTACGGGCTCGCCGGTCCGGGCGACGTTCCTGACAATCTGCCGCCGCCACCGCCAAGGTTCGAATAAATCGAGAGATGGCGGTTCCTGATCTAATCATCCGCGGCCAACGGGTTGTGCTGCCCGATACAATCGCTCCTCGTTCGATTCACATTCGCGAGGAGCGAATTGTTTTTGTGGGCGACTACCATGAAGTGGTCGCAGACTGCGAAGTGATCGAAGCCGCGGATGATTCCGTAGTTATGCCGGGACTGGTTGATACGCATGTGCACATCAATGCCCCGGGTCGAACTGAGTGGGAAGGTTTCCGCAGTGCTACGCTGGCGGCTGCCGCAGGTGGTGTGACGACCCTCGTCGACATGCCGCTCAATTCAATTCCTCCGACAACCACACTTGCCAACTTCGAAACGAAACTCGCCGCGGCGCGAAACGATTGCTTAGTTGACGTTGGATTTTGGGGCGGCGTGGTTCCGGGCAACACTGCGGAACTGGCGCCAATGTTTGCCGCGGGCGTGGTGGGATTCAAGTGTTTTCTTGTTCCTTCGGGCGTGGATGAGTTTGAGCATGTCACCGAGGAAGATCTGCGCGTAGCGATGCCGGAGCTTACTCGACTTGGTGCGCTTTTGATCGTTCACGCCGAGTTACCCGGACCTATACGAACTGATAGCACTGATGGCGACTACCAAAGTTTTCTGAATTCGCGTCCACGCGCGGCGGAGAATGAAGCGATCGAGTTGATGATCCGTTTGAGTCGTGAGTTCGACACGCGCGTCCACATTGTTCATTTGTCGTCAGCCGAAGCGCTGCCGCAATTGCGAGAGGCACAGGCGGCCGGCGTGAAAATTACGGCCGAGACGTGTCCACACTATCTGCATTTTACTGCGGAGACTGTTCCCGAGGGCGCCACTGAGTTCAAGTGTTGTCCACCAATTCGCGAAGAGACGAATCGAGAACAGCTTTGGGAGGGTTTGCGGGATGGGACGATCGATTTTATCGTTTCGGATCACTCACCTTGCCCGGGAGAAATGAAGTTGCGTGAGAGCGGCGACTTCATGAAAGCGTGGGGAGGGATTGCGTCACTTCAGCTCCGCTTGCCGATCGTTTGGACTGAAGCGCGCCACCGTGGTTTCTCTTTAGGTGACATCACACGCTGGCTCTGCTTGAACCCTGCACGCCAAGTCTCCTTCGCGCCACAAAAAGGATCGATCGCCGTCGGCAGCGACGCCGACCTCGTCATCTGGAACCCCGATCAGCAATTCACCGTCTCAGCCACCACCCTCCACCATCGCCACAAGCTCACACCATACGAAGGTGAAGTCTTAAATGGGGTCGTCGAAAAAACCTTCCTCCGCGGCAAAAAAATATATGATAAAAGTTAGCCACTAAGGGGCACAGAAAACACAAAATAAAAGAAAGGACCTCACATGAATAACGAACCTCACAACAACGAGATCTTCGCGCTTTGCGACGTCATCAGACAAACCAGCTTTGATATCTACAAATATCTGCGCAGCGGCCATCGCGAGCAGATTTACGAGAATGCACTTGCACATCGGCTACGGAAGAAAGGAATTTCCGTTGAACAACAACAGGAAATGCGAGTCTTTGATGAAGACGGCACGTTGCTTGGATACCTCAAAGCCGACCTCTTGATTGATAATCGATTGATCTGCGAGATCAAAGGTGTTCGTGCGCTTGTTGATGAACACACCGCGCAATTGTTAGGGTATCTACGTGCGTCTAAAATCGAGCACGGTCTTCTCATAAACTTTGGTGGTCCAAAGCTCGAGATAAGGAAATTCATCGTAAACTAACCTTAGTGCTTTCTGTGCTTCTTTGTGGCTAATATGGACTTCACTGAATTGATTGATCTGGCGTCGGAACGGTTGGGGGGCGCGGTCCTTGTGGCGAATGATGATTTTTTTGCCCCCAAGGAGAATTTGCTCAAGGCTAGTGCGCCGATATTTATTGCGGATAAATACACCGATCGTGGCAAGTGGATGGATGGCTGGGAAAGCCGGCGGCGCCGGACACCTGGCTTCGACTGGTGCATCATTCGCCTCGGCCTCCCCGGTATCATTCGTGGCATCGTTGTCGACACCAGCTTCTTCCGTGGCAACTATCCCGAACATTGCTCACTCGAAGGCGCAACCTTCTCAAAGCTCCCGACCGAACAAGAACTGACAAGCGACGACGTTCACTGGGTGCCACTCCTGCCACAAATGCAACTTGTTGGCGACAGTCAAAATCCGTTTCCCATCAACTACGAAGCACGCATCACACATCTGCGCTTCAAGATCTACCCCGATGGCGGCGTCGCACGACTGCGCGTCTACGGTGAGGTCATGCCTGACTGGGAACAACTCAAACGCGCCGGTGGCTACATCGATCTTGCCGCCGCCGAAAACGGCGCCCTCGTCCTCTCTTGTAGCGACATGTTCTTCGGGCATCGTCACAACCTGATCATGCCGGGACGTGCCGCAAACATGAGCGACGGTTGGGAAACAAAGCGACGTCGTGGTCCAGGTCATGATTGGGCCATCATCAGGCTCGCGCGCCCCGGAGAAATCAAACGCGTCGAAGTCGATACAGCTCACTTCAAAGGTAACTTCCCCGAGAGTTGCACACTCGAAGCATGCAATCTTCCCAACGCCGCCAGCGAATCTCTGACAGATCTTTCAACACCGTGGTCCAGCATTCTGCCGCGCACTAAACTACAAGCCCACACGCGACACTTCTTCGACCAGGAGTTGTCAGACATTGGCGTAGCGTCGCATCTTCGCTTCAGCATTTTTCCTGACGGTGGCGTAAGCCGATTACGCGTCTACGGCACCATGGTCGAGTGATCTTGGTCGAGTGATCTCAATGCGACTTGAATGGCTAACCTCGCTTACTGCTGACGAAGCAACTCGAGAGTTGCGACAATGCTGTGGCTCAAAACGTTGGGCCGAGCAAATGTCTGCCGATCGGCCATATGCGACAGTTGAAGACTTGCTCACCAATGCCGATCGCATTTGGTGGTCACTCACTCCCGACGACTGGCTGGAAGCATTTCGCAGTCATCCCAAAATCGGTGAGAAGAAGGCCAGCGACAACGTCTCGGCGCAGTCACAACACTGGTCTGGCCACGAACAAGCCGGGATGAGTAGCGCCTCGCAGGAAACCGCTGACTCGCTCGCAGAACTTAATCGCGCTTACGAACAAAAGTTCGGCTTTATTTTCATCATTTGCGCCACTGGCAAGTCGTCAGCCGAAATGCTGGCCGCTCTAAAGGAACGGATTCAGCACGACTCCGACACCGAACTCCGCGCCGCCGCTGCCGAACAAGCCCAAATTACCGCATTAAGATTGAAGAAATTACTCATTTCGGCATAATTCACCCGCAGTTCTTTGGTAAACTGCACGCGCCGATGAGTACGATTTCAACCCATATACTCGACACGTCGCGGGGAACACCGGCGAGTGGCGTGGCGGTTTGTCTCGAAATCCAGAACACCGATGAGAGTTGGACCGAGTTGAGCCATGCCTGGACCGACACTGACGGACGCGTGAAACCGTTCTTTCTTGTCGATCGACCGGTATCGAACGGCACGTACCGTTTAGTTTTTGACACCGAACCGTATTTCTCGTCGCTGAGTGTCGATTGCTTCTATCCTCAGGTATCGATTGTCTTCAACGTCGACGATGGGTCCCAGCATTATCACGTTCCGCTTCTGATCAGTCCCTACGGTTATTCAACCTATCGTGGGAGTTAGTAGTTTGCATCTTTGCTGTTGAGAGCAAAGCACAAAATACAAAATGATCCTTGACCCAACGCTCAGTGAATGGCTGAACCTGCTCTTACGCTGGATACACGTCTTCGCCGGAATCATGTGGGTCGGCACCACTTATTACTTCACCTGGCTCGACGCACGGCTCACGGAAGAAGAGAAAGCTGCGCTGAATACAGGAACGCCGGCGCAAGTTTGGATGGTCCATAGCGGCGGCTTTTACGTTGTCGAACGGCGGAAAATGCCCGATCTCGTTTCGCGCACGTTGCACTGGTTTCGCTGGGAAGCCGGCATCACGTGGCTCAGCGGCTTCGCGCTCCTCGTCTTGATCTACTACCTCGGCGGCGGCGCGCTCATCGACAGGGATGTACGTGATCTCAATCTGGGTGTGGCGGTAGCACTCGGCATCGGAATCATCTTCGCGTGCGGATTTGTTTACGACATGATGATGTTGTCGCCTCTCGGCCGCAACGAGAAACTGTTTGCCGCAATTGCATATGTGTTGATCGTGGCGGTGGCTTTTGGTCTGACAAGAGTTTTTAGTGCGCGCGCTGCGTACATTCATCTCGGCGCCATCTTCGGGACCATCATGGCGGCGAACGTGTGGATGCATATTCTGCCGTCACAGAAAAAGATGATTGCGGCTCTCAAGGACGGACGCAAACCAGATGAGAGACTTTCGGCGCAGGCCAAGCTGAGATCGAAGCAAAACACCTTCATGGCCGTGCCGGTGGTCTTCATCATGATCAGCAACCACTTTCCCGGTGTCACCTACGGCGATCGTTACAACTGGATTATCCTCTCGGTGCTGGTGCTATTGGGTTGGATCGCTGCCAAGTTCATCCGGCGAGCATAACGATTGTGGCGCGTGACAACACAACAGATCTCCTCAACCAACTCGATGAACTGAAAAATCAATTCAGTCCTTTCACGTCGCGTCGCCTCGAACGCCTCCTCGAACGGCTCTCACGGAAAAAGTTCAACGACACTGATTCGCTCGTTCGCTATCACGAGATTCTCTTGTTCCTGCGCGCGTATCCGCAATCGGCTGCGATCGTTCGCACTACGGCAAAAGAGTTTCGCCGTTTTTCAGACCGGATCGCGTTTCTGATCGAAAACGATGTCGATATTTCGCCGCTACAGCATCCCGAAATTTCGGGCATCGCCGGCACGACTGTTACCGACGCGTTCGGCTTTTACATTGTTCGTTGGCTGCGGCGGTGTTTTCCAGCACAGGTGAAGACCGATTGGGAATGGTTTGAAAATGAAAACCGGCTCGCCGAAACATGGCCGCGTTTCATGCCGTTACTGGAAGAAGATGTGCTTGTCGAAGCAAACGTACCCTATCGCAAATGGCTGGCGGCGGCGCGAAAAGGGCGTTCCGAATTGTCGTGGCTCGTCGATCGCTTTGACGAGTTACCAAAGCCGGACAAGGAACGCGCAGAACTCTACGATTCGCAACAGATTTATGTCTCCTGGAAGCCACGCTTCAACATTTCACGCACAGGTTTAAGAGTCGCGAGCGGCAAACTGTTTTACCATCGTGAGCCATTGATTCAACGTCGCGACATTGATCTTGGAAAAGAGCTCGCGGCGCCGCCGCCAAAGCTACACAAGTTGTCGCTGTCGCAAGGCGAGAAAGCGTTGGACAATGCGCGCATCGCATCGACAATTCGTTATCGAGAACTCTACGGTTTCACACACGGCGATCCCAAATACGTCTATCGTGCCGAGTTGGGCCGCGGTGTCGAACTGTTTTTGATGGGTCTGCCGGTCGAGAAACGTTTGCCGTTGCGTGCCTGCCACTCCGCGATGATCTACAAAAACGGCGTGCCGATTGGTTACTTCGAAGGCATCTCGCTGTTTGAACGCATGGAGAGTGGATTCAACTTGTATTACACGTTTCGAGACGGTGAAACGGCGTGGTTGTATGCACGAACGCTAAATGTCTTTCACCACTTCACCGGCGTACGCGCGTTCTCGCTCGATCCATATCAAATCGGACACGAAAACGAGGAAGGCATCGAGTCGGGCGCTTTCTGGTTTTATCGCAAACTCGGTTTCAGACCGACGCGCAAAGACGTTTTGCAGCTTACACTCAAAGAGGAAGAAAAGATCAGGACGCGCCAGGGTTACCGCACGCCGGCAGCGACATTGCGTAAGTTGGCTGAGAGTCCAATGATCTTCGAGCTTGATAGTGAACGCGTGGGAGACTGGGATCGATTTCAGATCCGGAACATCGGTTTTAGAGCACAAGGCGTGTTAAGTGCGGAAGAAAAGCAGGCGCTGGCTCAAATAGCTAAAGCCAAGGCGAGTCGTGAGGAAGTCACTTATCTCAGGTCGATACAAAAAGATGAGCGACTGAGAAGCTTGATTATTAAGCTTGGATCTTAGCCACAGATTTCACGGATCTGGTGTTCGAGGACCTTCGACTCTGAGAAGTTTTCGAGTTTGTTGAAGTAAGCTGCGGTTCGATCGAGAGCATTTCGCGGTATAAGACCGACGATCTCCGCGCTTTCGATTTCTATCCCATTGAAATCTGCTTCGCGTTGTACCGCATCGTAGGCTGCGGCCATTCCGGTTACTTCATAATTGATCAGATTCATCGACACCTGGACCAGCTCGCGGGTGTGCAAACGAAAGCCGAGTGCTTTGACGAAAGGCAGTCCGCCGTTCCGCGCTCTGATTGTGCGGGCGATCTGGCGTGCGACGGCAATGTCCGTGCTGCGAAGAATGACGTTGAATGCGATTAGGAATGGTCGTGCGCCAACCGCAATCGCACCGGCCGACTCGTGGATCTGGGACAAGCCGGCGTCTGGTGTGCGATCGGAATTGGTTGTGATCTGTTCGCGTAACAGCTCCAACGCACCACGACGAACATCTTCCAGATTCACTCGTCCCGGACGAAGGGCAGCGCACTCGTAATAGTAGACCGGGATCGAGAGGTCGCGGGCGATGCTCGTCCCGGCTTCGTGAGCGAACCGGACACAGTCGTCCATCGACACCCCGTCGAGTGGAACGAATGGCAGCACGTCAGTCGCGCCCAGCCGAGGATGCTCGCCTTGATGCGTGCGCATGTCGATAAGCTCTGAAGCTCGCCTGACAGCGCTTACTGCCGCATCAACAATATTCTCGGGGGGCGCGACAAAAGTGATGACCGAGCGATTGTGATCGGGATCGATATGCGTATCGAGAACACAGGCCGCCTTAACCGCGGCGATCGCAGCGGCGATTTGTTGCACAATCTCGGGCCTGCGACCCTCGCTGAAGTTCGGAACGCACTCAACTAAACGTGGCTGCATGACAATATCTTAGACAGGATTCACGAGATTTTGTATCTTCTTGAACGTGCCTCCGGATCGATTTATCAACAAACGGAAAAACACCTGGCAGCGCCTCGAGGATTTGCTGACGCTACTTGACAGCTCCTCGCTCGGCCGTTTGAACCGTGACGAGGTCCGCGAGCTCGGACGTATCTATCGCCGCACGGCTTCAGATCTCGCTATCGCGCGGGCTGAGTCGCGCGATCCGCGTCTTGTTAATTATCTGAACAACCTCGTCATTCGCGCGCACGGACGTATTTATCGGGCTGACGCGCAGGGTGGCAAACGCATTCGGCGTTTCTTCACGCACGAATTGCCGCAAACCTTCCGGCGCACGTGGCGCTACACCCTGCTGTCGTTTTCGATCTTTGCAGTCTTTGCGACTTTCAGTTTTGTGGCCACGCGTTACGATCCTGAGTTCTCTGAACTCGTCGGCGTGCCTCCGGCATTTCGCGAGACATACATCGAGACGCAAACGCACTGGTGGGAACGTCTCAACGAGTCGAACCAGGAAGGCGCGAGCATGATCATGACCCACAACATTCAGGTCACGATGTACACGTTCGCGTTCGGCGCTACTTTCGGCATCGGTACGTTCTTTTATCTTGCCTTCAACGGCGCCAATATCGCTTCGGTGCTGGCACTGACTTACCGGGCCGGCTTTGGCCACGATCTGGTGACGTTTATGGTCGCGCACGGCGTGGTCGAACTGTCCTGCATCTTTATTGCCGGCGGCGCCGGACTTTTGATCGGCAGTGCGATGATCATGCCTGGTAATCTGACGCGGGCCGACGCACTTAAAACGCGCGGCATGGAAGCGGTGCGCCTGATGATTGGAGTTGCGATTCTGCTCGTGCTCGCCGGGACGATCGAAGGCTTCATCTCGCCTGTGCCGATGGATGCGAGAATCAAGTACAGCATCGCGATCGTGACGGGCGTGGCGCTGTATTCCTACCTGTTGTTAGTTGGCCACGAAAAACCAGCCACAGATTAACGCGGATTAAAACACGGATTTATAGCAGGCCGCGTTCTTTGACTCGGAGATAAGTTTCCAGCAACGCGGGGGCGAGGGCGGCGGCCGTTACGTCGAGGGCGAGGCCTCCGATCGATTCGACCATGCGAAGTGCGGCTTCGCGATGATGAATGATCTCTTCGGAAACAGACTGCGTGAAGAGTTCCTTAGCCGATCCGGGCACCTGTCGTACGACGGCCTTTAGATCTCGATCCGCGATCGTTACTACGAGCGGCAAGTGACGCGGCCGCAGGATGTGAAGCGAGGTCAACAACTCTTTCGAACTTTCCTCATCCACCAGATCAGTCAATAAAACAACGAGGGAGCGGCGTTTACTGTTTGCCGCAATGAACTCAAACGCATTCGCGTAGGAAGGCTCGATCATTTCCGGTTCCACTGCGTAAAGCGCTTCGAGTGCTGCTTCGATGTGATCGCGGCCTCGACCCGGCGGCAGATAACTCTTAATGCGTCGACCAAAAACAACGAGACCGGAATTGTCGCCCGCGCGCGCTGCGGCTGAGAACAAGGCGAGGGTTGCGTGCACGGCCGAATCGAGTTTTGTTTCCTGTTCGATACGTGCCGTCATCAACCGCCCCGCATCAAGCGCGATCAGGATGGTCTGATCGCGTTCAATCTGATACTGGCGCGTTGTTAACTTTCCTCGACGCGCGGTCGCGGTCCAGGAGATGTGTCGCAACTCATCGCCGCGCACATAGTCGCGCATCGATTCAAACTCGCGTCCTTCACCACGCCACGAGGTTTTGCGATGTGAGGAAACAACGGAACGAGCGCCGAGTGCTTTTAATTCTGCTTCGCGAGCCCGTCGCATATTCGGATAGACCTTGACCGTCATTGGCTCGACGGCTTTTGTTTGACACCAGATCAATCTGAATCGCGATCGAAAGCGCAAAGCCGTTTCCCCAAACTCAAACCGTCCCCGCTTCGGCGGTTTGACTCCGTAGATGAGCATGGCCGAAGCTTGCGCATCCACATCGACACGACCTTCTCGTATCCCGGTCAGATCCATCTGCGGCGGGTACTCGTCTTTAACCATCAACGACACGGATCGGTTGGACGCGTTTTGAATGTGGATGCGAACTTCCGTTTCTGCCCCCATCGCGAAGCGGTTACTGAATTCGCGTGTGATCATCACTCCGCTGGGAAGTTTGCAAAATCTTGACTCGGCAAATGCAGCGCTGAGAAGCAAAAGGTCGTAGCCGAGCGCAACCCAACGCAGCCACGGTTGCTGCCACGCCAACGACAACGGAATGAGTCCGAGGGCGGCGAGAAAGTAGAAGAACTTTGTGAAAACGAATCGCAAAGTGATTATCAAACCCATCCACAGATTACGCAGAATCTGTGTAATCTGTGGATGGCCTTTATCTGGGAACCTCGGCGGATTTTAGAATATCTGTGATCACAGAGTCGGGTGTAACGCCATCGAGCTCAGCTTCGGCGCGCATCGTCAAACGATGCCGCAGCACCGGCAAGGCAACGTCGCGCACGTCGTCGGGAGTTACAAAATCGCGCCCGCGAATCGCCGCCAGAGCTTTTGAACAAAGCAGGAGCGCCACTGAAGCGCGCGGACTCGCGCCGTAATGAATGAACGGATGCGCGCGAGTGCGTCTTACCAGATCGACGGCGTAATGTTGCACGCCGGGTTCCATCTGCGCTCGTGCCACTTCCGCGCGACATTGGAGAATGGCCGCCGGATCCGCAAGCGGGTGTATGTCAACAGCGTCCAACCGCTTCGAGCTGAAGCCTGCATTCCAACGCGCTAACACTTCGCGCTCGTGATCTTCGTTCGGATACTCGAGCAGGATCTTTAGTTGAAAGCGGTCCAACTGCGCTTCCGGCAACGGGTAAGTTCCCTCGTATTCGATCGGGTTTTCCGTCGCCAGCACGGTAAAGATTGGCGATAGCGGGTAACCCTCGCCGTCGATTGTTACCTGGCGTTCTTCCATCGCCTCGAGCAGGGCCGCCTGAGTTTTAGGCGGAGTGCGATTGATCTCATCGGCGAGCAGGATGTCAGTGAATATCGGACCACGACGCAGATTGAATTCCGACGTCGCGATATTGAAGATGTTCGTGCCGGTAATGTCTGAAGGCATCAGGTCCGGCGTAAACTGGATGCGGCTGAAGCTCGCGTTGATAATTCGCGAGAGCGTCTTGATAGTAAGTGTTTTCGCCGTTCCCGGTACGCCTTCAACAAGGGCGTGACCTTCCGACAGCAATGCGATCAAAATGTGTTCGATCGCATCGTCTTGTCCGACGATTACTTTTCGCAGTTCAGTTCGAATGTGTTCGACAGTAGAGGAGACGGTCTCAGGCATCGGTTATCCGTTCACAAAGTAGAGAGTTCAAATTAGAAAAGATCAAATATTTTCTGCTGCTTGTCGCGTGTCTCGCTGGCGTGTAAACAGGCCCAGTCGTCTTTCAACTTCGCGCAGGCGTCTCACGAGATCGATCGCCTGTCGCGAGGTAATCGGCGCTCCATTGATTGCTTCTTCACACTGGCGCATCAGGGTCTCAAGTTTGTTTTCATCGATTGACGAACGCTCCGCGACGCGCGTTGCAATTTCAGAACGTGAGCTGTTGTAGTTGAGTCCGGCATGTCGAGCAAGCACGCGGCGCGTGCGGGTGTAAATGTTTTCGATCGCGAGATCGAATGCGCGGGAGCGTTCCTGCAACTCGGCCATCGAAGCGACAAACTCAAGAGTCGAACGGCGATCAACCTGGTGCAACGGCAAAGGACGTCCGAACCGGCTCGCACTGGTCCAAAGTATCAGCAATATGATGAGACCGATCTGTGCCCCGAGGGCCAGCACCGGCGTGCCGGCAAAGTAAGCGGCGAAGGCGTTTTCGGTGACGCCCCGGCCCTGATGATACTCGTCAAACGCAATCAAGCCGTCGCGTCCGGCAATCGTATTGATCGCGAGTTGCAAGTTGTCGTTCAGCTTGATGCCGTTGTTACTAACAATATACGGATCGCTCAGAATCACTACTCTACCCGAACCGTAGGAATAATCGACCAGTATCGCGCCCTTGCTGTCGGCGATATGAACGACGGGGGATGGAAGGAGCGTGGTTGGTGCTTCCGGCGGAGGGGGCTCATCGCTTTCCGGCTGCTTCGTCGGCTGATTTCTTGCCGGCGCTGAGTTCTCGTCCAGGCCGATCTCTTCGGGAGGCAAAACTCTTAACCGGGCTGCAAAACGCGAAGGCATCACTGACTGAATACTACTCGTCAGAGCGGTCGGCTGAACCGGTTGTAGCGCTGTTACACCGTTTGTCATCTGGGTCGAACTCGCCGGATCCACTTCAATGGTCGGCGTTTCCGATGCACTCGCATTGACCGTCCATCCCCTCGAGTCCAGCGACATGTTGTGCAGCTTGCGATCAATCAGCACCAGACGACCTCCGGCAGACACCCAATCGCGCAGCGAGTTTTCGTCGTCATCAGTCAATGGGATCTGAGTTGTGCCCACGACCACAAACGTTTTGACCAGCTTGCCCGAATCACTCATCAACTTCTTCGGCGTTTCGCGCCAGCGCATGATTTTGTAGCCCGACTCGTTGAGAAGATCGTGCAGCGCGCGCAGTCCGGTTGGACCGGCGTGATAGGTGGAACGGTTCGGACTTATCTCAAAGTCCTGATCCTTTTCCTTCTTCAAATGCGTGATCGAGTTCAGAATGACAAGCAAACCAACGATTACCACGATAGTAATGATGATGGTTAATCGTTGCCGCATCGTTAGTTGACCCCACTTTCGAGGGCGGCGAGGTAACCGGCACGAAAGTCCTGCCAGTCATTCGGAGTGGCAGCGACAAAACCATACCAATGGCGTTCGAAGCTGTCGGTGAGACCTCTCATTCGTGAATAAAGCTGGGGCAGGCGGCGCAGTGAGTTCAGATAATCACGATTGGTTTTGTGGTGAGCCAGGCTAACTAACTTCCGATCGCCCAATTCAACCAGGAGCGCGATATAGGTTTTACGAATGGCGGCGCGCAGGTCGCCTTGACGGGCGAGGGCTTCAGCTTCGGAGAGCAGATCCGTTGCGGTAGCGTCAGGCTCGAGTCGTTCACCCAGAACAATGCGAGGCTCTTTGATCTTTTTGGATTTGGATTTTTCAGGTCGGCCCAAAAACCAACTGAGCACAATCTTCAGGACGTAACCGATTACAAGTGCTGCAAGCACCAGGACAAAAATGCGGGCGATGAAGCTGATGAACCCGACGCTGCCCGGACTGATATTGCGCTTTGGAAAGAGGCTCTCCAACCACTTCGCGAAGTCCTCGAGTAAACGCACCAGCGCCGTCGAACCACGCTCACCGGTAGCGTATTCGGAACGCTTAAGTATGTCGTCGAGCCGGGCCTTTGCCTGGTCTTTGCTATCAACCTGGCGTCCGTGACTTTGTCGCTCTTTAACCCGGGCTTCAATCGAGTGAAGCGTCTCGATGACTTGTGCAAGTTTGGTCCATCGACTGTCTGACTTGTTGAGTTCGTTGAGGGAATTGTGCAACCACGAGTTGTCGACGTTGTAAGCGTCTCCCTCGAATTCAACAGTCTGATGTTCCGGCAGGATCGATTGAACTGATTTGGACGATTCCTCAAACTTGTACGCTACATCACTGTCCGAGGCGGCCTCGTCGAGTTCGGTGAGTGATTGCAGAGTGTCGATGGCGCGTTTGAGGTTTTGTTGATAATCAGACAGCGGAATCGCAACAGCGTCGGTGCAAGTGACTAGCAACACCAGCAGTGAAACAAGCAGGGTTCGACGCCGCGATGTTGAGAGATGAAACATTAATTACCTGATGTCCAGCACCCGACCTGACGCCATCGGCGGTGGCGGCAGTTGTTTGCGCTTCATCGAATGGAGTGCGGTCCCCAGCGGTGAGGAGACGTTGATATCCGGCATCTCCGGCAGTTGACGCGCCGCCATTAATTCGATGTCGTAGCCTTCATGCCTGACTCGTTCGTCCACGTAGAGTAACGACAGGCCCAGCATCCACACCGGAGTCAGTAATATCGAGCCAATTGGACCAATGATGCTGTAGGAGGTTGTATACCACGCGGGCCACTCGGCCGAGTTTGTCGCGTCGAATCCAAATAACGAGCCGACGATGTAGATAACCACGACCAGCAACATCACTGCCGACAACGTTGCGAAAGTCGTAAAGAGTGTCATCGCCATGAAACGACGAACGTTACCACTCGCGAGTGTGAAACTGCGCCCGATGGCTTCGAATATTCCCTTGCCCTCTACCAGCATGATTTGAGGAACGTAGGCGACTCTTCCCACCATAAAGAAGAATACGATCAGGAATACGGCAGTCGTAGCCAAACCTCCGATGAGATACAAAATCGCAAACAACCAAACGGGAGCAATCAACGACAATCCCGCGGCGGCAAATATAAAGACAAGCATCACGATCTCCGCGGCAAACATTGCGGCGTAAGAGACGAAGATAATAAAAATCGAAACGAGGATCGAAGCCGCCATCAAGCTCCAGAACCGAGCTTTCACGGCGGCATAAGTAGCGCGAGCTGTGACCGGATCGTTGCGCAGCAAATGGGCTACGAGCGTGCGGCTGGCGCCTCCCATCACTACGAGGATCAGCAGGTAACCCAACCCCATGAGTCCGGCCGCCGCAAATAATAGAAGGACATTCCAGAAAAGCTCGCCGGTACCGGCGACGATGAAGATCTGGCGAATGCTGATCGACAACAACATCCAGCCGGCAGCGACGATAATGACCGGCGGCGCCGCGGTCCTGATCAGGACAAACAAATGACGCCGATACAATCTCAGCGCCCGATCAATCAGATCGCCGGCGCCCAACGGCGCAAGAGGAAGTTGACTTGCAAACGAGGAAGACATCGACAAAGCCTCGACTGGCAAGCGCTAGTTTACAAGATTATGGGAATTACAGGATGGATTCTTTACGTCTGTGGGTTTTGCGATCAGTATTCGAGCTTGCCGTCAAGCATCATGTCAGAGACTTTGAACCGCATATTCAGTTTGATCGACGTTCCAAATTCTGCGACGAATCGAACGTCGTTGAAATCAGTAGTGAGAAACGGTTTTTCATCCACCATGCGCGGAAAGATAAAGCGAGCGCCAAATCCGTCTTTTCCCGGCGGCGCGTACTGATCGAGAAACAATCGCTTCCCGTCGTTGCGTTCCAGGTACGTCGAGTTCTTGAGCGTTCCGGTTGCAGCACTCTCAATAATCTGCATGGCTTTGCCGAGTGAACGCTTATCGGTGCCTTCAATTGTCACTGCGATGATGATGGCATCCTCAGAAGTGAACTCGGCAAAGTTGTTCATACGAGCCACTACATCCGGTTCGAGGTTCCTTTGCTGCAACTGAATCATGCGAATGAAAGCCCGACGCACCGGTCTCGCTGAAAAGAACCGGATGCCATACGTCATGCTGGTTGCCTGGTTCGTAGCGCCCTGTTCCAGTCGGGAATTTGCATTGGGCGCCCGTCCACCCGAAGTACGCCCGTCAGTGGTCGGCTGAAAAAACATTTCGGAGAGATCCGTATCAACCTGTAAGTGGCCCCAGGGAGAATCGTTCAGGATCTTTTCGGCATCCTTTTTCGACCACTCTTTCCAGGACTGCGACTGCTTCTGCCCGGTTGCTGTTTCAGCCACCACGACGGCGAGAAGCACAAGCATTAGAACAACGGGGAGTCTCTTATTCATTAGCTGGCCTTTCAAACTCCGAAGCAGACTAATACTCCAACTTGCCGTCGTACATCATATCCTGAAGTTTGTATTTTGTAGTGAGGGTAATTTTGTCACTGACTTGCGCAAAGAATCTAACGTCACCGGAATCGGCGAGGAAAGATTGGCCATCGACTTGGCGCGGGAAAATGAACTTGGCGCCAAGCCCGTCGTTTGTAGGCGGCTTGTAGTCCATGACGAAGAGTCGCTTGCCGTCGCCCCGCTCGAGGTACGATTGATTCTTGAGTGTTCCGTGGGTGGCACTCGCAAACGCCTGCAGCACCGGACCCGCAAAGCGATTGTCAGAAGCTTCAAAAGTGACCGTCACGACGATGAACTCGCTGAAATCACGTGCGACAAATGGCCCAAGCTGTTCGCGGACACTCTTGCTGTCTTTTTCCTGGATTTCGATCATGCGTGCAAACGCCTGGCGAATCGGGCGTGCAGAAAGAAAACGAACGTGATAGTTCACGCTCATCGCCTGATTACTGGCGCCACGATCCGTACGGTTGTCTTGCACTCCGCGTCCCGCACCCTGACTGGCTGTACCCGGTTGTCCAACTGAAGACGTGCCTGTGGCTGAAGTAGGTGAGTAAGTCATCTCAGACGTGTCGGTATCAGTTTGTGTTTGCGCCCAGGGAGACGAGTTCAACATCTTGTTGACCTTGCCTTTGTCCCACTTGGGCCATAGCTCTTTATCCTGCGCTATAGCTGCGCCGGCCACGACTGTCACAAGGATCAGAATCGATAGTTTTTTCATCAGTACTCCAGTTTGCCGTCGTACATCATGTCAGACACTTTGTACCTGACGTTCAGCTTCATCTTTTCACTGAGCTGCGCAAAAAAGCGGACGTTGTCACTTTCAGGAGTCAAAAACGGCTTGCCTTCAATCATCCTCATGAAGACGAATTTGGCGCCCATTCCATCTGGACCCGGCGGACGATAATCAGCAAGCACCAAACGCTTGCCATCCTTTCGTTCGAGATAGACTCGGTCTTTCAACACATCCGCGGTGGCGGAGTTCAGAAACTGCATAGCTGGATCAACCAACCTCGGATCTTCTGCTTCCGGCATCACTACGACCACTACGTAGTCAACAAAGTCGCGATCCACAAAACCCTGTAACTGCACGGAAAGATTTTCGTCGGCATCCGGTTTCTTCAGTAACAAGTAGCGAGCAAACGCGCCGCGCACTGGTTTGGCTGACAAAAACCGAGCTCGTAATTTAATCACTCTGGACGGCCGCGTGTCGGGTGCCTCGCCTTCGCGCGACAACTGGCGGTTAGCGGAGCCCGAAGCGGCCACTTGCGTGATGGCACTCGTCTGGTCCGGTCGAGATTCGTCTCCTTCTGTTTGCGTTTGACCCCACGGCGAATCGTTAAGAATTTTGGCGACTTCCTTTTCCGTCAACTCGTTCCACGGTTTTGATTTTTGACCCCATGCAGAAACGGTGCAGAGCGCAAGCACCAAGCCACTGAAAAGCACTCTCCTCATTTTTAACTCCTTCGTGTAAGCGTTTTTGATTTTCCGGCTTGAGACAAGAATTGAGGAGAGCAGGCCGTCCTGCTCTCCTCATCCTAACCGATCACAACTTCATCGATCAGAAGTTGAATCGAACTACTAACTGGACCAGACGGCCACCTGGATCGTTGGTGGTCGAGATGTCCTGATAAGCAGCGGTGTAACGACCAAACGTCGCCGTTCCAAATCCGCCGAGAGTGTTGATGTCGTTCGACGCCGAACCGATAAGGAAGTTGATGTTGTTAAAGGCATTCAACATCTCTCCACGTAGTTCGAGGTTGGTGTTTTCCGAGAACTTGATTCTCTTAACGAGGCTCAAGTCGGAACGGAAGAACGCCGGTCCCTTGAGAACGAGATTCTGGAAACCGCACTCGCCGGTGAAACCAAAATTACAATTCAGACCGGCAGGTGCTATGTAACGTCCAGTCGGCGCTCCCTGGTTGTAGATTGGACCAGTTGTGCCGGCGCCAAATGCAGTATTGAACGCTCTGAAGGTGTTCTGACGAATGTCGAACGGTAACGCCCAAATGTTACCGCGCACGACCCCGTCGGCGTCGGCTTCACTACGGTAGACACCGACTGCCTTCTGAAGATCCTTGGCAGTCATTCCCACCAGTTGCACGTTACCCAACGAGAAGGGTGACCCGCTCTGAATACGAATGTTGCCATTGAAGCCCCAGCCACCCAACAGCTTATCAACCCAACCATTTGCGCCGCCGAGGAACTGTTGACCACGTCCCACTGGCAGCTCGTAAATGAAGTTGGTCTTGAAGGCCTGAGTGATATCAAACGGTGTTACACCCCGACGATTGTCCAACTCTTTGCGGAGCGTAGCCGGTTGATCGAAAAGATCCGAATTGCTCGCGTACATGTTTGAAAGCGCCTTCGAGAAGGTATAGCTCGATTGCACCAACAAACCCCTGGCAAAGCGACGTCGGAATTCTAACGTCAGACCATCGTAGGTACTGTTGCCTTCGTTGGTGAAGATAAACGCGCCGCCGCGTTTGCCTGGATTAACAACGAAGAAATTGTACGGGATACCAGCCGCAATCCGATTTGGATTGAACGTCGCTTCGTTCGTTGTTCCGCCGATAACGCCGGCGAACGTAAGCGCATTGGAGTTCAACGGATTGAGCGGTGTAGTAAACGCCGTGTTGGCCCAGAGTGTACCGCTGTAGAGAGTGTTACACGTTGCGAGTGAATTGCAGTTGGAAGCGGTTGCTGGAGACTTGCCGGTTAAATAACCGAGCAAGTTCGGAAGCGGAAATGTGCCAGTGCCCGCTCCCTGATAACGGAAATTGGCGCCACGGCCAGCAGCGATGTTCGCCAGCAGGTTCTTCTGTGCAAGGTTAAACTCATTGAGGAAACCGTTCTCGTACAAGTTCGTCTCGTTGAGATTGTACTGGCGCCAGAGATCGCTACCGCGATTTCCAACGTAGCGTACTTCCACTACCATGTTGGACGTGAGCTCGCGCTGGACGCTGAAGGTCCACGACTTCACCCTGCCTGTCTTCATGTCAGGCGAGAAGGCGTTGACGGGATCGGTGATGCCGCCGGTATTTGGATACACCGGTACCGTAGCCAGGTTAGCCGGACGTGCCGGTAATCCGTTACGGAAGAGGTTTCCAAAGGTAAGTGGGAACGGTGTTCCACTCGTGCTCTGGTTGGCCGTCAATGTTCCACCAGGATTCGAGTTGAAGAGACTGGTAAAGGCGCTGGTTCCCTCGCGAACAAAAGCGATCGAGAAGCCGCCACGGAGAACGGTTTGGCCGGAGTTGCCAAATAACTTGTGCATGAAACCTTCGGTGCCCGTATTCGGACTCCAGGTGATACCAACGCTTGGTGCGAAGTTTCCGTACTCCGTGTCAAACGTTTTTTCGCCCTGTGAGAACTGAACGTACCTCGTCGGTGTTCCGGTCAGCGTGCCTGGCTTGAACAGATTGCCCGCACCCGACTCGCCAAAAACCTGATCGAACGATTCGACTCTCGCGAGACTATCGTTCAAGGGCTGGAACGGACCCTGAACTTCCCAACGCAGACCGCCTGTCAACGTAATGTTTGGACGGAAGCGCCAGGTGTCCTGACCGAAGAAACCATACTCAGTCAATTGAGCACGAGTGATCAACGAACCGAGGTATTCATACTTACCTGTTTCTTCATTCAAACGAGTGTTGGCGGTGATCGCGTTAATGCGACCAACCAGCGTGGCGTAGAGGGAAGCTGCAGCCGCCTGTTGACCCACAGTGTCCTGCAAGGTTGAGAACGCTCCGAATGCCGTTGCGTCACCGGCGAGCGTGCCGCTAATGCCGAAACCTACAGTCGGAACGACAGTGTTGTTCTGTGCCCAGTAATTAACTCTGGTAAGTGTGCCGCCGAACTGGAACGAGTGATTACCCTTGATCCAGTTGAGCGTGTCAGTGAATTGTTTCACTGGCGAGTTGCGACGTGACGGAGCAGTCACAACGGTCGCGGTTGAAATACCCGGACCGCCAACTCCCAACGCTACACCACCCTGGTTGCTGAACTGGCCCGCATTCACCTGCGGAAAGAACAATGAAGTTCCGCCAGTCAAACCAAAGCGAGCCTCGTTGACGAGGTTTTGCGAGATGGTCCAACGCCAGGCAGTGGAGTTCGAAAAGCGATTTGAATCCTGACTACCGAAGTTCGGGAATTCCGGGAAAGCCGGATCCGCGCTGTTCAGGAAGTCGACTTTCGATCGAAACTGCTGATAGTTCCAGATGTTCTCGATGTGATGATTCTTGGCAACCGTGAAATCGAAGCGAACTGTCGGGAACTTACGAGTCTGACCACCAGGATTGAAGAAGGTCGCCTGTTGGAGATTCGGGTTCGACGTCTGCAGGAAGACCGAATTCACACTGGCCAGCGAACTGCGCATATCACCCAGCAATTTGCCGATCGTGGGATCGATAGTTCCCACCAACGTATTGCTGAAATTAGCCGCCAACGTCAGAACGTTCACCGAGCAGGTGAAGTTAGGCGGTGTTGGCACGCAGCTCACATTTGCCGGCGGAGCGGCAGCATAAGCGGCGCTCGTGGTAGTAAAGCGATGGATACCTGATTGAGCCAAAGGACTCAGAATCGTGCGTGTTCGTGGTGAGCTCTTTTCCGGCAGGCGATACTCTTCGTAGTTGACGAAGAAAAATGCCTTGTCTTTGCCGTTGAACAAGCCCGGAATAGTGATTGGACCACCAACCTTGCCGCCGGGTTGGTTCAGCAGAATGCGCTGTTGCGGCGCTTTCTGAGTTACAAAATCAGGGGCAAGATCGCGATTATTGAACCAGTAGTTTGCGTTCAGCGCCGGATTGCGGTGATACCAATACACACCACCGTGATACTGGTTGGTGCCGCCCTGGGTAACAAACTTGATCTGTACTGCACCCTCGGCGGAGCTCTCCGCACCGGGCGTAGAAGTGGAGACGGTCACCTCGGCAATCGCGTCGGTTCGCGGTCTGATGTAGGTGAAGAAACCATCACTCGATTTGAGGAGGTTGTCTTGCACGTTGATTCCGTCGAGAGTGATGTTCAGCGCGCCCTTCGGCAATCCGTTGACAGATGATGTGCGGGGGCGTCCGGGTGTGGCCGTGCCCGGCATCGTCAGAACGAGATCGAGAGCGTCGCGAGAAGCGGTCGGCAAATCGCTAATCTGTCGTCCGGTCAGTGTAGTGCCGACTGTGGCTGACTGCGTTTGCAGCAACTCGCCGCCGCCGACCACTGTGACAGTTTCATTCTGCGAACCGATTTCAAGCTCGACGTTGATCGTCGATGCTTTACCGACGTCGATCTTGATTTCGGTTACTGCAATCTGTTTGAAGCCCGCGGCAGCAATCGAGGCCGTGTACACGCCCGACGACAACGTGGGGATACTGTAAGCTCCGTTATTGTTGGTCTGTGTGGAAAACTCCTGATTAGTGCCAGTGTTTTTCACGGTCACGGTAGCACCGGCTACCACGGCACCCTTGGGGTCGGTCACGGTTCCTGACAGTGAACCTGTCGAGGCGCCTTGTCCTAATGCGGGGAGTGCGCAAAGACCAACGGTCAGGAGTACAAGCAGGTACTTCTGTAAGCCGTTTTTCATCACCTAATCCTCCAAAATAGTTTTAGCCCTTTACTCAACAAAGGAAGGCCGTGCTCAGCACCTTGTCCTAATGAAGAAGCCGAACGTATTTAACTGCCTGATAAGCTGTCGCATCGTGCGCTAACCTTAAGAGCCGAAAGAACCAACGCACCCCTTAAACAAAGACGTCTTCGAGGTGCAACTCTCAGTTCCTATTAACCTGATGGGGACTAGCGGATTACGCTAAAGATTGATCACAAATTTGAGTCGCAATAGGCGTGCCCGTTGTTTGAGGAGAGGTTTTATGGGATTTTTTGTGAGTTGCAGGTGAGCGTAATACGATTTTTTGGATCTTCTTGCAAATATATGAATTGCAGACCACAGATAACGCGGATAAAAATCCGGATTTTATCGGTGTTTATCCGCGGTTACGGTTTCTGTGAGCGCTTGCTCTGTTCGAGCACCTTGCGGAGGTTGTCGGCGTCAGGCGCAGTGGGAACCAGCTTCAGGTACATCTCCAATTGCTCGACGACCCGATCGGGCTTTCCTCGATCCAGATAAATCGCTGCCAGCAACCGGTACGCCTCACTGATTTCGCCTGGCTTCATTTCGGTGCACTTAAGGAGCGCCTTTTCCGCTTCCTCGTTCTTGCCTAACTTCTGGAGCGTGCGGCCGAGATAGTAGTACGCAAAAGCAGAATCAGGTTTGACCTTCAACGTTTTGCGAAGGAGCGATTCCGCGTCCTTGAATCGCGCCAACCTGAAGAACGTAATCGAACGATTGAGCAACGGCTCATACGCCTCCGGATCGATCTTCAGCGCCGCCTTGAGCGCTTCATCAGCCTTATCGAGCTCGTTCAAACGCAGGTGCAAGATCCCGATCAAGTTGAGCGCAGTGACAAATCGGGGATACTCCTCGACCGCCAATCGCAGCTCCTTTATTGCTCCCTGATAGTCTTTGTCGCGAGCCAGTTTTGACGCATTTTCATAACGATCCAGCGCCTTCTTTGGAACTCCGGCATTCGCCGCGCTAACTACTGAAGGTTTCGTAGTCGCTTTAGGATTATCTGCGAATCGTAAACGGATCGAGACCGAATAAGTTTCCGGTGCAATATTCCGGTCCCTGATGATTTCAACCTGCTGATTTACCGGCTGGTACTCTTTTTCGCTATCGATGATGACTGTATAAACTCCGGCATTCAGGCTGCTGAAGGCAAATCGTCCTCTGTCGTCAGTCATTACAATCACCTCGCCCAAAGTCGGCGAACTCAGCTTGAGCCTCATCTTTTGAGTGATCGGAAAACCATCCGGTGAATAGACAGTGCCTACGATGTAGTTATTGCCGCCGAGGCGTGTATTGGTGGTGTCGGTGCCTCCCGGAATCTGAGCGCTGCTGAGAGTTGCGGAATAAAAGAGTATGGCACCGAGGAACAACAGTTGCCGCGTCACACTGCTGGTTGGCACGCCCATGACACTCGCTCCTAATCGAATGATGCGTTCGTAATTTTTGTTTGGTCTAACAATACTACCGATTGGAGAAGCTTGCAAAAAAGGCGTTGCCAATTGCTTGGCAACGCCTTTTGAAAAACTAACCTTGCGGTTAGAAGTTGATACGGATCATGAAGTCCGTGATGCGACCGCCCGGATCGTTCGATCCGTTCGGATCCGCATACGCCCAACCGTTCAACATCTGTCCGAACTGACCGGTAAAGGTCGTGATGTTATTCACGTTGCCTGTCCAGCCGCCCAAACGCCAGTTGGTGTGATTGAGCACATCAAACATCGTCATACGGAATTCGACGTTCGCACGCTCGCCAATGTTGAATTTCTTTCCGATTGACGAGTCGATCTTGAAGAAGTTCGGTCCGTAGATAACGAGTTTGCGGTAACCGCATTGACCCGAAGTTCGCTGTTGACAGTTACCATAACCAGCCGGAGCGATGAAACGTCCCGTTGGGACTCGGTCTGTCGCGTAACCACTTACGGTTGTTCCCTGATTGGTGAACGCCCGGATGGTGTTGTTAATGATGTCCGACGGCAGGAAAGTCACGTTCGCAATCGATGACGTCTCAATCGGCACTGTCGGCTGAATGATCGTCTGGTTGAAATACACACCGATTGCATCCTGCAACTCTTTCGCGCTCATGCCAACAAGCTGTACGCCTTCCATCAGGATTGGTGAACCACTCTGCCATTTAACGGTCGGCGTGAGTGTCCATCCGCCCAGGACGAAGTCGGCCAGCCAGTGTGACGACGACAAGTATTTGCGATTCTTACCGAACGGCAAATCCCAGGTTGCGTCAAACTTGAAGGCATGTCGCACGTCGATCTGCGAGAACGTCTTGTCGAGATCGCGATTACGCAGTGCGTTGTTCGCGGCGTTGCTCTGGTCGCCGGCACCGAGACCGAAGAACGTGGTGTTGGCGGAAGCAAACGCGTTGGTAAACGACTTGCCATACTGGTAGCTCGCCTGGAAGCGAAGACCAGCAGACATTCTGCGACGAACTTCAATCACACCCGCGTCAAACCAGCTCTTCTCGGAGTTGTCGAACTGGAAGCAGAAACCGAGAGTGGTTGGGCAGTTGTGGAAGAAGTTTGCCGGACGGCCTGCAGCCGCGCCGTTGTTCCTTGTGGAAGCGGTGTTCGCGATATTGGCAGCGAAACCCTGCACATTCGGATTGGCTGGCGACAAGAAGGTCAAATTCGTCGTGCTTGCGAAGTTCGCATTCGAATAACTCGTCGTCAGGTTTGGATTCAGGTTTCCAGGCGCCAGATACGAAACCATGATTGGCAGTGGTGACGTTCCGGTACCGGGTCCAAAGTAGCGGAAATTCGCGCCACGGTTGGCATTGATGTTCGCAATCAGGTTCTGTTGAGCGAGAGAGAACTCAGCACCGAATCCGTTCTCGATCGCGTTGACCTCGTTGAGCAGGTACTGTTCCTGCATGTCTTTGCCACGGTTTCCGACGTAACGGAATTCGATGACAGTGTCTTTGCCAAGTTGACGCTGGTAGCCGAAGCTCCAGGAATCAACGTAGCCAGAGTGGAAATCCGGAGCGAAACCGAGAGCCGCATCAGCAGCGGTCAGGGCTCGCGGGTACACCGGAGTCGTAGCAAACGCGGGCGCTACCACATTCGGATTACCTGGGGTCCGGAAGAGCGTTCCGATGCTCAGGTTACCGAGGGTAACACTGCGGTTAACTGAAAACAGCCCGCCTGGATTCTGACCGACGCTGTTCTCGACAATCAACGTACCCTCACGAATGAAGGCACGAGAGAAACCGCCGCGGAACACGCTGGTGCCGTCGCCGCCAAACATTTTCTTCGCGAGACCGGAAGTGAAGTTCGGACTCCAAACAACACCAACGCTGGGTGCGAAGTTATTGATGTCGTCCTTGAACGCCTTCTCACCGATTGTGTTGCCACGAACCGTGGGGATTGGACCAGTCAGGGTTCCGGGGCTAAACAGGTTGCCCGTACCCGAAACGTCAAACACCATGTTCGGATCGGTAAGAACGGCATAGTTCGCGCTGTTCATCTTCGCGCCGATTTGCGGCTGCCATCTGAGGCCGTAGGTCAGCGTCAGATTCTGGCGCAGGCGCCATGAATCCTGTGCGAAGAGACCATTCGTGTTTTCCTGAATCTCAAAGTGACGGTTGCCATTGAGCGAGTAGGTACCATCGGCGCCCAACACTGCGTTTCCACCGAAGGTGCTAACACGTCCGGTAAGAACCGCGTAGAGATTCTGTGCGTTGGCCAGTTCCGTTGCGTTGGAATTGGGCACAGTATTTACGCCATTAGGGTCGTTGTTGAAATTACCCAACACCCCGGTATCACCAGTGACCACACCCAAACCGATCGTTGGCACGAACAAGCCAACCGAGTCAGAGATGGTCTCAATCTTCTTGAGCTGTCCACCAAAGCTGAAGGTGTGATTGCCGGTTACCCACGTAACCGAATCCGAAAAGTCCTGGGTCGGTGATACGCGCGAACTGAAGGCATTGCGGATTGCCGGATTGGTTAAACCAGCAGCCGCGAGTGAAATGGAGTAGCCGTTCATCAGGTTGGTGAAGAACTCTCGTCCACCAACGAGATCGAAACGAGTGCTGCCACCGAGCCAGCCGGCCAACTGAGCATAGCGGAATTCATTAACCACGCTCTTGCCGAAGCTGGAGCGAACACCGATCGAAAGTGAGCGACGATCTGACTGCTGAGTACCCGCGTTAGTGAGGCCCGGGAATGCCGGATCGACGTTGTTCAGGAAGTCGGCGTTCGAGCGGAAAGGCTGATCGTTGAAGACACCTTCGATTGAATGGTTCTTCGTGATGTTGCCGTCCATACGCAGCACGAGGAAGCGTCTGCGCTGTTGACCGTCGTTAGAGAAGGTGTAGGGCTGACGGAAGAAGACACCATTCTGACCCAACGTTTGGAACGAGCCCTTCAACGCAGTCGCACTGCGAATGAGATTGAGCATGTTGACCACGGTCGGATCGAGCGTGTTGGGAAGACCGGCCGCGCCGGCGATATTGAGCACGTTGACCGTTCTGGATCCATTAGGTCCATAACGGAAGATTCCGTTCTGCGCTTCAGCAGTCAGGACCTGACGTTGACGGTCGATAGAAGATTCGTTGAGGTGGAAGCGCTCGTAGTTGAAGAAGAAATATGCTTTTCCTCGACCGGAGCTGAACATTGGACCACCACTATGCTCGCCGAAGTTCGGCAGCGGGATTGGACCACCGAAGCTACCGCCGAACTGATTCAAGCGCAGCTTGCTCTTCGGCGTCTTGAAATAGTTGTTCTGGAAGTTGGCAGCGTTGAGACCTTCATCGCGGTGCTGCCAGAAAGTGCTGCCGTGATAGTCGTCCGTTCCACGACGCGTTTGGAACTTGATACCAACGGCGCCGTCGCCAGAGCTCTCAGATCCAGGGGTCGCAGTGGAAACCGTCACTTCGTCGATCGCGTCGATGCGCGGACGAATGAAGGTGAAGAAGCCGTCTGACGATTTCAGGAAGTTATCCTGCACGTCAACGCCGTCGATCTGAATCGTCAGCGCGCTCTTGGGCAGACCATTGATCGAAGACGTTCGCACCACGCCTGTGGTCGTCGTACCAGGTAACAAGGTTACGAGATCCAAAGCATCGCGCGACTGAATAGGCGTCTCGAGAATCTGACGACCAGTGATCGTCGTTCCTACCGTCGCCGTTTCAGTCTGCAGCACTTCGGCGCCGGAAGCGATAATGACAGTCTCATTAATGTTACCGGACTCGAGTTGCGCGTTAACAGTAGCAGGGGTTGCCACGTCGACCTTGACGTTCTGAATCACAGCCGTTTTAAAACCGGGGGCGGTGATCGTCACTTTGTATGTCGGGGTACCTGCGGGAACGCCGGGGATGGTATACACGCCGTCACCCTTCGTGACAGCATTGTATTCCTGGCCGGCTTCACCTTTTACGGTGACGTTCGCACCAGGAACAACCGCCCCGGCTTGGTCAGTTACAGTACCGGAGATAGAGCCGGTCGTACTCTGGGCTTGAATAACGATCTGGCAAGTAACAAGAGCCAGAATCGCCATCAAGATCGTTGTGAACTTTCTCATTTTCCCTCCTCAAGAGTAATAAATATCGAGCGAGTTACCAGCTTGATTATTGCGTCCTCCCGAAATGACGCCGCACCTGCCGCTTAGGGAATCCGATTTGCTCCAGGATCGTAGCGAGGACCGATTCAGGGCTTTCTGTTCTGTCTAAATTTCTCTTTTACCTAAAGACCGCGAGGAGGCTTGATGCTCCTGCGAATCGGAGGACGTATGCAATTAGTCGGACGTGGCAAAAATCAGGCCACCCTTATCACATCCGTTTTTGCGAGGAAATATTCAATAAACCGTACCGCGTCAGACCAAAATTTTGGAGAAAAATCTGGGTTTCTGAATCGCCGCTTTGGGTAGGGTCAGAGCCGCCTCCGCGGTAGGGGGTGGATGCGCCACAGGCAATCAATCACGAAAGGCTCCGACCCCCTGCTGTCGCGAGGCGGTTCGGACCCGATCTGAGCCTCCTGAAATCCACATCGGGCGCATCTACGGAAGCGGCTCGGACTTCACGATCTCAAACTCGAACATCAGTTCCTTACCCCGAAAAATCGTCGACAGATAGAACTCCCAAAACTTGCGCGTGAAGCGTAGCGATGGCCAGCGCTGATCGAGATTAACTACAAACTCCAGACCCAATGCGCGCCAAAGATTCGCCAGACTCACATGCGTCAGAAGTGGCTTCAACTCTGCTGTGGTGTAAAACGGAAATGGTGTGCGTGAAGGAATGAAACACGTGAAAGAATAACTGTTGAAGTGATTACGATGCGTTGGATCAGTGGCCCAATCAGGATTCGAATAATGAGGTGTAACGATCTTTAGTTTACCACCAGGCTTGGTGATGCGATGCAACTCGTTCACGAAACCGAGAACGTCAGGAACATGTTCGATGACGTGACGGCAAATCACTTCTGCAAATTCATTGTCAGCGAACGGATATGGAAACACTCCGAGATCGTGAATCACATCTGCGTGACTCAAACGATTCGCATCGATCCCGATCGCGCCCGGAAACTTGTTCTGACCACAACCAACATCAAGGATCTTTTTCTTCGTTGCTGTTGGCGAAGCACTCTGGATCATGAGTTAGTTTTTATTAAGCAGCAGCGCGGCTAACTCTTGCAGGTTGACGGCGTGGACCGGTTGGCCCAACGCACGCGACACATCACTCAGTTTCATTCCATCCAACATGATCGCTTCATCACTCTTGAGCATCTGTTTAGGTATACAGACAAAACTACCGCTGACACGATCGCGCGCGCTCAGCAGATCTTGTCCGGTTAATAAGCCGGCCACCGAAACGTCGCCGCCGAAGTAACCATTCTCGAGCGGCTCAACGATGAGCTTAGTTTGGAAACGTTCGTTCAACTCGTCGATCATTTCTTTGAGCACTGGTGCAAAGAGTGTCCCGGTGAAGATCGTGCCTGAGGTATTGCTGCTGGTCCAATCTTCTCGCTCGAGTCGGCGCACCAGTTTCGTGAATTCATTTTTGAACGATCGGACCATGCCGACGCCGTCTTCGATCTGTGGATAGTCTCCGTAGTGTGTTCGCGCGGGAATGCGTCGTCCGGCGCGCAGGTAGATCTCGTCGCCGAGTAACGCGAAGTTTGTTCCGAGTCGAGCGTGCAGTTCTTTCTGAATCACACCAACTTGATCGATCACTTCGCGACAGAACTCCGGCGTCACTCGCGTCAAACGCGGATCGGTGTTGTAACGAGTCAGACCAAGCGGAACGATCGCGACACTCGTGATGCGCGGATACTCAGCAGCGAGATCTCGGATCGTTTTCTCCAACACTTTTCCATCATTGATTCCCGGACACAACACCACCTGCGCATGCACCTCGATACCCGCATCGAGCAACCGCGCGAGCTTTGCTGAAATGTCTGCACGTTCTTTATCGATTCCCAAAAGGTGCGCGCGCACTTCGAGATCCGTTGCGTGCACGGAAACGTATTGCGGCGAGAGTCCCTGCTCTACGATACGGCGCATTTCATCTTCGGTGATTGAAGTGAGCGTCGTGTAGTTGCCGTAGAGAAAAGAAAGACGCACGTCTTCGTCTTTGATAAAGAGTGACGGACGCGCATCGGCGGGATTGCCGTTACAGAAACAGAAAATACATTCGTTGGCACACTGGCGTGGAACGATCTGTTCGAAGGCGAGACCGAAGTCTTCGCCTTCCGCGCGCTCGAGTTCGACTTCCCAGTCTTCGCCGCTCTTCTTGCGGACCTCGAGGACCAATTCAGTTTCGCCGGCGGTGTGGAAACGAAAGTCCAGATAGTCGCGAATTACGCGGCCGTTGACCTTTATGATTCGATCGCCGCTTTCAAGATCCATTTCGGCGCCCAGGCTATCGGGCGTGACCTCGCTGATCTCTACGCCCCGGCGACGGATGCTTGTGACGGCTGGTGTAACTGCAAATTCGTACATAAAAAGAAACAATGACTATAACAGATGTGCGGGGCAAAGACCGAAAACACATCCACAGATTACGCCGATGGAATTCGATAAAATCGGCGTAATCTGTGGATAAGATCTTCGTTTCAGGAAGACACTTACCATTGGTCTTTTCTTATTCTTCAGATTTGACGGCGCGAAACGCGCCCATTCCAGCAACTGCCCCTGCTTATGAAAAACCCAATTTCGCTAACCCTGCTCGCTTCTTTTCTTCTTGCGTCTCTTGTGTCCGCGAACGGCCAGCAAACTGCCGGTGTTTTGCCGATCAAGACTTCCGTAAACGACTCCACTGCCGCACCCAATCCGGAACGGCAGCTAACCGAGATCTACCGCGTCGGTGTTGGCGACGTGCTGGATATTCGCGTGGCCAATTCCGGCAGCAATCGATCGACGTTGTTCACAGTCATTGAAAACGGTGCGGTTGATCTACCGGTCGCCGGCGGTCTCCTTTCGGTTGTAGGGCAAACCCCGGAGGAAATTCAAAACCTGATCGCGGCGGAACTTAAACGAAGGGCCGTGGAAGAGAATGCTAAGGTTTTAGTCGGCGTGCGCCAGTATCTCAGTCATTCGATATCGGTGTCGGGGCTGGTCGTCTCGCCCGGGACGCGGTTTTTGAGACGAGAAAGAGTTCCGCTCTACGTCGTTCTGGCTGAGTCACAACTGCGCAATGACGGTGCTCGGGTGATGATCCTGCGCGGCGGCACGCCCGGCGCAGTGCATGACCTCAGCGACCCGGCCACTCTCAACCTGACGGTTCAAGCGGGTGACGTGATCACGGTCACAAGTAGACCGCAGGAGTTCTACTATATCGGCGGACGCGTCAGTTATCCGGGTCAAAAGGTATTTCAACCGGGCGTCACCCTGCTTCAGGCTCTGCTGGCGGCCGGTGGAACTGCCAAACCAGACAATAAAATTGAGCTTTCACGTGATGGATCGGAGGGCCGTCTGGTGACGACTCTCTACACGCTCAAACAGATCAAATCAGGCGCAGTCCAGGATCCCAAACTCCAGGTTGGAGATCGTATCGAAGTTCGTTGAGCCCCGGCTTCAAAAACGCATTAAAAGCACCAATGCCTCCCTTAATTCTTTTGTGCTTTGGTGCGTTTTTGTGGCTCAATTTTATTGACAATCCCCTCCCTCTTTGTTAGTTATTCAGGGCGCTTCGACCCCTGACAATCCAACGATCTAACGTAAGTTGTTCCAACTTTCACTAGTGGACAAGTGCGATGAACAATAAATTTAAGCCTGCCCTGATTGGCGGCGTCTTCATAGGCGTGTTGTCAGTCATTCCGTTCGTCAGTGCGGCGAACCTTTGTTGCTGTCTTTGGGCGATCCTGGGCGGCATGCTGGCGACCTATCTTTACGTAAAAAACTCCTCTACCCCTGCCGGTGCAGGTGACGGAGCGGTCCTGGGCGTAATTGCTGGAGCGATCGGCGCCGTGATTTCGTTTGCCCTTGGAGTGCCAATCGCGCTCGCGATGGGACCGACCATGAGAAACATGATCGTCAGTCTCATGCAAAACGTAGATCCGCGGCAGGCCGAAATGATGCGCCAACAGTTTGAGGCCCAGGGTAACGCAATTGCTCCGTTGATCATTCAATCGCTGATCGGGGCCTGTTTGTTGTTTGTCTTCGCGATACTCGGCGGACTGCTCGGTGTGCCGATTTTTGAAAAGCGCAAGAATGCTCCGCCACCACCGCCCGCATTTAATGCCGGTGGAGGACCGGGTGGATACGCAGCGTAGATTCGAAATCTCAGCTATTCATATCGATCGCCGGAATCTTTCAAAATTAGTTTGTAGGAGAAACTGAATGTCTCAAGAATGGACTCCCCCGCCTAGCGCGGATGCGCCTGCCAGCGTTCCCAATTACTTAATTCCCGCTATTTTGTCCGCGGTCTGCTGTTTTCCTCTCGGGATTATCAGCATCATTTTCGCTGCTCAGGTAAACGGAAAAGTGGCTTCGGGCGACATCCCGGGCGCATTGGATGCGTCGAAGAAAGCCAAACTTTTCAGTTACATCTTTCTTGGTCTCGGGATCCTGCTTTGGGGCGGCTACCTGATTTTCGCTTTCGTTATTGGCGGCCTGAGCATCTTCGCAAACTCGTAGACTCAGCTCGGAGACCTTATAGAGATGATGAGCAGATACTGCACTAAGTGCGGCGCCATTAACGATGAGATGGCGCAGTATTGCACGAACTGCCAGTCACCACTCACTGCACCAATCGGCGCCGGCTACCAGCCAATGCAGGCTGTCAACATGGGAGCGATGCAGGATTGGAAAGCAATGGGAGCAGATAAGAAACTGGTTGCCGGGATCCTCGCCATCCTGGTGGGCAGTCTCGGAATTCACAAATTCATCCTTGGCTACACGACTCAGGGAGTCATCATGCTGCTGGTTTCCGTCCTGAGCTGCGGCATCCTGGCTGTTGTTATGAGTGTCATCGGAATCGTAGAAGGGATAATTTATCTGACCAAGTCTGACGAAGAATTTGTGAGAACGTACATACAGAGTCAGAAGGGCTGGTTCTAACTGTTCTACACCGTCTGACTAACGTCTCCGTACCTCACTTTTGATTCATCCAACGAACTGTAGGGGCGGCCCTCCGTGGCCGCCCTTGGGTTGAGTACTCGGTATTGAAAGAGTCGACGGCCTCGAGTTCGGCGAACATGATTCAAACGAAGGGCGGCCACGGAGGGCCGCCCCTACAGTTCGCTGAACGGGGTTAGAATAAAGAACAAGTACTATGGGTTTTGAGTGGATATATCGGCGCGCGAGTGTCATCGTAATCTGGTCGCTGTTAATCGCCGGCTCTGTTTATTTGTACGTGTTCGAACCGGGTAAGACCGGGGTCTTCCCTGTCTGTCTGTTTCGCGCGTTCACGGGCTTGACCTGTCCGGGTTGTGGTTCTACGCGAGCGATGCATCAGATCCTTCACGGTCATTTCGTTGCCGCTTTTATGCTCAACCCGCTTTTCCTGCTGGCGTTGCCGTTTCTGTTGTTTGCGTTGATTCGTTATAGCGTCGTCGTCATGCGTGGTGGAATACCGCGACGCAATGTCATACCGGCATCGGTTCTCTATACGCTTTTCGTGATCATTGTTTCGTTTTGGATCTTTCGCAACACGCCGTTCTATCCGTTTGTCTCGTGATGAGGTGCCGAAAATGCGCGCAGCTTTGTTCGTACTTCTGTTACTTGCAATCGTCGTCTGTCAACCGAACCTGCCCCGTGTGATCGGCCTCGCTTCGCAGGACCCGGTCATTCCCGTTCGGCCTGTCCATACATTTTCGATTGTGGCGCGTGATCCGGCGACGGGTGAGTTGGGCGTTGCGGTGCAGTCACACTGGTTTTCGGTTGGTCCAATCGTACCCTGGGCCGAAGCCGGAGTCGGCGCTATTGCCACACAATCGTTCGTCGATCCGAGTTACGGCAAGAACGGACTCGATCTAATGCGCGCCGGCAAAAGCGCTCCTGACACGTTGAAGGAGCTGCTCGCGAAGGATGAAGGACGAGAAGTCAGGCAAGTGGCGATGATCGATGCGCAAGGACGCGTTGACGCATGGACCGGCAAGAATGATATTCAGGCGGCAGGTCACATTGTAGGGAAAGACTTTTCGGTGCAGGCGAACCTGATGCTGAACGACAAGGTTTGGCCCGCGATGGCACGCGCATTTGAGAAAACGAAAGGTGATCTTGCCGATCGCATGCTGGCGGCGCTCGATGCCGCGCAAGCAGTTGGTGGTGATATTCGTGGCCGGCAATCGGCCGCGATGATCGTCGTCACCGGAAAGCCGACTGGCTACGCATGGAAGGATCGGATTTTTGATTTAAGGGTTGACGACAGTACGCAACCGCTGTTGGAGTTGCGCCGTCTCGTGAAACTGCAACGCGCCTATAATCACATGAACGCCGGTGACCTGGCCGTTGAAAAGAAAGACAACGAAGGCGCGCTGCGCGAATACGGAGCGGCAGAAAAGCTCGTGCCGAACAACGCCGAGATGATCTACTGGCACGCAGTTGCACTCGTCAACATGGGCCGTGTAAACGAGTCGTTGCCACTGTTTCGTCGCGTCTTCGCAATGGACCGAAACTGGATCACATTAACGCCGCGACTACCGAAATCCGGCCTGCTTCCGGATGACCCAAAATTGATCCAAAAAATCGTGTCGGTAGGAGGTCGATAAGTTCAACTGGACCAACATTTTTCTTGACCTGAACCACCGTCTCGCCTTATAAGAGCAGACACACAGCAGCCCCGTTTCCTCTCGCCCGTTTATCGGTTAGAAATCGAGGATCTAAAACAAATGCGCACCCTTACCCCCGGCCAATGGTATCTCCGTTTCACTTGCGAGCACTGCAAGGAAAAGGAAATTCTTTTCCCCGATCTTTCGCGAGGTCAGGCCAAGATCAAAGCCACTTACGTCGTCGAATGTTCGAGCTGTTCTCACACCGGCTCGTACGACGGCGAGGACATTGAACGCTACCAACATCCCTTAAGCGCCGACGCTTGAATCGGACCTGCGTTGATTGGTTCTTTCAACTACCAAACACAATCCCATGATGAAGTAAAAGACGGTGACCACTTCCGAGTCGCCCCAGTTGTAATGGACCAGTCCACTCGCAAAGAAGCCCAGCGCGCCGCCTAACGCACCCAATGCTATGCCGCGCCCGTACTCGTCAATCACTTTGCGACGGGTGATGCGCCAAAGCATTCGCAGATAGACACCGATCAGAACCAACCAGACAATCAATGCGGGCACGCCACGCTCTAGCGCGATTTGCAACAGGTTTGAGTGCATGTGACCGATCGGTTGGCGACCGTTGTCAAACAATCCCCATTCACGCCAGTGACCCTTGATCGAGTCGAGCCCAACGCCGACCAGCAAATGCCGCGGACTGCTCACCAGCAGTTGCGTTCCTTCCTTCCAAACCATCTCACGCCAGCTTGTCGATTGATCTTTCTTGTCGAAGAAACCGATGCTACGTTTCTGTTGCAGTAGCACAACACTGGCGAGCACGAGTGGAATTGCACACGCGCCGACAATTAATATTGTGCGACGTGATGAAGCTAGAAGAAGCATCGCGAGGACAGACACTGCGAATCCGATCCACGAAGCGCGTGTGACTGTCATGCCCAAAGCAAAGACGAGTCCGATGACAGCGACGATGAGTAATCCACCAGCTACACTTCTCTTTTGCTTTAGTGCCAGAAATATTCCGAGCGCCAGCGAAGCGATCAGTTGCAGCACTTCGGAATAAGTCACCCAGTGATTATAAAATCCCGTCGCACGCCAGTCGCGGCCACGCGACCAGGACCTGATTCCCAATTGGTCCAAAACATTATTTCCCGGCAACAACTGGCCGCGTGGCACTTCCAGCTCAGGCATCCATTCGACGCGGTAGATCCTGATTTTTGCAGTCGGAGATCCTGAGGCAAGCGCCGCTGCCAACTCTTCGGGAGTTCCCACCGGACTTCCGTCGATTTCCCAGATCGTGTCGCCGTTTACGATCGGCGTCGGGTTCGTAACTGTTCTCGTGCGAAAGACTGCTTTCGTCAGCGGGCTTTCCGGCGCCACACCTTCAACCTTTACTCCCTTACCGATCGCAAGTTGTCCGGCAGTTAGGAAGACATTGATCATGCACGATCCGATCAAAGCCAGTGCGAGCAATCGCACCAAACGCAGTGAGCCCGCGTTCTGCGCAACCAGATACACGATCGTAAACAAACTCGCCGCGCGCATTTTGCCGATGGAAATGACAGGACTGTACGAGAAGAGTGATGAGATTCCGCTCAGGATGAAGAATCCGATTAACGCGTAATCGACTGGTGAGCGCGCGACCGATGGGCGCGGGTAAACGGCGAATCGCGCGACCCAGAAAACCATTCCGAGCAACCACGCCGCTTGCGTGACTGCAATCGAGTGAGGAGCGAAAACGGCAATGATGAACAGGCAGGCAATAACAGCTCGTTCAAGCCAGGTCGAAATCTGCATAGACGGCATATTAGAATGGCACTGGTCGACTAATCCATCGCATCAAGGCAAATTCTTCAATGCGCTTCATCCTGTTAATCCTGTCAATCTTGTTCATCGTGTCTCCAACTGCCCTCTCGCAATCATCCACTCCGGCTGATTTAGTCAAGACTGTCCAGAACGATCCACGCGTTATCGCAGCCTTCGATCACATCGACAAAAACCACGACGCTATACTCCGCGAGTGGATCGCCATCACTGAAATCAACGCACCATCAAAACAGGAACAGGAACGCGCCAAATTTATCGAAAGCCTGCTGCGCAGTTACAAACTCGATATCCGTTACGACTCCGTTGGCAACCTAATCGCGACACGCAAAGGAACTGGTGGTGGTCCAATCACTGTTTTCGACGCGCACATGGATACTGTCTTTCAACCGGGCCTGAAGATCAAAGCGACGGTTCGCGATGGTCGCGTCTATGCGCCCGGGGTCGGCGATGACACCCGCAACATCGAAGCGCTGCTCGCGACTATTCGCGCTCTCGACGCAGCCAGGATCAAAACCAAAGGCGACCTCGTCTTTTTATTCACCACCGACGAAGAAGCCAACATGACCGGAGCAAAACAGTATACGAAAGATAACAAAGGCAAGGTTGATTACTACATCGCGCTCGACGGCGGTTATGAAGGATTCACTTACGCCGGTATCGGAATCAACTGGTATCGCCATCACTTTATTGGACCAGGCGGGCATACTCGTTCGCGCACGCCGCCTTACTCCGCCACGCTGCCCCTCGCCCGAGCTATTGCACGGATCTATGAGTTGAAAGTTCCGACGAGTCCGTCGTCGAACTTGAACATCGGCATGCTCGGCGGATCGGAAGTAGTAAATGCGAAAGCCTCGGACGCATGGTTCACGGTTGATCTGCGTTCGACGAGTAACGATGTCATTGCCGACTTAGAGAAGAAGATCGCGACGATTCTCGATGAGGAAGCGAAGCGCGAGGGATTGACCGTGAAGACTGACGTGATCTCTACATCGCCGGCAGCCGTACTGCCCGGAAATCGTGAATCGCATCTGGTAAAGATCGCGGAAGCCGTACACCGTGCGATGGGGTTCGATCCGCCGATCGGCAACGCCGGATCTAACAACTCGAGCGCCGCACTCCTGCAAGGTATTACATCGATTTCAACTGGCGCTGGTCCATGCAACGACTCTCATGCCTTAACGGAGAACTGCGAAATCGAACCGCTCTACAAAGGGATCAAAAAAATATTGCTCCTGGAGATCGCGCTCGCCGGCCTCTCGCAATAAATCCGTCATCAATCCGCGGTGATCAGTGGCCCTGGCCGCCGATCATCACGAACCCGGTGCGCAGAATGATCTTCAGATCGAGCAGCAGCGACCAGTTTTCGATATAAAAAAGATCGAGTCTGACCATCTCTTCAAACGGCAAACGATTTCGTCCCGAAACCTGCCAGAGCCCGGTCAATCCTGGTTTCATGTCGAGCCGCTTGCGATGCCAAAGCTCATACGCTTCAACTTCGTAAGGTATCGGCGGCCGCGGTCCAACGATACTCATGTCGCCCGACAACACATTCAAGAGCTGCGGCACTTCATCAAGACTCGTGCGCCGCAAGAGTCTTCCGATTTTCGTAATCCGTGGATCGGTGAGCAGTTTGTAAGTGGGCTTGGCATCGTTACCAACATTCGCTTCAGCTCGACCGGCAATAAACGCCTTCTGATACTCACGATGAAGCTTCGAGTCGGCCCCTGCTTTCATCGTGCGAAACTTGTAAAGCAGGAACAGCCGGCCATCCATACCCACGCGTTCCTGCGTATAAAACACCGGGCCCTTCGAATCCAGCTTGATAATCAACGCGATCAGCAGCCATAACGGAAAGAGCAACACAATCGAAACCGCCGCAACGATCAGATCAAAAGTGCGTTTCAGAATGCGAGCGCCATTCGAGAGTGGTTCGCGAAACAAACGGATCATCGGCAACACGCCGATTTGATCGATCTCAGTCTTGCGTGGCAGGCAGTTGAAAAGGCTTGGCGCAATTCGAAACTCCACACCGCGACGCCGGCCGCAACGCATCATTACTTCAAACAACGTGTCAGCATTCACGTCGGCATCCGCGATGATCACTTCATTTGCGCCTGAGTCTCGAATCAGGTCCGGCAGTGATTCAAGCGTACCGATCACCGGGACGTCTTCGTACGTCAACTGACCGTCAACACTGCTCGACTCAACCACCCCGATCACGCGATAACCCAACGATGGCCGTTCGCGCATCTCTCGAATGAATAACGACGCTTCCGGACCACGTCCAACAACCAGCGTCGGAATCAAATTTATCTGCCGGCTGCGTACAAACGTCTGCACTGCGCGCATCAAGAACCGCAGCGCACCGACGATGACCAGCACCAAAAGAAAGTCGGCAACAAAAACTCCACGCGCGTACGAGAACGCACGAAACTCAAAACCACCGCGATACAGAAACGCCGCCGCGACAATCAAAAGTGAACCAATCGCCGTTGCTTTGAAGATCCGCACGCCATCGTCAAAAAATGAAAACTCGCCGCGAACGCGATACAGATCGCAATAACGAAAGCTCAATAATCTGATCAAAACTACGAACACCAGCAATGCACCGTAAGGCGCAAATTTCTCGCTCCACGCGAGACTGCCTCCGCCGGCAAACACGTCAAAGCGTTCGCGTGTATAGAACGCCAGCATGAAAGAGATCGCGGCAGCCGCGGCATCGGCAACCACAAGCGAGACCTTGACGGTCGGCACGATCCAACGCGGCGCACGCCCGGGAACACGCACCACACTCGCATCAATCAACGCCTGTTTGCTTCGCACCGCTCTCATTCAAGAATGTACCGCACTACTTCATCGATAACTGCGACCGCTCGCCGAGGTTTCGCATCCGGTTTCTTCTCGATCGAGAGTCTCTGCAAATCCTCAACGTTCGAGATTCGTCGCAACCTTCCCTCTTTAACCAACTCTTCATCCACCGCGGCCCATTGTCCGGCATAAATACTCGCCGCCGGCACTCCGAGCGCCGCCGCTTCACGATTTATTGTCCCTCCCGCGCTGATCACCAGATCGCTCGCCGCGATCAGGTTTGGACCATCCAACGGCGCCTCGGGAATGATCACTTTTTCCCTGGCATACGCACTGCGCTGAGTTGCATTCCGCGGCAGCAGTATCACCTGTACCTTCTCTTTCGCCAACAACATCTGCAGCGCTTCGTCAAAGAGCGTGTTTTGAAAACGATGATAAATCGCGTCATGCGCCGGTGGACGCATCAGGACGAGCGTATTATCAGTGTTGACACCAAGCTCACACAACTGCCGCTCGAACGCAGGATCGGCGTCAAATCCGGCCAGGTAAACATCTTCCTTTGTGCCGTGGTATCGGCGCACCTTGCGCGCCCTCGCGCCAAACGCACGCAAGCGACTCGCGGGGAAACTGTCAGGAATGATGATGCGAGACGCGAGACGAAAGGCGAGATGGTTCGCCGGCTGGTGCTCGTAATCCATCAGCGTGACAGTCTTGAGTCTTAGCGCGCGGGCCGCGAGTATTTGTGAGTATGAGTTGTGACTGATCGCCAGGTCGAACTTACGTTTGCGCGCCCAGGCGGCGAGTGCCCAGGCACGACTCATCAAACTGCCCGCCTTCTTCGACACATCGCGCCCTGCGTGTGCTCCGACAACCTCAGGTGTGAAGCCGGCCGCACGCGCGAGCGGAATCGTTTCCGCCAATTCTCTCGCGGTGGTCTCAATTTCATGACCTTCAGCCGTAAATCGATTTGCGAGTGCTTTGAAAAATGGAACGTGAGGAGAGTTTGCAAAATCGATCCAGAGACGCATTTTCATTTAAGCTGCGTGATCTTCGGGATTCACCACTGGATCTCGACGAGTCGACCGCGATCGCGAAGTGAAAGTTCAGCCGCTTCAATCATGTTGACCATTCGCAATCCCGCCACGCCGTCAGTTTCAGGTTGTCTATCTGCCTCGATGCAGTCGATGAAGTGGCGCGCTTCGGTTTGTAACGCCTCGGTGTTGTCGAGCTGTGGCGCCCACATATCGCCCAGCCGGTAACTTACCAGCATCTTGTAAACATCTTCTGGTTCGGGCGTGACGTTGATCCCTTTGTCGTAAACCTTGACCTTCTCGCTGGGCTCGAGATCGTCGTAGAGAATCATTTTCTCGCTGCCACCGATGAGTGTGTGACGCACTTTTACGGGTGTCAGCCAGTTCACATGCACGTGTGCGATCTGAGCGCTCGGGAAAAAGAGTGTGATGTAAGCGACGTTCTCCGGCTGTCCTGGTACGTGACTGATTCCGGTAGCAGAGATCGCAACCGGTTTTGCCGGAAGAACATGATCCATGATCGAGAGATCGTGAATGGCGAGGTCCCAGATTACGTTCACGTCGTGTTGAAAGAGTCCGAGATTAACGCGTACGGCGTCGTAATAATAGATTTCACCGAGCGCGCCCGACGTGATCAGATCACGAATCTTTCGTACTGCAGGTGTGTAGACAAACGTGTGGTCCACCAGCAACACGAGCTTACGTGCGGCGGCTTCGTCAACCAGTTTGCGCGCGTGATCAGATCGCGATGCCAGTGGTTTTTCCACCAGCACATGTTTGCCCGCACGCAAAGCCGCAAGAGCAAGCTCAAAGTGTGTAGAAATCGGCGTAGCGATAACGACTGCATCGATCTGTGGATCGTTGATGAGCTCTGCCGAATCTGTGCACATCTTGAGTGCGGGGTAGAGTTTTTCCAACGACGATAGACGCTCTTCACGCAGATCGCAGACGCGTGTTACCGCCGAACCGGGTGCAGCCATGAAATTTCGGACCAGGTTCGGTCCCCAGTATCCGTATCCGATTACGCCAACTTTGATCATCTGTTTAAGTCTTCGAGCAAACGCGACAGCGCGTAGAGCATCCACGCCTGTGTCCAGCGCATATAGGGTTTGCGAACCGTATAGAAACGTCGTTTTTGATAATAAAAGAATCCTCGCCGATCGCGCAGGTTTTGAATTGTCCAGTTCGCAACGTTCTGGGCCAACCTCGACGCATCGGGATCGAGATCGCGACACTCGAGAAACGTCACAATAGCACTCGCTGCGGCGTGCGTATCCACCGGATAAGGATCGTCATCGTAGTATTTCGGCCACCCATCGGCAAGAAAGAAGCGTGTTTTCCAGAACTGATAGCCGCGCTCCAGCGCTGGCTGGAACTCCTGACCGGCAGGTGCGAGGTCGATGATTCGCTTGAGTGAAAACAACACGTAGGCCGTGTGAAAGTTGTCTTTCCACGACTGGTTGGAATCGGTGCCGTAAACCCATGAACCATCTGGCTGTTGGTTGTTGACGACGTATCGAGTCGCGCGCGTGGCGACGTCAACGAGCTCGGTTTCGCCGGTCAAGTGACCAACACTCGCGAGCACCTCCGCCGCCAACAAACTGGCATTGAAAATTCTCGTGTCACTCTGCGGCGCATAACTAAAACAAATCTCACTTTCGGTCTCTAAACTCCGCGGCAAATCCTTCAAGATAAACTCACAAACACTCCGCGCTACCTTTAGATACTCATCCTGTAAATCTTGTCTAACACCCTCGATCAGCGCACGCGCCGCGAACGCCGTCGGCACAATCGTCGGCGTGTTTCTCGTCGCAAAAAAATTCCGACTCTGCCAATCGAAGTTGTACCCCCACGCCGCTCCGCTGTATCCATCAACACGCATCGCCAGCAACCACGACAGGAATTCCTTCACGACCGCCGCAGCTTCTCGAGTTTTTTCGCGCCGATAATTCGCCACTTGTGCGAGGGCGAATAGCGCGATTCCCTTTGCGTTACGCTCGGCCGGAACGCGTATCAACGCCCGAACATCGGCAGGCGATCGCTTAACTAGTTGCGTAAAAATCAGGCGTGCGTTGCGTGATTGGGCCAAAGGAGTCGCCTGAAACAGACGACTATTCAACGCGTCGAAAGGATCGTGTCCGGCAAAGTCGTGCTGGCGGCACCAGGAGAAGAGTTCGTCGTACGCAGTTTGAAAGAAAGACTGACTTGAAACTTCGTTCACACGCTTTCCCGATCGATCAGCCTTCTCTGCTTGCGACCGACGTCTCAATGCGGCGCGGCGTTTCGATGAAGCTTTCGTGCCACAACTCAAACATCAAAAGCGTCCAGAGCAGTTTGCGGTGATTCGCAACACCACGTTCGTGTTCATCCTGCAAACGCGCGATGTAGTTAGCATTAAAAACTCCCGCGCGGCGAACACGTTCAGGCGACAAAAGATCTCTCGCGAGCGGCCGCAGTTTTTCCTTCAACCACTCGGCAACCGGAACGCCAAACCCTTTTTTACCGCGGCGTGTCACAAACGGCGGCAGCATGTCGTTCACTGCCTTCTTCAAAATGTATTTCGTCTTGTGTCCACGCAACTTGTAATTGCAAGGCAGCGACGCGGCAAATTCCGCCACGCGCGGATCCAGAAACGGCGCGCGCACCTCGAGCGAAACAGCCATGCTCGCGCGATCGACTTTGGTCAGAATGTCTTCCGCGAGATAGAGCCGCGTGTCAACGCTCTGCATGCGCGTGACGAGATCTTCGTTGTCGCACTCTTCCGCGATCTCACGCGCGTGAGCGTAAATCTCGTCGTCAGTTGTCGACAAAACTTCGCGGGTGAGCAATTCCTGCTGCTCGTCCGGAGTGAAAGATCCGAACCAAACATGATGTCGCGCCACTGTGTCGTACTTTGCGCCGGTGACGAATCGCAACGCTTTGTAATCTAACGATAGATTCTTCGTCTTCACCGGCAACCGTCGTACGAGCGGTTCGATAACGGCTGCACGCAGCGACAGCGGCACACGTTTATAAATCTCGGCCCAGCGCAAACCCGCATACATCGGGTAACCAGCGAAGAGCTCGTCACCGCCGTCACCACCAAGTGCGACGGTCACGTGTTTGCGTGTGAAGCGCGATAAAAGATAAGTCGGCACTAAAGATGGATCGCTAAACGGCTCATCCATCCACGCGCCGATCTCGCTCACGAGATTCGCTGCCAGGTTTGCACTCAAACGTTCCTCGTGATGATCCGTGCCGAGAAACTTCGCCACACCGCGCGCGTATGCCGATTCGTCAAACGAGGCCTCAGCAAACGAGATCGAAAAAGTTTTTACTGCTTCCGAAGAAGCTGCGACTGCGAGTGCGGCAATACTCGACGAATCAACTCCACCCGACAGCAACACACCAAGGGGCACGTCAGAAACGAGTCGGAGACGCACTGCATCAGCCATCAACTCGCGCAAGCGGTCCGCAGCTTCGTCTTCCGAGGGCACTGGTTCGACAGTCTTGTAACTGAGTCGCCAATACCTTTCGACTTCAACGCGTCCGTCTGCGAGCGTGAGCTTGTGAGCCGCGGGAAGTTTATTAATGCCTTCGTAGATCGAGAGTGGCGCCGGTACATAGTCAAACGAAAGATACTGCCGCAGCGCCTGGAGGTTGAGTGCTGGTTTTACTGACGGATGGGCCAGTAACACTTTTGGTTCCGAAGCAAAGAGTAGTGTGTTGTCGAAGACGCCCCAGTAAAGTGGCTTCTCGCCAAATCGATCGCGCGCGACAAGCAAACGGCGTCTGCGGCTGTCCCACAACGCAAACGCAAACATGCCGTTGAGCTTTTGGAGCATGCCGTCGCCGTACTCTTCGTAGAGATGCGGCAAAACTTCTGTGTCCGAAGCACTGCGAAACGCGTGCCCTCGCTTTTCGAGGTCGGCGCGTAGCTCGCGATAGTTGTATAGCTCGCCGTTGAGGACGACTGTGATTGATCGGTCTTCGTTGAATACTGGTTGTTCACCAGTGACCAGATCGATAATCGCGAGCCGGCGCATACCGAGCGCCACGCCGCTGGTTACAAACAGTCCCTCCGAATCAGGTCCGCGGTGGACCATCCGCTCACACATCGCATGGAGCAATTCATCCGCCTCTTCAGGCGGAGGCGTGTGCGAATCGAGATTGGCCCAACCGGTTATTCCGCACATTGTTCTGAGTTATGACTCCCGATTCTTAAAGCCCAACCGCTCACGCACGGCGTAGATCGGTTTTGATTGAGATTCGTGATACGTGCGCACCAGCATTTCGGCAAGTAGTCCCATCAACAGAAACTGAATCCCAACAGCGAACATCACGATGCACAGGATTGGCAACGGCGTTTGCACGAAGTCAGCTTTGTGAAAAATCTTGAGAAAGACTGCGTACAGTCCGCTCAACAACGAAATCAAAAACGCCAGCATGCCAAACGTGCCAAAAACGTAAATCGGTTTCGTTTGATACGACGCCATAAACTTGATCGTCATCAGATCGAAGACAACCTTGATCGTGCGCGAAAGCCCGTACTTCGATTTACCCATCGTGCGCGCATGATGTTCGACCGGGATTTCTGTAACCCTCGCGCCGGCCCACGCCGCGTAGATCGGGATGAAGCGATGCATCTCGCCGTACAAGCGAACGTCCTGCAACGACTCGCGCCGATAGGCTTTCAACGAACAACCGTAATCGTGAAGCGGCACACCGCCGATCCACGAAATCAAACGATTGGCCATCATCGACGGTATCTTGCGTGTGAACATCTTGTCTTTTCGGTTTTTGCGCCAACCTGAAACGACGTCGTAACCCTCGTCGAGCTTTTCTAATAGACGCTTGATGTCTGCCGGATCATTCTGGAGATCGGCATCCATCGGAATCAGCACTTCACCTTGTGCGGCGTCGATACCAGCGGCCATTGCCGCTGTTTGTCCGTAGTTTCTGCGGAGCGCGACGACGCGCACCCGCGGATCGAGCTCAGCAATCCGGCGCAAAATACTTAAGCTGCCGTCGGTCGAACCATCGTCCACGTAAACGATTTCGGCTGAGCTACCGAGAGATTTAAGGGCTTCGTCGAGTTTTGCGTGCAGCGGCAGCAGATTGGGTTCTTCGTTGAAAACCGGTAAAAAGACCGAAATATCAGGCCTTTCGCTCACCGACCGCGGTTGTGCGGCAACTAATTCTTCTTGTTCGTCGAGAATCTTCATCAATTGTTCGTGGGTCAAAAAGTCTTGCTGTCGCAGGCATTGTAGAACAGTTTTTATGAACCTCTCACCCTAAACCACTCCACGAAGCGGTGCAGACCCTCTTCGATCTGGGTTTTGGGATCATAGTTCAACAGCGCGCGCGCCTTCGCGATATCGGCAAACGTTTGCGGAACGTCACCTGGTTGAGGCGGTTGCCGGTCAATTTTAGCGTGCGTGTCGAGCTCTTTTTCGAGTAGCGAGATCAATTCGTTGAGCTCAACCGTGCGCGACTCGCCGAGATTAAACACTTCATAGTCGCTCGATGTGTAATGGATCGCGGCAATGACACCATCGATAATGTCGTCGACGTATGTGTAATCGCGCCGCGTAGTGCCATCGCCGAAGACCGGGATTGGTTTCCCTTCGGTGATCAACTTTGCGAACTTGTGAATAGCGAGATCGGGGCGTTGTCGTGGTCCATAAACGGTGAAGAAGCGCAGGCACACACAGCGGAGACCGTATAGATGCGAATAAGTGTGACAGAGCAGTTCACCCGCGCCCTTGGTGGCAGCGTATGGTGAGATTGGCTGTCGAATTGGATCATCTTCACTGAACGGGACTTTGGCGTTGATTCCGTAAACTGACGATGATGAACCGAAGACGAATTGCTTGACGTTGTGTTGGCGCGCTAGCTCGAGAAGATTGACCGTGCCGTTGATATTTGTTTCCGTGTAAAGCTGCGGCTCGGAAAGTGACGGCCTCACACCTGCTCTCGCCGCCAGATGGACCACGCAGTCGAAACTGTTTTCAGTAAACAGTTTTTCAACCGCGGCGCGATCGCGAATATCTACTTCGTGAATGCTGTAACGAGTGTCCTTAAGATGCTGCCGGATATTGTCACGCTTTATCGAGGGATCGTAGAAGTCGTTGAAGTCATCTACGACGGTGATGCTCGTAACGTCGTCGCTCGCCAACAAACGATCGACAAGATGAGACCCGATGAAGCCCGCGCCGCCTGTGATCAGAAACTTTTTCATCATCTCTTTGTAGCATAAATCCACAGATGCCATCCCCATCGAGAAGCCATTTGCGATTCGAGTGAACGTGGCAAGAGTGGGCCGAGGATCGGCAGCCAACGCTTGTTGAGAAAATAGGTGCGCAGCTCAACCTTCGCGAAGTCTTTAAAGAGATTGCGCGCTTCCGACCGCGAGTAGACGCGCGCCAGCGGATTGCTGGCGCCATCGGTGTTTCGACTGAGAAACTCTTCCGAGTTCAAATACTCAGATTGTGTTTTCAGTTGTCGGGCGTGATCCTGCAAACTCTCTTGCGGTTCACCGGTTAAGAGATGGACCAGCTTGATTCCTGCATTCCATTTCAGGAGTTTTACTCCCGTTCGACGTAGCATTGAGATGTTGACGCGATAGTTATATGAGTCGCGATGGTAAAGCATGACGATGGCCTTGCCGCCGGGACGCAAGACGCGGTGGACCTCACGTACGGCCGCTGCCGTGTCGGGTGTGTGGTGCAGTACGCCGTGAGAGTAAACGATATCGAACGTGTTGTCTGGAAAGTCGAGATGTTCGGCATCGGCAACTCGAAACGTACCGGGTAGTTGGAATAATTCGAAACGTTGTCTTGCTAAATCGACGGCGGCGTCAGTGAGATCGATTCCCGTGTAAATCGCGCCAGCCATGGCAAACTGAGCGCCGTCAGTTCCGAGTCCACAACCTACTTCAAGCACATTCAGGTTTTTCGTTTGTGCAAAGCCGGCGGCGGCGGGGATATGCCATTCTTTGTGATAACGATGCTCTTCGACTAATTCGTAGAACTTTCGCGTACCTGGCGGCGCATCGGCAAACTTGGTCCCACAGGGATTATCCTGCCAAAACGCACGTACACGATCTTTGAGGGTGGAGCTACTCTCGGCCATCTTGGAAAAGGAAAGGATAACAGTAGGAAAAGGTGTGCGACAAAGAGACATGTCTCCACTGCCTTGCGCCACAGAGTCAGCCTTGCTGGGCGAAGCAACCATGAGGCGCAAGGTCAGGGAAGTCGTTGGGGTGAGGATCCCAGATCCGGCGGCGGACACCCACCTGTCCTGCCAGTTGATTTGCCCCCTCTCTCAACTGGGCCGGATCAAACGCACAAGCAAGAACATCTCGCTATTTTGTCATTCGTCGAAGTTGCTGATGAAGCTCGCAGCCCGTCGAACAGCAGCGGCGTTTAACGACGGGCGCACTATACTCAGACCACAAAAAGAAAGTCCTTAGAACTATCTCAAAAAGTTATTAGAAGTTTCTCAAAGCTGCAATGGATGGTGGTTTTACAGTAGATTTATGCAGCCGAATTGTTGGAATTTGGAGTAGAATGCCGAACTGCTCCTCCAACTCAATCTCAAGGAAAGTATGCCTCATAATTCGCGTTACGAATTCGGACCGTTTCAATTCGACCCGTCTAATCGTATTCTCACTCGAGGAAGCGAAATAATCTCCCTCACCCCCAAAGCCACCGACCTTCTCATCACCCTCGTAACCAACGCGGGCGAGATCCTTAATAAAGACGATTTGCTGAAAGTGGTTTGGCCAAACACATTTATAGAAGAGTCGAATCTCACGCAGAACATTTTCACGCTCAGACAGGCTTTAGGGGACCGCCGAGATGATCCAAGATACATTGAAACAGTTCCGCGACGTGGGTACCGGTTTGTTGCCGCAGTGAGAGATGAGACGGGGGAGAAGCACCAAAGATCAGCTTTAAGGGGTCGGTCAACCGCTTCAATAAGCCACCTTCAAGTACTAGCAGTTCTTCCATTCATAAACCTCACCGGAAATCCGGACTTTGAGTATTTAGCCGATAATATCACTGCCCACCTCATTAACACTCTGTCTCGTGCATCGAATCTGCGAGTAATGTCACACAGTGCTGTCTCATCCCTTAAGACAAATGCCGTAATTGCGCAACAAGCGTGGGACGAGTTAGGCGCCACCCTTGTATTGTTGGGTAAGCTCACTGCACGACGGACTAGCATCGCGATTGGGGTTGAGTTAGTGGACGCTTCCACAGGGTGGCAATTGTGGGGCGAAAGTTTTGATTTGGAACAGAACGAACTTCTAAAAACACAAGATGACATGACGCGAGAGTTATTAAAAGCTCTGGAGGTGTCCTTTGGAAGTAGTTATGCAAAACGAGCCTCTGCCAGGTACACAGAGAATGCTAAAGCTTATGAATCATATCTCGAAGGTCGCCATCATTGGAGCGAATACACGAGCAAGAGTGTCAAAAAAGCAGTCGGTCATTTTCGGGACGCTATAGAGAGTGATCCGAATTACGCCTTAGCGTACGCAGGAATCGTGGATTGCTTCCTTAGATTGGCATCGAATTACTTTCCACCCGAAAATGTTTTTTACACAACTGAGACTGCTCCACCCCGCCCGACAATGAATCACGTACCTTCCAATGAGATGAATCCCAGGGTCAAACTACGCTTAGATTGGGACTGCAAAAGTATAGAGCGCGAACTGCGCCGAACCAACGAACTCAAAACTGTTTGTTTGGGGGGGCATCAATGGTTTGCGGCGTATAGAAAAGCCCAGGAACTCTATAAAGAATTCTGTACGGTCAACCAGCACGAAGACCCTACGATTCAAAAAATCAACCGCAACTATAGTTTTAACCAAATTGCCTCTTTCGATTTAACCGCAAATGAAGAGGTGCAAGTTTACTGCGCTATTGCTCGTGAGCAGATAGATATTGGCAATTATAAAGCCGCTTGCAAAATTCTTAGGCCATGGTGGTCGTTCGGTATTTGGCCAAAGCTCGGCAACCTGACTCAACAATCCTGTGCCGACCTCCTCCTTACAGTCGGCGAACTTGCGGGATGCGTGGCAAGTACCAAACAATTACCGCAGGGCCAGAAACATAGTGAAGAGTTATTAAATGGTTCGGTAGCATTATTTGAGCAGGCGGGATGTCGAAGACTAGCCGCTGAAGGAAGAATTGAGTTGGCTCATTGTTACTATAGACAGGGTCTATTTGACGTCGGCCGCACAACTCTAATTCAGGTGCTTCATGAGCTTCAGACCGATTGGTGGGAACTCCGAACCCTTGCTCTTTTAAGGCTTGCAACTATCGAGCGACAAGCCGGTAAGCTTCAGGAAGCACTTACAAGACTCTTGGAAACTACCGCTGTAGCTGAACTATGTGGGCCGTGGGCAACCGGCCGTTGTCAACTAGAATTAGCCTCTACATATAACGAACTCGCGGTCGGCACTGACTCACCAAGCTACTTTGATGAGGCGATAAATTGCTATTCTAGGGCGCTATTTGAGTTTGAAGGGATCGGAAACCATCGCTTATCAGCAATAACTGAGAATAATTTCGGTCTAGTAATGTTATATATCGGGAACCTCAAGGAGGCAGAGTTCCACCTCCTTCGTGCGCGCAAGACTTTTGATTGTTTTGATGACAAGATTCGATGTGCACAAGTAGCCGAGTCATTGGCCCAATTGTATTTTGCTCAAGGCCGATTAGATGATGCAAACGCCTCGATAGAGCGGGCTGTACAGACTATGAAAACCGGCGATGAAGATGCCTTCTTAACTGAAGCCCTCACCACAAAGGGGCTTATCTACTGCAAACTTAAGCGTTACAGCCAAGCTAAAACACTATTAGAGAATGCCTATCAGTTGGCGCAGCGTTGTGGTGATACCGAAGGAGCGGGAAGATCGCTAGCCATTTTAGTGGAGGAAATGTTTGGTCTCTTACAATTGGAAGAACAGAATGATATCGCTAATCGAATTGTCGAAATGGTTTCGGATTCGCAGGAGATGTCGATCCACAAACGACTACAAGAATGCCTTACTGTTATTCGCCGCAGGTGACTCCTTTGGATAGCTACTACATTGTGATTCTCTCATCGGCAGCCTGTAGACCCGCATATGAGTTGATTTAAACTTGGCGCCTGTGGGGTTGTCTTCATCGCCCGGTCCCAACAGTCAATCATAATCATTTATTGATACTTCGCGCTGAGTGCGCGAAGACTAGGAGGGATTTTAGTCACATGGCAGAGGAACGCAACGTGGAATTACCTATGATGGCGGGTCATGAATTCAATCCTCTGGAAGAATAAACCCGCTCAACACGGTATTGCAGTTGTGACTAGCTTTAGGCTCGTTTTTTTGACTCAATTGTCGTACTTTTATCATAAAGCATTTCCTGGCACAGCGCTTGCCGCCATCGCGCTGGCGCGTTTTGATGGCCCAAAACGCATTCAATATGGGATCTTCAAGTCGAATTGAACGGTATCGTCGTCAAAGTGACTGTTCACCAAATTTGGAAAGCGGCCATCAAGAGTTGGATGAGTCCAAGCTGGAGAGTATCAATATTCGTCACCGGCGCGGTACGTGTTGCAGAGATGGTGCCAGTTCGCGTTGCAGAGATAGTTCCGGTTTTGGTCGCCGATATCGTTCCCGACTTCGCTTGGATACCAGTGGAAAAAACGAGTGCTAACATTGCGGCGCCTGCGATGGTTTTAACATTTTTCATTGTGTTACTCCTGATGTTTTCAAACGTCTTGGGTAATGGGTCGGCTCAAATGTTTGCTTTGCTGAGCCATCTTTGGGCCGACTTCAATTAACTGATTCGCATCTACCCTTTTCAAGGCACGTGCCACAATGCGTATTAGCTTCACATGGGCCGTAAAATATTGATAACCTTCAACTTAGGGTTGAAGCGAGATGTAAATCGAGGAGTGGCTAACTTTCGGGCTAAATTGCTTACGTGCTATACAGATCTGCCCTTTCCGAAGAAAAACGCACATTTTCAAAAGAATGTCGACTTTTTGGCTTGATAGTAAACGTCAGAAAGTTCTTGTATAGGTGAGTGGCAGTGTGTACACCGTATCCAGCCACGGCTACCCAAGTGTAGAGGCGGTGGGCTCGGATAGAGACGATGAAGGGTGAGTCGAAATCTGACGTGGAGTCTGGTCGTGACGTCTGTTAAGAACATAGGTTGGTTAAATAAAGGGCATCTCGATGTGTTGGGTGAGAGTGAGCGCCTATTGGCGTCGTGTGCGATAGCCCGCGAAAAGATTGAAATCGGGAACTATGACGAAGGCTGTACTGTGCTTAGTCCTTGGTGGAACCTCGGAGAATGGCCTAATCAACAAGGTCTCACCGAGGACGGCGCGGCTGAGCTACTTTTGATAGCCGGGTCGCTGACTGATTCGATTGCACGAACAAAACGAATCGTGGGGGGTCAACGAGTTGCCGAAGCACTGCTAAGTGGTGCAATTGCCTTACTTGATCACACTGCGGAAAATGTTAAAGCGATTGAAGCCAGGATCGAGCTGGCATGCTGTTATTACCATCAAGGGCTCTTCGACTTAGCGCATTCGACACTTCAAACATGTATTGCCAATCTTGGTGAAGATGATTACGAACTTCACGCCGTGGCGCTTTTCAGGCTAGCGATCCTGGAACGCCATCGTGGAAGGTTACATGAAGCCCTTGCCCTTTTGGATAAAGTTTCGTGTTTGGAGAATCTGATTAGTCCTTGGACAAGGGCTCGTTTCTGGGTTGAGATGGCAAACACTCTAAAAGACTTTGGTATTGCCGAAAACCGAAAGCAGGATTTCGACCGAGCACTAAGTTATTACAAACAAGCCTCATTGCAGTTCGAACAACTTGGCAATCTGCGATATGTTGCTGTGGTTGAAAACAATAGAGGATATCTCCTCCTTGGCTTGGGTCGGTTTGAAGAGTCGCGATCACATCTAGAGCGTGCACGAAACTTATTCGATAAATTGGGTGATACCGTTGGCTGTGCCCAAGTGGATGAGACTCTGGCACAGTTGTACCTGGTGTCAGGGCGCTATCAAAACGCGGAGCGCTCAATTAAATTGGCAGTAAACACTTTAGAAGGTAGTGGCGAAGATGCACTTCTTGCCGAAGCTCTAACCACCCAGGGTCTTATTCTTTGCCGGCTCGGATACCGCCAAGAGGCCAAGCCTATCCTTGCACGCGCAAGGCGTGTCGCTGAGCGATGTGGAAACCGCGAAGGGGCGGGGAGGGCGCTGCTCATACTTATTGAGGAGATGTGTGACCACCTAGCGGATGATGAGCGTCGGGAGATTGGGGCGCAGGCCAATCAGTTGCTCGCCAACTCGCAGCAGCAGGCCACGAGGGAAAGGTTGGAAAAGTGCCTCGAAATCATCGCCGAGGCCCATACGCGCCACGAAGCACAGCGAGAGCAGGAAATTCACGCTCAGAAAATGGCTGCCCTCGGAGAGCTCTCATTCGGCGTCGCCCATAACGTCAATAACACGCTGACCGGCATCCTCGGCCGAGCCCAACTCATCCTCCGCAACAGCAACGACCCGGCGAAAATTGAGGCCGGCCTCGAATTGATCATTAAGAGCGCCGAAGACGGCGCCCATATCATTCGTCGTATCCAGGACTTCGCACGCCAACGCCCAAGCCGCGAGTTTGAATCGGTGGCCATCGCCGAACTGCTCAAGGACGCTTGCGAGATGACACGCCCGCGTTGGGAGTCGCGCTCCGAATTCGCTCCGATTCGCTTCGCACTTCACGGCGACTGCAAGGCCTTCATCAAAGGCGACCCAGTCGAACTTCGCGAAGTGCTAGTCAACATGATCTACAACGCCATCGATGCCATGCCTTCCGGCGGCGAAGTACGCGTCGCGACTCAGGAAAACCGCGACCGCGTCGTGGTTTACATCACCGACACAGGCACCGGGATGACGCCCGAAGTGAAGCAACGCCTCTTTGACCCATTCTTCACCACAAAGGGCAAAGCGGGTACGGGAATGGGCCTGGCCGTCAGTTTCGGTATTATCCGGCGCCACGAGGGCTCAATTGAGGTCGACAGCGAGCCTGGCCGCGGTACTACTTTCAAGATCTCGCTGCCAAAAGTAGTTCCGGCAACCACCCTCGAAGATAACAATTCCACGGCGCAAACAGTCGCTTCAGTCTCAGAAGACAAGGTGCGGGTGATGGTGGTTGACGACGAAACACACGTACGCGAGGTGTTGATCGAAGCTCTCGAAGCGGAAGGCTGTGAGGTCGTCTCCGCCGAGAGTGGCGAAATTGCCCTCGCGCTTTACGACCAGTACGGCGGTAAGTTTGACGCTCTCTTCACTGATATCGGTATGCCTTCGATGAACGGCTGGGAACTGGTTACCGAAATCAGACAGCGCTCTGAAATGATGCCTATCGCAATCATCAGCGGCTGGGCCGACGCGATCAGTTTGCAGACACGAAACGCAGTCAAGGCTGACTGGGTCGTCGCCAAGCCCTTTGATATCGACAGAATCTCCAAGATTGCCCAGGAAATTGCGGAAAGAAAAACGGCGTTGGTTGCTTAAGCACTAACGCTCAGATCATGGCGCTCGAGCTTGAGGTAGAGTCCGCGACGAGTCAAACCAAGTTCGCGCGCGGCACGCGAGATATTGCCGCCATGACGACGTAGAGCATCGGAAATCATCCGGCGCTCGACTTCAGCAAGGGCATCCGCAAGCGTTCCGCCGGCACTGGTCACGGTTGACGATGGCAGTGAAGTTATGGAAGCGGCAGTCGCAGCCGCTGAGGGAGTCGTCGGAGACGAAGTGCGCTTCAGTTCCGGCGATAACTGTTCCGGAGTAATCACCGTGCCGTCCTCAGCACGAGCAACTGTCCTCTGAATCTCATTACAAAGCTGACGTACGTTGCCGGGCCAATCACTCACCATCAACAGATCCACGGCTTGAGGCGTGATCTGAATGTCTTTTCGGCCAAACTTCGCCGAGTAGTGATTAACGTAATAATTGACGATGGTTGGGATTTCTGAGCGTCGCTCCCGCAATGGGGGCACCCGCAAACGAATTACATTCAGCCGGTAATAAAGATCCTCGCGAAAACGTCCCTGCGCCACCATGTCTTCAAGATCCGTGTTGGTGGCAGCAATGATTCGCACGTCAACTTTGCTCGGACGCTGTTCGCCCAGAGGTTGAATCTCGCCTTCCTGAAGGAAGCGCAAAAGCTTTGGCTGGACATCCAGCGGTAAATCGCCAACTTCGTCGAGAAAGAGGGTTCCGCCGGCCGCCGTTCGAATCACGCCCTGAGAATCGTTAACCGCGCCAGTAAACGCACCGCGCCGGTATCCAAACAGGTAACCTTCAGACAACTCCTTCGGAACCGCCGTACAATTGAACGGCACAAATACTTTTGCCCGCCGTGACGAGATCGCGTGAATCGCACGAGCGACCAACTCCTTGCCCGTGCCCGATTCGCCCGTCACCAAAACAGTTACGTCAGATGAGCGAATCTTATGGACCTCTTCGACTAACTGCGTCATTGCCGGGCTGGAGTGAATAAAGCCAGGCATGAGACTGGTTCCGGTCAACTCGTCGGAATGTTCGTGAGTGCCGCTCTTCTGCGCCCCAGCACGCAAGGCACAAACGTCCATGCCCAACTCAACCACACGCAACAACGGCTCCAGCGCCACGCCTTTCGGCATACTCGCACGATTTCGAGGCGCTAGATACATCTTTGCCGAGGGCGCATTCGAAGATTTCAACAAGATCACTTCCGCGTCGTGCTTGCGACAATAACGATCTCGAGATGAATCGTCGTCGATCCCGTCGAGCTCAATCGCTATCTTCTGACCATCCGCCGGGGTACAACCCATCGCCACGACCACTCTGGGTTCATCGCGTTCACCGCGCTCGGTGATGATCACGCGTTGAGCGCCGGTTTCCTGACGCATCACCGCTGCGAGTTCACGCAAAAGAAGCTCACGCGACGCAACCGCTTCGGCCAGTCGCAAAGTGAGAAGCTGTGTCAGTGCCGACGGACCTTCAGTATGTTCAGGCGTCGCGCGCGCCAGATCACGCAATTCCTCTTCAGCGCGAGACAAGTCCAAACGCGCACCTAGTTCTCGAAACGTATTCAGCGCGCGACTCAGATGTTCACCCGCACGCTCGCGACGGATCACCGCGTAGGCGCGACCCAACTCAAGATGGGCGCGAGCAGCTCGATACCGATCGCCAAGCATGTCGAAAATAGAAACACTGCTGCCGAAATGCTGTGCGGCGGCGGCGGCATCACCGCGCGCCATATTCAACATCCCGTTGAGTCGGTGTGCTTCGCCAGTGAAATTGAGATCGGTAGAAGAATCTGTGGTTTCCGCGGCCACACTCTGAAGTTCTCGCGCAGTATTTTCTATTTCGCGTTTTATCAAATATGATTCGGCTGCAATCAGACGCGACTCACAGATCGCCTGGCGATCGCCGATGATTTCAGCGAGATTCAGTGCTTCTTTGGCGTTTTCAAGCGCGTTCGAGGGATCCGCGGTCGCCAGATAACAGCGACCAAGGGTTCTGAGCGCCTGTCCCGCATACCACTTGTTTCCATTCTCGGTCGCAAGTCCAACTGCCCTCGTCAAATAATCTTTGGCCTGGTCCAGATCGCCCCGCAGCATGTGCAGCTCACCGAGTGAATCCAGAATCATCGGAACTTTGGCGCCACGCTCATCAACTTCCGTCGCCAGCGAGAACGCACGTTCGAGAGCTTCTTGTGCGCGGTCCCATTGTCCGATCAGAATCAGATTGATGCCGAGATTGTTGTAACCGTCGGCGGCATTGGTCTTGTGATCGGTGCGCTCGTAATAAGTAATGGCCTTCTTGAGGTAATCGATGCCCTCCTGTGGTCGCTTTAAGAACCAACAGGCGCCCGCCATGTTTGCGTAAGTTCTACCAAGAACGTACGCGGCCGGGCGATCACCAATGAGCTTGAGTGCCTGTTCGAGATTTTCCAAGCCTGCTTCGTAATTCCCTTCGTGAATATCTGCCACGCCGACGCCAAAATACGACTCAGCCAGCCCACGCCAATCGCCATTCTGGCGAAAACTCTCCAGAGCCCGCTGCGCAAAGTCGCGTGCAATCGGATATTCACTAATACTTCGATAAGTGCGAGACAACGCGGCGTAAATATGGCCCAGATTGATGGCGCCGCTTTCAGCGTGATCGCGCAATGCTGCCTGCAACATCGCAATCGCTTTGGGATGATCGCCGTTGTAGTTGTAAGCAAGCCCGACCTGGACGCGAAGATAACTAACGGTTTGATTGTCTAACTTGGCGCGTGACTCAGGCGACTCGTACATCGCCACAGCAGCGAGCGAGTCGCGATAGTGGCCTTGTTGTTCAAGCGCAGTCGACAGAGCGCATCTTGCAAGAGCAAGTACTGATGGATTGTGTCGAGCGTTGGAGATTAGTAACGCCAGGCGATCTTTGGCCTCCGTCGAGAGGCCCTGGTCCAACAACGAGCGCACCTCATCCAGCTCGCGGTTAAGTGATTCCTGAGTCGGCTTCGCCCGGGAGCGAATTCTTACTCGAGCGTCGGCGAGATCAACCACACCTCGCTCAGTAGGGGTCTGTTGCTGATCACGAGCCATAGCTCCATGATCCACACGTTTATCCATTTAGTACCTATAAAAGATCAATACAGAGGACTTTTCATTGACGTTTTGAAAATGGGAGGGAAAAACCGTCAAAACTCGATCCCGTTTACTGTTGCCGCGCAAACGTGTATTCGTGCTGAATTTAACACAAGGGAACGGTATCGTACAGTTTGTTTCCGTACAGAGTGGAGAAATTCCCCTTGCCGTCCTAGCCGTTTGTGACATCTCGGACCACTCGACTTAAATTAAGTTAATCAAACCACAGTATTTACGCGCGGGTTCTAACCGGCGGTTCGCCTTGACACCCCTTATGTCGGCCATTATCATTTCCGTTTCCGTCCGCAGCGCGGAACTTCGCCTAGGGTTATATGTTTGAGTCGCTCTCGGATAAATTAAAGCGCACGCTGAAGAACTTGCGAGGCGAAGGCGTGCTGACGAAAGAGCACGTCGACGCTGCGCTGCGCGAGATCCGTCTGGCTCTTTTGGAAGCGGACGTCAATTATAAAGTCGCCAAAGACTTTATCAGTTCCGTTCAGCAAAAAGCCGAAGGACAACAGGTTTGGCAGGAACTCAAACCGTCGGAACAGGTCGTCAAAATTGTTTTCGACGAACTGGTTGAGTTGCTCGGCGGACAATCGTCGCGCCTGGTCTTTACCAGACAGATACCCAACACGGTGATGGTGGTTGGCCTGCAAGGTTCAGGCAAAACTACTTCGACCGGCAAAATCGCGCGTTGGCTGGCAGCAAATCAGGATCGAAAACCGTTGCTGCTTTCAGTTGACGTATACCGGCCGGCTGCACGAGAGCAGTTGAAAGTCATCGCGAAAGCGACCGGACAACAGATCTTTGAATATCCCGAAAGCGACGATCCGCTAACGCTGGTTCGTGAGGCACAAAAGCACGCACAGCAAACAGGCTTCGATACGTTGCTGATCGACACGGCCGGCCGCCTTCACATCGACGACGAGTTGATGGAAGAGCTGGTCAAGATAAAGAGTGAGACTCATCCCGTCGAGATTCTGTTTGTCGCTGATGCGATGACGGGACAAGATGCGGTTCGCTCGGCCGAAGAATTTCACCGCCGCATCGGAATTACGGGCGTCATTCTGACCAAGATGGATGGCGACGCTCGCGGCGGCGCCGCCTTGTCGATCAAGCAGGTCACCGGACAACCCGTCAAGTTTGTCGGCGTTGGCGAACGTTACGACGCGCTCGAGCCGTTTTATCCGGATCGTGTGGCCCAACGAATTCTGGGAATGGGCGATGTGCTATCGCTCATTGAAGAAGTTCAGTCGAAAGTCGATCAACAGGAAGCGGAAGAACAGCTCAAGAAGCTGCAAAAGAGCGAATTCACCCTGGACGACTTTCGTTCGCAATTGCGCCAGGTCAAAAAACTCGGTTCTTTCTCAAAGATTATGAAGCTCCTGCCGGATCAACTGCTTGGCGGCATGGGCATGCCGCAGTTGGACGAAGAGCAGTCGAAGATGATGGAAAAGGAGCTGAAACGCACCGAAGCCATCATCGATTCGATGACCTGGGAGGAGCGCAACGATCATCGCATTTTGAATGCGAATCGAAAGCGACGCATTGCACGCGGATCGGGATCTAACGTCGCTGACGTCAATCAGCTCATCAAGCAATATGTCGAGATGAGACAGATGATGAAGCAGCTTTCGAGTTCCGGCCTGTTTGGCGGTGGCGGACTCAAAAGCAAGATGTTGAGAAAAATGACCGGCATGCCTGACATGGCAGGATTTGCCGGAGAAGAAGGCCAGATGCCGTCGTTGCCCGCTGGCCCATCGAGAAAAAAGCTGAAAAAGAAACGCAAGAAGAGAAGAAGATAGGAGAAACAACTTGTTAGCAATCAAGTTAATGCGTACCGGAGCGAAGAAGAAACCGTCGTATCGTGTGGTAGTGAAGGAGAAGCAGTCCAAGCGCGACGGAGCCTACCTTGAGAATCTTGGCACCTATAACCCCACGAGAGATCCAGCCGAGATCAAACTCAATCTGACCAGAGTTAATTACTGGATCGAGAAGGGTGCGCAGCCCACTGATACTGTCAGCCGGTTGATCAAGGCGAGCGCTAAGGCCGAAAAAGCGGCCGCAGTGCAGGCGTAGTTTTAAGGATTGTCATGCGAGACGTCATTGAGATGATTGTCAAAGCCCTGGTGGACGACAGCGAGACGGTCGATATCCGCGAGGTCGAACAGCGCAATGGAGCCACGCTTATCGAAGTACGCGTCGCTCCGAATGACGTTGGCAAGATCATCGGTAAGCAGGGGAAAACAATCCGGGCACTGCGATCGCTCGCGCGCATTGCCGGGACCAAAAAGAACCGGCGCTACCTGCTTGAAATCGTTGAATGATCGAGATGGACGGCTCGAGTGAACTGGTGATTATCGCTCGAGCGGTTAAACCGCGCGGCCTCAAAGGCGAAATCATCGCGGAGCTTTTGACAGATTTTCCGGACCGGTTCGAAGACGTCGAAGAAGTGATATTGGTTTCGCCTGGTGGCGAACGAACAGTCAAGCGGCTCGAAGATTACTGGTTTCAAAACGATCGAGTCGTCTTAAAAGTAGCTGGTTACGACGACGTTGACACAGCCAAAGAGCTGGTCGGGTTTGAATTTGCTGTTCCCGAATCTGAACGCGTACCGCTGCCGGCGGATCATTACTACGATTGGGAACTTGAAGGATGCACGGTTAAGGTCGGCGGCGAAAGCATCGGCACCGTCAAATCAGTGCTCAAAACAGGCGGCCCGGAAATCCTCGTGGTTGCCGACGAGAGTGGCAAGGAACGATTGATACCGTTTGCGGATTCAATCGTGGTGAAGGTCGACGCCGAACAAAAAACGATCGTAGTCGATCCTCCCGAAGGACTTTTAGATCTTTGATTCTTCCGAAGAAAGTATGCTGCGTTTCGACATCATCACGATCTTTCCCGAGTTTTTCCGCGAGGTGATTGATTGTGGAATTTTGAGGCGGGCGCGCAATGCCGGCCTGGTTGAAATAACAGCCCACGATCTGCGGCAGTGGACCACTGACAAGCACCACATCGTCGACGATCGGCCCTTTGGCGGTGGCGACGGAATGATTTTGAAGCCCGAGCCAATCTTCGCCGCGGTTGAAGCTTTAACGGGAGCCTCTCGAAAAGAAGACCTGCCGCCGCGTACGAAAGTGATTTTGCTGTCGCCACAGGGTCGGGTCTTTTCGCAGAAAGTGGCTCAGGAACTTTCGGAAAATTCTTCGCGACTGGTTTTACTCTGCGGTCGCTACGAAGGAGTTGATGAGAGAGTCGTCGACGCACTGGTGACGGAAGAGATTTCGATCGGCGACTACGTGCTTTCCGGCGGCGAACCAGCCGCTGCGGTGGTGATCGACGCCGTGGTTCGTTTGTTACCCGGCGCTTTGGGTAGCGAGACGTCGGCAGTCTTTGAATCGTTTTCGGAAGGGTTGTTGGACCACCCCCAATACACGCGTCCTCCGGACTTCCGAGGGATGCAGGTTCCCGACGTGTTGTTGAGTGGGAACCACGCGGAGATCGAGCGTTGGCGTCGAGAAGCAGCGATCGCAAAAACAAGACGCAATCGTCCTGACTTGCTGAAAGATTAAAAGTGGATTTTGTAAGGAGCATCGAGAAATGAATCGATTGGATAACATTGAACAGACGCAACTGCGTACTAATATTCCTGAGTTTCAGCCAGGCGACACGGTTCGTGTTCACGTCCGGATCAAGGAATCTGAGACTAAAGAGCGATTGCAGGCTTTTGAAGGCGTCGTGATTGCACGTAAACACGGCGGCGCGCGTGAAACAATCACGGTGCGAAAGACCAGCTTCGGCGTCGGCGTTGAAAGAATTTTTCCCCTGCACGCGACGATCATCGACCACATCGATCTCGTAAAGAGAGGTCGCGTTAGACGAGCCAAACTCTACTACCTGCGCGGACTACGCGGTAAAGCAGCACGCATTCGTGAGCGCGATACACGAGGTCACGGCGACGACGCACAGGCCTCGGCTGCCGGAAAGAAGTAGTGACAGGATGAACAAGATTTGACAGGATTGGCATGATTGAGCGCCCGTCATGTACATCCTGCAAATCCTGGAAATTCTGTGATCAGAATCGGTATCGATGCTCATTCCGTCGGGACTAAGCTGGGAGGTAACGAGAGTTACGCCGTCAACTTAGTCGAAGCGCTGGCGCAGATCGATAGCGTCAATACTTACACGATCTACGTGACCACCAACGAAGCACGCGATCGTTTTAGTAATCGTTGGCCCAACTTCAAAGTTCGCTCGACTCTTCCCCACACTCCACTAATCAGAATTCCGCTGACACTCAGTGCGGAATTGCGCAAACATCCCGTCGATGTTTTGCACGTGCAGTTTACCGCTCCCCCTTTTTGCCCGTGTCCGGTTGTGGTCAGCATTCATGATCTTTCGTTCGAACATTTGCCGCAGACTTTCAAGCGCCGCAGTCGCACCCAATTGCGTTTGACCGTGCGGCATTCTGCCCGTCGCGCCGCACGGATTCTTTCACTCTCCGAACATACGCGCAGCGACATCATGCAGACCTACGGCATCGAGTCTGAGAAGATCGAAGCCATCCCGCTCGCCGCTCCGGATCACTTTGGTACGGTAACGGACAACAGGGAACTGCAACGAGTGCGACACAATTACGGGATAGAAGGCGACTACATTTTATCGGTCGGCTCTATTCAACCTCGCAAGAATCTCGCACGGCTCATCAAGGCCTACGCTTCGTTGCGAGGAGACAGTTCAAAAGCAACGCTGCCTAAACTCGTACTCGTGGGGAAGTGCGCCTGGCTTTACGATGACACGTTGCGCACGCTCGACGAGATGGGCGTAAAAGACTCGGTAATTTTGACAGGATACGTGCCGGAATCAGATCTTCCGGCACTTTATTCATCGGCTCTTTGCTTTGCTTATCCGTCTTATTTCGAGGGATTCGGCTTACCACCGCTCGAGGCCATGAAATGTGGAACTCCGGTGATTGTCGGAAATCGAACGAGTTTGCCGGAAGTTGTCGGCGACGCGGGTTTGAAAGTTGATCCATTTGACGTTGACGCCATCGCAGGCGCTATCAGGAAACTGATAAACGATGCGACGCTTCGCAAGCAGTTGAGTCAAATGGGGCAGGAACGAGCGAGTGCCTTCACGTGGCGAGAAACGGCTCGGCAAACTTTGCGGGTCTATCGGGAAGTGGCACAGCCTTCGGCGTTAGAGTCTTAAGCTAATGCGAATCGCAATTCTCGGAACCAGAGGAATTCCCGCCAGCTACGGCGGATTTGAAACTTTTGCCGAACATCTCGCGCGACGTCTAGTCCTTCGCGGTCACAATGTCACCGTTTATTGCCGTGCCCACTACGTTTCACCGCGACAGTTGGAATATCACGGCGTCAACCTTAAAGTCCTGCCCACTATCCGTCATAAATACTTCGACACCGTAGTTCACACTTTTCTTTCGGCTGTTCACGCCGTTTCCGGGCGCTTCGACGCCGCGCTAATTTGCAACTGTGCCAACGCTCCGTTCAGCCCGATCCTCCGGCTTACAGGAACACCGGTGGCGATTAATGTTGACGGTCTCGAGCACAAGCGTAAGAAATGGGGCTCGCTGGGACGTCGTTATTATCGGTTCGCGGAATACCTCTCGACACTGTTACCAAATGAGATCGTCACTGACGCGCAGGTGATCCAGGATTATTACCTGGCGCGGCACAATGCGCCGTCGACGATGATCGCATACGGAAGCGAAGTTGAACGAAAGCCGGATCGTGAAGCCGTTCGCAAATGGCGCGTGGAGCCGAATCGCTACGTGTTGTATGTCTCGCGGCTCGAACCTGAGAACAATGCCCACCTCGTCATTGAAGCGTTTAAGAAAGTTCGTACTGCGTACCGGTTGCTGATTGTGGGTGATGCGCCGTATGCAGAGCATTACATCAACGACTTAAAAGCACGGGCACGCGGTGATAAGAGGATCATCTTTACAGGTTTTGTTTTTGGTCAGGATTACCGCGCCCTGCAGCAAAATGCTTACTGCTACGTACATGCGACAGAGGTTGGCGGCACGCATCCCGCGCTACTCGAAGCGATGGGTTACGGAAATTGTGTGTTGACGCTCGCCACGCCTGAAAATATGGAAGTCGTCGGTGACGCCGGAGTTCCGTACATTGACGAATATGACCTGGCCGGAAAGCTCCAACGAGTTCTGCGTGATGGATCGTTGGTTCAGGCTTACCGAAATCGTGCCCAGCAGCGAGTTGAGACCCAGTACGATTGGGATAAAGTCGTTGACCAGTATGAACAACTCTTCCAACGTATGAGCGGCCGCGAGCTTCCCTCCCAATCTGTCAACACACAACCCGACTCTGTCGAAATCCTCGAAAAATCCACGCGTTAGGCTAAATCAGGCTAAAAAGAGGGGCGCCCCGCCAGTTCTTTGGGAACCGGACGGGGCAAAAGCGTTAAGGGCAGGTGTCGGGCAAAAACAGGGTGGCTGTAAAGCATGAGAACCGTCCAACTACTCGACGATTCGGACCGGCGGCGCGTTATGCGGGTATAGAAAACGATTCCAAATTAATATTCAGAACGCACCATCCAACTCAAAAGAGCGGCCTTCTCTGCAATCCAACGACCCTTGCAATTACGAGTGTGCGAAATTATACGATTGAACTGTGACCTGTCAAGAACAATCTCGACGATTTCGTAAAATTCTCGTGACAGATTGACAGGAGGCAGTTAGAAATTTCACGTGAACAAGTCGTTCTACTCTCCGGATCGGGCCTGCTGGAGACGGGTAGCCTGGCGGCGGACAGCCTCAGAAACGTTGCGGTTCTGAGTCAGGTTTTGAAGATCTTTGGTCCTGATCCGGTTCAGGAAGTTCATCACTGTCGGAATCGGGGTGCGCGGGTTTCGGGCGAGGTTGTGAATAATGGGATAAGCGCGAGCCCAGGCTCGGTTCAAAGCGATAAGCCGCAGTACCTCCTCTGAGACAGTTCTCATCGCGGCGATGTTTTCAATTTCCTGTTCGGTGATCCTCGGATTATTAACTACCGCCGTACAGACCACTTTATTTGAATCGCGAATCAAAATACTGCGGGCTTCGCGGTCGCCCTTCATAGCCAGCTTCATTCGATCCTTCGTGTTCATGAACATGATGCGACGGATCAACGAGACTCGTTCAGCATTGACCTCGCCTTTCTCGAGACGCTCATTCTCGAGAATGCGCTGTATATTGGCGGCAGCTTCAGCGGGGGTTTCTGAAATCAGTTCTTCGTAACGTTCGGCCGGCAACCACGCGTCGTCCAGATCGGCGTCTGAGACTTCAATGTGTTGGGCAATCAGCCAGGCATCGTCAAGAGTCAACGCGCCGGCAGCAGTATTCAATTCCGCTGCTTCAAAAAACTCTGCCGCGGCAGTTTGACCACGCGCGCGGAGTTCATCAGCAATCTGGCGTGCGCCGCGTTCCTTTTCAAAAAACTCTTTACGCGTTTCACGCGCTCGTCGCTCCGCTTCGCCGCTACATGCAGGATTCGCGAGAATCGCATCAATGATTTCAGGACAACGAACGAGTCGCTGCTGATTGATCGTGATCAGTTCAAGCAGCGAATTCTGAGATGTCGCCGCCGCCAACTTTGCGAGCGCCTGATCCGGAGTGTGAGCGTTGAGAATCGTCGCTTCGTAAAGTTCAAGCTTTGCATCCGGCCTGGTCGCAAGATAAGCGAGCACAGCGGGCGCCGTTTCCTGGTCTGCGGCCGCGATCAATAGATCTTCCGGACTTTCTCCTTGTAGCGTCTCCGTGGCTGCTGAAGCGATCTTTGCGTCGTCACTGCTTCTGAGCGCAACCAGGACCTCGAGCAGATCATTCTGAGAGAGCGGCAACATCCCGCGTGCGGCTGCGAGACGAGCGGGTTGCGGAGCACTACCGCTGATGATTGCTTGAACAACCGGATTGCTGGATGTGGTTTCCGCTGTCAAGGTAAGGAAATCTATCCACAGATTACGCAGATTGATTAATACAATCTGCGTAATCTGTGGATGGTTAAGCGTTAATACCGTGGCACTTTTTGTATTTCTTTCCGGAGCCACAGGGGCAGGGCTCGTTGCGTCCGGTCTTCGGCTGATCGCGAACTACCGTCTTTACTTTACCTTCCTCTTCTCCAGCAGGGGCTGCGCCCTGGTTTGGCCCCGTGAACTTCAGAGACGCAGGACGTCGTGCGCGTCGCTGCTGCAAGGTCTCCGGGGCCTGCTCCGAAACAACTTGCAAGTTGAATAACGATCGAATGGTGGTGGTATCGATTCGATCGAGCATCTCCTGGAAAAGATCGAAGCTCTGTTTCTTGTATTCGACGAGCGGGTCTTTCTGCCCGTAACCAACCAGGCCGATGCCCTGCTTCAGATGGTCCAACGACAGCAGGTGATCCTTCCACTGCGCGTCGATGATGTTGAGCATGATGATGCGCTCGTAGGTGCGCATCGCTTCCGGACCAATCTGCTCTTCCTTCGTCTGGTACTTGAGTTTGAGAGGTTCCCAAATCGCGTCGGCTACTTCCTGCGACGTCAGGTTGGGAATGTTGATTCCCTCGCTGTCGGCATCGAAATCGTAGATGGTCTTGACCTGGATCTTGTAATTGTCGACGTCCCAGTCGTCCGGCGACACATCAGGATTCAGATACTGTCGCGTGATGTCAGACAAAAGGTCATAAGCAACGCCCGCGCTCGGCGGATCACCCATCAGGTACTCGCGCTGATCCGGTTGTTCCATCAATTGACGGCGAAGACCGTAGATCGTCTCGCGCTGCCGGTTCATGACGTCGTCGTATTCGAGCAGGTGTTTGCGAGCTTCAAAGTTACGACCTTCGACAGACTTCTGCGCCGCAGCAATGCGCTTCGAAACCATCTTCGACTCGATTGCGACGCCCTCTTCCATGCCGAGACGCTGCATCAACGCTTTCACCTTGTCGCCGGCGAAGATACGCATCAAATCGTCTTCCAGTGACAGGAAGAATCGCGACGATCCGGGATCGCCCTGGCGGCCCGCGCGTCCACGAAGCTGATTATCAATGCGACGCGATTCGTGACGTTCGGTGCCGATGATGTGTAAACCGCCGAGCGAAACAACTTCCTGGTGCTCATCTTCGACGATCTGCCTGGCATTCGCGAAAGCTGAATTCCACTGTTCCTCCGTGGCCTCGTCCGGGTCAACTTCAGTCTGCTTCAAAAATTCGCGCGCCATGAAATCGGGATTGCCACCGAGCAAAATGTCGGTACCGCGGCCGGCCATATTCGTCGCGATCGTCACCGATCCTTTTCGACCCGCCTGTGCCACGATCTCGGCTTCCCGTTCGTGATACTTGGCGTTTAGAACGTTATGCGGGATTTTTTCTTTCGCGAGCCGGCGTGCAATCAGCTCGGAGTTTTCCACCGAGACTGTGCCTACCAGAGTCGGCTGGCCACGATCGTGACAGTCTTTGATCTCTTCAATTACGGCGTCCCATTTCTCCGGCAGCGTGCGATAAATCACGTCGGAATTATCGACACGGACCATCGGCATGTGCGTCGGGATCACGATCACGTCGAGCTTATAAGTTGAGGCAAACTCGGCTGCTTCAGTTTCAGCAGTACCAGTCATGCCTGACAGTTTCTCGTAAAGCCGGAAGTAGTTTTGGAGTGTAATGGTGGCGAGAGTCTGGTTCTCTTTCTCGATCTCTACGCCTTCTTTGGCTTCCACCGCCTGGTGTAATCCATCGGACCAGCGTCGACCTTTCATCAAACGACCGGTGAAGTCGTCGACGATGATCACTTCGCCGTCCTGGACCACATACTGATGGTCCAACCTGTAAAGCGTATGTGCCTTCAACGCCTGTTCGACGCAATGAAGCAGTTCCATGTTCGACGGGTCATAAAGATTGCCGACACCAAGCAGACGCTCAGCTTTATCAACACCTTCTTCCGTCAACACAGCCGTGTGCGCTTTTTCATCGACGACGTAATCGCCGGTCTTCTTGCCTTCGATGTCTTCGCCCTTTTTCAGATGCGGAATGATCGCGTCGGCATTCTTGTACTTATCAGTCGCTTCGTCCGATGGTCCGGAAATGATCAACGGCGTACGCGCTTCGTCGATCAGAATCGAATCGACCTCGTCGACGACGGCGAAGTAATGACCACGCTGCACACACGTCGTAAGATCAAACTTCATGTTGTCGCGCAGGTAGTCGAAGCCGAACTCGTTGTTGGTACCGTAGGTGATGTCGGAAGCGTATGCGGCCTGCCGTTCGAAGTCGTCCATGTCGTTCTGAATACAACCGACTTCGAGACCGAGGAAGCGATGGATCTGGCCCATCCACTCGGCGTCGCGGGATGCGAGATAGTCGTTCACGGTGACGACGTGAACACCGCCGCGACCGGTGAGTGCATTCAAGTAAGAAGGCAGCGTGGCGACAAGAGTTTTCCCTTCACCTGTTCGCATCTCAGCAATCTTGCCCTGGTGCAGAACGATGCCGCCAATCATCTGCACATCGAAGTGGCGCATGCCGGTGGTGCGCACGCTTGCCTCGCGCACAATCGCAAAAGCCTCAGGCAAAATATCGTTGAGGATTTCCTGTTCGCGACGTTTGCGCTCTTCTTTGTCAGTGATATCTGCCACCGCACGCTGTACTTGCTCTTTAAACTCGCCGGTGCGGGCGCGCAGTTGATCGTCCGACAACGCCTTCGTTTGGGATTCGAGTGCGTTGATCTTGTCGACCAGCGGCAAAATAGACTTCAAAAATCGCTGGTTGCTGCTGCCAAAGACTTTCGTCAGAAATTTATCGAAACTCATATGTAATAGATTGCTCCAAGCAAAATCTGATTTTAATTTAGTCCCAACTTCACCGCAAAGGGCGCCTCTTTGGAGTGCGGCGGCCTGGCGCCGCT
>DASSFI010000045.1:0-302141 GCA_035694465.1 Pyrinomonadaceae bacterium | reverse complement strand
ATTGGTTCTTTAATATCGGACGCGGCCCAACGTGTTTCGAGGAAATTATCTCCAACTCGCTCGGTCGAACTCGGCTTGTTCGTGGTAGTCGTAATATAGAAATCCACCACGACAGCACGACGCGCCACGCGCATCACTTCGCTGAGAGCTTGCTGCATCAACCACTGCGGCAAATGTTCGAGCACGTGCCGCAGCAGGACCACATCAAAACTCTTATCAGCAAACGGCAACTTCCCGGCATCCGTGACCGCAACACCGACATGCGGCGCAAGTTTATGGGCCACACCGGCCATCGCTTCGGTGACATCTACTCCTATCCACGAGAAACGCGGGCGGTAGTTTTCAAAGTGTTGCCACACCGCACCTGGACCACAGCCGACGTCGAGCAGATTGTCGCCCAAGCTCACCAGCAGATCGGCGAGAGCGGAACGATTACTTTGCGATGGCGAACGCTGCTGCTCGTCCTGCACGATGCGCTTGATGCGTTGCGGCGTCCAGCGAAACCAGTTCTCCCAGTCGCGCTGATCTTTTCGCGCCGCAGCGGTCGTGGCTTCATCGCGATAGAGATCCAGTTTACCGATAGTTCGTTTCTGAGTGGCGGGCGTGGCGGCAAGGCGATAGTACAAGTCTTGATTAGCAGTGGCCCAACTATCTTCCTCGGCCGGACGCGTGTGATGCAGATGAAGCTGACGCCCTCGTGCTTGCTCGATGCGCGTTGCACGACTCAAACGGTCCCAAAACTCTCGATCTTCTCTTCCCCAGCCACGGAACCGCTCGTCATGGCCGCCGATTTCGCGATACAGATTCGACTCGACCCAGATGCAACCTCCCTGCGACGTCGAAAACAGCCGGCCCTTGTAACCATTGGGCTCAAGCGCACGCGAGGGCGCCGCACGGTAGTTACGGATCGCCTCCGCCGTCGATCTCTCGTCGAGATAAAGAACTTCGGTGTAAGGCAGGAGCGCACGTTTTCCTTTTTCAAACTCCGCGAGGCCACGTTCCAGAAAATCGGGAGTCACGAGCAAGTCCGCATCCATCAGCAACAAAACTTCATCACCCGCCGTCGCCGCACCGACGTTGAACGCCCAACCGCGATTGTATGGACCAGGGTTGTAGGCGAAGACGTACTTGTCTACAAACGGCGCCAGCTCACGTTCGACGCGCGGCGTTTCATCCTGTTCGACAAGGACGATGCGATAACACCAACGCGGCAACGTCTGCACATTGAGCGCCTGCAAACATACCCTCGCATTCGAGAGACGTTCCGGTTCGTTTGGATTGCAGCGGATGCCCATCACGACCGTCACACTGCGTGGTTGCGCCTCGTATCTTTGAAACAGCTCCGCGAGCGACGTGTCGATTGATTCACGAGTGACGTCATCGACAGGCATGCCAGGCGCTGTCGCGGCGCGTGTTGTGTACCACTGGTGATAGACGACGCCTTCGTACTCCGATCCGAGATACACAGGTTCGGAAATACTCCCGCGGCGTTGCGCGCCCGTTCGTTTCAGACCGGAAATACCAAACCCCTGGCGCTTCACTTCGTAACTGATCCGCTCGGCGACGTCGAATTGGCTTGGCTGATCCTTTTCATTCAGGAACGTGAGCTTCAACTCATCGAGAGTCTCGCGCGCGATCAGCAAACACGACGGATGCACGTAATCTCGGTGATGCAGGATGCCGGCGACCTTCACCTCGTCGTTCAAGCGCGCACGGAGTTGCGAAAGCCAATCTGCGCTCAAAGGAAACGCATCGCTATCCAAAGCCACGAGGTAAGGCGACCGCGTTTTGCTGCGTGCGAGTTCGAGCGCTGGACCATGTCCGAGATTTGTTTCACTGCGAATCAACTCGATATCGCCACGCTGCGCCAGTAACTTCAGCCACTGCTCAGTGCCGTCGTTCGAAGCATTGTCAACCACGACGAGGCGCGCGTCTGTGCCTTCGAGATGACGCAAAGTCTCGAGCGTCGACAAGCGCGTCATCTCGAGCGCGTTATGGACCACCATCAGAACACTGTAAGTCGAAACTGCATCATTCACTGTCTCGGACCTCATACTCGGCAACGGCTCCGGCGCATCCGGAATGTGATTCAACGTCTGATAAATAACCAGATCGCGTCCCATCACTGATTTCAAATCTGCGTCAGAGCGGATCCAGTAAGGACTGGTGAATACTTTCGGACTCGTGTTTGCTGCATGGACCATCGCCACGTAAAACTGGTAATCGTCGAGCGCCACACGACGCTCCATCGGCCGGTCCCAAACGAAGCGCGTGTCAGACGCGACCTGAATATTCGGAAACGGCGAACGCCGCCAAAACTCGCGGGTGTAGAGCAACGAGCCGCCCGCTAACCACGGACACTGCTTGTCGGGATATTGATAAAGCCACACCTCATCTTTATCGACGTGATAGAAGAGCATGCGTTCAAGACCGCAGACCTCCGCATCCTCTCGCAGCAATGCCTCAACCTGGTAACTGATGCGATGCGGCGCCATCCAATCGTCGTCGTCCCAGTGCATGATGAGATCGCCGCGCGCCGCTTCCACGCATTCGTTACGCTTCGCTCCTAACGATCGTTTGCCAGTGAGACGCACATAACGAATCGAAGGATCCGCCGGGATGAGATCGGCCACACTCTCACGGCCATCGTCCACGATGACCAGCTCTTTTTGCGGATAATCCTGCGCCTGAAAATTGCGGATCGCGAGCGGCACAAAGCGCCGGCGATCCGCAGTCGGCATCACGCAGGAAACAAGCGGCTGAGACACATCACTCATAACACGTGGCCACAATTCCTCCGTGCAACCTCAGTGTTCTCTGTGTCTCTGTGGTTAACTAGTTCATGGCAAAACTAACCACAGAGACACAGAGAACACCGAGGTTGCAAAGAGAAGATCAAGTGACAATCAAGTTCTGCTCCGCGGTGAGATTGCCAACCTGCACGCTGACTCGGTACGTGCCACGCGGCAGATTCGGGAACGTGAACGCTCCCGAAGCATCGGTGGTCACGGTGCGCGTACCGATTTGACCGAACAGGTTTATTACTGCACCCGGTACAACCGCTCCGTTGCTGTCGACCAACGTGCCGCGAATGGTACCGAGTGCCGTTCCCGCAGGTGCGGGAGTGACTGTCGCCGTCAGATTCAGCCCTGTCGCCGGCGGAACCTCCGGAGGCGTTATCCAGAACCACATCTCGAGATCGCCGCCACGACGATTGTCGCCACTCGGCAACTGCAAATCGATCCGATCGTCGCCGCGCGGACGTCCAAACGCCTCACCGTCGAGATTCAAATTCGGATTGTTTGGCGCAAAGATGAAGTTACCTTTGAGCGTCAGACGACAAAGGATACGATCAACAATCTGTTGACGTCTCAAAACGGTGAACAAGGTATTCTGCAACCAAGCCTGCGTTTCGCGAGTTAGATTCCAGAGAATTTGCCTGTCGTTTACCGCCACTCGTGCGGCCAGCACAATCGGTTGAAAACCAAAGATTGAGTTTGTGTCCCAAAGGTTCGTGTCAGCGCCAATCGGCCAGGGCATATCGAGGGTGACGTAACACGTCGGCTTAGCTTCCACCGCAGTTTCTCGGAATGAAGCGGGATCAGGGGAATTGCCACCGATGTTTGGCGCGATCGGTTGATCGCAAGTTATCAAGATACCTCGGCGCAGTCTGGTGACAGGCACGAGCGTGTCGTTACGCAACGGATTATTGTCGTCAGGAGTGACGATCTGGCGCACGTTGATCCCAGGTTCTTCGGCTCCAGTAGTGATGTTGGCGTTGAAGTGAAGCGAGGGATTGAACTCGGTCCCATCTTCATCGAGCAACGTTGCTTCAACTCGCAAGCAGCGTTGAGAAGCTGTGAGCTGACCCAACTGCCATTGCACTGCGGCAACGCCGTTCGCATCCGTTTCGACAATGAGAGTCGTGCCACTATTGCCGCCGGCCTGAAGAGTCCCGCCGGCCTGAGGCACAGTAAACCTGACCCGCGCGCCCGCAACCGGAAGACGTCCATTCGTCACGCCGACTTCAAGCGGACACGGCAGTCTTTCACCCACCGCTGCTTCCTGCCCGGCGCCGCCGACGTAAAAGAAATCCACGAGCTCAGTCAGCGGTGGGAAAATTTTGCGGCAATCACTCAAACGCAACTGGCCGTTCACAACTTCGAGCAACGCGAGACGGCTGAAGTGATGACGAACTCCGCGCGGCGATTGCGGCTCGGGCTGCGTATTTGGAATTCGAAACGGTGGCCACTCGATTTCACGCGTTGCAGTGCGCGCGGGTATCAACCAGTAATCACCCGAGCGATAAGTGCCCGGTGAAAAACGCACCTGCACTCCCGCTTCGACATCGAGCCACTGGTTCGGTGTCGCCGGCAGACCGTTTTGGTTTGCATTGTCACTTTGATCCCAGCGTCGCAGCTTCAATCCCGGAACACGGTTTGAGAAAGACGCTAGTGACGTCTTGAAAGTGATCTCGCGTGTCGCCGGTTGAACTTTATCGATCTGGACCAAAGCACGCGGCGCGGCTTTCAAGGTCGACTCCTCGTCGTACAGCTCCACCCATTGATTATTGCTAAAGCTCAACAACTCATCGCGCCCGGTGTCCTGAACAGTGGCGACGTCATCGGCAATACTGATCACCGAAGTTTGTACCGACGCATTGTCACGCGACCACTTGAACGTTACTGGTCCACCCTGTCCCGTAAGGGTGCCGCCATTCTGAATCTCGATCCGGTACAACTGGTTTTCGAGACGGCTGAAACCGCTGGTCGGCGGCAGTAGACACGGATCTTCCTCGGGTTGTGGCGGCGCCGTTTGCGCGTTGAGCGTGCCGGTGCTGGGAGTAGTTAGATCAACGTACTCAGGAAACTGCGTACGACAAGTGAAGTTTCCGACCGGTGGACTGCTCGGAGGAACGTCGCGAGTCAATCGCAACAGTTTCACCTGCCAAACGTTTTGCAATCTCGCAGTTGTGTCAGGACCACCGAGTGCAACTTCGCGAATTAGCGGATCGTCGAGCGCCGAGCGTTCCTGCTGCCACGCGTCAAGATAAACGATGTAACGTCCGTCCTGAACACTCAGCCTGCGATTCGGCGGACTGGCCGGTGGACTCGTTATCGGCGACGTATTCTCCGGGTTCGGCAGGTGCGGCTGCGTGACGTAAGTGCTGCCACTCTCTAGCTCACACAACAAGCCGTCAACATAAATGCGGCCCGCTGAGATCGTGAGATCCTGATTGTTTGGACCAGCGCCGATTAGAAAGCCGCCGTTGTGACGCGGCACTCCGGTTCGTCCAATGACGTCAATCGCTTCCGTTTCGGTGCGGTACAACCCGATGTCCAACTGCTCGTTGAAATCGGCATCGAGCTGCACTCGTCCTTGTTGCATGAGTACGCCGCTATAATGTTTTCCTCGACGAAATAATCTGCGGCTGTAATCACCTGGCATGATGTTCCTCCATTCCGTGTGGGGCTAACTCGCGAAGAAAACTCCGGCCTCAAGTCCAAAGCGCAGATACTCACCGAGACTGGAGTTGAGGTTTGCTTCGCGCTGTGGTTGATACAGGTCGTGAAATGCGCCCATTTCTGCCTGGTCGTCGGCACCCTCACGAATCTCCACGGCACATAGTTGACTTAGTTGACAGTAACCGGCGTCGCCATAACGCAGCGACGTAAAGATCGGCCGCAAGCGCGCGGCATCGGCGGACTCAGCAGGCTGACAACGATATAAACGCGGCAGCCTCGAACCCGGGGGCACATAAGAAAAGCGGACGCACCCAGCTTGTAAACGTTCGGCATAGACGGGCGACGGCCACGAATCGTTCTCGTCCAGCTCGGCGAAGAAGATCGTGTTTGACGCGAGCTCCATCGTCAGCGTGCTGACCTTGCCGACGATTGTGCTGTTTACGATCTGAAGTGGCGCGCCTGATTGTTCGAACGAGTTTGGACTGGGCGGCGAATTGGTGTTGAAGAGCGAAACGTCGCCGTAGGCCAGGCGAGTTTCGCCTCCCGAATCAACGATGCTGTTGCGAATGAAAACGTGAGCGCCGTCGACTGCGCCGATTGGACCACTGATGCACGACTCAAACTCGATCGAGACGTCAGGCGATTCAACCAGCAGACTCGGCAAACGAACACTCGACGGCGGACTGGTATTTTGAGTCGCGGCGTCAAGCGTTGAATGGACGAACCTGAGCTGGCGCATCTCACTGTTCGCAGGCAAACGCAACAAGCCACCTGAGATCAGCAACCCGTTGAGCAACAACTGACCCTCACCACCGCTGCTAATCAACAACTCGCCAGACAAACGAACTACGGGTCGAGACTGATCGGCAGCGCGAATCTCGATCGTCTTCGCAGCGGGAACGACGATGTTAGTGGTTAGATCGTGGTAATCGCTCGCTTCGGGAGTGGTTGGCCTTTCGAGCTCGACCACGCCGCCATCCAGATCAGGATTGCTATTCAGCCGGTTGAGCAACTCGGCCATTCCTGCATCGAGGTTGGGAGCGTCAGTCGGAACGCTGACGATCGTCTCCAGCTTGCTGAACGTCGACGCGCGACTGTATTCACCGCCGCCCATTTCGGAGCTGAAGCCGTAGTGATAACTGACTCTCACGCGTTGCGGCGCAGGCTGATTGGTTGGAAACGCGATACGACCGAGCACCGGATCGATCGAGATGCGATCCTCCGGTTGATGAGCCCAGTTGCCCGAACCGTCAGTCGCATCGCTCAGATCGCAAACCTGAATCAGCTCCGACAACTTGTGCACCGGCGGACTATGAACCGTGTGTGGATCGGTCAACACAAACTGACCGTCGACGTTGAGCAAAATGCTCTTCATCTGATCGAATTCGACTTCCCCATCAACGCCGTAATAACTATCAAGCCGGCGATCGAGCACGCGTCGCGTGATCGGCATCGAGACGTTGATCGGTTCGGCCAGATGCGTGATTTCAGTTTCGGTTTCCGGTTTGTTGTAAAGCTGAATGTCGCGGCCGAGCGCGTCGAAGAAGTAACGCCGATCGTCGCGTCGAAACGCCGGACTGTTGCTGATCGAGTAGCTGTTAATGCGCCACAAAAAGATGCCGATGTTCGGAATGTTGTATTTGCCGCGCCCTGGGGCGATGCGACGCACGTCGGCAGTGTGCGCGAGTTTATCGAACGGCGTAGAAACAAACTCCATCGGTTCCGAGTAACGAATCTCTACGAGCGACTCGTTTTCGAGACGAATGTGATTCATGTACTGCGTCGTCGCGAGCAGTTGAAAGTACTCGACCACGTTTGCATTCCATCCGGTCACGTCGCGTGCAAGTTGCTCCAGCATCGACGCAGTGCCTTTGCGGCGTCGATAGGCCATCGTGTTGGCAACGAAGGCGCGTTCGGTAAAGCGTGCGCCCGGAAACACAAACACGCGGCGCGCACTGACGAGATCGCCAATGTAGGGAACAACCCATTCCGCACAGGTCTCGATGAATTGATCGTCGTAAAGTTGTTCGAGATCTTCTTCGATTACCGCGGCTTGCTCGGCGATCACACTGAGCAGCGCTCGCAGTGGTCCATCCTGAGGCACACCGGAGAGTAACTCCGCTTGTTCGGCCCGCTCCGCATCGCGGATGCGATAGACCGCCGGCAGCAGTTCATAAAATCTGTTTGCGTCGAAACTCATTTCAACACCTCGAAGCTGAGCGGCTGCGGATCGAGCATCAGGATCTCCGCCGGAGTCAGATCCTGGCCGCCGGGCGCGGGCACGGCCGCCACCAAATGCACATGCGTCGTCGGATTTTCATCCGAACGGTAAAACTGTTTCACGTTGACTGAGACAACACCCGTCACACCCTGAATCAGTGCGACGACTTCGCTGCGATGGACCGGCTGGCCGAAATCTCGGGCCTCAAACGAGAAGTAATCGCGAAGCTGCTGTTCGATCTGGGCCAACACTTTGTCCGGCAAGAATTCAGGATCGAGTTTTACCTGGGCGGACAAACGGAAGAACCGCGGTTGATACGACTTCACAATGAACGGCACGACCGTGTCGCCCGCGTTTTCAATCGCCGTTAACAGACTCGAGAAGAGGAAGCTGTCACTCGCAACCGCGGCGCCTTTGGTGCCGGCGATCGTCACGAACACGCCTTTCTTCTCGCCGACCTGAACCGGCGTCGCGAGTGCTTTGTCGATACCGCTAAACGCGCGGGCGAAATCCTGGTAATCCTGAAGCGAAACAATGCGGCCGAGAGTCAGGATCGTGAGCGGCGCGTTGCGTCGCGCATCAGCGAGCTTCTCCGGATCGGCAGCGCCGCTCGCGGCATTCGGATTGGTGACGCCTTTCACGCCGAGTGGCCGCGTCATCAATTGCGTGAGCTGGTTTGCTTTGACGAGTCCTTTCGAACCGATGCCTTTGCGATATTTCGCCTTGACGTTCTCCTGTCCGGTCGGCAGGCGCGCGCCGGTTTCGCCATTGCCGAAGATCACGGTCGTCTTGCCATCGTCAGAGAGTCGCGTGATGTAGATACGTTCGTTTGGACCATGCCCGAAGAAGTCGGGGACTTCGTGCCAGAGAATGTCGTTGACGCGAATCTCGAGGGTGGAAAGTGCGCCGGTCGGATTTGCATCGGTGACGTACGTGACCGGCGGTTGCTTCAACACGAACCGCTGGAACGACTGGCTCGCATCACCACCACCGAGAGTTTCGGTCACTGTTTCACCGTGAGTGGCGAGGGCGATATTGGCGTTGATGATTACTGTGTCGCGCACGTAACTGTTGACGAGCACGGAAGTAAACGTGATGACGGTAAAACCTGCTTCGAGCACAACCTCTTTCAGCACCAGCGATTCGCTGGCAAACACGCCTTCGAGATCGCTGCGCTCGCCGCTGATAATGATTCGTTGTCCCGGCTTAAGATCGAGATATGGACCATCGAGCGTGATCCCGTCGCTCACCACAGTCTGAGGATTGATAGGCCCGGGGATCGGAAGCTCGGCAAGCTCGAGCTTCTCACTCTGAATGAGAACATTCGTTTTGCGAACGACAAACTCAGCGGGTTTGTTGGTGCTGTCGAGCACCGTGCCGTCCGCTTTTGCCAGTCTTAGCGCCGTAGATTTGCCACTGATGCCGAAACCCGTCAGCGATGACTCTTTGACGTCAACGATCTTGAAGAGATCTCGCTTCGTTGCAGCGCCTCCAGCAAGCTCCAAGATCGCCCAGGTGTCTTTGGTTACATTGGAAAGATTTCGCTCGAGATAAATGTCAGCGTCGGTGTAGTAGTTCGGAGCCGGCGGCGGAGAGCTATCGGGACTCAGTGGATTTTTCCAGACTTCAAACGACGGATCCCACGCGTGCGGATAAAGCGGATTCGATCTCGAATCAATCAGGCTCTTGTAATAAGGCGCATTGTGACCAAAGATGCCGGCCTGTTGCCGGAAAGCAAAAACACCGGCGTCGGTCAGCAACGACGGCACCGTTGTGTGGTGCGTGATGTTTGCGGCGAGCTCGTTCAGACTCCAACCCTGAATCTGACTCAGCGCGAACAGATTCTGAGCGCTCCACGATTGCGAAAGAATCTGGATCGCGTTGGCGTTGGAAAGTACCTGCGATTGAACATTACTGACGAAGCCGACCGTCAGATTTCCGGGTCGAGTAAAGCTCGGCAGCGGCGGCGGCGTGGTGTTGAAGTCAATGCGGGTCGTGTTTGCTTTGTCGTCGAGAGTTATTTTCTGAATGATATTGATCTTGAAGTTCTTTGCTTCATCTACGATCAGTATCCGCTCGCCCGTCTTCAGGTTGTTGTTTGTACCTTTGAAGAAAACGATCTCCATGTCGGTGCTGATCGTTTGTGGCTGCGTCAGGCGTGGCTTGATCGCGTTCCAGGTAACGCGCGCTTCGATCTCTTCAACGGTCTCAAAGGTCTGCGCTTCTTCACCGGGACCGGGAATGCTCTGGACCTTCGTACCGATGGCGATAATCACGGGCGGAACTCTTTCGGGCGCGAGCGTCGCAGTTGTTCCAATTGCGAGTGCCTGGCCCAATGCACCGGCTGCTTCTTCGAGCGTAAATGCGACGTACGTGCTCGCTGCGACACCCGGTCGCAACTGGTAATTGATCAATCGCGCGAGTTCGAGAACCGAGAGACGCTCAGTGGCCGTGCGCAGGTACGACTCATTGGCGATTCGTTCCTGATAAAACGTCAGTACGTCGCCGACAGTGGCCCACGCATCGAGGAGCGCAATCGTGAAGTCGTCGTCGTCGCGCGTCGTGAGCGCACGCAAAGCCGGCTGGTTTGAATCCGACAAACGCGCGATCAATGTTTCCTTAAACTCTGCCTGCGTGCCGACGCGATAGAGAATTGCCGAGAGTCCCGGTCGATTGAAGACGGCTAGCGGCGTTTCGGGCGAGATGCCTTCGCAGCAGCCGCAGTCGTTTAAGTTTGTGGTGGCATCAACCGCTGAGATCATTGTCAGCCTCGTTCCAGAGTAAAAACGCCTCGTTCAGGGAAGTTGCGATCATTGTCGAGTCTCGCGATCTCGAGCCGGCCAAGATTCAGGCTGCCGCTCAGGATCGCCTCGTTGCTGTCGATTCCCTGTCGTTGAAATTTCTTTACATTCACTGACTCGACGCCGGTCACGTTTTGCGCCTTCGCGATCAGCGAACTGAGAAACACCGGTTGGCCAAAACTGAAGTTGTCCGGATGAAAGACGCCGAGCCGTCCGTCCGCCAGCGTGCGATTACTGAAAACGTCGAGCAGTTCGCGCGCAACATCGCTGAAGAAATAACCGGGCTTCACACAAACACCCATCACGATTTCCAGCGGCACATACTGTGGTCCATCGACTTCGAGATCCTCACCAGCCATGCGGAATCGTTCCATGCAACGGCGTAGTTTCGTTTCAAAAGCGTCGTTGACGTCGCGGCCCTGCAACCGATCGATAGTCAGGAACATCGTGTACCAACTGCCGGTCCAGCGTTGCGTCGCGGCGGCACGTTGCACGTCGAGATCGCAAGCTTCGGCGACATCAGGACGGGTTGCGATTTCCTGGTAATCAGGCGGGGTGACGGCACGTTCCTGCTGACGAAACGCACTCGGCGCGCGTTGTCGCACCTCTTCGATCGTCTCCGGACTGACACCGCCGCGAGCCGGTAGAAAGTTTGTGACACCGTTTTCTGCGACAGCTTCGGCAGTGACGATGTGGAAGAGTGTGTTGGCGCCGATGTTTCCTGCCGTGCCGTTGCCGACGCGATAAGTCGCGAACAATTCCGTATCCGATGCCGGTCGCAAACCGAGTTGACCGTCGCCGAAACGCAGATACGTCGCACCGTCTGTTTCCACTTCCGCGACGAATGCTTTGTCTACTGGTCCACTGTTGAGTAGTTCGCGTCTCGCTTTCCAATCTCCTTCGACGCCAGCCTCGTGCAAACTCACTCGTGCGGACGGCAGGCGCCGCGGATCGCGCATCGAGAGAGTCATCGTCGAAGTGGCAGACGCCGGCGGATTGTCCGGGTCGAACGGCGCTTGCTGTGTGACGGGTGAGAGCTTTAAGCGCGGACGATAACGCGGCGCGGTCGTAACGATCGTTTGCTCCTTGCAGGAGTTCGTGGTGTGACCTTGCACTTTCGTCAGCGCGACATTGTTCTTCGGCACTACGGGCAATGCTTCATTTGCGATTGTTTGCCCGTGATCGGCGAGCACGATATTTCCCATCGCCGCACTAACCGGTCGCTTCGAACCGTCGTCGAGCGTGATGTCCCAGAGACAAAGCGCGAACGGCAAAGCGTCGGCTGCGGCCCACTCGATATCGACGATACGCAGATCCTGATTGCTGATCGGTTCCTGAAAAAGAGAATCGGTTCCGGGTCTGACTTCCGTTAACTTCACCGCGTGGCGGTGCGTCGGATCAGCTTCTTCCTCGATGCCGTTCTCGGGATTTCTCTGTTCGACGAAGACCAGGACATCGCCCGGATTGAGATTGACGAGTCCATTTTCATTACTCATCAAGAGCGTCGCGCGTGTCGCGCCTTTCGGCAGGCAGCAACGCTCGTCGCCCCACGTGTAGAAATGCATCTCGTTGTTGGCCTGGTGCAAACGAGCTTCGGCAACCGTTTCGAACACCACGGGCTTGAAATTCATCGCCTCTTCATACTCGGCTGAGGGCACCGGCGGCGACGAAGCGATCGGTGGCCCAATTCTCGTGTTGAGCTTCGGCACTCGCGTGAATATCTGCGTCCCTTCGCGCAAGGTAACGTCATTCGCTTCGACACGAACCTGCACCCACGCGCGCGCGTTGCGACCGTCGTGCATCGGGTAATCGACCAACCGTGCATGCCGGCGCACCGACGATCTTCTACGTGCAGTGTTGAAATATGCTTCAGTGGCGACGGCGTCCTGTTGATAGCTGAGATAGTCGCCGACGTATGCGAGCAACTCGACGAGCGTGATGCCAAGATCTGCGGGCGTGCGTTCCTTCCAATCCGGCGCGAGCACTGCCATGCGATCGAGCATTAGCTGACGGAAGCTGGCGTAGTCTTTCGCGAGATAATCGATCTCCGGCGGCGTCTGGCGATCGTCTGCGCAAATACGCGGCGTTTGGCAGTCGAACGGCGTCGGACACGCAACCTTGAACGAGAAGCTGACGGCTGACAGTACTTTGTCCAAACCATCGGGTGGCTCGTCAACCGTGGCGTCCTTCACAAAACGCAGCGTGTAGGGCGAGAAATCTCCCGCTTTCGAAACGCGCACAGTCAACACGTTCGCAGGGCCTGGCGGACTTGTCGGTGGTGACGAAATACTAGTGCTGATGCTGGTGACGAAGATATCGCGGATGCGTTCGCCGCCTTCGATACGCACGTTCTCAGCACGCAACTGTGAGAACAAGTCCGCCAGGCTCTGGCGACCTTCAACCGTATCCTTGTCGATGAAATGAACAAACAGTGTTCGCTGGCGCTCTGAAAACGGATCGTCGTGATCGTCCAGCACCTCGAGAAAATCGATGCCGTTCAGCGTCGGGTGCGCTTTCACGGCGTTGCGGCGTTTGGTGTCGTCACAGCAGAAGTAGATCATTGCAACGTACCTCCGCGACTAAACTGAGCTAACTGTTGCTGCTGCGTGCGGCGCACCGTGTACAGCACTTCAACCAACAGGCTCGCATCGGAACTGGTCACGTGGACGTCGTTGACTTCAATCAGATCTCCCAGCCACTGCTGCAGAGAAGCCTGCACCAGAAACTGTGTCGCCGCCGCGAGTTCGTCGCTATTCGGGGCGAAGACGAGTCGCAGCAAACCGCAACCGAAGTCGGGCCGGTTCACGCGTTCACCGGGCGCGGTAAACAACACCTGTTCGATCATGTCGCGAATGTGTTCGTCGTCGCTCGGCTGCGAAGTGCGGCCACGATCGCCAAAGCTGTAAGGAAAATCGACGTTCATTGTCTCTTCACGTCCCGGTTACTCGCGTTTGTGTGGCTGCGATGATCAATGGCGTACCAGTCGGAGCGCAGATCGCCTGGCTATCGAGCAAGAGTAGCGGCTGACCGTTTGAAGTTATGCGCACCGCGGAACTGACGAATTGCGCGGTTACACATGGACCATTGCCACCCGGCGGCGGCGGCATGGCGCAGCCGGCAACGACGTAAGGCGCGGCCAGCGTTACGGTTGGCTGACCATTGACGAGCACACGCGGATTAACCACAGTCGGCTGTGCCTGTCCGCCGTGAGAACAAAGCACCGTCGCGCCTAGATGTAATAGAAATCCCGGCATTATTAGTCTCCTGTTCGTGTTCGCGGACGCGGATGAACGCGGATAGAAATCCGGATTTTTATCCGCGTTTATCTGCGTTCAAATCACTGTGAACGCGCCGTTGTTGATCGTGACTGATGGTCCGACCATCACGATCGACGCGCCTTTTCCGTTTTGAATGTAAATCCCGGTGTCGTTAACGATCAGCGTCGCCCCGGTTGTACTCTTGAGCATGATGCCGCCGGTTGGACCAGGCAGATCGCTGATAACGAGTGTGTTCTGCAAGCCGGTCTGAAACACGACGTTCGGACTCGCCGGATTGCCCGCCAGCGCAAGCGCCGGAACCTCGGCCGCCAGCCCGTACCAGCAGCCACTCCAGATCGGGTAATCAGGATTGCCCTGCTCAAACTCCACCCAGATGCCGGTGCCGATTTGCGGAATCATGTAAGCGCCCATCTGCTTGCCGGTGAATGGAAAACACGGCATGGCCCAACTCGATGGAATCAGACCGGCGACGTCGGGCACATCAACCTGAAGCCGGCCCAGTTGAAGCGGATCGAGATTGTTGATAACCGTGCCGCGATATTTGCCATAAAACTTTTGACCGTTGCTCATGCTGGAACCTTTGGCGTAATGGAAACGAGGCCGTTCCTCGTCAGTTGAAAACTCTGTTTGATTTCACCTTGCTTGAGAGTCGTGGTGACACTCTTCACGTAGTACAAGCCGTCGAATGCCGTGCCGACGCCGCGCACACCGACAAGCTGGCGTGCCTTCAACAAGCGCTTGTAACGCATCACGTCGAGCGATCCGGTGCCCGTGACCGCGTCGGCAGAACGCGAAGCGACGGCGAGTCCCATTCCGATCGCGGCCATCGGCGACATCTTGGCCGTGTCTTTCAGAATCGTGACGTTCGTGATCGGCGCCGGTATCGCTCCGAGCGGCGGTTGCAGCGGATTGAGATTCGGAATCGGAATCGGGATCGGAACTTTAGTCAGCGAGTTGTGAATGAAGACGATCGGAATCGTGCTGTTGCTGCCGTCAAAAGTGAAACTGAGCGACTCGACATTCGTGTGCGCATCCATGTCGTAGTTCAAGGCCGGCTGCGGCACGCCGACTTTGATCTCCGGTCCCCAGTAAGCGACGTTAGTGCCCGGCGCTGGTCCAGGATCGATGTAGAAGACGTAACCGACGTCATCGGCGAGTCCCTTGATGTAGTCGAGGTCTTTGCCCTGGTGAATCGGAATTCGTTCGACCGGGATCGGGATGTCGGTAAAGAGCGAAGGAATCACCATCGGGATTATGCCGAACATTGCATACTTCGCGATGATGAGGGCGACACGCGCTTCCGGCGGCATGCACGGATAAGGAATGCCGCTGAAGTCAATCAGCGACATCACCTTCGTTAGATCTTCACCTGTGATCGTGAGGACCGATTCGCCGGGTTTACTTCCCGGACTGACTTGTTGATTGGTCATCACGCCGTCCATCAGGACGTTCGCCTGGCCATTGATCGTCACGATGATGATGACGCGCAGCAACGGCGTCTGGGCTCCGGCGACCAGAAAGAGCGTGTGCAGCGGCGAACGATTGCTGAGCGTGAAGCTCATCGAGAACCCGCTTGGCGTGCCGGCGGCAGTCGTCACCTGGATCTCAGTCAACGCGTCGAGCACCGGCTTCGGCACCGGGATCGGCACGACCGGTCCAATCATCAATGTGAGATAGACGCCTTTAAGCATTGGGTGTTCCGGGTATTCCCTCGGGTAACGTGATGCGCAAACGACGGCCGATGATCTCGATCAACTCTTCCGGACGAATCGCTCCGTTCGCATCGCACAGACGCCAGAATTGTTCCGGATCGCCGACGTACTGCGCGGCGACGTTGTCGAGTCGATCGCCTTGCGTAACGACGTGTTCCAGCAGTAGCTCGAAACGTTCGGGCGGCGGCACGAAGCGCCGTCGCACGTAGACAATCTTGCGACCGTCGGGCGTCTCGATCTTGGTTACGGGCATGTTGAAGTAACGACTATTAAGCGAAAACATTTGTGCCTACCCCATCTCTGCTACGGTTCAACTCTGTGCAATCTCTGTGTTCTCTGTGTTTAGTGTTTGCTGTGAATCGATCAACCACAGAGAACACAGAGATCGCACAGAGACTCATTGAGCAAAGTGCATCACGGAATCCTCGTAATACCCAGCGAGTTCAAATTGCCGCCGAGGGCTTTCGCTGCCAGCGCTTCCTTCTGCTGGTGATACGACATGAACAAACTGCTGCCCTTGTGATCGAACGGCAGGTCGTTCACGCTCAAGACTCGCATTCCCAAACTCACTTTCGCTCGAATCGGATTGAGCGCCGGATCGAATGCTTCTTCAGTGACACTGAAATCAGTCAGTCGCACCGGCAAAACACGATTCTTACTCCAGATAAAAAGTGTCAGCGGTGTTTCCATCGGAATGATCTCGAGCGTGCCTGAGTTGGCGAGTCGATTGTTGGCCTGAATCTGGCTGTTGGACGGATAGACGATCGTTTCGAGCGCCGCCAGTTGCGGAAAGATTCCGAGCTCGGTTGCCGTCCTGTTTTGATCCGGAAACTCGAGTTGATCGGTCGCGTCGATCTCAACATCGACTTTGATCGTTTCCACAGGCGGACCGGTCAGTCGCATCACGTCTGAGCGATCGCCGCCTTCCGCGAGCGCTTTGATCTGCAACGAGCGATTGAGCGTCTCCGGGTTGTACTGCAACGCGATGATGCGTATGACCGCGGAACTGCTCGGATCGATCAGCACGATGCCGCCTTTAAGTAGTCTTGGCGATCCTGGGAATGTAGACATCTGCTTTTGTTATTTCTCCTTCCGCGGAATCGTCATCGAAGCCCCTCTGCGATCTTTCTGGTTCAACTTCGCGCAGGCCACTTCTTTTTTGTTGATGAGATAAAGTTGCAAGGCCCGCGTAAATTCGAACTGACCTTCGGGTAGTTCTGCGACCATCACCTGCGGGATCGCGTACGCACACGACTCGCTGTTGGATACCCTCAGGCCATGCTGATATCGTTCGACCTGCGGCAAGGTGAAACCGACCGTGTCCGGACCGTACAGGTTGTCGTCCCTGACGGGCCAAGTGCCGCCAGTGATGCTCCGGCGACATCCAAAACCCGAGCAACAAGTATTGACTCCGCCACCCGGATCAAGCTCAGTAACTTTAAGACCCTTGAAATTCGTGGTGGTGGGCAAGAGCTGCTGATCGAAGTCCAGCATCGTGATTTCGTCATCTTTACGGAAGCCGACGATCTTGAACGTCTCACCCTTTGGCATACCGTGGAAGCCTGGCAACTGCGTAAAGAGCCTGGTCCAGGTGGGCGCGTCCGCCACGCCTCTTTCCGCGATGGACGGTTCAGTGGTTTCCGGACCGCTCTTCGCGGGCTTGACGAGCTTTTCACTTTCCTGAAACTTGATGAGAGCCTTTTGGGTGGCCTCGTCGAAGACGCCGTTCACGACCAGATCCGGTTGCGCCAGCCGCTGTAACTTTTCCTGTAACTCCGGGACGGGCCACCCCACGGCTCCGGTTGCAAGGCGTTCTCGTTTGCGAGTAGCGGCGGCGGCCGCAGTGGTTTTTTCTTCATCAGGACGCAACGGCGCGACAGATTGACAGAAGCCACTCGCAGCCTGAGCGCTCTCAGTTCGTTGCGCTGCGATCATGTGCGAGGCGATGGCGGCTGCATTCGCGCCGCGATACTCCTTCGGCGCGCCGGCTACCGGGCCGAATGAGACACCACCATCGAGGTACGCATAGATCGCCTGCAGGATCGCGTTGGGCCAACCAAAGTAGGCAAACCGTGAAACTGCTTTGTCCCACGACAAACAGATGCGCATCACTTTGCCGTCGTAACTGGCAGGACCCGTTTTGCAATCTTCCGTGGCATCACACTGGAGCACGAACCCGCTCTTGCTTAAGAGGTCGTCAGCTTTATTGAAGACGCTGATGTATCGATTTGCGAGGGCGTCGTTTCGCTTACAGTCGCCCGCTGGCGAGCGCACCACGACGTTGAATTGGGACAGGATTTGACCACGGGCTTTCCACAATTCTTCTTCACCCAGAGAGCGGAGTGCGGCGAAGTTTGCCAACTCCGCTTCCGCCATCGCTTTGGTCAACGTTTCAGTAAAACGTCCGCAGTCTTTGAGACTATCCTTGTGAGTCGTGTAGCCGAGGGTTACGAATCGCTGTTCGCCCTGCGTAACGTCGCGCAGATCGGTTACGAGCCGTGCATACGAATCAGCATTCACGAGGGCAACCTCTGTAGTGATCGTTCCATAGGCCCGCTGACTCGTGTAGGCCTGGTCCTTGACCGCCGCATCGGTCGCATGGGCCAACTCGTGCACGTAAGTATCTTTTTGCTGGAAGGGATCGAGTGTAAGAAAGGTCGGACAGAAACCGATGACCGGCCTGCCGTCACCGCGCCGCGTGAAAGCGTCGGCCTTGCTCGCGCACGGACCTGCACCGGACGAACAGATAAAACTGCTTACGCTCGTGTTTTCCGAGAAGGACTGCATATTGCCCAGGCGATCGCGAATCGTCTCGAGGTGCTTCTCGACGCCGTCTGGTTTCACCGCGAAGTTACGCGCCAGAGCCTGGAGAGCGATTTGTTGATCCTTATCGGGTTGTTTCAGATCCGCGCCCCTCAAAGTGTTGAGCCGGTCGCGGGCTTGTTGGATCATGTCCTGACTGTCAGTGCGAACTGACTTCAGGCTTTCCTGGGTATCAGCGTCGCACGGCCCCTCGACTGGTCCCGAAGCCGGTGCTGCCGGCGGTGTTGTGGCGGCCGGTTGCCGGTGCACCGTGTGCGCTGAAGAAACCGCGTGATGCGATCCAATGCCGGGTGCCGCACTGCCTGAACAGACATCGCGTGCAACGCGGTCGGCTTCACGTTCACTCGGATCGTCTGCGGGTGCAACGTTGAATGTGCTGGTCGCGACATGCGCGGCCGTGCTGCTGTTTTCCTGCTGCACGACGTGGGTCAACTCGTGCGCCAGCAATTGCCGGCCATCAGAGGTCTCGGGATTGTATTGACCTGACGCAAAGGCCACATCTCTGCCAACGGTGTAGGCACGCGCGTTCAAGGCTTTGCTGGTATCGGCCGCGCGTGCATCAGTGTGAATTCGAACCCTACTGAAATCATGACCGAAGCGCGGTTCAAAAAATTCACGCAATTCATCGTTAAGCGGTTCGCCACTGTTCCGCATGGACTGCATTTGAGCGGCGACTTCCGGTGCGGCCGAAGGCTGACGACTTTCACTGCCCGCGCTTCGTTGCACGAGTTTTTCCTTTTCACATTCTTCGCACTGACCTGTTAGTCCCGGCGAATTACCGCAGGCACACTTTCGCTGCACGAGTGGTAACGAACCCGGATTGGACCTCGCGGGTTGGGTTTTACCTGTCTGAACTCCAGCAAGACTGGTCATTCGTAGTCGACTCCTACTTCTTGCATTCTGTCGGTACTTCCTTTTCAGCCTTCGTGCCCGCGTCGATGATGCTCGTGCGCGAGGCGATCAATTCCTTCTGCTTCGCAGCCTGTTCTGTCTGTTTCTCGGCCGGCATGCACACGTAGTTATCAAGGGCCGCATGAATCAGTCGTAAGCGTGTGCCCGGAACCATTCGACCGGTGCCTGGTTTTTCAGACAGCGTTGCTTCGTGATAGAAGGCCAGGAATTCGCGCTCGTTAGCTTTATGTCCGCCGGAAAGTCCTTCGCGCCACTGATGTATGTGCTCGATTTCATGGCCCACCTGGAGCACGCGACGCGCAAAATGTTTTTCGGTGACGCCTTTGAAGAAATCATCGCCGACGTAAATGATGCCGGTGCTTTCTTCCGGCTTGTTGCCTTTTGCGAATTTCTGACTCGCCTGCACGCCCGACCCGGCCTTCGCGTTGTCAAAAGCAACTGAATCGATGATGGATTTTTCCGACGCGTAATACTCGTCGATAATTGCCTGCACGACTGCGACTGCCTTTTGCTCGGCAGTTTTTTTCGTGTCAGCAGTGATGGCGATGATCTTCTTAGCCTTCTCGTCGAGCGCGTTGTCGTCTTTGTCTTTGTCGAATTGCACTGCGCCGGATGGCGCCGCTTGAGCAACTGACATTCGGCCGCCGGATCCAAGGAGAGCGCCGGCGTTGCGAGCTTCGGCTTCGTGCGCGGGTGAAGTGGAAGACCCCTGATTGCGTCGTTGTTGCACTACGTGAGTCAATTCATGAGCGATTCGTTCTTTGCCTGCGGCACTCTCCGGATCGTACTTGCCGGACGCAAACACGATGTCGTTGCCGACCGTGTAGGCTGACGCGCTCAGGGAACGGGCCGCAACGTCGGCTTGATCGTCGGCGTGCACGCGCACGTTACTGAAATCATGGCCCAACCCTGCTTCCATCGATCGCCGCGTCTGTTCGTCGAGTGGCTTACCCGGCTTAGCTAATCCTTGTTGCACGGTGGGCGATGCCGCGGATTCACGCTGATTGCTGAACGATTTGTCTTGGCAGGCGTCACATTGGCCGCTCATCCCGGCGGGCGATCCACACGCGCACTTTCCCTGCAGCACCTTGTTCAAGGGCGCAGACGAGGAACGCGCAATCTGCTTATGCGATCTTTCGTTATTGTTCGATCGTGCGCTCATGTTTAATTGCCCGCTGTGCGATAAACCAGCAGATGAAATACTCTGCGATTTCTTCCAATCACCTTTGTTGAGTACACCGATTCCGGTGCGAGCCGCGGCGCCAGCCTCAGTAAGAACCTCGCAGTCTCTTCAGACATTTCACCGTCGCGTTGTGAAAGTGAGTAGTGATCGATTAACTCCGTATGGCTTGCAGAAACCTGTATGCCTTGTGAGGTGCGAGCCGTCACAATCTTGTCGGGCGCAGCGCGACTGACGAGTTCGAAAGCCCTGGCTATTTCGGCGATGTGGCGAGGAGCGACAAACTTGTATTCCGTTTGCCAGAGGCACCGTCTCAGCGACACTGTGAGCATTGCCAGCCAGACACTACCGGCAACGATTACGAGCGAGACGTGAAACGGAAGCACTGAGGTGTACTGCAGCAATACCACCAAACCCAGCAGCAGTAACGCGGTCCACTGCGCTTCTGAAAAACTCCAGAAATAAGGTCGGTGGGGATCGCCGCGCAGGAATTCAATGAAAAAGCGCGCGCTGCCGTAGCCAACGACATACACGCTCAAAGACGTTCCCGGCTGTGCATCACTCAAAAGCAGGTAACCGCCGAGCCCGGTCAGAAACCAAACGATTAACGATTCGATTAATTGAATGGGAAGCAATCGCACCCCAAGGTAGTGGCGAGCAAAGCCGCTTTTGACCTCGCTGTAACAGACGCCCATGCGACACGGTCGACCGTGACAACAACCCACCATGAAACACCCCACACGTCCGATTGCCAGCAGCACTCCTTTGCCGATAACCAGGACGTCGAGATAAGGAAGAACCGGCAGGCCCAACGACCACAGAGTGATGACGCTTACAACTGCAACTACGATCTCGTAGTGATAATGTGTGTGTCGCTCACTTCCGGTAACGACTTTGATCGTCAGGCCAAGCGCAAATGCCGCCAGCAGATTCACGACGAGAAGCAGCAACACCACTGCCGGCGACAAACCGAGCAGAACTGCGAAGCCCAACGCAACGACGGTAGCCAACCCGAGCGCCGTAGCAGTGCAAACACGAAACGGTGAGACAGCGTTGCCTGCGACGTGCGCCGCTCGATCGAGTTTTTGATTTGTGTAATCGAGCCAGGTCATTGACTGTCTTTACTGATAAATCGAAATTGATGGCTCCGGTCCCGCTGAAATTAAAAGCAATGAATCGTTGGCCCAGCCGCTCGCCGGATACGAGACTGCCGGCCCGTCGATCTTCTGAAACTCTTCTGCGCGGCGTGCGCCAAAGTCATAGCGCGCGAGAAACTGCTCGTGTTTGAAAGCAGTCTCATAGCGATCCGCCTCGTTGTTTTCTGAAATTACCGTCCATTCATCGCTTTGCGTGGCCGCTACATAACTCACCGCGAGACGATCGTCACGGCCCTGAAAAACGCGTGCGACACGCATCTCAAGTTCGTTTGACGAGGCGATTACACTCGCTGGTCCAAGTGGCTGAAGCGCTTCATCGAAGTGTTGTGCGCGTAGTTCGTGCTCTGGTTTGGTGAGCCAGAAGAGAATCACTTCGCCGCCGGCAATTACCAAACTCGGCGACGATGGACGCGTTGCATCCTCGATCGTGAGGCGATGCGCTATCTCTTCGTTGCTGATCAAAATGAGTTCCAGACTGGTTGTACTGCCGCCATGAATACACGCCACCGTCACAGCGTGTTCGCTTGCAACCGCACAGAGGTCGAAGATTGGATCTGCGAATTCAAATTCGAGTGGTTCGCCAGGTGAGTCGCCGTTAACTGTTACCACACACAGTCTTGAGGCTCGGTTGTTCACCGACCAAACAAGCGAGAAACGCTCGCCGTTGCAGGTCAATTTCGGGGAAACCATCAAGGGGTCAACAACCGGAAGCTCGCCCTGCCCGATAACGTGTCCCTGAGCGTCTAGTCTCACGATGGATCGGTTGCCTTTCGTTCCCTGCCAGCCGGATATGACTACGCTGTTCTCGCACGTGTTAATCGCTTCGATCCGAGTCAGCGGCAGACTTGCCACTGGGCCAACGACAGTTCCCGTATCGGCAAGCGCAAAGTGTTGCGCCTGCTGCCCCGTCGCATCGAGCATCACGAGGTGCAGGTGGTTACCACACGACGCGCCGATAAAAGGTGGCGTCGCGACAACCGGAAATCTAACGTTTGCAATAGCTCTCATCGATACAAGGTTCTTAAATCTGTGTCTTCTCTGTGCAACCTCGGTGTCCTCTGTGTCTCTGTTGATGTATCGCCGATTCCTATAACCACGGAGACACAGAGAACACCGAGGTTGCACAGAGATCTTTACGGCGCGAGGGCGCCATGGTGATCTCTGATCTGTTCGATCATCTGCTGGTACTTTTCCTCCAGCCCGCCACTGATATCCGGCGCTGCTGACAACAGCTTTCGCAAGATCAGATCAGTTTGCGCGCGAGCCTGCGCCGGTCCCGCCGGCACTTCGTAGAAATCAGTTCCTAAGGTAAGCGGACCCTCTGGTCCCCGTTCCCAGTGTGTCGAGCCGCTGCGGGATCTGTTCAGGGTCAGCGACGCATTCGGGAGACGCACGAAACGTGCAAGGCGATCGTGAATCGCGGCCACCTTCACCTGATCGCTATCGTTTGGCGCAGCGGGAGGCGCAGTCATCTCAAAGAGAGGTGCAATGCGTCTCATAGTTTCCATGTAGTAAGGACTGCGCCACGTCCCCGCGCCACGCGCGGTGTTCATGTGCTTGTAAAGGCTCGCGATTTCCTGATTGGCCCAGATTAACCACCCCTGGAGGAAAGCGACGGCGCGACTTCCCTGTTCACCCGCCTCAGGATCGTCCATGATGTCCGCCCCCGAAGGCGTAGGCATTCCATTGGCCCCTCTGACAAACAGGATGTAACTGTCGTTGTTCCTGATCGCATCGGGTGTACCGATAAAGCGGATAACTCGCTGCCATGAATACGATATGTCGGCAGCGCCTTGCGGCGGCGCTGCTGGTCCACCCGTAGGCGCCACGGAGATCGTGATCCCGTGCAGTCCTTCGTGAATCAGCGTCAGCGCGCGGTCGGTTTCGTCCGCTGTCTGCATAAATGCAGATGAGCTGTCCGTGTCACACAAAGTCATCAGCGCATCGCCGTCGCGCCTGTTGTTGTAGGCAACCGTATTTCGTCCACAGGTAGCGTCACAGGCGTTGGCGCAGACGTGTCCCGGCACCCAGTCAGAAGGAGTCGCGCCGCGTGTTCCGATAGCTGACATCTGACTCGTAATGTGCGTTTTGACGTTGGTGAGATTGTCACGGACCACCGATGCCGCCATCTCGCGCGTAGTGTCGTCGGTAGTGTGGAAATGGGTATCGAGCAGAGTCTTCGCTGTGTCGGAAAGTGGAGTGCTAATCGCATTGATGGCTGGATCCAACAACGTTGGCGCCTTCGTTTGTGCGCTGGTGAATTTCGATTCATCCGAACACGGCTGCTCGCCGCCGGCGGAGCAATCTCTTTCGCCCGACGACGTGACTGACGCGGGCACCACCTTCACCTTTCGCATGCTGCGATAATTGATATTGCCGCGACTCGAGGTGGTGTCTTCACCGGGGTGCGTCGAGTCACCGGCAATCTGATCGCCCGTGTGCCGGTTGGAACCGTGACGCAACGCTTCGTCAACTCTCGTGTAACGGGCGTGTGCAGTTTCGGCGCCTGACGCCGGTGGTATGTTTTCGTCTTCACTGACGAAGGCGTACAGTCGTAGCGCACGGTCGGCGGGAACCTTCAGATCCTCGATTTTCTGTTGTTGTGAGTCGTCAATGCTGGCGCTGCGGCGATCGAAGAAGATCGAGTCGGGCGCGCTCTCAGTTGAAAGTCCATTGACTTCGTAATCATGCGAACAGCGCTGTAATTGGAGACCCGACTTCAAACGAGGCATGGCCTTTCGCGATACCTTTGTCAGCCCATGTTTGACTCCACCCCAGATCGAGGTCACCGCGCCAACCGCCGACTCGTCCGCATCCTGTTCCAGCACATCCGAATTTGCGGCGGTCTCCTTTTTCATTGGCGCTGCGGTGTTGCGAGCTGAGTCGCCCTGTTGGACCACGTGCGCCAGTTCGTGAGCGATCAGCGCGTCGCCGATTAACGTGCCGGGTTTGTACTCGCCGGCCGCGAATCCAACGTCAGTGCCGACGGTGAACGCGCGCGCGTTCAGACTGCTCGTCAACACTGCCGCGTGGGTGTTTGCATGCACGCGCACGCGCGAGAAGTCGTGACCGAAGGCGCCTTCCATTTGCGTCTTCACTCGCGGGTCGAGCGCTTGTCCGGCGCCGAGTTGCGACTTGATCTCTTCCGGACCGACGTCCTGATCGCGTGCGCCACCTGCTCGTGCTTTGAAGAACAGACTCCCGATTCCTCCGAGGGCTCTGCCAATGCCGCCAAACAACCCACCGACAACGCTGCCGATACCTGACAGAACGCCGCCCAGCCCACCCAGGAAACCCATCATTCCAAACTCACCTTGCAGCTCATCGGGTACGCCGGTGATCTCGCCCGTCGTGGCCCATAGTCCGACCGCTCGACCAACACGCGCGCCGACGGCGTCGATGTACTGGCTGGCTGAGGTTGCTTCTGCTGCTTCCGGTGCGTAGCGGCGCAGGCCGCGCTCGAGACGGCTTGGCTCAAACGTCCGATAGCGCTCAAACGCGCGTGCGATGTAAGGACAGGCTTCGGTGCTGCGACCAACGCGCTCGAGCTCGGCGTCTGCGGCAGTACACGCGGAAGCACGCAACTCGTCAAGAAACTGCGTTTTGCGCATCTGGCCTGGACCGAGTTCTGACGCATCGTCATCCACAATCAAATTTGGAATCGGGGTAGCAGATGCGGCGCTTTCATCCCGTTCCGGTTGAACCGAGGCTTCATCGGCAGGAGTGCGCTGAATCAACGGCGCCGTAGCTGACGTGGGAAGCTGTGGCGGCGGTGGATGCGGCGCAGCCCCGGTAAAACTTCGCCTCATCACCCCGTCGGCGATGCGATCGGCTTCACGTTCAAACTCGTCATTCTCTTCGCCGATCTCGAGTTTGGCCTGCTGGCCACGCGGTTGACTGTTCTGTTGGAGCGTGTGGACCAGCTCGTGAGCAATCAGATGCCGTCCCGCAGCGGTGTGCGGTTGATAACTTCCAGTCGCGAAGACGATGTCCGAACCAACGGTGTACGCCAGAGCGTTGACGGCGCGTGCGCTCTCGGAAGCACGAGTATTCGTGTGCACACGAACGCGTCTGAAGTCATGGCCCAACTCTGTCTGCATGAACAGGCGCGTCGATTCGTCGAGGTCCTGACCTTCTTCTGCGAGCACGTCGCCAACTACGTTTGTAGGACAAAACGGCTTCGCTGAGCTGAGGGCGCGCCGCTGCACTCGCAGACGATTTTCATCACAGTCTTTGCAAGTGCCTGTTAACCCCGCCGAGCCGCCGCCACACGCGCATTTACGACGCAGCAGTCGTTCGTCCTGCTTGGTCGTAATGGGCGCGTTAACTTTTTGGGGCGGCGCTGCGACCGCTGCATTTTCACTCACGGAAGTTCAATCCTTGATGGACGGTCTGCGCGATCTGACCGCCAATTGCTTCGCTGTTTGCGCTCGGGGCCACATTGAATGTTCCCGCATCGAGCCGCGCCTGTTCAGAATTCTCGGCAAATGAACGCGGCAAACCGTGAGCGGCGAATTGGACCATGAGCAGTCGTGACAACTCGCGCTCAACTGCTGCGGCGATCGCGTGCCGATCACCCGCGGCAAACCCGTGCAGCACGAGCTCCTCGATGTGCAGCTCCACTGATTGCGGATTTATTTGACTTGGCAAATCTTTCATCTTCTTTTTATCCACAGATTTCACAGATTGGTTAATAGAATCTGTGTAATCTGTGGTCGGCTACAACCAATTCGCCGTTTCCGTATCCGTCAGCGGTTTCTCTAACTTCGCGTACTCACTGCGTGCGGCGTGCAGCAAGTGGCGCATCTCCACTGCTTTTCCCGCATCCGCCGCCAGAAACGCAGCATGCAGCGCAATGTTCCTGATGTTTCCGCCGGCAACGTTGAGACGCGCGAGTTTGCTGTTGTCGAGATTCTCGGTCGGCGTCTCAGTCGGGAAGATGCGCCGCCAGATCTCAGCGCGCTGGACCATGTCCGGAAACGGGAAATGGACAATAAAACGAATGCGCCGGAGAAATGCTGTATCAAGCACGCTCTTCATGTTCGTGGTCAGGATCGCGAGACCGCGATAACTTTCCATCCGTTGCAACAAATAACTGACCTCGATATTCGCGTAGCGATCGTGACTGTCTCTGACTTCGGTACGTTTACCGAAGAGCGCGTCCGCTTCGTCGAACAGGAGAATCGCGCCACCTTCCTCCGCCGCGTCAAAAACGCGTCGCAGATTCTTTTCCGTTTCGCCGATGTACTTGCTGACAACCTGGCTGAGATCGATGCGGTAGAGATCCAATTGCAGTTCGTTGGCTAAGACTTCAGCAGCCATCGTCTTGCCGGTGCCGCTCACACCCGCGAACATCGCGCTGATTCCCAACCCGCGATCACCTCTCGCCGCGAACCCCCACGTTTCATAAACCTTCGATCGCTGTCGCACGTGGGCCGCAACATCGCGCAGGGTGCGACGTTGAGACTCAGGCAGAACGATGTCATCCCAGGTAGCGAAGGGCTCGATCCGTTGGGCCAGATCGTCAAGCCGCGACCGAGCCTGGGTGCGGCACGAGTTCCACAAGTCACTCAGTAAATTCGATTCTGATGACGACGCGTCGTCAGGTGTCCGATTGGCGACTGCCAGAGCGCTGACGGTGCTGATCGTCTGTGCTTCGAGACTGAACTGCGACACCAGCAGGTTGAGGTCTCCGTTGAGGTTCTCACCGACGAGTTTCTCACCATTTTTTTCAATTGCCCCGAGCGATTGCTGCCACAATAGCTTCTGTTCCGTTGCACTCGGCTTGCGCACGTCGAAACGAATCACTCTTCGACGCCACAAACGAACCGGCTCGCGACTCACAACGATCAACATCCCCCTGACATTCTCGAGCAGCGAGTACAACGCTCGTGTGTTCTCGATCTCATCGCAGTCGATCAGCAACGCGCCGCTGCCCAGTGCCGCTTCTCGCTCCCACAGACGCGACAGAGCCTCGCGTTCGGCAACCGCTGCCGGTATCTCAATCGCGCGCAACAGGTTTAGCGGCACATTACACAAGTGACACGTGAACGCAGCCACGGCCTGATTGGCAGCCGGCTGCTCGCCGCAGAGATTGATGATGGGCAAACTGGCCGCGTCTTTGTTTTGCCAGAGACGCGCAATCTGCTGGCTAAGCTCCAGGTGCGAACTCGGCAGGGTGGCGTGTGAGTGGACCGGTTCGATCAGTCCCTGGAGACGAGCGTCGAGGCCGGATACGCCCGCGAGGTAATGCAGCACACGTTCGTCGATGCGGAGTTGGCTACGCGTAATGGTGTCGGTTGCCGCCAGCTCGATGAGCCGCCAGTACCGCAACGGAGCTGCCGGTGAGAGCGCACTCCAGTGCGCTTCCGGAAGCGCCGCCAGAGCGAGGCCGAAAGTCGGATAAGACCGCTGCGAGTCAACGCAGAGTTCGGCGAACGAAGAATCAAGTTCAACTCCGGCACAAAGCAGCAACACGTCGCGTTCGAACGTCGAGAGATTAAATGCCGCACACAGATGATCGAGCGCTGCTGGACCAGGCAGGTTACTCGTGGCGAGATGCAAGCCTGCGAGCAGCGCGTCACGGTTCCTCGGTTCCGCCAACTCATTCCGCTTCGCGTATTGAGACAGCGCTTCGCGCACCAGCAACAGCCTGGCCATCAGGTATTGTTGATTCGCGTCGGCCCAATTCACAGCGGTTGTTTCAGTCATACAAGTGTCAGTAGCGGCGAAACGTATTGCCCGGCGGCGTTCATTCCCAGCGGACTCTCCGCGCCGTCAACCTGAATTCGCACCAGGTAACTGCCTGTCTTAACTCCTTTGATCGGAATCGTGATGTTCGCGCTTGGACCAGGCGGACTGGTCGGCGGACTCAGCGGCCTGCGTGTCGGGGCAATGAAACTGTAGGAATTCGGAACCACGTCGCCACTCGAGGGCGGACTCGTGATCGGAATGAACTCGTTCAGGAACAACACCACTCGCTGCGTGTCGCCAATCGCCGGATTGACAGTGAGATTGATGTCGGCCGCACGTAACGAACCGGAACTCTGCGGGTTTGCGATCGCGACGTTTTGAATGCTCGGCTGTAAGACAAACGCAGCTACGTTCGACTCGGTACCGCGATGTGGTAGCGGCGGTGAGCCCAACAGTGTGCGTTGAATAATCTGCGCGCCTGTCACGCCTGCCGGAACTGATGCCGGAATTGTCGCAATTATCTGATCATCGTTGATGACAGTTTGATTTGCCGGCACGAGATTGCCGCCAATCAAAACCTGTGTGTCTTCGCCGCTCAGATCGAAACCTTCGAGCACGAGTTGATAACCGGCAAGAATCGTCTGGCCCAACAGGATCGGATCGACCGGCGTCGCACGCGATTTGACCTGCTGGATGATCGGCTGTTTGAACGGAACAACTTTGATTCGGCGCGCCCGCACCGGCAGTGCCGAGCGCGTCGAGCCTCTGCTTTCAATCAGCACCACTGATGCCTGGTACACGGCAGTCGGTCGATACTTGGCCTGAAATGCAGACCACATACGCGAGATCTCTTCAGTGTTGAGAGCCGCCGGCGCGATTTTGATCTGCTCAACTTGTTCGGCCAGTTCAGAGGTGAAAAGCGCGGCCAGCGCGGGCGGCAGATCGCCACCGGCCTCGACCGGTGAAGGTGGCGTCAACGATCGGCGGATCGCATCGCGAGTCAACACTGGCGTTTCGTGCAACAACTGCATGCCGTAGCCCAAAAGGATCTCTGAGTGAAGCTCTTCTGCTCCGTACGCAGTCAAAAGGTAGTGAAGGTCGAGAGCGAGCGGTGGATTGGTGACGCGCTCGCCGTTGCTGTTTCGCGAAGGAAGCGCAGCGTTTCGCCAGCCGGCATTGGGCGTAACCTGGTACATGAAGAGATTCAAACGACTCTTCTTTTGCGCATCGAGACCGTCGATGCGGTCCGGCGGCAACGTGCTGACTATCACTTCGCCAACGCTCGCGCCGACGTCGTGGTCGATTAGTCCGTTGTTGAGAAGATCTTTCAACACGGCGGTCACCGAAGCGATTGCCAGAGCCGTACTCATCGTTTGCCCTCTTCTCGTTGCTTCAAGTAACTCTCGAGTGACAGTCCGGGTTTTGGTCGCGCAGGCGCCGCGGCTTTGGCTGGACCAGCAGGCATGATGGCGCGCACGTCAACGCGGCCGATGCTGATCCTGATCGGAGTCGGTTGCGGCTCGGCGCGATTGACTGGTGGCAGCGCGGCGGGCAGTGCCGGCGAGATCGACGCGTTTGTCCTGTAAGTTACCGGTTCACTGGTTCGAACTGCCGTTGGCCGTTCGCTTTGAGATGGTCCACCTCGTTCCGGGACTACACCGTCCACAACTCTGGTCGCGTTCTGATTGACGGTACGACTTTGTTGCGTCGATTGAGCGCTCGCTGGAACTGAATTCGCGGAGGGTGCTGGCGCGTTTGGTGTTGCGAGCTTCTTCGTCGCTTCAGCTAAAGGCATTGACGGCTCCGGCAAAAACGGAGTCGAAGGCAAAGCGACCGGTGCACGCGAATCCGATTGAAATTGCTCCAAGACCGGTGTTGCGACCGTCGGATTCATCTGTTCCGGCGACGTCGGCGCAGAGGAAGTGTGCGGCGCTTCACTCGACCCCATCCTCGTCTCCGCCACACTCTCACCCTCTGAACCCGGCTCCATCTCCACCGGCGTCGCGGCAACGGTTTGCTCAAACAAATGCGGCACCCGCGGCTGCACCACCTCAGCCACACTCAAACTCCGCGCGACAATATTGTTCAGGTAATCACTCATCGAGGGCTATTTCTCTGTGCAAGCATGTGCTCTTTGTGATCAACTCCCAATCAAATTCAAATAAACCTGCCGTCGCCACGTGCTCATGCCGAGGATGTCGGTCTCGCGCCAGCCGTAGGCAGAAGCGAGCGCATGGACCTCCCGCAAAATGCGGTTGGCCCAGGCGCTGATCTCTCTCCAGAAAAACGATTCGATATCAAAAATCGGCTGCGACGCCTGGCTGCACTGCGGGCAATTCAAACTGAGTTGCACATCGCCCGACTTATCCAGCTCACCCATCCGCGAAACAACTGCATCGAGAACTGACGCCGGCAACTCTCCGACCGCAACCTCTTCCCCGTGACACTCAGCACTCGAGATACATCGCTCCAACAACAACTTCCTTCCAGAACCGACATCACTCAAACGCGACAGCGCCACCAGGTCGAAACTGTTCGGCAACCGGAACGTCACTTCAAACTCGCCCACCGGTAACAAAAAACTCCCGGCCAGCTCCGTCTCTTCAGGCGCAAACAGTTCACTCCCTCTGAAACTCAACTCCAGTTGCTCACCACAACTCGTACACATCGCGATGCAGAGCAACTGCGATCCAAACGTCCACTCCCGCAAAGTAAGCAGACGAAGATCGCGCTCTCCGACGGTCAGCTTTGCGATCGAATCCGCGGAGAGTTCGGGACACGCAGCTTTGAGAAGTGTCAAAGCTCGTTCCGCCGGAGACTGCGCAAACCCGTGTTCCCAAAAGTCCAGAAGCTCCGCTGCTGAAAGCGCACGCATAACTCAATTACACAGGCGGCTCGGTGAAGGTGGGTTCAGACGGTTCCGGCACCTCGACGTCGCGTTCCCACCCCTCGTTCTCCAGTTTTATGTGTTCGATTGCGATCGCGTTCGCATTCGCATCGAGATCGGGAAGCGCCTGAAATTCAGAGACCCAGCAACGAAAAACTTTGTAAGCAATGGCAAGCTGGCCCGCCTCGTTGTAGAGCTCGATGATGATGTCTTTGCGGAAGTCCTTCAGCGAAACTTCGGCTCCCAGTCCGGAACCAAAGTTCCAAACCTTGTTGGCCCACTTCTCAAACTCAGTATCGTGAGTGACGCCGCGTTCGAGCGTGATGGCTTCAAACTCCGTCTTACCGGGCGACTTGCGACTGCTGCTCGGATCGCCGCCTTCGCGATGCTTCACAACTTCCGTCGTCTTCTTGAGGCCACCGACCTTGCTGACTGCCGCGACGTACTTGCCATCCCACTTCACGCGGAATTTGAAATTCTTGTAGGGGTCGAAACGCTGAGAGTTGACACTGAATATCGCCATCTTTTTCCTCCTTAGGCCTCAATCTGTCCGGCTATCTGTTGGATCTTGATGATCACGAACTCGGCTGGTTTGAGTGGCGCGAAGCCGACGAGTACGTTGACGATCCCAAGATTGATGTCGTTCTGCGTGGTAGTTTCTTTATCGCATTTGACGAAATACGCCTCGCGCGGCGTCTTGCCCTGAAACGCACCCTGCCGAAACAGGTTTTGCATGAAGGCGCCAACATTGAGCCGGATCTGTGCCCAGAGCGGTTCGTCGTTTGGCTCAAACACAACCCACTGCGTGCCGCGATAGAGACTCTCCTCGATGAAGAGCGCCGTGCGACGCACCGGAACGTATTTGTACTCATCAGCTAGTTGATCGGCGCCGCGCAACGTTCGTGCTCCCCAAACTACGCGACCGATGACCGGGAAACTGCGCAGACAATTGATGCCAAGCGGATTGAGTTGTCCATTCTCATCATCCGTGAGATTCACTTGCAGACCCTGGATTCCGTTCAGCGCCGCATCCTGACCGGCTGGTGCTTTCCACACACCTCGTTGCACATCAGTGCGCGCCATCACCCCCGCGATGATTCCACACGGCACGAAGATGTCGTTCTGTCGATCCCGTAACGGATCGGCCTGGACCACGCGCGGAAAATAGAGCGCGGCGTTGCGTGCAATCGTGCCGGAGAGATTGAGATCGCCAAGCCCGCTACGCGCGCTGGCGGCCGCAGTTTCAGCACGGCTGCCCCAATCGAGCGGCGGATCGACGATCAACATCGCCCGGCGTTTGGCGCAGTATGAAGCAGCGGCCTGATAGACGGATGAATCAACGTCACCGTCACGCACTGCCGGCGGAATACACAAGAGGTTGAAGAGATCGGCTTTGTCGAGCGCGAAGATGCCGGTCTTATCCGCCGCACTGCCCGTGAGCTCGGTCGCAGTGATGTCGACGCCGTCGCTGCCTTGCGTCGGAGTCGCCGGCGTTCCCGTGACCAGCGGTCGCAAGCCATCGCCATCGCCGTCAACCGGAAACTGGAAAACTCCGTTCACCTTGGGAACTCTCAAGAGCAACGAACCCTTTTCCAGTACGCGCGGCAGAAAGCGACGCGAAGACGGGTTCATCGAAACCAGCAGAAATTTCTCTTCCTGTCTGATGGTGGTGCCGACAGTTTCCCTGACGATGAAATTGAACAGTTCCGGATCTGGCGGTGGTGGCGGTGAAGCGGCGGCGGTCGGATCGGCGGTGTTGTAATCGACAATCACCGTCAGATTGCGTCCCCACGCGCCCGGGCTCGACGCTTCAATCACGAGGCTGCCGCTCGGCGGCGAAGTAGCAGGCGGGCTGCCCGCTTCCACCGGCAAACTGAAGCGCGCAGTGCTGCCGTTTCGAATGACGCGCACGATAATGGCTTGGCTACCACCGTTCTGGTAGAAGTCACGAACCGCGTAACTCATCGTGCTGAGCAAACTCAATCCGCCAAAGGTGCGCTCATAATCACCAAAGCTGGTGATCGTCGTCGGCTCATTCACAGTTCCACGATCGGCGCGTCCGATGAACGCGGTGATCGACGTGGCCACGCCAGTGATCGTGCGCACACCACTGGGAATCTCTTCAATGTATACACCCGGATAAGAAGGTGCTATTGGCATTATCGGTCCTTCCTTTCAGTTAACAGCGGCAGGGATCCACAACTATGGTTCTGCGTCGAGAAACGCCATGACTTCCTTTAGGTAGTTTTCGTTAAGCGAATAAAGTGTTTCTGATTGAGGTGAATAGCGGGCGATCAGCCACCCCTTGGTCACCAGTAATTTGAGAGCGCCTTCTGTTGATGTTCCTCCACGACCGGCGCCGGACAGCCACCATTTCTCGATGCCCTTGGTTGTATCTTTCGCCGTTGGATGACTAACCAGGTATCGCAATATGCGAACGATCAAGTCATCGCGCGGCAGTTCATCTGAATTGAGGCGTTCCATTGCACAACCATTACGGGTTGGGCCATGGCAAAGGGAATACCAAATGGTTTTGTTGGGTATTTGGGAAGTAGTTGACTGAAAGTGAGGCTTTGCTACCGCACTAAGCGCGGTTGAATCCCCGCACTAAAATCCGTGCCTTTTACCCGTTGGTGTCTGTGGCTAACTTTTGAAGGAACTACGATCAAACCCGTATTTGTTGACTAATCTCTGAAATGAACGCCGATCTTTCCCGACTGACTTCGCTGCCCGCGAGATGTTTCCTTTATGTTGCTCCAGCAATCGCGCTACTAAGTCGCGTTCAAACTGTCCGATCGCGAGTGATTTCTCGAGACGAAACGATTCCGGTTCGAGCAGACAGCGATCGTTGGTTTTAGGTAACTCAAGGTCCGCGGGTGTTAAGACGGGCGCCGCCTGCAAAACGATGGCGCGCTGAATGACTCCCTCGAGTTCGCGCACATTTCCCGGCCAGGAGTAATTTATTAATTTCTGCAACGCGTCCGGTGAAAGCTGTGGCGCAAACCGCTGGTGCTCCTTTGCATACACTTCGAGAAAATGCGAGGCGAGGTGCAACACGTCACGTCCTCGGTCGCGCAGTGGTGGAATCGACAGCGAGAGCACGTTCAAGCGGTAGTGCAGATCTTCGCGAAATTCCTTGAACTCAACGCGAGTGTGTAAGTCGGTATTGGTGGCCGCGATGATGCGCACATCGGCGACCGCCGAGCGCGACGATCCGAGCGGTCGATACTCGCCACTCTGCAAAAATCGCAGCAATTTGATCTGAGCAGCGGGTGACAACGCGTCTACTTCATCGAGTAGTAGAGTTCCGCCTTCCGCTTCGGCGATCAATCCCTTTTCGTTGGAAGAGGCGTGCGTGTAAGCGCCTTTGAGATGACCAAAGAGTTCGTTTTCAAAGAGTTCATCAGGAAGTGCGCCGCAGTTTACGGGAATGAAAGGCTTTGCTTTTCTGACGCTCTGATAGTGAATCGCACGCGCGAGTAACTCCTTGCCGCTTCCGGTCTCACCGGAAATGACGACCGGAGCTTTCGATTGCGCAAGCAGACTCACTTTGCGCAGCACACGCATAAACGTCTCACTCTCTCCGACCAGCAGATCGAGTTCGCGCGGACTCTCGCCGTTCTGTTTCGCAGTTACCTTTCGTTGCGTCTTTAACAGGCGTTTGAGACGCAACAGCAGTTCATTTTCCTGGTACGGACATACGAGGAAATCGTCAACATCGATGAGTGCGGGAGGAATCTGTGAATCGTTTTTCAAATTCCGATCGCACAAAACCGCGAATGTTTTGGCTGACGCCCAGGTGCGTTTCCAGAAGCGGACGCTTTCTTTAGTCCAGTCTTTAAGGGTGAAGCGCGGCAGAATCAGGTCCGGAGTGAGCGGTGCATCCCGCGGCGGAGACTCAAAGGACCGTTCCTGAACACGATCGAAGAAATTGGTGCGTTGTAACAGGGTGAGGAGCGAAGCACACCCATGAGCACAAGGCGTAAAGTGACTACCGTTGACAATAAGTGCGTTTCCCACGGCGCTTGCAATCCAGGCTCTTACGAGGTGTGACGTTTAAACGACGGGCGTTGGGGGTACGCGAAAAACACGGTTCAGTTGTGATAGGTGCGGCAGTATACGCAACCGAGTCGATTGGGTCAATAAAAAGTAGGACCATCCACAGATTGGACAGATTCTATTAATTAATCTGTGTAATCTGTGGATAGGTATTTGTTCACGCTCGCGGCGGCGCGACGGCCGTCGGCGATGGCCCAGACGACGAGAGATTGGCCGCGTTCGATGTCGCCGGCGGCGAAGATGCCGGGAATGTTTGTCATTTTGTTTGCATCAACTGCTATCAGGCCTCGTGGACTCAAAGTTAAACCGAGTTGAGAAATCAATCCCTCTTTCTCAGGACCCAGAAATCCCATCGCGAGGAGCACGAGTTGAGCAGGCCACACACGCTTCGTGTCTGAAACCTCGCTGAACGATGAATCAATCTCGACTGTCTCTACCGCCTCGACCACCCCATCACCAATAAATCTCCGCGTCATCACTGAATACTGGCGCGGATCTGAGCCATTCACCGCAATCGCTTCTTCATGCCCGTAATCAACCCGATGAACACGCGGCCATTGCGGCCACGGATTATTGTCCGCCCGCGCCATCGGCGGCTGCGGCATGATTTCAAACTGCACCAGACTGCGGCATTCATGCCGCAGTGCCGTCGCAACACAATCAGTGCCTGTATCGCCGCCTCCGATGACAATCACGTCTTTGTCTTTCGCCGAGATGAAGTCAGTTTTATCGAGCAAATTCTTTGTATTTGCACGCAGGAAATCCATCGCGAAGTGAATTCCCGCAAGATCTCGACTCTCAACTGTAAGATCGCGCGGACGACTCGCGCCGCCACACAACACCACCGCGTCAAACTCACGCAACAACCGATCGACCGGATAGTCGCGACCGATGTCAGTATTGATAAAAAACTCGACACCTTCGGCAGCCAGCAGGTCCACGCGCCGTTGCACGATCGCTTTGTCGAGCTTCATGTTCGGAATTCCATACATGAGCAGTCCACCAATTCGATCGGCTTTCTCAAACACGGTCACCGAATGGCCGTAGGAATTGAGTTGAGCCGCGCACGCCAAACCTGCTGGACCGGATCCAACAACGGCCACACGCTTTCCCGTTCTCTGCTGCGGCGGCCGAGGAACAATCCAGCCTTCATCGAAACCACGATCGACAATCGCACACTCGATCGTCTTGATCGTCACCGGTTCGTCAGTGAGTCCCCGTACGCACGAACCTTCACACGGCGCCGGACAAACTCGACCCGTAAACTCCGGAAAGTTGTTTGTCTGGTGCAACAGATCGAGCGCCGCGCGCCAGTTGCCGCGATAGACGAGATTGTTCCAGTCGGGAATCAGGTTGTTGAGTGGACAACCGGAAGCAGCGCCATTAATCAACTCGCCGGTATGACAGAACGGTATGCCGCAGTCCAGGCAGCGTCCGCCCTGTTCGCGCAAAGTCGAACCGCCAAGGTGTCCATGAAACTCGTTCCAATCGTGAACTCGTTCCCAAGGCGCTCGCAGTACGGGAAGGACGCGTTCATGCATGTGAACTATTAGTTTCCTCCAAATATCCGGCTTCGCCTCAAACCTCAGGTATCACAGTTGGACTGGGTCAGTACCTTCCGCGGTAGCGGATGGGTGACGCCGTGGTGATCAATGCAACCGGAGTTTTGCATGCTGGTCAGCTACCCATCCGCTACCGCGGACGGTTCTGACTGTGTCCAAACCTCCAACGCGCGGGCGTAATCATTCGGCAACACGCGGACAATCTTTCGCACGAACTGATCCCAGCCGAGGAGGATCTCCGTAGCGCGCCGGCTGTCCGTTTGTTCGGCATGACGAAAGATCATGTCTTTGACTAATTCGATCTCCGTGTGGTCTTTGAGCGTCGTCAGTGAAACCATTTCGAGATTGCAAAACTGCTTATTGTCGTCAACGAGATAAGCAACGCCTCCAGACATACCGGCAGCAAAGTTTCGGCCCACCTGGCCCAACACGACAACGCGTCCGCCAGTCATATACTCACAACCGTGATCGCCAACCGCTTCGACCACCACACTCGCGCCGCTGTTCCGCACACAAAACCGCTGGCCGGCGATGCCGTTGATATAAGCTTCGCCACTCGTCGCGCCATAGAATGCAACGTTGCCGATGATGACGTTCTCTTCCGGAACAAAGGTTGACTCCTTCGGCGGCGCCACCACGATCTTTCCGCCTGACAGACCCTTGCCGAGATAGTCGTTGGCATCGCCTTCGAGCCGAAGTGTGATGCCTTTGGGAATGAAAGCGCCGAAACTCTGTCCCGCGGAGCCTTCGAATCGTAGTTGAATCGTGTCGTGCGGCAGACCCGCTGGTCCATATTGACGCGTAACTTCACTGCCGAGTGTCGTGCCGACCGCACGGTGAACATTGTGAATCGGTAGTGTGACTGAGACCGGTTTACCTTCACGTAACGCAGGCTGGCAAAGATCGAGCAGCACTTTGTGGTCGAGCGTGTTTTCAAGATCGTGATGTTGTTTCGTCTGGCAGTAACGTCCGACAGTTGCAGGAACGTCTGGTTTGAAAAGCACTTGTGACAGATCGAGATGACGTGCTTTCCAGTGCTCGACGTGCGCCATCTCGAGGCACTCCGAGTGGCCCACCATCTCGTTCACGTTGCGGAAGCCGAGTTGGGCCATCAGCTCGCGCACTTCCTGTGCGATGAACATCATGAAGTTGACGACGTGTGACGGATCGCCGGTGAACTTCGCTCGCAGCTTCGGATCCTGTGTCGCGACTCCGACGGGACACGTATTCAGGTGACACGCGCGCATCATGATGCAACCGAGCGTTACGAGTGGCGCCGTTGCAAAGCCAAACTCTTCTGCGCCGAGCAGCGCCGCAACCACCACGTCACGACCTGTCTTTAACTGTCCGTCAGTCTCGATCGTGATGCGACTGCGAAGATTGTTCAGCAATAACGTCTGATGTGTCTCGGCCAGACCGAGTTCCCACGGCGCGCCCGCGTGCTTGATGCTCGTGAGCGGCGCCGCGCCGGTGCCGCCGTCGTAACCGCTAATCAGCACCACGTCCGCGCGCGCCTTCGCGACCCCGGCCGCAATCGTACCCACACCTGATTCAGCCACCAGCTTGACGCTGATCCGCGCTTCGGGATTCGCGTTCTTGAGGTCGTAAATGAGTTGGGCCAGATCCTCGATCGAATAAATGTCGTGATGCGGCGGCGGCGAGATGAGTCCAACACCCGGCGTTGAATGTCTGACAGTCGCGATCCACGGATAAACTTTTTCACCGGGGAGTTGACCACCTTCGCCCGGCTTGGCGCCCTGCGCGATCTTGATCTGAAGCTCCTGCGCATTGACGAGGTAGTGACTCGTAACGCCAAACCTTCCCGACGCAACCTGCTTGATGGCGCTGTTACGCGAATCGCCGAAACGTTCCGGGTCTTCACCGCCTTCACCGGTGTTGCTCTTGCCGCCGATACGATTCATCGCAATCGCGAGCGACTCGTGCGCTTCTTTGCTAATGGAACCATAAGACATCGCACCGGTTTTGAAGCGACGGACGATCGCTTCCACAGGCTCGACTTCTTCAATTGAAACCGGCGAGCGACTCGATCGAAACTCCATCACACCGCGCAGCGTGCAGAGATTCCGCGACCGGCTATTGACCAGTTCGCTGTATTCCTTGAACGTCGCATAGTTTCCCGTGCGACAAGCAGCTTGTAACTTGTGAACCGTTAGCGGATTGAAGAGATGCGGCTCACCATCTTTGCGATACTGATAGTGACCACCGCTTTCAAGGACTGGACTCTCTTCAACAAATGCGGCCGTGTGACGGCGTCGCACTTCCTCTGCGATCACTTCGAGATTCGCGCCGCCAATCCTCGAAGGTGTCCAGGTGAAATATTTGTCGACCACATCCTGAGCGAGGCCGATGGCTTCGAAGATCTGGGCGCCACAGTATCCCTGCGTAGTTGAGATGCCCATCTTCGAGATGACCTTGATGATGCCCTTGTTGATCGCATGGACATAGTTGTGCACTGCCGTCTGTTCGTCGATCTCTGATAGCAACTCTTTGCGAATGTTGTCGTGCAGAGTTTCAAAAACGAGATACGGATTGATCGCAGCGGCGCCATAGCCCAACAGCAAGGCGAAGTGATGCACCTCGCGCGGCTCGCCACTCTCAACGATCAAACCGACGTGCGTGCGAGTGCCTTCACGAATCAAGTGATGATGAACAGCGCCAACTGCGAGCAGCGCCGGTATCGGCGCCATCTCTTCGTCGAGGTTGCGATCGGAGAGAATGATGAGGTCGTATTCGCCGTCGATCGAGGCACTCGACTGCGTGCAGATATCGTCGAGGGCAGTCTCAAGTCCCTTTCCACCTTTTGCAGCCGAATAAACGATCGGAATCGTGAGCGACTTGAATCCGGCCCTGCCCCAGTGACTGTCAGAGTCACCGAAGAGTCGCAGCTTCTCGAGCTCTTCGTTAGTCAGAATCGGCGATGAGAGCCTGATTTGACGCGCACATGCGGGCGACGGCTCGAGCATGTTCACCTCCGGACCAACACACGTATCGGCAGACATCACCAGCTCTTCACGAATCGCATCGACCGGCGGGTTTGTTACTTGAGCAAAGAGCTGTTTGAAGTAGCTGTAGAGCAACTGCGGCCGTTCCGAAAGAATCGCGAGTGGCGTGTCAGCGCCCATCGAACCGAGGGGCTCGCTTCCCGTCGTCGCCATCGGCTCGAGCAGTAGTCTCAACTCCTCATACGTGTAACCAAACACACGCTGACGCCGGAGAATCGTTTCGGTGTTGGTGGTATGAACGTAGGGCGGCGTGGGCAGGTGGTCCAACGTGATCATGTTGGCATCGAGCCATTCCTGGTACGGATGTTCGCGTGCCAGTGACTGCTTCAATTCGTCGTCGCCGATGATGCGCCCGTGTTTTGTGTCGACGAGGAACAAATTGCCGGGCTTAAGACTTCCTTTCGACGCGATCCTCTCCGCAGGAATATCGAGCACGCCGACTTCAGAAGCGAGCACAACCAGATCATCTTTGGTGACGTAGTAACGCGCGGGCCGCAGTCCATTGCGATCGAGCATTGCGCCGACTGTGAAGCCGTCGCTGAAGACGATCGCTGCTGGTCCATCCCATGGCTCGCTAATCAGCGAGTGATATTCGTAGAACGCTCGCTTCTCATGGCTGATGAACGGATCGCCGGTCCACGGCTCGGGCACCATCATCATGAGCGCGTGCGGCAATGAGCGTCCGGCCAGCAAAAACATCTCGAGAGCGTTGTCGAACATGCCGGAGTCGCTCGCGTCGTTATCGATTACGGGCAACACTTTTTGCAGGTCGTCGCCGAAGAGTCGCGAGGCGAAGCGACTCTCGCGTGCGTGCATCCAGTTGACGTTGCCGCGGAGAGTGTTGATCTCGCCGTTGTGGGCGATGTACCGATATGGATGCGCGCGCGCCCAACTCGGAAACGTGTTGGTGCTGAAACGAGAATGAACGATGGCGAGCGCGGAGGTCAGTGAAGTATCAACGAGATCCGGATAGAACTGCGGCAATTGACTCGCAGTCAACATACCCTTGTAGACCACAGTCTTGTACGAGAGACTCGAGATGTAAAAGCCATCGATGTTCGATTGTTTCACTTCACGAGAAGCGCGGCGACGGATCACGTAGAGTTTGCGCTCGAAAGCGGCGTCCTCATCTAAATCTTTTCGAGCGATGAAGACCTGCCTGACGATTGGCTTTGACTCGCGTGCGGTGGGACCAAGTAAAGCATCGTTGGTGGGAACGTCGCGCCAGCCGAGTATTCGTTGGCCTTCCTCTTCCACGACACGTGCAAAGATTGCCTCGCACTGTTGTCGCTCGTCTACAGGCAGGAAAACCATTCCGACGGCGTATTGTCCAAAGTCTGGGAGTTCGAATGAACATTCCTTCTGAAGAAACTCATGCGGCGTTTGCATCAATATCCCAGCGCCGTCACCGCTATTAACGTCACAACCCGAAGCCCCGCGATGCTCCAGATTCAACAGCACCTCGAGCGCGTTTCTAACAATCTGATGCGATCGCCGTCCCTTGATGTCAGCTACAAAACCCACGCCACAAGCATCGTGCTCGTTGCGTGGGTCGTAGAGACCCTGTTTTGCTGGTCCATGTATCACTGCATGAGACGACTATCCACAGATTACGCAGATTCAATCAAGGTAATCTGTGGAATCTGTGCAATCTGTGGACTAACCGACGTTGGCCTGGCCGCAAGCGGGACAAATTCGGGTTGCGTGATCGGCAGAAACTCCGGATAAGCTGGAACACCAATCTCACCGATATCCAAACCTTGCACCTCTACCGCTGCCGAAACACGATTGCCAATCAGGTAGCCAACTACTTTGAAGAACGCATAAAACGCTGTGTACGTGAAGGCGATACACGCAACCGCGCCAATAATCTCGGCCGTGACTTGGCCCATCCCGCCGCCATAAAACAAGCCGCGCACACCCCCGGCCACACCGTTGAGTCCCGCGCCGTAAGTGCCATCTGCAAACAACCCAACTGCAATCACACCCCAGGCGCCGTTCACGCCGTGAACACTGATCGCTCCCACCGGATCATCAATCTTCAAACGGCTTTCCACGAAGATGGTCGCGCCGACGAGCAGGACGCCTGCGATCAGACCAATCAAAACGGCGCCCGTGCTGTTGATAAACGCACACGGTCCCGTGACCGCAACCAGCCCGGCGAGCATGCCGTTCGCCATGAACGAAAGATCGGGTTTGCCGCGCAGATAACTGATCGCGATCATCGCCGACACGGCGCCCGCCGCCGAGCCGAGCATCGTATTCACCGCCACCACCGCGATTCGCAGATCGCCGCCTGAAAGTGTTGAGCCGGCGTTGAAGCCAAACCAACCAAAAGCAAGTATGAGCACACCGAGAATCGCCATCGGCATGTCGTGACCGGGAATCGAGTTCACTCTGCCATCTGCTTCATACTTACCGATGCGTGGTCCAAGAATCTTCGCGCCGACAAGTGCCGCAACTCCCCCAACCATGTGCACGACCGACGAACCGGCAAAATCGACGTGTCCATGACCCAAACCGAATTCTTTGCCGAGTTGTGAAAGCCAACCACCACCCCACACCCAGTTTCCAAAGATCGGGTAGATAAACATCGACATGAACAAGGCGTAGACGACGAACGAACCCCACTTCCAACGCTCAGCCATCGCGCCGGTGGGAATCGTCGCGGCGGTGTCCATGAACACCATCGAAAACAGGAAGAGTCCGAACACACTGACGTCGTATGCGTCGCCGCTGAGAAAGAATCCGGTAGTACCAAAGAGGCCGAAGGAGTGACCGGCGATCGAGATCGTGTACTCGGAGGCGAGTGGACCAGTGTTGCCGAGTGCGGGCACGGCGCCGATTCCACCCATTTGCAAAGCGTAGCCGCAGGCCCAGTAACCGAGCAGACCGATGCCATAAACCATCATGTTCATGGCCATCGTGTGCGACGCATTCTTCGCGCGGGTGAAACCGGTCTCGCAAAATGCGAAGCCGGCCTGCATGAACATCACGAGAAATCCCGCGAGCAGCATCCAGACGAAGTTGCTTGCGACTTTCGAGTGGCCTACTTCCGCAGCTAGTTCCTGCAACGTGGGCGCACCAGAATTCGTCGCCACGACATCAGTGGCTCCGCCGGTCGTAGCTCCGGTCGGATCTCCGGCCATGGCAACCAGAGGTGTTGTCAACAAAAGCACGCACGCGAGGGCTATCACTCTCAACATTTGTTTCTGACTCCCCAAAGATTTGCTGCTTCCGTTAACAACACTCATGCCAAGCCACAAAGACGCACAAAAGCACAAAAACATGTGCTTCTTCGTGGCTAATCAAACGACAAATTTGTAGGTTTGCCTCGTAGTGCCTACAAGAATGTAAGTGCCGTTTATCTCGCTATAAAACTTTTCACTTTGACTTGCGAAGGATTGCAATCCAACATGCGCCATCCAAAACGATGGTCGCTACTGAACGAATAGTAAAAAGTCCGGAACTGGTCTCGCGCGAACGACGCGAAGTGCGGAAGCTCGGCACGCTGCTCGAAATCAGTCGACTACTCGCCGATACCAGCAATCTCAAAACAGCTTTCGCGGCCGCACTCGAAACGCTCGGACGCCATCACGGGATGCTCCGCGGCTTCGTCATGCTGCTCGACGGCGAGAGTGAAAAGATTCGTATCGAAGCGAGTTACGGTCTCAACCAGGACTCCGCGCATCGCGTTACTTATCGCGTCGGCGAAGGCGTGATCGGGCGCGTGGTACAGAGCGGAAAACCGGTTGTCGTCCCGCAAACCAGTCGCGAGCCACTGTTGCTGAACCGCCTGCGCTTTCATGAGGAAAACACGACGCGCAAGGAAGTCAGTTTTATTTGTGTGCCGATTCTGATCGGATCAAAAGCCGTAGGCGTGCTGGGGGCGGATCGTGTTTACAAACAAGAGCGCGATTTCGACCGCACCACAAAATTCCTCAGCATAGTCGCAGCAATGATCGCGCAGGCGCTCAAAGTGCGACAGGGTATCGAAGCCGACAAGAAGCGGCTGCTCGACGAGAACATCCATCTCAAGCAGGAACTGCGCGAACGCTACGATTTCGGCCACATTGTCGGCAACGCGAACCCGATGCGCCTTGTCTATCAACAAGTGACGCAGGTCGCGCGCACCACCACGACCGTGCTGCTACGCGGCGAATCGGGTACGGGCAAGGAGATGATTGCCCACGCGATTCACTACAACTCACTACGCACCAGCAAACCGTTTGTAAAAATTAGTTGCGCTGCGATTCCCAACACGTTGATTGAATCGGAGTTGTTTGGTTACGAGAAAGGCGCTTTCACCGGAGCGCAGAGCCGCAAAAAAGGCAGGTTTGAACTCGCAGACGGCGGCACGCTTTTTCTCGACGAGATCGGCGATCTCGATCTGACGACCCAGGTAAAACTGCTGCGCGTGCTTCAGGAACGAGAGTTTGAACGGCTCGGTGGCGTGGAAACGATCAAGGTAAACGTGCGTTTGATCGTGGCTACGAACAAAGATCTCGAAGAGGCAATCAAGCAGTCGCAGTTTCGCGAGGATCTGTACTATCGCCTCAACGTCTTCACGATCTTCATGCCGCCGTTGCGCGAGCGTAAGCCGGACATCCTTTTGCTTGCCGAGCATTTTGTCGAGAAGTTTGAGCGTGAGCACGGCAAAAGCATCAAGCGTATTTCCACGCCCGCGATCGATATGCTCACGAGTTATCACTGGCCCGGCAACGTGCGCGAACTCGAAAACGTCATCGAACGCGCGGTATTAATCTGCGATTCAAGCGTTATTCATGGACATCATCTGCCGCCATCGCTGCAAACTGCCGAAGGTTCTGACACCGTCACGCGTCTCTCACTCGCGTCCGCGATGGAAGCCTACGAACGCGATTTGATCCAGGATGCGCTCAAGACATCGCGCGGTAACCGTGCGAAAGCAGCAAAACTTCTCGACAGCACTGAAAGAATTATCGGTTACAAGGTCAAAAAATACGGGCTTCGCTGCGAGCGTTTCCGGTCATGAACTCCAACCCACATTCTTGTCGGTCAATTCGACTCTTCCTACAAAATTGTCGGTAGACAATCCGCAGATTACGCCGATTGTTTTTATTAACGTCTGTGTAATCTGTGGAGTACAGATTGCCTAGCAGTGAGATGTTTAGATCAAGGAGAAACAAGGTGTCGAACTTACAGAACGTTGTTCCCACTCAAACCACTCGTGAGCTTTTGCGGATCGTGCGTGCGGCGCAGCCGATTCCGCGGGTTGCCGTTGCGCGACGACTCGGCGTGCATCGTCGCCGTATCACGGTGCTCGTGAAACCACTGCTCGATTCGGGCGTCCTGTGTGAAGGCACGCCTGATTTGACGTCGCGTCGTGTGGGCCGTCCTCCGATCGGATTGTCGCTGCGTGGTGAGAATCATTTTTTAGCCGGGGTGAATATCGGTGTCAGCCAGACGCAAGTCGGCGGCTCCACCATTGACGGCAAACTTTTCTTTGAAGAAGTTTTCGAAACACCAAAAGATCCGGAGACTACAATTGCACTGATCAAGTCAGCTATTCGCCGTCAACGGCGTGACTTGCCGGATCGGGAATTGAGCGTCGTGGGATTCAGCGTATCCGGACCGACAGATGTTGACGAGGGTCGATTGCTCTACGCGCCGCACCAGGGCTGGAGAGATGTGCCGGTGGCGAAGATGCTGGGGCTGAAAGTGCCGGTGATTGTTGAAAATAATGCGACCGCGGCGGCGATTTATGAATCACAACGACGCAGACGTCGCGGTGCGACGAGGACGGCGGGTGATTTTGTTCTTGTGCGCGCAGGAACAGGAATCGGTGTCGGGCTTGTTGTCGGTGGCGAGGTTTTTCGCGGTGCGACGGATATTGCCGGCGAGTTTGGGCATATGACGATCGTTGCGGGTGGGAAGTCGTGTCCGTGTGGGAATCTGGGTTGCTGGGAGCGCTATGCCTCAGCGGCCAGCGCCGTCGAACTCTATCGCGGCGAGACGAATCGCGCCCGGCATAATGCGCCGCTGCGGTTTATCGATCTGGTGGCGCGTGCACACGCCGGTGAGCGACGCGCGCAAATGACGTTAGATCGTGTCGGTACACATCTCGGCATCGGCATTGGAAATGTGATCTGTGGGCTTGGGGTGCCGAACGTCGTGTTGAGTGGAGATCTGGTCCATGGTTGGAAGTTCATCGAAACACCCGCACGCGCCGCGATTGCGCGTTCGCTCTGCGGTCGATTATCAAATTGGTCACTCGTCGCCGGCGAGTCGCACGGATCAGAACTCGGCGGCGCCCTCGAAGTCGCGATCGAACACTACCTCCTCACCGTGATGGAAAACAGCAAAGTCGCCGCCTAACCAGAACTAGACGCGGATGAACGCGGATTAAACGGATCCGCGTTCATCTGCGTTCATCCGCGTCTACAAAATATTGGAATCTACAATTAGATGGACCAGTGAACATTGGACCATCATAGATCGTGTCACTTGCAGACAACCTTGCAGTATCACTAAGAATCTCAATGACCCTCGTTAACATAGAAACATCTATGAAGCCTACCCTTCAAATCGTAACTCGCGACGAAGCTGAAAGCTTACCCGTGCTCGCCACCGCGACTGACGTGCGCGAAGTGATTCGTTTCCTCAAACATCATCCCGAAGGAATCACAGCCGTGCAGGCAACCGACGCTTTCCGCAAACGGATCTTCGACGCGCGCAAGGTTTCTGCATACGAGTACTGGAAAATTATTTTGAGAAATGGAGACCGGCTGAAGTTAACTCCACTTGGTTTGGAGTTGGCGCAGTGTCTGAGTCCGGAAGTAAAAGTCTATCGCACTGTGCTCGGCAACATCGCGCCCTATCACGAAGGATTGGAATGGATTCAGGAACAAGAGCTAGAGCTCGTCACGCATCTCGACATCGGTGAGTTTTGGCGCGAGCGTCACAGCAGCGTGCTGCAAGGCGACAGCGAAGAACAACTCGAAGCACACGCCGCCAGCTTCTTTCATATCTGCCACGAAGCCGAAGTCGGCACGTTGACCGTAGGTCGAAAGGGACAGCCCACTCGTTTGCACATCAATCCAGCAGAGCTCGACTCTTACCTGACCGGGATCGAACCTTCCACTGCCGCGAAGATCGTTGTACAGCAAAGCTCGGCGCCGAGAGTCTTCATTTCACATGCCGGCGTGCCAGGGCTTTTGAGTCAGATAACGAACGGGCTCGAGCTCGCCGATCTGGAGTTCGAAACGATCGATCGCGCCGCTGAGTGGTCCATCGACAAAACTCTGGCGTTACTGAAACGATGTGACGCGGGAGTGATCGTGATCACGGAAGATAATGGACGAGTCAGCGATCTACTGCTGATTCAGCTCGGCGCCGCACTCGTCCACTTCGGGCGAAGATTGTTGCTGGTACTGAAAAAAGGATTAACGCTGCCGCGAGATTTCGATAGCGCGACGCGTTGCGAAGTCGAAGACGATCTCACCTGGAACTCCGGCCTCGAGTTGATGCGCGCACTAAAACGACTCAAAGACGAAGCTTAAGGCTGCGAACGCGCAACCTCGTCGATCATCTTTACAATTCGCTCGGTTGACTGCAAACCGTCGGTCGTCGTCCAGACACCGGAACGATCGTTTCCGATCACGATCAACGACTCGTGCAGATCCGTGCCGAGATCTTCAGTCACGACATCCAGCAGGACTTTCCTGACGTCCGCCTCCGGTCCAGTCAGTAGCGTCCAGCCAGCGCCCACACCGTAATCCTTTCCCCAATCTCGCATTTTTTCGGGTGTGTCTGCGAGTGGATCTTTGCTGACGGAGACGATGAAGACATCCCGGCCGAGTCTGGCTCCCAAACGATTCTTCAGCTTCACGAGGGCGCGCGCCTGCATCGGACAAAATGCGTTGCACCGCGTGAAAAACCCATGGACCAACACCACTTTGCCTTTGATCAGATCCGAGTAGAACTTCACTCTGTTTCCGTTCTGATCGATGAGTGAGAGATCAGGAATCTCCGCACTGGTCAGCGTCAGTACGATTCTTCCTGGTTTGCGATCACGGGGAACTTGTGCAAAAAGAACCGTGAAAAGCAAAAATATAAAAAATATTCTCAAGCGCCCTCCTCTCAGCACGATCAGGGACGCAGATAAGCGCGGATGAAGAACGGATCCGATCCGTCTTCATCCGCGTAAATCCGCGTTCTAGAAGCTCGACGCGTTACCGCCGAGACGAACGAATCCGGCCCACGTCGAACTGCCGGCGGTTGACTGCACGTTGTAGTAGAGCGCGTTGTCCAATCCTCGCACCACTGCCGACAGCTTGCCGTTCGCATTCTGTCCCGTGGCCGCTCCTGAAGTTAGACCACCTCCAAGCGAGATCCACGTCGACCACGTACTGCCGGACGGCGCAGTCTGCCAGATGTGTTGCAGCGTGTTGTCGGTGGCGCGCGCGAAGACCTCGAGCCGGCCGTCGCCGTTGATACCGACAGTTGGCGGAGAGTTAAGACTACTGCCGAGACTGGTGTGATTGCTCCAACCTCCCGGAGCGCCGGGCGACTGCCTGATATATGCCAATCCCCCTCCAGCCATTCCGAATTCACGATAGAACACTTGCAGGAAACCATCCGTGTTTCGGGCGACGTCAGGCTTCACGGAATCGAGGAATCCACCGAGTCCGAACCATCCCGACCACGTGCTGCCACCTGCAGTCGTTTGCCAGATATGACTCAAGCCGTTGTCGCTCATGACTGCGAACACTTCGAGTCTGCCATCCGCGTTCACACCGATAGCCGGATCGGCGAGCAGCGTGCCGAAGAGATTCTGCGGTGTGGACCACGAATTCGTGCCCGCAGAAGTTTGCGAGTAGGTGTAGAGCAGGTTGTCGTTCCCGCGATAGACCACTTGCAGCCTCCCATTGTTATTTCTCGCAACCGCCGGATCGCCCGCAGCCAAACCGCCGAGTGGGAAGAACCCGGACCAGGTACTGCCACCGGGTGTGGTTTGCCACTGGTGATAGATTCCGTTGTCAGTTCCCTTCACGAATACTTCGAGCCGTCCATCCGCATTCGCGACTGCCACGGGATTGGAAGTTCCAAAACCGCCGAGACTGATCGGTCCAGTCCAGGTGCTGGCGCCGGCCGCAGTTTGCACGAAGTAATAGACCGCATTGTCCGAACCCTTGTAGAACACCTGTAGACGTCCATCGAGGTTTCGAGTCATGCGCGAGCCGACCTCGGAAAGTGGGAACGTTGCTGGTCCACCCGGCACCGTTACCTTGATCATCTTCGACACTGACGGCACACCAGCCGAGTTCATCACGAACAGCATGTAATAACCCGGCGGGCAGATGTTTCCCGAAGTGGGAATCGTGAGCGTCAGATTCGTTGTGCTCGGCACTTGCGGATTGAGCACAACACGTCGCTGATCGAAGTTCAGACCGTGAGTCACACTCGGTAGACGCATCAGTGCAGCCGAAGACACCGTGGTACTACTACTAATAGCAACGTTGAAAGTTTCACCGAGGTTGACCGACGCCGGCGCCGTATTGATGGTTGGCCGCACCGCCGGTGTTCCGTTCGACTGGAACAGGTAAGGCGGTGAAAAGATCTCGACGTCGTTGTGACCGTAATGACGACATGCCACCGGATCCGCAGGCGGATTGCCGGAACAAGTCACTACAGTGTTGTTCGTCGGATCGACCACTACATCGCCGCCAGCCGCAGGCAAGCCGCCGCCGCCGATGAGCACGCGCCCATCAGGAAGCAACAGCGCGACGGAGTGATAAATACGCGGGATGTGCAGCGGATTCTCCGCGAGATTCACCCACGTGTTGGTTGATGGGCTCCAGATTTCGGGAACATGCGCCGCACCTGCGGCACAATTGAAGTTTGGACCAGCTCCATCGCACTTCTGTCCACCACTTGCCAGGATCTTTCCATCCGGAAGCAAAGTGGTGTTGTGATACTCGCGCTTGGAGTTCATTATTGGACCAGCGCTGTATGTCCCGGTAGCGAGATCGAAGATCGTTGTCTGCGCCAGTGAAACACCGCCGCCGCCGCCTTCACGACCGCCGATCATCATCACCTTCTGTTGCTCCGTGTTGTAGAGCACCGACGATCCTTCAAAGTGATCCAGCAGGCCATTCGGGAAGACAGTCGAAAACACGTCGAGGGACTTGTCGTAATAGAACGCAATTTTTCCGTAGCTGCCAAAGGCCTGGCCGTTCGCGGTCAGATGCAGATACGGGTAATTACGAACGTCGAGGTCGTCGTTCGCTCGTGTTAGCGTGTCTGTTGCACCTGAGGCGCTGTAGAAGTTCGGAGACTTGTTGCTTTGAATAAAAGGCCGTTGGTTTGACAGCCGAGTTCCATCCCAATACGTCCCCGAGAAGATCGAGATGACGCCGTCGCCGAGCGCGAGGCTCGATGGATACCAGCGGCCTTGTTCCATTCGCTTGTTACTCAAGGTCCAACTACTGTTCTGGAAGTCGAACAGGTTTATTTCCGTTTCACCAATCAACTCCTGATCGGGAAACATCGTGTCGCGATCGTGTCCGCCGGCGACCATCAAACGTCCGTCAGGCAGGAACGAATGTGCCGAACAGAAGAGGTTTGTCGCTGCCGTCGGCATTGCTCCGCTCTTGACCTTCGTTACCGGATCCCACCAGTAGGTGTTGCACGAACCAGCGGTGTCCCACGTGTCGGGATGTTTGTCGCGGCCCCAGTAAAGCAGCCGGCCGTTGGGCAGCAGGTTGATGTGAACGGGAACCGTTTCGAGATCTTCGCAGGGCCCCCATTGACCGACGACACCAGGATTGCCCGCCGCGGGCGGCGTGAAGTCGTCGTTCCTGATTACCCCGGTCGCACTGCCATCGCCGATGCTCGCGTTCACCGGGCTCGAAAGCGTGACGGTAAACGTTTCGTCGGGTTCGATGGTCGTGTCGCTACGAGCGAGAATATTTATCTTTCCGGTCGTATTGCCCGGTGTGATCGTAACTGTGCCACTCGCGGCAATGTAATCGTTCGCGCTCGAAGCTGTGCCGTTGGTAGTTGTGTAATTGACACTGACGTTCTGACTGGGCGCAGATGAAAGCGTAACGTTGAAGATAGCCTTCGGTGTGCCGCCGCAACTGCCCTCGATCACGGTTGCATCGCCGATCGAAACTGAAATTCCCGCCGTCGTATCGTCGTTGAGAATCGTGCCGATACCCTGCCCGTCGCCGATCGTTGCGTTCACGGGCGCGGAAAGGTTGACGAAGAAATTCTCGTTCGGCTCGAGCACCGTGTCGCCAATCACCTGGATCGCGAGCGGTACACTCAACTCTCCGGGATTGAAGGTAAGCGTGCCAGTGGCGGGAACATAGTCACTGCCAGCGGTTGCACTGCCGTTCACAGTCGTATAGTTGACACTGATCTGCTGCGAACTCGCACTCGAAAGCGTGACGTTGAAAACTGCAAAGCCGGGACCGCTGTTGCCTTCGCCAACAGTCGTGTCATTGATTGAGATCGTCTGCGTGCCTGGGATTTGCGCTGCAAACTTGCCGCCGTGATCCCACGTCGCGCGGCCGTTGAACAACGTGAACGCCATTCCATTCAACGTTCTGCCTTCAAGCGCGACAAGACTAGCCGGCACTTCCAAACGTACCCACTGACCTGTAGGTGGCAACGCTCCCATATTTCGTCGACTGACCGTTCCGTCAACACCAAACCCGATTTGGTTTGCGCCCCAATACGCGCGGTGTTCCCACGTGCCGTCATTCCATTGCAGCATTACTTGTGTCGGCGGATTGACGGGATCGAGAAACACGTGCGCGACGAGCGTGTCGCCCGTGTTGACTTGCAGTGTTTGCGTTGCATTCGTGAAGAAGTGTTGGTGAACTCCGGCAACGATGTCTGACGTATGCGCGAGCGCGCCTGAAAGCGGAATCGGGTTGAAGCACGTCCAGTTCCAGCCTTCAAACGATCCTTGCGGAACCGAACCGGCCGGTAGTGAGTCTTCGACCCAAACCGTATCGTCGGCAGTCGAAGAATTTTCCCACGCTTCAATCTCGACGAGACGGCTCCAGTTGTTTCCGAACGTCGTGTAATTCACCCCCTTGTTGACGGCGACGCGGATCGCACTCGTCATAATTGGTGAAAAACGAAATTGACGCCGAACTTTGTTGTTTGCAGTTACTTTTCCGCCGGGAATTGTTTTCCACGTCGAGCCGGAGAGATATTGCACGTCGTAGTCAGTCGTTCCCTGGCCGGTGTTGTCGGCCGTGTTGAATGTTTCGGTGATGGTGGGATCGGTTGCGTTCGTGGCGAACCCGTCACGCAATGTGTAGACGTCGATCTCATTGAGGCGGCGTGGAAGGCCGCTGATGAAATCGATTCGCACCCAGTCGACTGAGTACAAATTTTCCGTGGCATCATTCCAGCCACTGCCAAAACCACCGCGGCCCCAGTTGAAGCCGGTGCGATCGCCGTCGATCACCGCGCTCGGCAAATAGTTGGAATTGAAAGTTGACGTCGCGCTCGCGACTGAACCATTCGCGGATGCGGCGATGTTGAAACCTGCTGTGCGACCGAATGCTTCGAGCTCAACGATGCGGCTGAAGTTCAGCGCGGATGTATAACGAGCGGCGCCATGTACCTGCACGCGGATCGCGTTTGTGGAGACTTCAGGAAAAGTAAACTGTCGCCAGACTTTATTGTTTTCACGGACGAGACCACCGGGCACTGTCACCCACAACCCGCCGTTCAAGTATTGAACCTCGAATTCAGTGATGCCCTGGCCGCTGTTCTCACAGGTGTTGAATGTCTCTGAGAGTGTCGGCGGCGTCAGATTGTCCTGGTAGTTATCACGTAAGGTGAAAACGTTTATTGAACTCACAAAGGTGACGCTGGGAAAGGTGACCTGAAGAATATCGCTCGAATAGTCGCCTTGCGTGTTGTCGTTCCAACCGCCGCCGGCTCCCCAGTTCTGGGCTCTGCGATCGCCGTTGTTAACAGCAGCGACGGGAAAGTTGCCGCTGCTGTGTTGTGACGAGGCAGATGCAGCTCCACCCTGTGACTGGAGTGCGACATTTGTCGCACCGGGCGCTTGCATCGGATAGAAACTTCGCAGTGGTAACGCGCTGTTACCGGTAGCCGTTGTTTGCTTTTCTATTTTTATGGATGTCGCATCAGCAGGAGTTGCGACTGTTGCTGCTGCTATTTTTTTGAATCTCCCCGAGACCTTGCTGCTGAAAGCAAACGAGAGCGTACCGAGGATCGCGAGAACCAACGTACTAGTAACTATCAAGTATCGACGCATAAAGGGGCCTCTCTTTCAGAACGGAGTTGGCCCTCGCGCTTCGCAAGCACTGTTCCCATCGACGCGCAAACGATGGAAGTGCTTGTAACGATGAAGGATGCGTGTATTTAAAGGCGATCAGTGAGGGAGGTTTTCAGACCAGAGATTCCAAAATTATAGGATGGTAGGCTATCGGAAAGAAAAACCGGCCACGGATAAACACAGATGAAGAACGGATTTGATCCGTAATTCATCCGCGTCATCTGTGGCCTACTTCAGTATTGCAGCTTGCGCGCTGATATTCAGTTGGTGCCAGCGCTGAAATGTGTTGATGGTTTCAGGTCTGAGGCGAACATACGCAGTTTGGAAATACAGCGCTTCAGGGCGACGCCAGTCGAGTCGAACTATTGGATTAAAGGAAGCCGGCGTCGCAGGAGCGGCGCTGGCATTTTGAGTACCCGCGTTGTTGTTCGCTTTTTGCGTGCTCGTCTTCTGCTCGTAAGCCACGGACGCTGCGATCAACTGATCGCCAAGCGGCAAACGTCCCTGAGTCGGCGTCTTGCCTCCTGAATCGTAAATGGCCACGTCAGTATCGAAGGCCGTTGCAACCTTCGAAGCATCCGGACACCAGACCGGCAAAGCGTCAGTCAATCCATCGTCAAGCAATCGCTCAGTGCCATCGAGTGCGACCAAACGAGGCCGACCCGCAGGCTGTTTGCCTTGTCGTTCACGCTCGTTCCACTCTTCCTCTTTGCAGGCGAGTGCTGCCATCGCATGTCCGTCAGGCGCCCAAACAAAATAGAAATAAATAAGGCCGTCGCGAGAGGTAAGCGGTTTCAGATCGTAGCCGTCGCGATTGCAGATGTAGATCTGTTCTGTATAGAAACTCGCGACGGGCGCGAATATCGGAGCGACAGACGTTGACGGTGAAGGCGCGGGTGACACGGCCACGTCAGGCGTGGGATTATCAATCGGAGTCGGGCTCGGACTCGCCTGACCACGCTTACGAGCGATGAAGTTGATGAAATTGCCATCCGGCGACCACGTCACAGTTTCCGGAAAAACGCAGGCGAGATCGGGCGGGATCAGATTGCGCAGAAACTGTCCTTCAGAATTGTAGAGATCGATGCGAAACGTCGAACCGGGTTCGTCTGCGCCGCCGTAAAGCGCAAGCACGCGCCGGCCGTCGGGAGAGACGACCGTGCGCACGAGTGCTTCGTCTTTACGCTTCGCGGCAAAGTCGTTCGCGACAGCAGAAAACTTGTCCTGGTCGTCGTATTCGGTGGACGGCGGTGAAACATCCGGCGTCAGGCGATAAGCGAGATTTCGCGCCGGAACATCGCGCAGCACACGCGGTCTCACATCCTGGCGATCGATAACTGAGCGACAACCAGTAGCCGCAAAAAGGCACAAAAAGCACAAAAAGACATTGGGAGATCGCTGTAGCATTCTAGAATCGGTCGTTGATAAGTTCGCGCACGAGGCCCGGCTTCAATGCAAGAATCGCACGAATCGTGTTACGTGGCGAGAGATGATCCTCGTCGCCTTCGTCAAGATCAACGCAATTATGTTGCACGGAGCGCGCTAATCTTCTGGCAATCGACTCGTAATCAGGCGTGCTGACAATGTAGGCACGCACCGCCATCGCGCCAATCAAGTCGCAGGTAATCTCTTCGCTGCGCTGTCCGTGAATATCAAGTCCGGTGAGATCCGAAGCCTGGTTTCCGACTGCGGCCACCAGTGAACGCAAATTGTCGTTGTCACCGTCAGCCACGTGCATCAGTTCGTGCGCGAGCACACTGATCATGCCCTCGTCGGAACGCAAGCCGGCGAGGAAGATGGTGCCGAAAGTGATCATGTGCGGCCGGCTCAAATAAACCGAGGCGTTGTCGCGCGACTCCATGTCAGGCCGCACACGTTTGACTTCATTGACTCTCGCGATGGCCTGGGTAAGTTTCAGTTTGAACGGTCGAGATTTTTGAAAACCATACTCGGTAGCGAGCTGTCGCAGCGAACTGATAACAAAACTCTTCGCCACCGGCAGCAGTCTCTGGGCACGCTCAGCACCGGCGCGCGCTTCGGGATTTTGAATCGGTAGCGACGGGCGCGCCTGCATCTCGTCGATAGCGATACTGCTATTTGGATCGAGTTTGGCTTGCGTACAAACAACACCGATAGCGTCGTCGAGCATGGCCTTTGCTTCGGCGGTCATCGCGGGCGGGCGCACACGAGTTGAATGCGAACCGGGTTGGTCCGGCTTCTTCTGGGCGAGCGCGGGTGAAAGACAAACCACCACCAGCAGCGCCAAAAAAAGATTTCTCCTCATAAACTATCTATGCCGCCAGCTTGCTTTCCGCTTCTCCATGAACGCTTTCACACCTTCATTCGCGTCGTGGGTCTTCATCAACTCATTCAGGTAGATGTTTTCCTGTTCGCTGAGCGCGTCCTCGATTGATCGGCCGCGTCCGAGGTCGAGCGACTGGCGCGCGAAACTCAGCGACGTGCCCGACAGTTCTCTCAACTTTGCCAGCACTTCGACCAGTTTTGCTTCGAGATGAGCGCCGGGCACCACGTGGTTGCACAAACCCAGACGAGCGGCCTCCAGCGCGTCGATTATCTCGCCAGTCAGGATCAATTCGCGAGCGCGCTTTTCGCCGATCACGAGCGGCAGCAGCACGGCTGCGACGGGGGGAAAGACGCCCAGCTTTATCTCCGGCTGTCCGAAACGCGAGCGATCCGAGGCAATGACGATATCGCATGCAGCTACGAGTTCACAGCCACCTCCCAGTGCCGCGCCGTCGATCAAGGCAATGGACGGTTTGGCGATCTGCTCGAGTAGACGAAAGATTGAGTGGAAGGCGTCGAGCATTTGAAAGATCGTTTCCTGGACGTGATCTTCAACCGCGACGCCGGCGCTGAACGCGCGGCAGTTTTTGTCGGCGTCGAAAACGATCGCGACCAGCTCGCGTTGCGCAGAGTCGCTAAGAGCGCTCGCGATCTCGCGCATCATTTCGATGTTGAAGACGTTTAGCGGCGGACGCGCGAAAGTGATGCGGGCGACGCGATCGTCGATACGGAAACGGATGTTTTGGTAAGTGGATGCCATGTCTGTTTTAGCCACAGATTACACGGATAACCAGCCACGATAGATCCGCTTTTGAACTTCCGTCGCGTTGGGCAACGGGACGATGCGGTAGGCTCCCTCGCTACGTGCGCCGAGTTTGATTGATAACATGCTCAGATCGTCGGCACGGAAGATTGTCAGACTAATCAGATCGCCGGGCTTCTTCTCCGCTATCCGCGAGTTGAAGAATTCTCTCGTCACACGCATGTTGTCCAGCGCCACGATCTGGTCGCCGGCATTGAGTCCCTGTTCGTACGCCGGTGATCCAGCATAAACACGCCGCACGATCAATCGATCATCATCCTGCGCGACATCGGCGCCGAAATAGACGCTACCAGCGCCGGCAGAAGTATCAAGCCGCAAGCCCGCCGCTTCGAGTGCGGCGTTGTAATCCAGCTCGGCTTTGCCACGCACGTACTTGTTGAAGAATTCGTCCAGACTCGATCCCGCCATCAGTTCGCACGCCCTCTGAAAATCCGACGGCCCGTAATTGCGATCCTTCTTGAAAAACTCCGCGTACAGATAACGCATCACGTCGTCAAGCGACTTCGCGCCACTGGTTCGTTTGCGAATCTCCAGATCGAGCAACAGCCCGAGCAGTGCGCCTTTGTCATAGTAGGAGATCTGAGAGTTGATCGAGTTTTCATCCTGACGGTAATACTTGATCCACGCGTCAAAGCTCGACTCTTCAACTGTTTGTTCGAGGCGACCCGGCGTGTTTTGCAACGACCACATCGATCGCGCCGTGGCACTCAGGAAATCATTCTCGGTGACTAATCCGGCACGACGCAGCACGAGATCGGCGTAGTAATCCGTAATACCTTCCGCGACCCAGAGAACTTTCGTGTAGTTCTCCTGCGTGTAGTCAAACGGGCCGAGCACATCGGGACGAATGCGCTTCACGTTCCAGAGATGGAAGAACTCGTGCGACACGAGTGAGAGAAAACCGCGGTAGTCGCGTTCGAAACTGTCGGCAGCGTTCGGCGCCGCGGAAGTTGCGCGCTCGCCGCTGCGAACGCGGAGACCAAAGCGCGGATAACCGAGCGCCGTGGAATTCAAGTGTTCCAGTCCGCCGCCCGCGTTCGATCGCAAGTGCAGAATAAAGGTGTAGTCGCGATACGGAATCTCACCCATTAACGCGACTTGCGTCTCGACAATCTTCTGCACGTCGACTCGCATTCGTTCCGGATCGTAGTTGCCCGTGCCGTCGATCACGATGCGATGGGGAACGCCTTTGACGTTAAAGACGATGGTTTTGAAATTACTGGCTTCGAAGGGCGAGTCGTAGAGAATGTCGAAGTTGTCGGCGCGAAACGTATTTTTCTGCCCCGGAACCGGCGGCAGACCGGTCGCGACTTTCCAAACATCGGGCGCCAGCACGCGGACCGTGGAAGGATTCTTCAGTGAGCCTTCGAGATACATCAACAGGTTCGCATTGTTCCAGAATCCATGTTCCGAGTTCAGCTCACTCGTGCGTACTGACAATTCGTTTGCGTAAACACTGTACGTCGCGTGCCATTCGCGGGCGCCGTTGGTGACGACGCGCCACGTGTTTTTGTTTGTCTTTTCCCATTTCAACGCCTGGCCGGCTGAATCGGCGGCGGCGAAATCCTGCACGTTGCGCGCAAATTCACGCACCATGTACGAGCCGGGCGTCCACACCGGCATCACCAGCCGCTCTTCCTGCGGGCCGGCGGCGGTTCGCTTGATGGCGACGTCAATGTCGAATAAATGCGTGTGCGGCCGCGGCATGGCCACAGTGAATGAAATATCGACCGGCGGCGGTGTCTGTGCGGCTGCGAGAAACGGAAGGAAGAACAGGAAAGCGGCGGCGCACACTACTCGGCGTCTGAGCATTCGGTAAACGTCTTTCAAAAAGTTGATAACTAGTGCGCTTGAATGTTACTACGTTACTGTTACTATTCCCAAGATTGGGCTGGCGCAGATTTTCGCGGATAAACACGCGGATTAAGCTGCGTTCATCCGCGAAGATCCGCGGCTAATAATAAGCAACGAATGAAGCGCTCACCACTTATCGTAATCTTTACCACTGTCTTTATCGATCTCGTTGGTTTCGGAATCGTCATTCCGGTGTTGCCGTTCTACGCTGAAGGCACGGCGTTCAATGCAACGCCACGCACGGTCGGGTTGCTCTTCGCTTCATACTCGATCATGCAACTGATCTTCTCGCCGGTGCTCGGCAGTCTCTCGGATAAATATGGTCGCCGGCCGGTGCTGCTGTTTTCGATTATCGGAACGGGTATCGGTTTTCTCATCCTTGGACTCGCCACCACCGTCTGGATGCTTTTTCTCGGTCGCATTCTCGACGGCATCACTGGCGGCAACATTTCCACCGCGCAGGCTTACATCGCGGATATCACGACGGAAGAGAATCGCGCCAAAGGCATGGGAATGATCGGCGCGGCGTTTGGTCTCGGATTCATTTTTGGACCAGCGATCGGTGGCATCTTGAGCCACTGGGGCATTCACGTGCCATTTTTCTTTGCCGCTGCACTTAGTTTCGGTAATGCCCTGCTTCTCTATTTCAGACTTCCTGAAACAATAAGTGCCGGCAATCCCGCGAAGAACTCGGCCGCTCGAGGACGCAGTCTGCGCGATGTCGTCGATTCACTGAAACAACCGCGACTGGCTTTCATCCTGAGCATCTACTTCCTTTTCATCGTTGCCTTCTCGATCATGACGTCCGCCTTTTCTTTCTATACGATGTTTCGTTTCGGTTACGACGCGCAACACACCGGCTATCTCTTCGCGTATGTTGGAGTGATTGCTGTGATCATTCAGGGCGGACTCATTGGAAAGCTGGTAAAACGTTTCGGCGAACTTCCGCTCGTGATCGTCGGTGCACTATGTTTCGCAATCAGTTTGTTTGCAGTTCCTTTTGTTGGACCAGCCGCAGGCGGGTTGGGAGCTTTATTGATCGGCGGAGGAGTGTTTTCGATGGGAAATTCGCTTGCGACTCCGGCCCTTACGAGTCTCGCCTCAAAGAGCGCCAGTCCGGAAAAACAAGGAGCTATCTTAGGCGTAACGCAATCGGCCGCCAGTTTGGCGCGTACAGTTGGACCGTCGTTGACTGCGTTGCTGATCTATAGTTCGGTGGTACATCTCGGGGCTGACGGTTTACCACACGAAATGAGCGATCAGTCGTTGTTTGTGACGTTCTGGACCGGATCGGCGATCATGCTGCTGGCGACCTTGCTGGCGTTTTACTTCGGGTATTTTTCAACCGCAGATGTTCACGGATGAAGACGGATTTACTTTGCGAATAGAGCTACAGGTCCGTCGGGGTTGATCAGATCCTTCAGAGTTGAATACGGAACAGTCACATATTGCGGGCCGGCGGCGTATGGGCCAACCTGGTAAGGATCGAATTCGACGCCGATACCGCCTCTCGTGACAGTCCACGCGCCATAATTTTCCGACTTTGCGGCTGCACCCTTCTCAATCTCTTCCGCCATCAGACTGTTTTGCTCAGCCTGCTTTTTGAGATCTGCGATGGAGTAGGTTGCCATCGCTTGCAGATACTTTGCACCCGGCTTGAAAAGGTCGCTGAGTCTCAGCACTTTTCCATTCTTCAGATCGTAGTTCAGTGTCTCGGCATAGTGATTCGGGTGAGCTGCGCCTTGATAGTAAGTGCTGACAGTGAAATTGACGGACACGAGATCATCCTGGGCCAGTGCCACCAAGTAGGTGACGGTGAGATCGCTGCCCATCGAATCTTCAGGACGAGTTTCTTCGGTATTCTCGCCTTCTTCCGGCGCCATCTCTTTCTTAAACATCGCGACTTTCCTCGTGATTACCCCACGCGCCAGCTGGTTAAACTTCTCCGTGTTCGGATTGTTGCCGCCCGTCAACTGGGGATACTGCGCCGAGATCTCGAAATTTAGTTTCTTATTGTTCTCCTTGATCTGCTTCGCGACCAGATCTACGTCGCCCGTGAAACTGATCGGTTCTTCGTGCAGCGAGAAAGCAGTCTTCTTGTCGCTGTCCTTCTGATCGGGAGGCTTGGACCAGTTGCCGGCGAGCGTGATCAGTCCGTCCTTTGGATCGGTAGTCCAGAGTCCCTTAAACACGCCGGTTTGCTTGCCGCCTGTATCAAACTCGTCGAGCGACAGGTTTCCCGCCTTGTCGACAGTCCCACGCAGATCGATGCGCGTGCCGACTTTCTGGTAGGAATAGCTGCCCGCGAGTTGATCGCCGGTGCGCACCAGTTTCATCTGCAAATCAAGCGAAGTGCCGATCGAGCCTTTGAAGTGTTTTGTTTCGATGGCTGGGGCACTGCCGCCCTGTGAGTTATCAAGTTGCGCCACCGGAGACGGCTGAGTGGTTGGCGGCGTAGTTGATGACGTTGATGTTTTGCGACAACCGGTGGCAACTAGAAGCGCGACGATGAGCAGAGAGACGCGGATCTTCATGGGCCTATTTTAGCAAACCCAGCCTCACGATCTCCGCACGCACCTCAGAAAATGTCAGTTCGGAAAGACGTCCGCCGGTGAACACGGGCTCGTTGGTAACATCGGCGAGCGCAAAGGACGGCGCCGGAAAGTTATCGAGATCCTCATCGGTTTCAAAGCTGACTTCCGCGAGGACTAGACCAAACAGATCGCCGAGAAACATGTCCGCGGCAAACTTTCGTCCCTCAAAATCGAAGTGATAGCGGTTCTTGCGAATCTCGTTGCTGTTGAAGAGAGTTGAGAGAGTTTCAGCTTCGAGCGCGTTGAGATAAGTGTTCGTGATCACCGTGCGCGAAAGATCGTTCGGAGCGGGTGCGAACTTTTGCGTGAGCTTCACGGTCCACTTATTCGACCGCGGCTCACGCACTTTGCGCAAACGCAGACGCGCGCCCGTCATGTAGTTGTCGGTAATCTGTAGATGCGGATCGGCGCGCGTGATCCCTTCAGGCAAATCACGTAGAAGATAACGACGCTCACGCTCCACGCGCGCGTATTGGCTTTCCGGAACAACCGTATTCTGATCGGTTAATTTAGCGACACCCATAAACACAATTTTAGCCACGGATTTTCACGGATTAACACTGATTGTTTTACCGTGTAATCCGTGTAAATCCGTGGCTAATATTCGTTAGATTTTGCCGGCCTTCATATCCGCGAGACGCTTCTCAAAGGCAGCCGTATCAACCTTGTCAGCCTTTCCACGCTGAATCGCCTGCTCTGCAACTGCGACCGCCTCATCTTTCTTGCCCAACTTGTACAACGCATTCGCTTTGGACGCGAGGTTGCGGAAGGTTTCCTTAATCTTGATCGAGCGATCTATCCACTCCATGCCCAAAGCATCGTCGGCAGTATCCTTGTTATTGATCAGGTAGTTGCCGGCCACCAACGGCGTCTGCCAATCATCGGCTTTCGCATTTGCGACGGTGGTTTTAAGTCTCGAGATGGTCGACGCAGCGACATCCGGCACTTTGATCGTGAACGGCACGCTGACCTTCTCCCAGCGAATGTTTACCTGCGCGGAGTCGTCGTCAACAGGATCGAACGAATACGTGAGCCACTCTTCACTCTCATTGAGCCAGACTGGTTTTGTCTTCACACGCAACGTGTCTTTCGCCGGATCGTAGTTGAAACTGCCCCACTGATTCGCAGTGCCGTTGAACACGATCGTCCACTCGTCTTTCGTGGGAATCGTGTGCAGGCTGTAACTGCCGGCGGCAAGTTTCTGTCCGTTGATTAAAACATCATCGCTGATGACGAACATCGTTGCTTCGTTCGCGCCAGTGCGCCAGACGTGCCCCCACGGCACGATCGGAGCACCCTTCGGTCTCTCGTTTTGATTATCGAGCGTGGCTTCGCCCTTGGCAGTGGCCGCCCATCCAGCCGGCGGGTCGCCCCAGATTTGCCGGCCTTTTACGCCCGGACGACTGTAAGTGATCGTTACGTCGGTGGCGCCGATTCTTTGCATCACACTAGCTGCCTGACTCGGGCGCGGCGTGATAACTTGCGCGAACACCGACCCGGCAAAGCACAAAACGAACAAGACGACGAACAGGGAAACAGAACTACGCTTCAGGGACCTCATGATCTTTCTCCTGGTGATTGGATTCGGGGGCTGCATTATACGTCAAAGGACCTATCTGTCCTATAATATCCGCCGCATTCCAGCCCGCAATTTTGGAGGACCCTTCAAATGTTTACCCGCTCGACCCTGATCGTGACGGCCGTCTTCTGTTTTTTGGTTTTTTCTGCAAAAACCGGTGCTCAAAACGGACATGGCGCGCCAACTCAAACTCGTCTGCTGCGCACACCAACGGTCAGCGCAACTCAGATCGGCTTCGCTTATGCGAACAACATCTGGGTCGTGCCTCGTGCCGGCGGCAGCGCGAAACGATTGACGAGTTTTCAGGGACAAACTGCAAACCCACATTTTTCTCCCGACGGACACTGGATCGCGTTCAGCGGCGAATACGCGGGCAACTTCGACGTTTACCTCGTACCGGCTGAAGGCGGCGAGCCGAAACGTTTGACGTGGCATCCGGGCGCGGACCTCGTCGAAGGCTGGACACCCGACGGCAAGTCGATCATGTTTTCATCAACTCGCGCGACCTGGACGCCGAGTGGCGCGCCGCGTTTCTGGACCGTCTCCGTCAACGGCGGCGTTGAAGAACCGATGGTGCTGCCGCGCGCTTACCAGGGAAAGATTTCGGCTGACGGATCACGCATCGCGTATCGCATGAACAATTCGTGGGACGAGGAACGTCGCAACTATCGCGGTGGTCAGAATCGCCCGATCTGGATCGTCGATCTCAAAACTTACGATCTCGTTTCGCCGCCGTGGACTGATTCCAAGGACGTCTATCCGGTGTGGGTCGACGACTCAGTCTTCTTCATCTCCGATCGCGACGGTGTGGCAAACGTTTGGGAGTATCAAACGAAGTCGAAGAAGCTCGCGCAGATCACGAAGTTCACTGACTTCGATGTGAAGTCGATGGATTCCGGCGCGGGCTCGATTGTTTTCGAGCAAGCGGGTTACGTTCACGAGCTCGATCCAAAGAGCGGCAAAGAAAAGATCGTCAACATCGTTGCCACCGGCGACTTCCCGTGGATGATGCCCAACTGGGAAGACGTGAGTAATCGTCTCGCCAGCATGGCGCTCTCGCCAACGGGCAAACGCGTCGTGGTTGAAGCGCGCGGTGAGATCTTCACGATTCCCGCGGACAAAGGCGACGTTCGCAATCTGACAAACTCGAGCGCGTCGGCGGAGCGCGATCCGGCTTGGTCGCCTGACGGCAAGTTTGTTTCTTACTTCAGCGATAAGTCGGGCGAGTACAAACTCGTGATCGAGGCGCAGGATGGTTTGACGCCGCCGCGCGAGATCACACTCGCGAAACCCACCCATTACTACACGCCGTCATGGTCGCCTGATTCCAAGAAGCTTCTCTTTACTGACACGAATCTAAAAGTTTGGGTACTCGATGTCGCCAGCGGCGAGGCGAAGATTGTCGGTGACGATCCGTGGATGGTGCCGCAACGTACTTTGAATCCGGTTTGGAGTCCTGATTCGAAGTGGGTTGCATACTCGAGTCGTTTGCGTTCGCTCTATCACGCGATTTTCGTCAGCAATGTCGAGACAGGCGAGAAGAAACAGATCACCGACGGGCTCGCAGACGCTGTTTGGCCGGCGTGGGATGCGAGTGGAAAGTATCTCTGGTTTCTCGCTTCCACCGATTTCGGACTGCGTTCACAGTGGCTCGATATGACTTCTTACGATCACGAGACGACTTTCGGACTTTACTTCGCAGTGTTGCGCAAGACAGACGCGAGCCCGCTTCTGCCCGAGAGTGACGAAGATCGTGGCGTTGGTACCGGCACACGGCGATTGCAACCGGGCGCATGTCCCGGAGACGCCGGTGGTGGTGAAGGCGGCGCCGGTGGTGAAGGTAGTCAACGTGGCCCACGTGGTCCAATCACGGTGCAGATCGATTTCGACGGACTCTCGAATCGGATCGTTTCAGTTCCAGGCGTGCCGGAGCGACAGTACGCCGACTTGCAGGCAGGTGTCGACGGTCAGGTTTTCTATCTCGAAGCCGGACGTCCCGGCGCCGGCGGTCAAGCCGGCGGCAATGAACTCTGGCGCTATCGTCTCTGCGATCGCCGTGCGACTTCGTTCGTCAACAATGTCGCGGCGTACGAGATCAGCGGCGATCGACGCAAACTCGTCTATCGAGCCGCAGGCGGCGGTGGTCAGTTTGGTGGACCAGGTGGGGGTGGCAATCCACCCGCGCCACAGTTGTTCCTCGTCGATGCCGATCGAACGGCGCCACAACCCGGAGCGGGTCGTTTGAACTTCGCCCTCCGCATGTATCTCGAACCGAAAGAAGAGTTCAAACAGATCTTCAATGAAGGCTGGCGCAATCAGCGTGACTATCTTTATGTACCCAACATGCAGGGCGCTGATTGGCCAAAGATGAAACAGATGTACGGGCAATTACTGCCGTTCGTGATGCACCGCGCCGATCTCAATTACCTGATGGATATGATGGGCGCCGAGATCGCGATCGGGCACTCGTACGTGCGTGGCGGCGACATGCCGACGGTGCCGCAACCGGTTGCCGGGCTTCTTGGTGCAGATTTTGCGATTGAGAATGGTCGTTACAAAGTGACGCGGATCTACGACAACGAGAGTTGGAATCCGGATCTGCGTTCACCGCTCGCCACGCCCGGAGCAAACGTCAACGCGGGTGACTACATTCTCGCCATCAACGGCATCGAGTTAGTCGCACCTGACAACATCTATCGACTGCTCGATGGTACCGCGAATCGACAAACGACGCTGACCGTAAACACAACCGCGTCGATGCAAGGCGCGCGTACGGTCACGGTTCTGCCGGTTGCAAGCGAACAGGCTTTACGCACGCGCGCGTGGGTTGAATCAAATCGTCGTCTGGTTGAGAAACTCTCAGACGGCCAGCTCGCCTACGTTTACCTGCCGAACACTGGTCAGCCAGGCTACACCAGTTTCAATCGTTACTACTTCTCGCAACAGGACAAGAAAGGCGTGGTGGTCGACGAACGTTTCAACGGCGGCGGCTCGGCGGCTGATTACATCATTAACGTCCTCGAACGAGATTTTGACGGTTACTTCAACAATGTCGCCGGCGAGCGTTATCCATTCACGAGTCCTTCCGCCGGAATCTGGGGTCCGAAGGTGATGATCGTCAACGAAATGGCCGGCTCTGGCGGCGACTTGATGCCTTACATGTTCAAACGTCGCAAGATTGGTCCATTGATCGGCAAGCGAACGTGGGGTGGTCTCGTGCATACAGCCGACACACCAACGTTCATCGACGGCGGTTCGATGATCGCGCCACGTGGCGGTTTCTTTACACGCGACGGGAAGTGGGCGGTCGAGAATGAAGGCGTCGCGCCGGATATCGACATTGAGAACTGGCCAAAAGACGTGATCGCCGGCAAAGATCCGCAACTCGAACGTGCGATTCAGGAAGCAATGCGGATGCTGAAGGAGCGTCCGGTCGAGCGTCTGCCGAAGGAACCGGCTCCGCCGACCTGGGGCAAGCGCCCATAATCCACAGATTACGCAGATTTAGAAATCGGTGTAATCTGTGGCTAAGATCTGAAGGGGAAATGAATCATGAAGTTCTGTTTGTTTGTGTTGCTGGTTGCAATGTGCACGGTGGCCAGTGCCCAGGAACCTGACGTCGTTCGCACTAACACCGAACTCGTTCAATCCCGGATCACTGTCGTCGACAAAAAAGGTAAATTTGTCGAAGGACTGACACGCGATCAGTTTTCGTTGCTGGTCGACGGCAAGCCGCGGCCGGTCGCATTCTTCGAACGCGTCGCCGCCGGCAGTCCGCGTGAACGTGAACTCGCAACGCTCGCCGATCCGACAAACCCAACTCAGCCTGTCGTCGCCACGCCGCCGAGAGTTCCCGGCCGCACCATCGTTTTCTTTCTCGACGATCTTCATCTGTCGCCCGACAGCATGAATCGCACGCGCATGATGTTGCAACGTTTTCTCGATCGCGAAATGAGTTCGAAAGACAACATCGCGATTCTTACTGCCAGCGGACAGGTCGGTTTCCTCGAACAATTCACCAGCAACCGAGCCGTGCTCGACGCGGCGATGGCGCGACTGATTCCACGCCCGTACGTCGCGCAGGGATACAGCTACGGCAACTCCACCAACATGACGGAGTACATGGCGTACACGATCGACACGAGCAAGACTGACGCCAAGGTGATGAACTTCTACATCGAAGAGTGCATGAAAGGAGCAGCGACTTTTCGCAGAGCTCGCGGAGCACTCTCACTCATACGTACTTCGTGTGAAACGCAGGTGAAGAACAGCGCGCGAGCGGTGTTGATACAAGCAGCGCAGGTGACGCAGAACACTTACAACTCACTCGAATCGGCGATGCGTTCGCTCTCGCGTGCGCCGGGCCGCAAGCTGGCCTTCTTCATCTCCGATGGATTTCTGTTTGATGCTGGTCCACGCGCTGCCAACGTTCGCGACAAACTCGATCATGTCATCGACGCCGCCCAGCGCGCCGGCGTTGTTGTTTACACGATTCACGCGACTGGCCTCGTCAACAGCACTTACCTGGATCCCGGCGGCAAACGACCAATGGATTCACAAGGCCGGCTCGACCTCGCGTCAGTAGGAGAACTCGAAGCCAATCAGGACGCGCTGACTGGTATTGCAGATCAGACCGGTGGGCGCGCACTTCGCAGCACCAACTTTTTCGATGGTTGGGTGCACGATGTTCTCGATGAAACATCAAATTACTACGTCGTCGCGTGGCGACCTGAAACAGACGAAGAGAAGCTGTCAAAGTTCAAGCATGTGAAAATTACGGTAGTGGGCCAGCCGGAACTGACGGTGCGAGCGCCGAAGGGTTATGTGGCTGGTCCAACAGCGGCCCCGGCAAAGACCGCGACGAACTCGAATAACAACGCTCCCAAAACTCCCGAAAGTGAATTGCGAGAGGCGCTCAGTGATTTCTATCCTGAAGGTGGTTTGCCAACACAACTATCGCTCACTTATCTCAACACACCCGCGAACGGGTTAGTAGTAACTTCGTCGATCGAGATTTCCGGTCGGGGCGTGCGGTATGGAGTTGACGGTAAACAGCCGGCGACGATCAAACTCGCCGGTGTCGTACTCAACGACAAAGGCAAGATTGCATCGAGTTTTAAGAACCAACTGAATATCGATCCGCCGAAGGCTGGTGGCTCGGATTCGATCTTCTACAATCACCACACACCGCTCGCGCCGGGCATCTACCAGGTTCGTGTAGCGGCACGCGATGAGAAATCCGGAAGTGTGGGGAGCGCGATTCAATGGATCGTGATTCCGGATCTGGCGAAGAGCCAGTTGACGTTGAGCAGCGTCTTGCTGGGCGGTCAGCTTCTCGACGACAAGCACGTTCAATTGAGCGTGGACCACACCTTCCCACGCGCGTCACAAATGGGTTACTGGTTGTTTGTCTACAACGCGAAGCGTGATGCGAATGGCAATCCGCAGCTTACAGTGCAGACGCAGGTCTTGCGCGATGGTCAGGCCGTTCTCAATTCCCCGCAACGCCGCGTGAACAGTAACGGACAAGACGCCGAACGAATTCCCTTTGGTGAAGAGCTCGCATTAAAAACCCTCGCCCCCGGCAAATATGATCTCAAGGTTACAGTGACCGATGGTGTCGCTGGCACGAGTACATCTCAACTAGCGGACTTCACCGTAAGATAACTGAACGCGGATGAACGCGGATGAACGCGGATAAACGCAGATCGGCGTTAATCCGCGTTCATCCGCGTCTAAATACTGTTCAGAATACTCAGCGCCGTCGTCGAATAAATCTTTTCCCTATCATCGAATATCTCGAGTGATGGGACCGCTCGATCGATCGACCCAAGCAGGTGCGGGTAATCACTGCCCATCACCATATGATCCGCGCCCACCATGTCGTGCACCATCTTCAACGTGTACGGACTGAACGACACCGTGTCGTAATAAAGCCGCTTCAAATAAACACTCGGCAGCTTGTCGATCTTCACGCGACAATCCGCGAAATCTCGAAAACCGTTGTCCATCCGTTCCATCAAATACGGTATGGCGCCACCGAGATGTCCGATGATCCAACGAATGTCCGGCAACTCCTCGAACATTCCGTCGTAACACATACGCGCCACGGCAAGACTCGTATCAAACGGAAATCCGATGATTGGTCCAAGCACATACTCACGAAACGCGTCTGACTGTGCCGGCAACATCGGATGCAGAAAGATACAGAGTTTCATCCGGTTTGCTTCTTCAAAAAATGGACGATACTCGGGCGACGTGAGCGGTTTGCCACCGATGTTACTGAGCAGCACGACGCCGTTAAGTTTCAGTATGTCGATCGCTCGATGAAGCTCGTTGAGTGCGGCATCGGGCGCGTCCATCGGAATTGACGCAAAACCTTTGAACCGCTTCGGGTGTCGCGCAATGAGATCCGCGTAAGCGTCGTTCATCATCCGCGCGACGGCGGGCTGATGTTCGGCACTACTGAAGAAGACATTCGGCGTCGAGAGTGAAACAACCTCGACGTCGATACCAACGCGGTCCATATCTTCAATTCGCTTAGCAACATCCGTCATCGCGGGTGTCACACCAAAGAACCGCGCGCCACGATAAGTAATGATCGTCTGCCCGCTGGAACTCGTGCCGAAAGAAAACTCCGACGGCAGATCGCGAATCGTTGTGAAAAATTCTTCAGTGTAGAAGTGCGTATGAAGGTCAATTTTCATCTACAACTCCCTAACCATCTCAAACTGCCTCAGCACGATTTCAAACCCGCACGCTTCATAAAACGCGAGTGTCCCTTGCAACGACTCATCCACATTGTTCGTCCTCAAAATTCCTTCTCCCGATAGTGTTGCGAGGATCTTTCTACCAATCCCGCGTCGCCTGAACTCCGGTGCAACCGCCAGTTGCATCAAGATTGCCGGCGGCTTAAGCACGACCCCATAGCCCACGCACTTCTCGTCTACGAATGCGCCGACAATTTCAGTCCGATCTAAGACTCGCTCAATCGCGTCCGGTGAATTCTGCCATGAGGGTTCTCCATCCCAATATGTGCAAAACGTTTCCCAGTCAGGCTGGTCAACGCGCTGAATCTTTATGCCTTCAGTCTCTCGGGACGTTTTCACCGCCGCCTTTGCGTGCAAAACTGCCAGAGTTCTCACGTCCTTGAAGCCAAGCTTGCGATAGAGCGCCACCGCGCGATCATTAGAAGTGATAACTTCAAGCAGGTACTGCATAATCCCCAGTTCCCTCAATCGCGGCGTCATGAATGCAAACAGTTCTTCCGCCACACCGCGACGTCTGTGATCCGGCACCACGCTGGTTCCCGCGTCGTAAGCAGTGAGCGCACCTTTCCACCTGCCAGGCGCGCTCATGTAGAAAGCAATCATTCGATCGCCATCGAAAGCACCGGCACTCATTTCCATTTCGACACCATCGCGTCGCACGCGTTGCGCAAACTGCTCTTCAGTCATTTGCAGAGTGACCTGATAGTCGGAGAATGCTTCGCTGAAACACTCGTACAACGCATGACTGTCAGCCGCAGTTAGAAATCGTTTCTTCATGTGGATGCCTCGGAATGGCAATCTAATCGTAACATTCCTGAACGAGAAGCCGGTGTTATAGTCTGGTTTAGGTTTTTCTTCTTTTTCTCCGATTCAAAAGCAGCGGCGGCGGCACCCCGGCGGCTACCATTCCACCCAAAATTCTTATGACTACTCAAGCAGTTCCGAGCAGAGACGATCGCGGTCAGCCTAAACTCGTCAATGGCAACAGAGCCAACGTCAATAAAGATAACTGGCTTGGTTTCGTCGGCGACGTGGTGAATTTTACGGGCGAGGTATCTTTCAAGTCGATGCTTCGTATCGACGGCCACTTCTCCGGCCACGTTACTTCACTCGACGGGACTCTGATCGTCAGCACCGGTGCAGAAGTGACAAAAGCTGTCATCAAAGTGGCAGTCGCAAAGATAAATGGAACGGTCGAGGGCGACATCCGTGCGAGCAAAGAACTCGTGCTCGGTCGCACCGCCAATGTGAAAGGCCAGGTAACCTCACCCGCGCTGATCGTCGAAGAGGGCGCCCAACTCAACGGCAGTTGTCGCCGCATCTAGCCACAAAAAGGCACAGAAGAACTACAGAAGGATCTGAAAGCCGGCTTGCTGAAAGTGGTTGTCGGTAGTTAGTGCTTTAGTGAGGCCTTGGTCTTTCATTACAACAAACGATATGCAGTCGATTAATCCCCACTCTTTATCGACACGATCACCGTAAAGTTCGAGCGCGCGGTGGTACAACTCTTCCGACAACGAAACGATCTCAAATTTGGGGTCATTTTCCAACGTTGTAAGTAAGCGCATCGCAGCTGATCGGTAACGTAGTTTTGATAGCGCGTTTCCAATCTCGAGCAGTATGGCGCGGGTTGTTACGAAGGATGTGTTAGCAGCTTCAAGTTCGTCGGCGAGTTCTTCGGCACGCTGATGATGTTTGTCCCTGTCTGCAGAAAGTGCAATTGCGAATGAGGTGTCCAGAAAGACTTTATTCATCAACCCTGTCATTGTGGCCGTAAAGGTAATCATCAAGACGTGAGGACCAATCCGGCGGACCGTCAAGTTTTAGAGATCGAGCGACGCGCAAAAACGACTCTGAATTCTGAACCGGTTTACAACCGGGAGGAACGATTCCGGTAACGGAAACGCGAGAGATATCCTCTTCGAGGCTACTAAAATCCATTTGTTGTAGTTTAGAGATTACTTCGGGAGCCAGCGGAAGGGCGTTGCCTGTTTTGAGAATGTCTAAAACCGCTTTGATAGCCTCAAGCAGTTTCAGATCAATCTGAACAAGCTCGGAGTTAACTCTTTGCTGGCCTTGGCTAATCTCGTCTTGATTCTGACTCATCTTACCTCTGAATAACGCAGTCGTTTGATTCGTTTATACCACGATGTAAGGATAGACACTAGAAAGAGCAACAGAAATCAGCCACCTATAAACATAGATGGCACGGAATGACGTGAGTTTCATGAGATATTCAGTGGCGATTAGTATCGCGTTTGTTTACTGCCAATAACTCGGTGGTGCGTTCCGTTACTGTTGGCACAGGTTCGAAGTGACCTTCAGTCAAGAGATCTTTCGTTGGTTCGCTTCCCGTTGAGAGATTCTGTTGTGGACGTTTGGATGACTTCTCGCCGAGGTCTTTCGCTTTCGCAAAAAGGACGACTGACGTGAGACCACAGGCGATCATGATGAGGAAGCCGAGCATGACGAGCAGAGTAAAAAGGTCTCCGTTGCTAATAAACTTCTTGCCAATGCTGTAGACGATCACAACCAGCAGGCCGAGACCGAAGACACTTAACGCTGCAACTCCCAACTTCTCCAGTCGCTCCTTTTGCGCTTGTAAACTTTGATCGACTTTCGCGGGAAGTTGTTCCGAAAGTGAGAGCGCCGTCTTCTCGAGACTCAAGCCACAGGCACGACAGAAGTTTTGATCGATCGAGGTCTTCTCACCACAGTTGGGACAAAACATCGTCATCGCGAGAATCGTCGCGTGATCAGTGCAATGGGTAAACCAACACAGAACATGATCGTGAGTATGCCAATTGTGCGCCCTGTGATTGTGGCCGGTCGTGGCGTAACACGTGAAAGCGGTACCACCACAAAGGTCATGAACAAGTAGACGGCGATTCCGTAAAGCAGTCCGAACTGAATCGGTCGCTCAATAAGAAACAACCACTTGCGACTGGCCAAATAGAAGACGATGGTCCAAATCGTCGCAATCAGAAAGTGAAGCGCAAGGCCAATGGCAGCGCTCTTCATGCCGCCCTGGAACGCCGCTGGACCAAGTGCTCCGCTCGCTACGAATTGCAACACGCCAATCGGCGTAATGCCCCCGCGCAACCACGCCGTCAAACATGCGGCGCAGATGTCGAGAGTCCCAGCGATCAGTCCGCCCCAAAAAATTGGCTGAAAGTTCATTAGTGTTCCTATCTGTAAGAATCGTTTTGGACGGCGCGAATTATCCGCCGGATCGTGTGTGACTGGCAATGGGCCGGTGAGAGTCGGGCTACTTTTGAATTACAACCTGGAATTCGCGCACGGTTGGCGGCGGGAGGCGAAACCATTGGTGACGGCCGGTGGCGACGGCACGGAGTTGAGCCGCTCCGGTTTGAAACTTCGAGAGTATTTCCGGAGTTAACCGAATGCTGTCTGAGGCGTGTCGGGTTCGTGGATCGAAGAAACCGAGTTCGTTGCCGTGAAGACGCAGGTTCAAAAGTCTTTCGGAATGTGTACCTTGAATCAGATCAACCTCGACATCCACTGTTGTCCGGCCTGAACTGACAACCGAAGTTTCCACAACCGATCCGTTAGTCAACGAGTCCGGTGCATTCAACTCCAGATTGCGAACCTGAAAGTAAGCGCGATGGCTCGAAACCGCTCCGATCACAAGCAGTGCCACGATCACAGCGACAAAGACACGCTTGAGCCAGAGGATTGGCCACACGTCTCTAATGGCTGGGTTATCGAACATCTCCGAGATCGTAGTCAAACTCGTAGGAGTGTTTGCCATCGGCGATGATGATGTTCATCTTGCCGCTCAGTCCTTCGAGTTCGTCTGTGCCAGTGTCAGGAATGACGTGGATAGTGAGTTCGCCGGCGCCACGCGTCATCGTGCCGTTGTGTTGCAGATAGAAACTGCCGCTACGGCTGTTCAGCGTTCCGGTTACTTTTTCGATCGCCACGTAACCGGCTGAACCTTTGACGGTGCTACTGCTCGCCATCACCATTTGCCCTTTGCTCGTGCCTGCCAAATCGCCCTGGAATTGTTTGTCGATGGTCATGCGACCGATGGGCGCGTCGGGGCCTTCATCCTGCGGGTTTAGTTTGACTTCAAATGTTCCACTGGCTCGTTTAGTCATAGTTTTCCCTTGTATCCACAGATTGCACAGATAAATCACTTGATTGTACTGATAATTTCCTGAATCGCGTGTTTCGCTTCGGGCATGGGGCCGAGCATCCAATTGTGGACCATGCCTTTGTACTCGCGAAAATTTATTTTGACACCTTCCGCGGTAGCGTTGTTCCAGAGTTTACGACAATCAGGATACAAAATGTCTCGCGTACCGATGAATAATGTGATCGGCGCCAGGCTCTTTAGACTGCCGTGCACGGGACTCACCAGATAACTCTTCGGATCGACATCACGCGCATAAGCGGCGCCGCCATACTTCAATCCGTCAACACCAAGAAACGGATCGACACGATCAAACTCCACGATCTCGGGATTCGAAAGCGTTGCGTCGAGCCAGGGCGACAGCAAAACGACATGTGCCGGCTGTTCGTAGCCGTCTTCGCGCAACCGTTGTGCAAGCGCGAGACTGATGCCGCCTCCCGACGAATCACCCATGAGCGTAATGTTTGCACTTCCCACGCGCGCGGCTACTTCGTTGTAAAGCGGAACCATCAGATCGAAGACGTCTGTGACGCAGTGCTCGGGCGCGTGTGGATAGTTCGGCGCGACGACAGTGCAGTTCAACGCATCGATCAGCTTTGACATCAACGTCCAATGCTGCGCTGCAAAACTGTTTACAAACGCGCCGCCGTGAAGGTAGATGACATACTTCTCACTTGCATTTTCTTTTGGGGCGAGGGTCCAGACGAGATGCCCATTAACTTCTCGTTTCGAGATGCGATGCTTGCGATGCATGCCTCGTGAAGGTTCGGTGTAAGTTCGCTGGCCATTCGCGACCCGCTCTCGCATGCGATTCACCGTCCGCTTCATGCGAATCACGTACAGGACAATGTTGATCGCCTTAGCTTGAATACTGGGCATGCAGTGTCACCTGTACCAGGAGGCAATGGAGTAACGCTCGCCGTGCGTTACGGGTGTGACTTCGTGGGTTGTTTCAGAGCGAAACGCGACCAGCATTCCCGGCTCACCCGATACACTAAAGCGCTCGCGAAGATTGCTGAACACAAGCGCGCCGCCTGAGTAGTCACGATTCAAAAAGATTACGGTCGAAATCAGCCGTTGCTCCGTTTCCAGAAGCGTCATGCCGGTGTTGCCGTCCTGGTGTGCAACGAAGAAGTCGCCTTCGCGGTAACGTAGAAACTGCGGGTCTTCGCACTCCTTAAGATCAAGCGCGAAATAGTTTTCGATCGTGGCTTTGGATTCGAGTAACTTGTTAATTACGAGTGCGACGGTTTCATCCGCAGGCTTAACGCGCATCGTTCGGCGAACTGTTTCGTTGACTGTTCCTGAGACTGTGCTGCCGTAGACAGTCGCAGCGCTGCCAGCGGCAGCTTTCATTTCAGCGACAATTGCCTCGCAAACAAAAGGCTCGAGGAATTGATCGATAACAAAGAGATCCGGCTTGTTTATGTGCTTTTTGGTGGCTAGTTTACCGCAGAGCCAAAGCGTTCCTGTGATCGAGCGCGGGCCTTCGCTGCTTCAACTTCACGATCGCGCGGCGGAGCATTTGTCACCAGCGAATCCAGCAACTCCTTCGCCGCCTGTGACACCTGTTCGACAGCCCGATTGAACACCTCTTCGTTTGTCTTCGAGGGCTTTGTAAAACCACTCAACTTCCGCACAAATTGCAACGACGACGCCCGAATCTCTTCCTCCGTTGCCGGAGGCTTGAAGTTATGCAGCACTTTGATATTTCGACACATGCTCTTTTTGTTGCCACCTTCACTAAAAACGTTGCGCTATTTTTACCTCAAACCTAGTCGTCCCAAAAGTGTGTGAGAGCGTACGCCACCAACGCAATGAAGACACCGGCGCCGATGCCGAGACCGATAGCAGTTTTCTTGGTCTTGCTCATACCTCTGCCTTCCACGTTCGAAACATCAGCATAAGCGATTTCAGTGCGGCTGCCGCTCTTGTCCTCGATTACGGTGAAACCGCTGTCGCTCGACTGCGTGATGCGTCCCTTCACTTCCGAGCCGCTGCGCAACTTGACCTTTACATGTTCTTCTTTCTTGGTTATGCGGCTTTCGACTTCGGCTTTAACTTTGTCAGGTGTTTGATCCGGTTTCTTCTTCGCGTGAACGGCTGGTCCAAGTGGAGTCAGAACGATCGCAAACGCGAGGGAAAGAGTTAATAGTCTTCTAGTCATAATAAGCCTCCTTGAAGGGACGGCACTCGCGTCCCTGGGTGAGTCGCAAAGAATGGTGGCTGCGAGTTACCACCAACAGGAAAGCTCAATTGTTTTTACGCTTGAGGCGCGAGTCTACCACGTGTTCGAGACCCAGTACGAGCAATGCCAGCACGGTGCCAATTACTGCCAGGCCGAGGGCGCCGAGGCCGGCAGCGACGCCAATCGCCCCAGTCATCCAAAGACCAGCGGCAGTGGTGAGGCCCTTAACTTCTCGCTGTTCAGTCAACTTGAGTATCGTGCCGGCGCCGACAAATCCGATGCCAGTGACGATTCCCTGGACCACTCTCGATATGCCATCAAGACTCATCTTCGCTTCCGTGCAAGCCAGCACCACCACGGCCGTTCCGAGACAAACAATCATGTGCGTTCGAAGGCCCGCGGGCTTTCCCGCTCGCTCGCGTTCGATGCCGAGGATCGCGCCCAGTAAGACGGCGGAGATTACACGAATTAATACGATCGCGAGTCGCGTGCGATCCGGAAAACCAGTCGTCAACTCCTGCCAGAGAGGGTCCATGATATGTCCTCAAAAACCAAAGAAGCCGGGGTCCATTAAGAACCAGTTAACCAAGCCCGCGAGCAGCCCGATCGCAAACACTACAAACACGATCACTTTTTCTTTCGTCGTATTGGGCTTGCCTCCCATTCCCGGAAACAGCAACAGAAAAATGCCGCCCACGACGCCGAGCGGCGCAAATGCCGCCATCTTGAGGTAGTAAACACCTTCAGTCCTTAACTGATACCAACCGTAATAAATCATTCCGGCACAAACGAGTATCAAAACTACAGCAAAGAGCCGTGCTTTGAGCATTATTCACTCCGTTTCTGTTCGAACGCTAAAATACAAACGGTATCATCCGCCATTTAACTTTCTTCATGTAGTCGCTGTAACCTTCGAGCTCCTGCTTGAGCATCGACTCCTCGCCGATGCTGCGCACGGCAATCGTGACGATCAAAATCAGGGCCATGATCAAACCAAACCCTGAGCCCAGCAGGAGTGGACCAGCGACAAATAACAGTAGCGCTCCGGCGTACATCGGATGACGAACGACTCCGTACAATCCGTTTGAGATCACTTTCTGACCACGTTCCTTTTGCATCTTCACGACTGGTGCGGCGAATGTGTTTTCTCTGAGCGCTTCGAAGATCAGTGCGATCGCGATAATTAGTAACACCGTGCCCGTTGCTTTGAGCCAGAATGGAAACACCGGGCTCCAACGGAAGCGTCTGGCGTCGAGCGGCATAATCGCAAACCAGACGAGGAAGTCAACAAAGAAGAGCGAGAGTAGCACCTTGTCCCAGCTCTTCTGGGTTGGCTGTATTGGCGAGCCGTAGCGCTCTTTGAGCAGTTCGGGATCGTAGAAATAAAGATAAATGAGCGTCGAGAAGCACATCAGCAGGAAGATGATCGAGAACAGCCACCCTTCGCTCCAGCGCCAGTCACCGGCGAAGGCAAACAGGATCACCGGGAAGAACGCCAAATAAACAACACTCCAAACCAGTTTCGAGACTGGAAAAGGGACATCTGTAGTCATAACCTGAGAAAATATAACGCAGATTGCGCGGATTAACTCAAATGAACGCCGATCAGAAATTTTCTTTGTAACTTTTGCCGAACTCACGTGTTTTAGGAGACGTAGCGCAGCTTATGGCGAGCGAAGACGAAGAGTTCACCATGCTGTTTCAGGATTTCTACCCTAGCCTATGCCGCTTTCTGGAGTGTTTATTGGGAGGCCGCGCGCCGTTGGCGCAGGATCTGGCACAGGAAAGTTTCCTGCAACTACATCGCACGGCATGGGGAACTATGCCGATTGGCGAAGCGCGCTTCTGGCTCTATCGCGTCGCGCGCAACATGGCGATCAACGAATTTCGCAAATCGCACACGCGCTACCGGCTGTTTGATCGAGTGGTTGAAGTCATGAGACCACGAGCGCGCAACCCGGAACAGGAATACGAAACACAGGAGCAGAAAACGCTGGTGCTCGAAATGTTACAGAGTTTGCCTGAAGACCAGCGCACCGCGTTGCTGTTGAGAGAACAGGAACAGTTGAGCTATCGCGAGATTGGACAAGTGCTGAACGTCTCCGAGAGCAAAGTGAAAGTCGATATTTTCCGCGCGCGTGCATCGCTAAGAGAACGTTGGAACAAAGTGTCAGGGCTTTCAAGATACGCCGGAGTTGGGAATTCGTAATATGAACTGCAGCTTTACTGAAAAAATCTCGTCACTGATCGATGGTGAGCTATCCGCCGTCGAAGCACGCGAAGTCGAACGGCATCTAATTGGCTGTAACGACTGCCAGCAAGTGCGCGCCGATTTTCTCAATCTGCGCACTCAGCTCTCGAGCTTCGAAGCGTCGCTGAAACCCGAGGTTCAGAATCGGGCGCTGAAAAAGATTCTCGGAACCGATCGTCGTGTTCCCGCTCGCGGATTGGGTTGGAGTTTTGGACCATCAGCAATCGCTTTTGCGACGCTTGTAATCGCGGCCGCAATCATCGGTTTGCTCTTCTATCAGAGTTCAAAAAAGAACCAGGAATCACAATACCTGGCACAGCAGCAGAGCCCCACTCCGGCGCCATCTGGCTCAGGCGAACAAAGCAAACAGCAGCAACCGCAAGCGACGCCCGAAGCGGGTCGCGAACAACCACAACCATCACCAAACAAAGGTAACGAGGAAACACCGCGACGTCAGCCGCCAAAGAAGATCGTCCGTGAACCGAAACCGGGTGAACAATTTGCTGTAGTTCCCGCTCCTGTTCCATCTGCTGACTCGCAGACTATTCGATCTGCAGACGCACAAACGTTGACTGCCATGCACTTCGAAAAGTCTGAAACGCTGTTGCTCGCCTTCAGAAACGTGCGTCTTAACGAACCGGGATCAGCGAGGGAAGTTGGTTACGAACGAAAGCGCGCGCAACAGTTGGTGCTGCAAAACATGATGCTGCGCCGCGAGGCCGACGTCTCGGGTGACGTGCAGGTTTCGTCATTGCTCGAAAGTCTCGAGCCGATACTGATCGACATTGCGAATCTTCCCGACCGTCCGGATGAAAACGCGGTGCGCGTGATTCGCCAACGCGTCGAACGCAAAAACATTGTCCCGCTTTTGCGGGTTAACTCCACCGCGCTCGCCCGCGCGCTGGACTAGAGGTTCTTTCAATTCAGCGGTTTCACCTCAGAGACACAGGGAACAGAGATGCTATCTGCGTTTTTGATCACCGCTCGATCTCTGCGCTTGCTCTCGGGTTCTCTGTGTCTGTGCGGTGAACGCCGCGGATATAACGGATAAAAATCCGGATTTATTTCCGCGTTAATCCGTGTCCTGACAACGTGCAGCAATTTAATTTTAAGGACGACAAATCATCATGAAGCAACTTGTTCGTTTTCGCCCCCAAATCAGAATCGGAGTAGTACTGCTGGCCGTCGCAGGCGCCATCACTTTCTCAGCGATTTATGCGCAGCGCAGTTACGGTTTCGACCAGGATCTCGGTAAGCTCAACCGCTTCGTTCAGAACAAGGGAAACACTGCCTCGATGCAGATCTTCCGCGAAGGCCGCGACTCCATCGAAGCGCAGAACTGGCAAAGAGCCGCCGAAAAATTCAACGACTTCATCAAGGGTTATCCCAAAGACAAAGATCTCGACGCCGCACTCTACTGGTATGGCTACGCGTTGCAGAAACAGGATCGAAAAGAAGATGCACGCAAACCACTCGTCGCGCTGATCAACAGATTCCCAAGCTCGAGCTGGCGCGAGGAAGCAAAGGCCCTACTCGTCGTGCTCGGCTACAAGGCCGACGTGGACCAGGCGCTCACTAATGAAAATTGCGAGATCAAGATGCTCGCATTGCAAAGTCTCTTCCAGGCCGATCAGGAAAGAGCCATCACTATCGCCACCGAAGCCATCAAAGCAAATCCGCAACAATGTCCGGGTTTTCCGGCGGCGGCAGTGTCGATGCTCGGCTCGCACGCCGGCGCGAGAGCGATTCCGCTTCTCATTGATATTGCACGGTCCAACCCCGATCAAAAACTTCGTCTCACTGCGATCAAGCGGTTAGGCGAACAACGTTCGGATCAAGTTACGGACGCACTGATCCAGATCTACGACGCGGATCGGACCAGGGAGATACGGGCACAAATACTTCGTGCTTTCGCCGAAAGCCGCTCGCCGCGGGGCATGACAAAAGTGTTTGAGGTCGCGCGTGCAGGCGATGACCCCGCCCTTAGACAATACGCGATTCGTTTCATCGGTGAACTTGAAGACTCCGCTTCGCTCGACGAATTGATTCGCATCTACGACACCGATAAGACCCAAGAAATTCGCTCGCAGGTTTTGCGCGCACTCTCCGAACGTGATGACCCGCGCGCGCGCACCAAGCTTTTCGACGTTGCCCGCCAGGGTGATTCGCCTGAACTCCGGCTCGAAGCGATTCGACGACTCGGCGACAATCAAAAGATCTCGCTCGACGAGCTGATGCAGCTTTATACGAGCGAAACAAGTCCTCAACTTAAACAGGGACTGCTGCGTGCTTTCGGTGAAAGCAACGACCCGCGCGCACGTGTAAAGTTAATTGAGATAGCTCGTGGCAACGACCCGGTTGAACTGCGTGGCTATGCCATTCGACAACTCGGCGAAAAGGACGACGAGCCGACTGTCAATCAGCTCGTTTCGCTGTACGACTCAGAACAAAACCCACAAATCAAAACTTCATTGCTGCGGGCGTTTGGCGATTCGCAACAGAAGAGCGCCTTGCGCAAGTTGATGTCGATCGCGCGCAGCGATCCGTCTGTTGAAATGCGCAAGCTGGCGGTCAGGTTCCTGGGCGATAGCAAAGATCCTGAGGCGCTGAAGTTTCTTGAAGACCTGCTGAAATAAGGCCGAACAACCCCTCCGCAGATTACGCCGATTCCTATTTGCGTAAGCTGTGGATTCACTCGGAGGAATCCCATGCGCTATTCAATGCTCCTCTTCCTGGCGATCGTCGGAATTGCCTGTGCCGGTGGCAATCACAGCGCCGCTGTTACACCAGTCGCGGCCGCCGCTGCGGACGATCTGCAAACGCAATCGCCCGACACTACGATTCAGAGTTTTACCGCGGTGGAAGGCGCCGATCTCATGGCTCGACTCGAAGCGGCGCAAACGCGTGCGCGCTCGCGTCAAACACCTTATTGGTCGGCCTACACTTTTGACGTGCGTCCCGGCATCGCTGTCGATCCTGCGATTCGTGAGTTTCATGGCTCGATGAACACGATGGGCGATACGGTTGTGTTTGTCGGCACGACTTCCGCAGGAGTGACAGTCGAAACACGAAGCCTCGCGATCTTCCTGCTGCGTGATCCGGCGAGTAACCAAATCACGCGCATGGAAGTTTTCAACCTCGAACGTAAACGCGAGTACAGCGGTTACCCCGTTTACTGGATGGGCCGCGCCAACAACGAGGAAAGTCTCAACTACCTGCGCGCGCTTGCAGCAGCCGCGCCGCTCGACATGTTGAGCGAACGCGCCGTGCTCGGCATCGCGTTGCACGACGACGCTCGCGTCGCCGGTATGCTGAAGAACTTCGTCACTAGTTCTCCAAATCAACGCATTCGTTCGAGCTCGGTTTACTGGTTAGGCCACGTCGGTGGCGAATCCACCTTCCTCGCCACTCTCGTTCGCAATGAAACGGAAGACCAGAAGATCAGACGTGCGGCGGCTCACGCCATCGGGCGCAGCCACGATCGAGGAATGATACCGACACTCCAAAGTCTCTACGATACGGTTAAAGACGCCGAGATTCGCCGCAGCGTGATCAATGCCGCGGGCGACGCGGTAGACGAGCAACCGGCGTGGGCGTTTCTGCTCGGTATCTCGAGAAACGATGCCGATTGGGAATCGCGCCGCACTGCCGTGCGTCAACTCGGAGATTTCAAGCGAGACGACGCGGCAGAAGAGTTGATGAAGATCTACAACAACGACACTAACGTCGAGGTGAAGCGCGCCGCGTTGCGTTCACTATCTGACACTAAGAATCCGCGCGGTCAGGCGCGTCTGCTCGAGATCGCACGCACTGAAACCAATCCCGAACTACGAAAGTCTGCGATCCGCGTCTTGAGTGATCGTGGTGAAGCCGCAATCGACGATCTGCTGAAGCTGTTTGATTCAGAACAATCGGCAGAGGTCAGACGCTCAATTCTGCAAACGCTTTCAGACATCAAGAGCACACGAGTCGAAGACAAGTTCTTTGAAGTTGCAAAAGGTAACGACACGATGGAAGTGCGCCGCCAGGCGATTCGACTACTTGGCGAACGCGTCAGTAAACGCAGCTTCGAATTTCTGAGTACGACGGCACAGAGCACGGATGGAAATGCGGAAGTGCAGGTTCAGGCTGTGCGAGCAATTAGTGAACAAAAGGCTGAGGAATCAGTGCCGTTACTGATCAAGATCGCGCGAACCCATCCGAATCAACTCGTGCGGAAACAGGCAATTCGTTCGCTCGGTGAATCGGGCGATCCGCGTGCGGTAGATTTCTTCCGCGAAGTGTTAACGAAATAAAAAGATCATCCACAGATTACACAGATAAATCCGTGTAATCTGTGGATAGCTTTTATATGGAAGCTAGTAGTTTCTTCCAGCGAGTCCATGCTTCATCGCGTGCCTTCTTGTTTCCCTTCCACGCTGTTAATGCCTTCTGATAATCCTCGGCGGCCTTATCATCGGCGGCTTTGTCACCTTTTGGTTGTGGCGCCGCCGGCTCAGGCGCCTCACCGGCGCGCATGAAACCGTGTCCCGCTCCTTCGTAAGTCACCGGATCGAATTTCTTCTTCAACTCCGTCATTGCTTCGGACGTCTTCGGCAGGGTTGCATTGATGCGCGCATCGTTACCGGCATAGAAACCGTAGACTGGCGCGGTGATCTTGGCGAGCGCTGCTTTGTCCGGCGTACCGTCGGCTGCTGCGGGAGCTGAGCCATAAAAAACAAACGCGGCTTTGATATTCGGATTGTTGGTTGCGAAGCGGAACGATTGACTGCCACCCCAGCAATATCCTGTGACTACCACTTTGCCATTCGAGGCCGGCACCTTCGAGATGTAATCCGCAACTGCATTTAAGTCGGCAGTAATTTGATCCGGCGGGAGATCGCGGATGGCCTGGCCCACTCCATTGCGATCGAGCGAGTTCGTGCCGCCGCCGTTTGGTCCCATACCCGAAAGCAAATCCGGCGCGATGGCAACATAACCAGCCTCGGCGAGTTGATCCGCCAAACTCTGCACCCAGTCGCTCATGCCAAAAATTTCGTGGATAACAACCACTGCCGTCGCTTTACTATTATTTTCGGGATAGACCACAAAACTGTTGACTTCGCGCGTGCCGTTCTTAACTTTCACCCACTCCTGGTGACGCGGCGACTTGGCCAGCCGCTGCTTGGCCCACTCCTGCGACTCCACCGGATCGGCGGCCGCAGCCGGCGCGTTGTCGTTGTGATGATGGTTCCCGTTCATGTCCTGTGCACAAGCCGTCGCCGAGCACAGGAGCACTAACATAAACACAGTGATCGTTGATCTCATTTTCCTCTCCCGTTAGTTCTTTGATTTCATTTCACAATATCGAAGTTGGCCCACTGGACCAGCGCCGTCTTCTTGTCTTTGGCAGCGGTTTCTACAAGCAGCACCTGAAGATAGTAGTTGCCCGGTTCCAGTTCCGCGGGCAAGTGCACTACACCGCCGCTATAAACACTAGCCAGATCAGTTTGATTCGCAGCGCTGATCGGAGTTTCCGGACCGCTGGAAACAACCTTGCCGTCGCGAAACAACTTGGTCTGCATAACCAGATTTCTTAACCCGCCGGCTTCATTCGCAGCGTTGTAGACGATGTAACCAAAATGGACATCCGAATTGGGGGTAAAGCGTCTCGCGCCGGGGTCGGCCAGCGCGAATCCTTTGCTATCGGTTCCCAGCACGATTCCCGACACCGCGAGCCGGTTGTTATTCAGACTGGGAACCGCGACGAACTGTCCCGCGGAGCCGATGTGCGATGAATTTCGGTCGCGGGCAGCGATGCGCACCTGGTACGCGCCCAGTTTCCTGACCGGAATATCGAAGGTGATATTCAGGCCGTGACGCTTTGCCTGTTCGTAGTCTTCCTCAGTCAAACTAAGACTCGCGCCACGCTTGAGCTGCTCAACCACGACGCCATTGTCTCCAAAGATCACGCCATGCAGATCGAGCGATCCTTCTCGTTTTCCGTTGACTGAATTGAAAGTCATGTCGTCTGCGTCGAGGTAAACAAATGATCGAATAACTGAACCCGCAGTCTTGTCGTTTGCGAAAAAGGAAGTGATATCGAGATTAATGTCCTGCTTACCGAAGGGCGACATGAGCGCCAGGTTGGTGAGATCGCGAACTGAGCGTTGATTCTTTTTAGCTTCCTCTTCACTCACGCCAAAGAATCCAAAACGCGTTCGCAAAGTCATCCCGGAACGCTTCACCTTCGCCTTGATGTGATGGAACTGACGGTTGAAGGTCTCGTCAGTGGGCCGATAACCGATGAGATAGTAGCCGCTCTGATCCTCGAGGATGCGGTCGAGCTCAAAACTGTTGGAATTACGTATCTGGAAGCCGCCGGTCTGGCGCGAGATCATTTCTCCGCCCTCGCGGCGGGTAATAAGCAGCCTGGAACGACTCGCCATGGTGCTGTTGATTTGATTAGTAATGTCGCGGAAGGTGCCGTTAGGCGAATCTGCCGCGGTCATTCCCGTGTATTGAAGACCCTGCGTATCAACCGAGTAGATCACCACCGACGAACGGATCGCTTTCTCAGCGACCTTGCGTAGGGCGAATCGATAGTTAAGTTGATCGGTATCCACGCCTGCCGGCGGTGCGTCGAGATCCAACGTTACTTCCTGATTCTCAAGCGGCATGCTGTCTGAGAAAACGACCATCGATTTGCGACCTGGGAGCTCACCCATCGCGTCGAGCACAAAACGCAGGACCTTCATTGTGCTTAACAATGAATATTGCGAACAAGGTGATTCATCAATCCCATGACCACTGCTCCCAAAGGCTGGACCGCGACCGAGAACCGGAAACACAGTTTGGCCCACACGACTGCACGGACTCCATCTCACTTGTTCCATCGCCCGATTCAAGACCCGTCGATCGTTGGTGAACTGTTGCAGCGCGCCTACTTCCCCACTGACGCGAATAATCGCCACCAGATCGTTAGGCTGGATTTCTTCTGCTATGAATTTCTTTAACTGTCGTCTCACCTGGCCTATGCTCTCAGCCGAAAGCCCAAGATCGTCCACCAGGAGTGCAATCGTGCGGCGCGGCACATCAACCTTAACAGGCGCGAAAGGTACAACTTCCCCACCCTTATCTCGAACCGTATTGACCGGCAGCGAATTCGTGCCTGGAACATTAGAAATGTAGGCGAAGCTTGAAATGGCTTGCTTGCGGCCGTCTTCGTAGATCTCGAAGTCGTCGGCCGTCAGATCCTTAACGAGTTTTCCGTCTTTCGTGACCACGGCGTCAACCTGGACCAGGTTAGTGGTGATTTTGACGACGTCGTCCTTATCGTCCGCCGGCTTTTGTGGTTGTGGAGCAGGTTTTGTTTGGGCCAATGCGGGCAAAAAGATGCAGAACATCACCAGCAGGGCGAGGAATGTTCTTATCTTCATTCGGGCAGTCTCCTATAACAAAACAGCGTTAGGGAGAGAGTTTTGGGGGTTATCGGTGCGTAAAAGAAATCCGCTAGAGTCTAAGCCAGAAGCCAAAAAGTACCAAATACAAAGCAACAAGGTGTATTATCTGCGCGCTCTGCAATCCTGAAATCAGGGAGAAAATAAAATGTCGAAATCTCTCCTCTTAATGTTATGTATCGTAACTGGTCTCTTAGTGCTCGCCTGTGCCAGATCGGCAGATACTAATCGCAACGTAGCTGCGCCCTCGGGCACGAACTCATCCGCTCCTGCCAGCACGCCCGCGACTACCGCGAGCGCAAATGACAAGATCGGAATTCCGGAATGCGACAGCTTCCTTACTGCCTACGACAATTGCGTTTCCACCAAAGTTCCTGAAGCTGTGCGCGCCCAGTACAAGACCGCCATTAACACCTGGCGCACGGAGTGGAAGAAACTCGCCGACAACCCGCAAACACGAGGAACACTCGCAACTGTTTGTAAGAATCAGATGGAAACTGCTCGCACGCAGGTGAAGTCGTTCGGCTGCACTCTCTAACCGATCTCTTCGTCACAAAAGGCACAAGAAACACATAATGGTTAATTCAGTTATGTGTTTTCTTGTGCCTTTTTGTGGCTCATTTCATGGTCATGATCGCGGCCCAGATCTCGAATCCATCCCAAAGATTCTGCAATCGGATATTCTCATTCTCCGCGTGCTGATTGTTGTCGTAATTCGCGATCGGCACGGAAATCGTCACCGTCTTTAATCTTTCGGTGATGATGGAAAGTGGCAAACTACCACCCGAGGTCGGCAACAACACGATCTTCTCCTGCGAAGTCGACTGCACCGCGTCGATGACCGACTTCGAGATCGGCAAATCCATGCGTGTGCGCTCGGCGTTGTAACCACCCGCCCGAGCATTCACGCGCGCCAGCAACGGGTACTGCGCTCGTTCGGCGTCCGTTGGATCGCGATCGATGACCTGATAGCCCTGCTTGCGAATGTGCTCGATCAGTCGTTGTATTTGTCGGTGATGATCGTTTCCTCTCACAAGCCGTAAATCAAGTACTGCGGTGGCAGTCGTGGGAATGACGTTCCGAGCCAATGACCCGACGTCACCACTGGCGAAACCATTGATGTTCAGCGACGGCTGGTTGAGCAACTCCAGCAACGTTTTGCCACCGCCCTCAGTGCGTTTGATCCCCAATTGCTGCTTCAACTCTTCATCGTATTGGGGCGCGTCGGCGATCGCGCGTCGCTCTACGTCGCCGAGTGGCTCCGTGTCGGAGTACCAACCTTCGATCGTAACGCGCCCATCGTCATCTTTCATTGAAGCCAGCAAGCGCGCGAGCATGTGGGCCGGATTCGGCGACCAGTTCCCGTAATGGCCACTGTGCAGCGGCCGTTTCGCGGCATAGACAGTGAGATCGACATTCGTGTCACCACGTGCTCCGAACACAACCTGCTTCCGTCCGGACTGGTGTACTGGTCCATCGCCGATGATCCATACATCGGCGGCGAGCAGTTCTTGGTTGAGATTGATAATCTCGCCGAGATGTGGCGAGCCGGCTTCTTCTTCACCTTCGAAAAAGAATTTGACGTTTGAAGTGAGCGGGATGCCTTTGTCTTTCAGTGCACTGAACGCAGTGAGGATCGCCAGCACACCGGCTTTATCGTCTGATGTCGAACGGCCGTAAATACGCCCAGCTCGCAATACAGGTTGCCACGGCAGGGTGTCGGTCCATTGCTTGGGATCGGTTGGCTGACCGTCGTAGTGCGCGTAGACGAGAATGGTCCGTTGCGCGCCCGGTGTTTTCCATTCGCCGTAAACTGCCGGCGGCGCATTGGGAGTCGAAGCTTCGAGCAGACGTGGATTCAATCCACGCTGCTTCATCATCTCGACGATGAAAGCCGCGTTGCGCCGAATGTTCTGCGTGTCAGACGCAACATTCGGAATCGCAAGCAGCGTTGTGAACTCTTTCAGGATCTGCTGCTCGTTGGCCTTGCGGTAATCACGCACTTTGTCCTGCGTGGTTTGGCCCAGGAGCGTAGACGGTAGAAGGATTAGAAGAAACAGGCAGCGCAACATGCGCCGGATTATAGCCACAGATACACACGGATTGAATACGGATCCCGTGCATAAGGCTACAGATCCGGTTTTAAATCCGCGCAAATCCGCGTTACGGTTTTACAACGCCGCCATTATCGAGAGCAGTGTAAACATCGGCCGAGAACAGGCCGAGCCATGGATCTGATTTCGGTGTCAAAAAGAGACTCGCATAAACCTTCTCGTTCAACTTGGCGACATCATTGCGAGCCGGGTCTTTCATCAACCAAACGTAAAGCTTCGTGTGCATCAGATATTCGTTGCGAACCGTATCAAGTGAGATCAACTCCTGAAACCGGTTCCGTAGACGCGCCAACTCTTCAGCGCTGAGCGCAGGATTCTGGCGCTTGATCAAAGCGATACTGCGGTCGTCGAGAACGGCATCTGATGAATGGAGTCCCGCAATCTTATTCCAGGCTGCTTCATCGGTAATCTTTCCCAATTCCACTGAGGCCGTGGTCATTGCAAGCAGGATTGACCGCTCTGTTATCGCCTTGGTCACGGCAAGTGGCGCGATGCTGATAGCTTCGCCATTTGCATCTCTCTCGAGGCGGAAGCCTTCGGGCTTCTTGCCACCGATCTTCTCGGTATCTTTGAACCAGGCGACACTGATCTGGTTGTGCTGCTCTGCGTAAAACGCGCGCTTCAAGAGCTCTCTTTGCTGATCGTTCTGTCCTGCAAGTGAGTTGAAGAGCGCTTCGGCGTTTGCAAGGCCGCGCAGGAAAGCCTGTGGTCCATACAAACCGGGAAGCGCGTCAATCGGTCGAGCCTCGGAATCGAGCACGTAATGAATACTATTGCCGGCCAGGGTGCGCTCGAGTTTGCGTCCGTCACCGAAATCGATCGTGATCGTGGGAACTGGCCGCACTGACTCCCAATGCAGTACAAATTTTTCTCTGAGGACGTTTGAGACTGCGGCGTTTGGGTAAAGCACCGTGCGGAAGAATCGGCTGTTGGCGCAACTAAACTCGTCGGTCAGTTTGCCTAACAGACGCAACGAGAGGATCGGTTTCCCGCTAGCTACGGACGCCTTTTTTGCGCTTTCGAGATCGGTGTACCAGTAAAGGCCGGAAATGTAACTGTTCTTCTGTTGCGCAACTGCGTCGAGGGCCGCTGTTATTCGTTGCCACTGATCATTCGAAGCTGCGGTGGGGTTCGTGATGTGCGCAGCGATTTCCTCGGCGTATTGCGCCCGCAGCGCTTGTAGACCAGATGGCCCAAGCGCCCGAAGTTCTTCGACTGCGGCGTTGTTTCCTTCAACCGCCTTACGGGCCAATGCCTCAACAGGTTCAGTCGCGAAGGAGATTTGTGTGAAAACGAGGATGAGCAGGAGCAACGACAGGAAGCGGAATGTCTTCATCGGGACCTCCAGAGAATTGGCGGTTGGAGGTCGTCCCGAGGAGTTTGGTTGCCTTATCCGTGTTATCAGTGGCTCACTTCTTCATTAATTCAAGTACCGCCGAGGTCATCGATTTGACTCCCGTCCGCAAGGTCGTCTCCGGCACCGGGGCAAACAACGCCGAATGTAATCCCGGCAGCGGGACACCCGTTTCCCTGCTCTGTTTGACCTTCGCCGGATCTCCCGCGCCGAGCCAGAAAATCGTGGTGGGAATCTTCCGGTCCAGGCTGAAATAGCTAAAGTCTTCACTCGCCATCATCGGCGGCATCTGGACCACATTCTGATCGCCCAGCGACACCTTGAACGCGACCACGAGACGTTCCAGTAACTGTGGATCGTTGTAAGTCGACCCGGTGCCCTCTGCGATTTTGACTATCGGCGCGCGATCTTCGGGAATACCCGCGGTCGCCGCAACACCTTTAACGATTCGCTCGATCGATGCCAGCACGCGTTTCCGAACCTCTTCTTTGTAAGTGCGCACCGTCAGTTGCAGGTTTACTTCATCGGGAATGATGTTGTAACGCGTGCCGCCGTGAATCGAACCGACAGTGACGACAGCCGGATCGAGCGGAGAATTCTCGCGACTTACTATTGTTTGTAACGCCATGACGACCTGGGCCGCTACCACGATCGGATCTTTAGCTAGTTCCGGCGCCGATCCGTGACCACCAATACCTCTGATCTTGATGTCGATCGACGTCGCACTCGCCATCGCATAACCCGGCGTATAACCGACCTTGCCTGTTTCCAGTTCGGGTTTGTCGTGCAACGCGATCGCAAAATCAGGTTGCGGGATTTTGCCGTACACGTTGTCGCGCAACATTGCGTTCGCGCCGTCGCCAGTTTCTTCCGCCGGCTGGCCCAGCATGACGAGCGTGCCGCTCCAACGACTCTTTAACTCCGTCAACATCTTTGCCGTGCCGAGAAAACTCGTCATGTGCATGTCGTGTCCGCACGCGTGCATCACGTTTACTTCGAGACCCGCATCGTTTTTAGTCTTCACCGTACTCGCATACGGAAGACCTGTTTTCTCTTCGACCGGCAGTGCGTCAAGCTCCGTCCGGACGAGCACGGTTGGACCAGCGCCATTCTTCAGCACTCCCACGATTCCGTAACCAACCCACTGCTCGTTTTGATACTTGCCGATGCGTTCGGTGACTGTGAAGCCGAGTTTGCGCAGCTCGCCCGCCACAAAGGCCGCCGTCTTTTCCTCGCGATGAGAGAGCTCAGGCGTGGTGTGGAGACTTCGGTAAGTTGTCAGCCACGCGGCGATGTCGCGATCGATCAAGGAGTCGAGCGTTTGCCCGTTGACATTTATGACCAGCACGGCAACCGCCGCGATTAGGACGAATAGTTTGCGCATATTTTCTTGAGCTCACTGATTCTGGCGAGATGGTAATCGTCGTGTTCCGCCTGGAAAAATAACATATCGACGAGCCTCATTTGCACATTCAATCGCGGGTGGAGCGCGGAATGTGCAAAAAGCTCGTCGTCGAGGCTCTCAAGGCGGTTGACGAGATCGTGCCGGGCGGCGCGGAAAGACGTCAGAATTGCAGCCGCCGTAACGTCGTTGTGACTGGCTTCGTAGGTCTTGCGATTCGACATGTCGGCCGCGTGAAGGGTTGTACTGCCTGCCAGATACTCATCCACGCGCTGCGATACGAGACTTTCGAGATCGAGCAGATGACCGGCATTCTCCTGCATGGACCAGCGGCCATCTACCTGAGCGGTTAATGTTTCGGGTTTGAGACCGGCGAGCAGTTCTTCGAGCCGCGCGGGTGTGCCGCGCACTCGTTCGATCATCTCGGGATAAACACCGGCAGGAAAATCAAAGCTGAAGCGACGATCGGTCCACTTGATCCTTTGCATGGGACCTATTATCCACAGATTACACAGATTCTTTAATCAATCTGTGGATTCGCTTGGCTGCGTGAGGCTGAACCAGTTGCCTGAATTGTCTTTGAATACGGCTTCGACGCCATACGGTCGCTCGGCTGGCTCTGAGACAAATTGCACGCCTTTGGCTTTCAACTCTTCGTAGGTGCCGCGACAGTCATCGGTGTTGAAAACGCCTGCGCCGAGGACGCCTTTCGCCATGATTCCGCGTAGCTGCGTCGACGTCTCTTCGTCCATCAGCATGCCGGGCTTCGGTTCGAGGAGGATGACCTCGAAATGGGGATCGTCGTTCGTACACATCGTCAACCAGCGGAAATCCGGGCCGACCATCGCGTCTGTGTGAACGCGGAACCCGAGTTTGTCGCGATAGAACTCGAGCGCTTCGGCCTGATTGTTAACAAAAATTGTGGCGTGAGACATCCTGCGGATCATATCGGTCTTCTCCTTACCAAAGTTGTGCACAGGATACGGGAAACCCTTGAAGATATGCTTCTTGAAAATTGCTTTTAACCACAGATTACACAGATTCGAGTTTGTGCATGACGAGGAAGCAACCGGGGATCTGGCGTTTTGCTTGTGCTCTTTCGCGATAACTGGCGGGCGCGTGACCGACACAGCGATGAAAGAGTGTGCTGAAGGAGCCGAGGCTTTGAAAGCCGACTTCGAAACACACGTCCGTTACTCGTAGATCGTCTTCGCTCAGCAATTCCTTCGCTTTCTCGATACGACGGTGAATGAGGTATTGATGCGGAGTCTGGTTGAAAGCCTGCCGAAACAAACGCAGGAAGTGATAACGCGAAAAGCAGGCTTTCTCGGAAATCTGATCGAGACTCAGCGGATGGTCGTAGCAGTGGTCAATAAAATCACGTGCTCGACCAAGCCGCTGCAGTGTTTCGAGATCCGGCAGTGAGCCGGCGTCTATTCTTCTTACCATGACAAGTTACGGTTTGGGAGGTAACGGCTTCTGTAACGATGTATTGATGAAATCCTGAATGCCGGTGTCAGCGCCGCCATGACGAAACTTGTAGTAATTCGTCATCTGGGCCAGCCACTCGGTACGACTCTGTTGGGCACCGGCGTTAGTTCCCGCCGCGGCGATCGCACGCGCGTAAGCGTCGATGATGCGATCCATGACCACGTTCAACTTGTCGAGTGCGGCTTTGCTCGCCGGCGTCTCGGGCTTGTCGGCAAAATCTTTTTGATAAGCCGCTGACAAGGTTTTGTACGGACCGGATTCGTAAGCGACAGCGAGGAAGTAATAAGTCGACGGCGTCTTTTTGATCTCACTCTCGTACTGCGCGGCTTTGATCAGCGAATCAATTGATTGGTCCGGCGCTGTCTTGAGCATCAGGTAGCCGACCGCGTAATTGAGATATGCAAGCGTGTCGTCTTTGCCTTTGAACGGCGCCCACTCAGTCGGTGTCTTGCCTGCCTCGATCGCAGCAATCGCAGCGCGTGCGTAATCAAGCGCGGTGCTGTTGAACTGCTCGTTCTTGGCGGAAGCGGCGATATAACCGGCGTAGCCAAGATCTATTTGAGCACGCAAATAATTGGGTTCGTCCGACAGAATTTTGGCGCCCGTGCTGTAGGCTTCGGCAAACTTCTTTTCGTTGATGTAAATCGGCAGGTTACGCTTACGCTCGTCGCGTTCGTAAGCGGCGGTCCACTTCGATAGATAATCGATGTACTGGTCTTTGTCTTTGTTGTACTTGGTCAGGTAATCCCGGGCCGCCTGATAGGCAACAGCCGGATTCGGAAGGCGATTGTCGACAAACCGTTTGTAGATTTCGATCTTGACCGGATCGTCCGTCTCCTGGGCAAACACCACCGATTGCCTCGCGCCAAACGCCACCACCAAAAGTGCCAGCATACTGGCCAAAGCTAATCTTTTTGCTAACAACTTCATTTCCACTCTCCTCCGCTCCTTCTCATCCGGAACACCTGAGGCCTTAGACGCTCGCCTGCCCGCTAAGGGTTTTATCAGCGTGAGGTTATAATCAGTTTGTTTTCATACAACATGATAGGGAAACTGCATGACCGGCACAACCGATACACGTCCTGAAAATATCAAATTCTCGGGCCGCATTCTATTCTTAACTGACGACACCGCACTAATCCGCCAGCAACTCGAAGCCAGTGGCGACGCCGCCACCGCACTCGAAGCCGAACTCGCCGGACGTTTGCTCAACGACGACCTGCCATTGATGAGCAATATTTCTACCGACGAAATCACTCCGGGCTGGGTCTGCTTCTACTATGACGAAACCCTCGGACAATACGTTTACGTCGGCATGCGAGAAAGCGCCGTCAAGAAAGACGAAGTGAAAAACGGCGGCTTTGCGGTCGTGGTTTCAGGACTTTCAAAGGGTTGCGGTTCTTCGCGCGAAACGGCGCCCTACGCTGAGAAAGCAGCCGGCATTCAGCTTGTGATCGCAAAAAGCATCGAGAAGATCTACGGACAGAATTCACAAAACATCGGTTTGCTGACTTCAACTAATTTTGGATTGATCGATCGTATTCGTCGTGGCGAAGACATTCCGTTGTCGGAGTTCATCAACGGTCTCGATCCGATCTCACAGGACATCGTCACACACGGCGGATTGTTCAACTACAACAAGGCTCGTCTGTCAGGCAAAGTTTCGCCGCCGCCGATCGAAACCGCGCCGCGCCCGATGACGATCGTCGAAAAGATCATCGCGAAACATGCGTTTGTGACGGCGGGCAAGATCGGAATTCCCACGGTCAAACCGGGAGATGCCCTTTTTGCGCTCGCTGACGTTCGCTTCTCGCATGAATACGTCACGCCGATGGCAGAGTCGCTGTTCAAACATGCACTTGGACCAGATGCTCGAGTTTCGTCGCCCGAATCAGTGTTTGCTTTCCGCGATCACCTGACGTTTCTCGGACGCGTGATGTCGCCAAAGCATCGTGAAATGGGCCTGCTGGAAAGAGCAGAAGGTTTGGCGACAACGCAGGAGAGTTTTACTGAAAAACAGAACATCCGGCTTTACGGTGAGAGTCCTGAAGGCGGTTCGGAAGCGATCTGTCACAACGCCGTCGTCGAGGATCTCGCACTGCCCGGACAGATCGTCATCGGCACCGATTCGCACACGTGTATGGCTGGCGTGCTTGGCTGCTTCGCGTTTGGTGTCGGCTCAACTGACATGGCGAATGCGTGGTACACGAAAGACATTCGCATTCGTGTGCCGGAAACGGTGCGTTACGTGTTGAAGGGAAAGAAACGCGACGACGTGGCCGCCAAAGACGTGATGTTATTCATACTCGCGTCGGAGTACATGAAGTCGAGCAAAGGCATCGGTAAAGTTTTGGAGTTTGCCGGCGAGGATTTGAAGAACTGGCCGATGGACGAACGAGCGACCTTGACCAACATGGCCGTCGAAGCCGGAGGAACCACCGGCATTATCGAGCCTGATGAAGTAACACTCGATTATGTCGTGCGTACGCGCGGACTTGACGCTGAAGAGGTGCGCAAAGGATTTACTTACAGCGACGAGGATGCCGAGTATGCTGCCGTGTTCGAGATCAATCTCGACAAGATTGGTCCAATGGTGGCCACGCCCGGCGATCCGCGCAACGGAATTCCGATTGACGATCTCGACGAGGTTCGTATTGATGCAGCGTATGGCGGTTCGTGCACCGGCGGGAAGATGGCCGACATGGACATGTATGCCGAGGTGCTTGAAAACGCGCTCGCGAATGGCAAGCGCGTGGCTGAAGGTGTGCACCTTTACATTCAGTTTGGCTCGCAGAAGATCAAGCAATACGCGCGGCAGCGTGGCTATATCGACATCTTTGAGCGCGCCGGCGCTGAGCTGATCGATCCATCTTGTGGCGCCTGTATCAACGCCGGTCCGGGCGCTTCGCCTTCGGCGGAAACCGTCACGGTCAGCGCCCAGAATCGTAACTTTCCCGGCCGCAGCGGCCCCGGCAAGCTCTATCTCGCCTCACCCTACGTCGTCGCCGCCTCCGCGATCGCCGGCAAGATCGTTGATCCCAAAGAGATTTAGCCACGGATTACACGGATTTTCACAGGTAAAGCAGAAAAAACTGTTCTATTATCTGTGTGTATCCGTGTAAATCTGTGGCTTATTTCCTGAAACTTTTCGTCCTTCCGCAGCACTAACCTACCGAGAGAGACGATGAGCGCATTCGCGGGAACTCTGATGAATAGTTCAGCAGACCTTGTCACTCGCGTTTGCGAAGGTGACGCCGAAGCCTTTCGTCTGATTTTTGAAAGGTACTCGCGGCCCGTCATTAGTTTCATCTACGACATGATTAACGACCGCGGGCTGGCCGAAGAGCTGACGCAGGAGACTTTTGTCCGTGCGTACCGCGCCATTCATACCATGCGGGCGGAAACGAAACTTTCCACCTGGCTCTTCGGCATCGCGCGAAACGTCGCCCGCGAGTCGCTCCGGGCCCGCGCCCGCGCCAATAGTCATGTCGATCTCGCAGATAAGTCGGTGATGGATTTGAGCGATAACAAACCGGTACCAGTCGACGGATTGCTGAGCAAGGAGTTGAACGAAGTGATTCGGCGCTCCCTCGCCGCACTCGACGAAGACAAGCGGTTGGTATTCACGCTCAAGGTTTTGCACCAATGCAGTTACGAAGAGATTGCAACGATCACGGGGTTTTCACTGGCAAAGTTGAAGACTGATTTACATCGCGCGCGAGCGGAGATGAGAAAGAAAGTCAGTCCTTACGCTGGAGTTGGTTATGAAGTGTGAAATTTGTTTAGAGTTTTTGGAAGAATATCTCGACGGCGAACTCGCCGCGGAGACGAGCGAGCAGATCGACGCGCATTTAGTTACGTGCGGCGAGTGCTCGATGAGTTTCGCGGCGCTCACCGCGGAACAGGAGCTGTTCACGCGTTACGATCGTGAGCTCGAAGTATCACCGTTTATGTGGACGAGGGTCGCGGCCCACACTGTTTCGGAGAGCAATGTCGCAAAACGCGGTTGGTTGGCGATTTTGTTTAGAAAACCATCGCTTGCAAGTGCGGTCGCGTTGGCATTGATCGTGGCTCTAATCGGAGCTGTTTACTTCCTAACGAAGCACAAGACTCTCGATACGACGGTAGCAGAGACCCCTTCACAAACCCCAAACCCAAATCCGGTTCGTGAATCCGTCGAATCCGCGGCGCCCAAACGTGAAGTGATCGCGTCGCAAAAGAAACCGGAATCACGAGTTCGACCGCCGGCCGTTCACGCGCCAACTGATCAATCCGACGTGTTGTCATCAGACACTGGCTATCTCGACGGCGACGATCAGGACACCGCCAAACACATCGAACAAACTCAGATTCTGCTGCGCTCGATCAAGAACGTTTCCATCGCCGATGGCGACGACGAAATCGACGTCACTTTCGACAAAGCACTCTCGCGTCGCCTGCTGAATGAAAATGTGGTGCTCCGGCGCGACGCGGAGATGAAAGCGAAGTTTCCCACTAAAACATTGCTCGCCGATCTGGAACCATTCCTGATCGATATCGCAAACCTGCCCGATCACGCCAAAGCTGATGACGTACGCGTGATTAAAGAGCGGGTGCAAAAAACCGAGATTGTAGCGGCATTAGTCGACTACCAGGACCGGGGCACAAACATCGTCAAAGAATAGAGGCTAAACCAATGTTGAATAACCTTACAGCGAATACGGCCACCGCAACGAAGCGCGCCCGGTTTGTTTTGATCACTCTCTTAATCACCTTGATGGCGTGGACCGTCAATGCGCAACAGCAACGCGCCAGTTCGCAAACGAGTTCGGCGAGTTCGGCGAGTCGCAACCAGGGCGATGCCACCACAGTATTTCGCAGTGCGCGCGACCTCATCACAGACGGTGAGTGGGCCAAGGCTCAGGCGGAGTTTGATAAGTACGTAAATCAATATCCCAACGAAAAGAACGTCGACGCCGCACTCTACTGGCTGGCGTACACGCAACAGCGACTGGCCGAGTATGACCGCGCCCGTACGACCCTCGAACGCCTGCTGGAAAAATATCCCAACACAGCGTGGAAGGATGACGCGCGCGTGTTGTTGGCCCAGGTGCCGGGTTACGCGATGAAAGCTGCTGCTTCTGATGAACTGATCCAGCAGCTCAAACTCGGGACTACCATTACTCCGAAGTTTGAGGACATGTATGTACTTACTCCCGGTGCGCCGGCCGCTCCCATAGCAGTGAAGCCTGGCATGGCTCAAACCATAGCGCCTTCAGTCTGGAGTGTTGGTGAAGGTTCGAACGACTCTGCTGACGACGATGATCCGTGTGAATTCAAGATCGTCGTGTTGCAGGCCCTGTTTCAAACCGATGTGCAGCGCGGCATCATGGCTGCGACTGACTGGCTCAAGCCAGGTTCAACTCAAACCGTGCGCTGCAAAGGCGCCGCGTTGACCTTGCTCGGTCGCAACGGCGGCAAGTCTGCAACCCCGGTAATTCTCGGCGTAGCGCGCAGCGAGCCCGATCTGAAACTACGTGCGCGCGCAATCTCCGCTCTCGGCGCCAGTAACGATGACAGCGTTGTCGATGCACTCCGCGACTTCGCACTTAACTCACCGGATAACGATATCGTCGAAGCATCGCTCTACGCCTTGAGTAGACACACCGGCGAACGTGCGATCGCAGTGCTCAGCGATATCGCGATCAGCGGCAAAGCAACCACCCAACGTAAGCTCGCGATCTCGAGCATCGCGACCCGTCCGGGTGAACCTGCAGTCGACGCCCTGCTGCGAATCTATGACGCCGATCAAACTGTCGAGATCCGCAGATCCGTCATCGCCGGCTTCGGAAACCGCAAGAGTGAACGAGCAGGCGCAAAGCTCTTCGAGATCGCACGTGGCTCGGACGTTGTCGAACTTCGCAAGGCCGCCATCAGTGCTATCTCGCGACGCGGTGGAGACAAGGCCATCGAGTTCCTGCTCAGCCTGTACGACACCGAGAAGAATGAGGATTTGCGGGATCAGATCATGAGTGCGCTGGGTTACGGCAGCAACGTCTACGTCTCCGCTCCAGTCCCCGCAGGTTCAGGTTCAGAGCAACGAATCGGCTACAGCGTGGCCAACGGTGGTGGAACCAGAATGAACGACCAGCGTGTGATTCAGAAACTGATCGAAATCGCCCGGGATCAGAAAGCTCCGATGGAACGTCGCAAACGCGCCATTGGCTGGCTGAGCCGGAGTAAAGATCCGTCAGTGCTGAAGTTTCTTGAAGACTTGCTGAAATAAATCTCAGGTGCCGAACGTCTAAGGATCAGGGTTATGATTCGAAGAAACATAATCTCAGCAGCCATCGTTTTGGTTGTGAGCGCCGTTGTACTGGGGCAAACAAAGAATTTCACGCCCGTAGACGGCGCTAATCTCAAGGCCAGGATCGAAAGTGCCATCATCGCCGGCAAAGCCAATGCTCCCAATGGCCGGTTTTGGGTCGGTTATCAATTCGAAGTCAGACCTGGTGTCGCAATCGATTTTGAACTAGTCGACAGTGCCGGCGGTGTCTATATGTCGATGGACGGAACCTCGATGATGTTCGATCCGCGTCATGAAACACGTGAGCTCGGTCTGTTTCTGCTCTTCGACACGCAGCGCGATTCTTTCACACGGGCAGAAGTCTACAATCTTCGTCGCGATCGCGAGTTCAGCAGCTATCCGGTTTACTGGGCTGGACACATTACGAACGAAGAGAGTCTGAACTATCTGAAGACCATCGTGGATTCGCCCGCACCGGAGATAAACCGGCTTTCCGAACGCGCCACGTTTGCCATTGCCCTACATGACGATGCGCGCGTCGATCCAATACTCATGGAAATGGTCCGCAGACCAGTTGCCGATCCAATGCGCTCGCGAGCCATTTACTGGCTCGGCAACACCGGCGAGAGTGCAGCCAAGAACACTTTCTTCACCGAGATCATTCGTAACAACCAGGAAAACACTGAAGCTCGTAACTCGGCGATGTCCGCGCTGGCAATGGGCCGCTCGACCGCCGCCCTCTCGCTGCTGCAGAACCTGTTTGAAACGATGATTACGCGGGATTTGAAACGACGCGCCCTCAGTGGCATTGCTCGTAACGACAACAGCGATGCGGCGGCAACTTACCTCATCCGGGTTGCCGAGACTGAAAAAGATCTCGAATTGCGCAAAAGCGCCATCTCGGGTCTCGGGCGTATTGCAGGTCAGAAGAGTTTAGGAGCCTTAACTACTACCGTCGACAACGATCCAGATGTCGAACTCCAGAAGCAGGCAGTAATTGCCATTGGACGTCGTGCGAAAGACGAAGCCATCCCAATTCTGATTCGCACAGCCCGGAACCATCCAAAAATGCCCGTCCGAAAACTAGCCATTCAGATGCTCGGACAAACTGGGGATGAACGCGCCGTCGCGTTCTTCAGAGAACTTTTGAGCAAGGATTAAAGTAATGAGTAGTTCATTTCACAATATCAACACCTTGAGAGAGGCAGCGCAAACACTTCTGCGTGAGGTGGAATCGCTTGCCAGCCAACAGGAACCGCCAACTACCCAGCGGCTCGGGCTCCAGGAAGAGGTGCAGCGATACGAAAGCGAACTAATTCGCGATGCACTACACCGCACGCGCGGCAATCAGCGACGTGCCGCCAAGCTCTTGGGCGTGAAGGTTACGACGCTCAATTGCAAGATCAAGCGACTCGGGCTCCAGCAGGAAGCGTCATCGGATATTCAGGACTTGAACCCGGACGGACACGAGATAGCCTGTCCATCCTGAAAACATCCTGTTAATCCCGTCACTGGCTTGGTGCGAAATAAGAGCGACGGCCGAAGATCTGATACTCCGGGTGGTTCTTCACTTCGAAATCGATCTTGCGTCTCTTGCCGTCGCGCTCTTTATTCGTCGGATAGTAGCCAATGATGTAACGCTGATTGATGTCAGAGAAAATGCGTGCGTAGATCCCGTCAGCCTGCTCCGGTTTTTCGAGAAAGTCCGTCCACCCGCCAGTCAACGCCGCCACGCCCGATAATGCCGACTGCATTTTCGCATCCAACATTACTCGCCACTGCGCGTTAAGAAGATTCGGGTCAAAGGGGCGTTTCTTCAGCCGCTCAATGATCTTTGCGCGCTCGTCGGGCGGCAACTGGTTTAAGGACCCAAACAACATGAATTCACGTTCCTGCAAATGCTTTTCTAACTGCTGTTGCGGAGTCAGCCCCAAAAGCTTGAGTCCGGGAATGACTGTGTAAACTGTCGCTCGCGATCGCTCAACCGCTCGATAGATATCGTCAAGACTAAACTCGGTCTGGTCTCTTTGCAGACTCTGCTTGTAATTCGCTGCGGCTCGTTTCGCCCATTCAAGCGCCTCGCCTTCCAAACCTTCCGGCACGGTGTAACCTATTTCAGAATTGCGCAGAAACAGTGCTTCATCACCGTCTGTCTGAAAGATTATGATCGGGCGCACATCAGTTTCTGCAAACGCTTCATTCAGCGTCGCCATCAAGGCACTGTATTGCTTACTGCGACCGAGCCGCGGTTGGCTCAGTGAGAATCCGCCCAGACTGAAGTTGTTGCGTTCCGTCTGCTGCTGCACTCCATCGAGCTTCTTCTTTAACTTCTTCTTGTCGGTTGTGAAATCCTGAATCAACTCGACATCGTCCGTGACGATCGCCATCAAGTCGTTTGGTCCAAGTTTGTCGACCAGAACTTTCGCCGCCGCAATACTATTTTTTAGATATGGCAACTGGCTGCCGCTGAAGTCGATGATCAAGACAATAGTGCGCGGCACATTGATGTTGTCGCCGAGGAGAAAATGTCCGACAGTTTGCGACGCGCCGTCTTCAACTACAGCAAAGTCTTCGCCGGTCAGTCCGGTGACGGGTTTGCCATAACGATCGAACACCAGCAATTCACAAGTGACTAGCGAGGTATCGACGCGAATGACGTCGTCTTCATCGTCGGACTTCGCTGCTGCATTCTGAGCTGGCGACGCAACCGCGGCATTCTTTTCCTGATTCCATTTCAGTCGCTTGAGACTCGAGCCAAAGTCTTTCAGCGCTTTTCTTTTGGCGGGTTTTTGAGCGGGTGAGGCAATAAACAGACTTAGAGTGACAAATAGAATCAGCGGAATCTGTGGATAAAACCTTCTCAAGGCGTTGAAAGTTCGGCCACGATCTCTCTTACTGCCGCGCGCGCTTCTTCAACTTCTTCAGGCTTGAACGAAACGGCGCCAACTACTGCGTGTCCGCCGCCACCGTAACGTTCGCAAATCTTCGCGATGTTGTGCGTGCGTGGCTTCGGCGCCCAGGGATTCGAACCCACCGAGATCTTTGTGCGTTGCGTTCCACGCGTCAGCGCGACGGAATAAGTGGCTTCCGGATGCAGGTAGTAGGGAATGAACTTGTTAAAGCCTTCGTAACCTTCGTCAATCAAATCAAACTGGACCACGCCGTTTGCGCTCTTCGCTTTCCGGCGCACCGTTTCGAGCGTCTCGAGATGCTGTTTGAGAATCGGTTGGAAGCGTCGTTGTACTTCTGCGCTCGTCGCGACTTCTTCGAGCGACTGAATGGTAAGTTGACGAATGACTTGTTCGATGAATGAATCGTCCGGATCGGCTTCGATCACCTGCATCAACTGCAACGCCGGCTCTTTCAATTCAACGCACTGCGCAGGCGACTCGTAAAGCGCGCCGTCGATGATGTGGGCCCAATGGACCAGCGATTCGATCGGCTCCGGGTTGAATCCGAAGCGCTCGTGGGCGACGTCGGCAATAAACTCCGTGCACGACTTTCGGTCCGCGTCGAGAAACTTTTGTCCTGATTTATCGGCGCGAAAGTGTGCTTCGTCTTCGGGCGTCAAAAATGCGGATTCGTGATGATCGAACCACCACGTCAGTTTGTCAGAAGGCGAGTACTTGAAATCGACGATGGCATTCTCGTCCGAATCGAACATGGCGAGGTCGAACAAATTGCCGGGACGATGCAGCAGACCGGTGTAATTAACTTCGGCTTCGGGATGGATGCGTTCCTTGTAGAAGCGCGTGAACGTCGCTGCGGAAGCGACACCGTCGAAACAATGACCGTGATAAAGGATGCGGAGTTTCATTTAAGATCAGTATTTGGCCGCAGATTTACGCGGATAAACGCGGATTTAAGAATATGGCTTATCTGCGTTTATCCGCGTGAATCCGCGGCCAAAAATAAGGGTTCAATTTTTACAGGGTTCGATCACAGCCGCCGTTGCCGCACCCACCTTTGAAGCAATGAACTTATCTACCTCGTCTTCGATCAACTCACCGTTTACGACCCACGCCTTTTCGGTCAGCACGTCGCCGTTAGCCGCGAGTTTGGCCGGCTCGAGAAAGATATTCCACGGTGAGCCCCAGTTTCGTTTGTCACCGGTTAGCTGCCGGTATTTGTAGTGCGCCGTCGTCTCTTTGTCTTCGCGATTTTCCGATTCGGAAAACACCGGATAGGGTGGACCATCTTTACCGAAAAAGCCGATCACGTCATCGATTTTGGCATATTCGCTGACGCCAATAACTTGAAAACCCTGCGCCTTGTACTTGTCGTACAACTTCGCCGCAATCGGAGCTTCGTTGCGCCAGTTACCGCACCACGGCGCGAAGTAAACAATCATCACCAGCTTCTTGCCGGCGACGAGTTTGCGCAGCTCCTCGTCTTTATCTGAAGTAACGTTCAGGAGTGTCCAGTTTTTGTAGTTCACCGTCTGCTCGGTCAGCGGCGAGTATTCGTGGCCTGCCTGCGCCCGAGCAATCGTGGGCGAAACAACAAAGGCGAGAACAGCGAGGAGGATTATGTGTTTCTTCATGGTACTACTCCATAAAAACTACCAGCGGTTAGTTAGCAGCACTCGCCGTTGCAGGCGTTTCGGCCAGCAGCGGCTTGACGAGTGCTTCCCAAGAGGCTTTATCACGGGCGCCGATTATCTTCTGACGAATCCGACCCTGGCGATCAATTAGATAAGTCGTCGGCAGGACCGACTGCTCGAATTTTACCTTTGCATCACTACCACCAAGCAAGACCTGATAGTCAAACTTCGCCACTTCCTGCTGGTACGCGTTGACACCGTCGATCGTATCGTCAAGCGACGCACCGACGATCGCGAGCCCTTGCGGCTGGAGTTCATGCTGCAACGAGTTCAGCGCCGGGATTTCCTCGCGACACGGAATGCAGTAAGTGGCCCAGAAATTCAGCAGCACCACCTGGCCCTGAAGTTGTTTCAAGCGAAACGACTGGCCGGCCAGTGTTTGAAACTCAACATCGGGAACGGGGTCGAACTTTGTGTTAGGTGGCGGCGTTACTTGCTGCGGTGGTTTTTCGTCAAGCTTCAACCAGCCTTCCGCGTTCGGAATCCAAGCCATAACCTTCGAAGTGGCCAGCAACGTCGATCGACCACTCATAACGAGCAATCCGACAAGAATCAACACCACACCAGACAAAACTTCGACCTTGTGTAAGTGCCGGCGGAAGTTCTTGTAGAAACTCAAAAACTGATTGATACCCAGTCCCGTCAGCAAAAACGGCACTGCGAGTCCGGCGGAATAAAACGCCGAAAGTACGAGTCCGCTGCGCCAGCCGCCACTCGTCGCCGCGAGTCCGATGATGCCGCCGAGGATTGGACCAATACACGGAGTCCAGCCGGCGGCGAACGCCATGCCCAACGCCGCCGAACCAAAAATGCCACGCGGTTTATCGTCTGAGAAGAAACGTGTGTCTTTGTAAAGTGCGGAAATCTTAAGCAGTCCGATGAGTTGCAATCCAAATGCGATGATGACTAGACCGCCGATAATTCGCACCCAGGGATTACTCGTGATCGCGGCGCCCACTAAACCCGCAGTCGTACCAAGAATGAGGAAAATAACTGACAGCCCGGCGTTGAAGGCGAGCGAATTGATAATGACAGCGCGCTTGTTGCTGGTTCCCTCTTTCAGCCCGTCGATGCTGACGCCTGAAATCAGCGAGATGTAGCCCGGCACGAGGGGCAGCACGCACGGCGAGAGAAACGAGAGAATCCCCGCCGCAAACGAAATCCCGATACGAAATAATGTAATTCCCTGGTCGTCCATAAAACTTCTGTGCCTTTTTGTGGCCTACTTCTCTTCGACGAGCTTCTTAATCAACTCGCCCAACAACTGAATCTCATCTTCACCCGCGCCGAGCGAGATGTAACGCACCACGCCTTTGCGATCGATCAGGAACGAGGTCGGAATCGAAAACACTCCATAGTTAAACTCATTCTTGTTCGAATCTGAAACCAAAAACCCGTACGGCAAGCGATTACGCGTGCGGAAGTTGCGCAGATAGACGAGCTCTTCCTCAGGGGTCAGTTCCTTCTGATCGCCGTGTCCATAGTACTTCGTCACGCCCAGGATCACGAGTCCCTTGCTCTTGTATGCAGTGTGCCAGCGCGACAAATTCGGCAGCGTGTAGCGGCATGGACCACACCACGTCGCCCAGAAATCGAGTAACACCACCTGGCCACGCAAATCGCTCAGCTTTACCGGCTGCTGTTCGATCCAGTTATCGGCTTCAAGCGCCGGCAACTGAGCCTTCGCGGAAACCAAACTATCGTCGAAAAGCTGATCCAGATTCAACTCCGGATTGACTCGCGCCAACCGAATCGTCGCATCCTTGTAAAGGTTGGCCGACGGCAACTGAATCGCGATTCGTCGCAGGTCGGTCAGTGCGGCAACCGCCAGATCCTTCTGATTGGTTTTTAGATACGAATCGGCGATTAATATGGTCGACTTCAACAACATCTCGTCGCGACGAAAGACTTCACCGTTATTCAACTCGACAAACTTCTTCGACGCGTCGAGCATCTGCTTCGCGTGCGCCGTCATCGACGGATAGTCTTTTGCACGCAGGTACGCGTCGGTGATCAACAACTCCATGCGATAACGCTCGTCTGCGCTTTGTGGCTGATGCCGAACGTAAGCTGCGACCGTTGCATTCGCTTCCGGCAGCAAGTCTTTCTTAACTGCGTAAAGGACCACCACATTCCGAGCAGCCTGTGCTTTTTGACCGTCGGGATCATCTTTCAAAAGCTGACGCATCGTGGCGAGGGCGTCGTCGGCGTCGCCCGCGAGATGATGAAGCATACCGAGGTAATAGAGGTCATCTGCTTTTAGAGATGAACGTGCTTGCAGCGTCGCCGCATTTTTGACGGCGAGGTCTCGCTGTTCTTTCCTTGTCTTCGCTTCGAGCCCCGGATCGTACGGCAGTTTCTGCTTGTTGAATTCCTGGTACTTTCGTCCCAAATATCCATTCGCATCTTCAAAGAGCGCCTGCGCTGAACGGTTATCAGCTTTCGTATCTGACTTGCCGTCCGGAGCCAGCGCCTGAGCAAAAGTCGAGACGGCAACGAATAGAACAATGAATAGAACTCTCGTAATCATCTTAAAGCGGGTTGCGAGCTAAAACGATCGGGACTAAAGGGAGCCAGTAACGGCGAAGTCGCGCCTGCCACGATTGCTTCGGCAATCAACTCTGCGGTCAAAGGCGCGAGTAGGATTCCGTTTCGGTAATGTCCGGTTGCATAAAAGAGCCCTTCAATTTCACCACAAGCCCCCAGCACAGGCAAACCGTCAGCGGGTCGCGGCCGCAGTCCCGCCCAGGTATCGACAACGGGCAGAGTCGCGATGGCCGGTGAGATTTCGAGAGCATTTTGCAGTATCGTGTTGATTCCACCGGCAGTTACGCGTTTAGCGAAGCCCGCATTTTCCCCAGTGGAGCCCGCCAGCAGGCGGCCGTCCTGTCGCGGCACGAGGTAACCTCGCGGACTATAAATCACGTGGCGAGTTAACTGCGGTTTCGACTCCAGACAGATCATCTGGCCGCGCACGGGTTGCAACTCAGGATCCGGGCAATTGGATGAGCGCAGTAGAATACTGGACCACGTTCCAGCGGCGACGACGAGCGAGTGGCAAGTGATCGCGCCGCGACTTGTCTGCACAGCTTTCACACGGCTGCGTTCAATCACAAGCGCTTCGACATTCGTTTCCGTAAGAACTTCGACACCCAGATTCTTGACGCTGTTCGCGAGCGCCGCGAGCAAACGACGATTTTCAACCTGAATGTCGTTCGGAAATCGCAGCGCGCCGAAAGCCGACTCGGAGATGCACGGCTCAAGCTCACGCGCCGCCGTTGTGCTCAGGAACTCGACCGCGAGACCCGCCTGCGTCTGCCAGTGATATCGTTTTTCTATCTCTTCGTGATCGTGTTCGTTGAGGGCGAGATAGAGTGTTCCCGTGGTGTCGAGCTCAACGTCGATGCCTGTTTCTTCACGCAGTGCCGACGCAAACGATGGATAAAGATCTCGACTGCGACAGGCGAGTTTGAAAAAGTCGTCCTCAGCATCGGCTTCAACCTGCGGCAACAGCATGCCGGCGGCCGCGAAAGAAGCTTCTGTGCCGAGTGAACCGCGTTCAATCAAACACACTTCGCCAAGGCCACGCTGCGCCAACCCGCGCGCGATCGCTAAACCAATAACGCCGCCACCAACGATGACGACGTCTGCACTTCCTTTGCTATAGGCCATTTTGTACACTCGAACCATGCATCCTATCACACTGATTCCAGGCGACGGCATTGGCCCCGAAGTCGCCTCCAACGTGGTTCGAATCATCGAAGCGTCGGGCGTGGAAATTCAATGGGAAACCCATTATGCAGGCGCTCAGGCACTCGAAAAATTCGGCGAAACACTGCCGAAAGAGCTACTCGATTCGATTACGCGCAACAAGGTCGCACTCAAGGGACCAATCACAACTCCCGTCGGCAAAGGCTTTACGTCAGTTAACGTTGGGCTGCGCAAAACATTGGACCTTTATGCGAATCTGCGACCAGTGCGTGCGTTGCCAAACGTGCCCTGCCGTTATCCGGAGCTCGATCTCATCGTCGTGCGAGAGAACACGGAAAGTTTGTATGCCGGACTGGAACATGTGGTGGTGCCGGGTGTGGTTGAGAGTTTGAAGATCATCACGGAGAAAGCTTCGACGCGTATTGCACGCTTCGCTTTTGAGCATGCGACGAAGGAGTCGCGCAAGAAAATAACTGCGGTTCACAAAGCGAACATCATGAAGCTCTCGGATGGTCTGTTTCTCGACTGCTTCCGCAAAGTCAGCGTTGACTATCCCGATATCGTGGCCGACGACAAGATTGTCGACAACGCGTGCATGCAGCTCGTGATGCGGCCGGAGCAGTTTGACGTGATGCTGCTCGAGAATCTTTATGGCGACATCGTCTCTGATTTGTGTGCGGGACTTGTCGGTGGCCTGGGGTTGGTGCCCGGGGCAAATATCGGTGAAAAGGGCGCGGTGTTTGAGGCTGTGCACGGTTCAGCGCCTGACATCGCCGGTCAGGGTATTGCGAATCCGACGGCGCTGCTGCAATCAGGAATCTTGATGTTGCGCTATATCGGCGAGCGCGAAGCGGCCGACAGAGTTGAGAACGCAATGCTTACCGTGTTTGAAGAAGGCAAGGTGCGCACGCGCGACATCGGTGGGACAGCGAAGACCGCGGAGTTTGCGGACGTGATTATCCGAAAGATGGTTTAGATCGGCGTTTTATCCGCGTTCATCCTCGTCCCATTAACTGCTCGATCTCCTCGGCGTGCTTGGGGACTTTGGTCGTCAACACTTTCGGACCGTTGCTCGTACAAAGCACGTCGTCCTCGATCCGCACGCCAATCCCGAGATACTCTTCCGGAACGTCCTTCGTGTCAGGCGAAATGTAGATCCCAGGCTCGACCGTCATTACGACACCGGGTTCGAGTGCGCGCGATTCCTTGCCGAAGTAGTAACGTCCCACGTCGTGCACGTCGATGCCGATCATGTGTCCGAGGCCGTGCATGTAAAACTTCTCGTACTTCTTCTCCTTAATTAACTCTTCAGTTTTCCCTTGCAGCAGTCCGAGATCAACCATGCCTTCGGTCAATACCTCGATCGAATGCTGTTTCAACTGATCGTGTGTAACGCCCGGTCGCACCATCTCCACGCACGACATCTGCGCCTTCAACACGAGGTCGTAGATATCACGTTGAGGTTTCGTGTAACGACCATTAATCGGAAAAGTGCGCGTGATGTCCGAAGCGTAGCCCTTGTATTCAGCACCTGCATCGACCAGTAGCAACTCGCCGTCACGCAGTTGACCGTCGTTGTTGATGTAATGAAGCACCGTGGCATTTGGACCACCACCGATGATCGACGTATAAGCCGGACCAGCCGCGCCATGCCGCCGAAACACTTGCTCGATCAATGCTTCGAGTTCGTATTCCTGCATGCCCGGCCGCACGGCTTTCATCGCTTCGCAGTGAGCTTCGGCGGCGATGTCTGCCGCGGTTTGCATGATCTCCAGCTCATCGGCGCTCTTCAGCACACGCATCTCGTGAACAATCGTCGCCGGATCGATAATCGTTTGCGGTGGACTGATGGGCTTGCGATTCAACGATCGCATGTGCGCGATCTCGTTGATGATCCTGTTGTCGAGATCCGGGTCCACTCCGAGACGGTAATAGAGCACATCCGTACCATCGAGAAAGTCAGCCAGCTTCGCGTCAAACTCTGCAATCGGAAATGCGTCTTCTGCCCCAAACTCGCTCTTCGCGCCCTCAACACCGGCGCGACGTCCGTCCCAAATCTCTCGCTCCGGATCTCGCGGACGCAGAAATAACGTGTACTTCTTATCACCATCTAGCTTGATGACGGCGAGTGCGTCCGGCTCTTCAAAGCCGGTCAGGTAGAAGAAATCCGAATCCTGGCGAAAACGATAATGCGTGTCATTTGAGCGGCGTGTATCGTGCGCCCCCGGAATAATTGCGACAGATTTCGGCGCCATGCGCCGCAGAAACTCCTTGAGCTGTGGTCTGATCATAGTTGTTGCATTGTACCTGACGGCGTATTGGATGGATAATCACGGCACGCGATGAGTACGCAAACACTTCCAGCTACGCAAACACGCGAGATCGTTTCCCATGATCCCTCGACGGGTGAGGAGAACGGACGCGTGTGTTTGATGGGTGCGAGCGATGTTGCAACGGCCGTAAGCCGGGCCAGGACGGCACAGCCGGCGTGGGCCAAGCTTTCATACAAAGAACGCGCGCGCTTCATTCTGCGTGCTCGTGAAGTTGTTTTGGCCCAACTCGAAGAGATCGCAAAACTGATCTCACGCGAAACCGGCAAGCCAATTACCGAAGCAATCGCGATGGAGATCGTTCCCACGCTCGATCTCATGCATTACTTCGCCGCCAACACGAAGAAACTACTCGATCGCAGCCGCATCGGTCTGGGCCAATATAACTTTATGGCCCGTTCGTCCTACATCGTTCACAAACCGCTTGGCGTGGTCGGGATAATTTCACCGTGGAACTTCCCGTGGGCCACGCCACTCGATGAGGTCGTGATGGCGCTCATGGCCGGCAATGCCGTGGTGGTGAAACCGAGTGAGCTAACGCCACTCACCGCGCTCAAGATTGAAAACATTTTCAAGCAAGCTCAACTACCGGAACACCTGGTCCAGATCGTAACCGGCGACGGCTCAACCGGCTCTGCACTCGTCGACGCTGGTGTCAACAAGATCATGTTTACCGGCAGCGTCAACACCGGAAAGCGTGTTGCCGAAGCAGCCGCAAAACACTTAACGCCCGTGGTGCTCGAACTCGGCGGCAAAGATCCGATGATCGTGCTTGAAGATGCAAATCTCGAGAATGCAGCCCGCGCAGCGATCTGGGGCGCATTCTGCAATTCGGGTCAGGCGTGTGCGTCGATCGAGCGTTGCTACGTGCATGAATCAATCGCCGGCAAGTTCACCGACCTCGTCGTTAAGGAAACGCAACTGCTCAAACAGGACAAAGCGTCGACCGATGCGATCGATGTCGGCGCTATGACGAGTGAACGACAGTTGCTGATCGTCGAGGATCATGTCGGCGACGCGATTGCGCGTGGCGCCAAAGTGCGCACCGGTGGTCATCGATTGGATTTTGGCGGGGGTTGGTTTCATGAACCGACGGTTGTGACTGGCGTAGATCACTCGATGAAACTGATGCGTGATGAGACGTTCGGACCGCTGCTGCCGATCATGACGTTCAAGACCGACGAAGAAGCGATTCGCCTCGCGAACGACAGTATTTACGGTTTGACGGCCAGTGTTTTCACGAGCGACATCGGTCGTGGGAAGCGTCTGGCCGAACAGATCGACGCTGGCACAGTGATGGTCAACGAAGTTGTGTATACCCACGCCGTTGCGCAAACACCCTGGGGCGGCGTCAAACAGAGCGGTTATGGCCGAACGCACGGCCATCTGGGACTGCTCGAACTCGTGAGCGCGCAGCACATTCATGTCAACGCGATGCCGAGTTTCCCCGATGTTTGGTGGTTTCCCTATTCAAAACAGGCCGGCAAGATGTTTCGCGACTTTGCCCGGCGCTTCACCACCGGTTCACTGCTGCAAACATCCCTGCTCCTGCCCCAGATAATCCGGCGTCTTTTTGAACGCCGCACCTCACGAAAATAGCCAACGACAAGTAATAGTAATTCGGTCGGGTTTGGTGCTATACTCCGGCTCCTCCCAAAATACTACCGCAAATCGTAACTTCACTTAGCCCTGTGATTCGGAGGATGTCCGTGAAGAAAATCCACGCCTTATTAATGATCACGATTCTCTGTAGCGTTACCTCGATGCCCCTGCTGGTCCATGCCCAAAGCGAAACGGCACTCCAACACCGGGCCGAGATTAGCTACCCGACAAAGTTTGACAAGACACCCAAACCGCTGCGCGAAATGTTTGACACCGGTGAGAAGCCGGAACCCGCTCGCGGCGGCAAGGACTTTGAACCAGGCAAGCCGCAAGCAGTTGGAAATAGCAACAAGCCGTTTACTGATCCGTTAGCCGATCAGAGCATCGGCTCACCGTCTGCTCTGGCTGAGATCAAAGCCTCCACCAACGGCACGCCTGTTAACCCTGCCCAAGCCGTGGCGCCGCCGGATACTACCGGCGACGTTGGTCCAAATCATTACGTGCAATGGGTCAATCTGCGTTATGCGATTTACACGCTGACCAGAGACGCCAGCAACCAGATCACTGCATTCAATCTGGTTCCCGGGTTTCCGAAAAACGGCAATGTCGTGTGGTCCGGTTTTGGCGGTCGTTGCCAGTCAGATAACGACGGCGATCCGATTGTTCAATACGATCAATTGGCCGACCGTTGGATACTGACGCAGTTCGCCGTCTCAGCCACACCGTTCACACAGTGTGTCGCTGTTTCGACGAGTCCCGATCCAACTGGAACCTACTTCCGCTACGCGTTCTCGTACAACAGAAGCTTTAACGATTATCCGAAAATGGGTGTCTGGCCGGACGCCTATTACATCAGCTACAACATGTTTCGAAACGGCAGTTCGTTCACCGGCAATACGATCTGCGCTCTTGAACGTGCTCGTATGTTGAGTGGGCTTTCGGCACGACAGGCGTGCGTCAATACAACCGCAACCCATAGCATGGAACCGGCGGATCTTGAAGGTACGACACTGCCACCAGCCGGCTCACCAAACCTGCTGATGAGTATTACTACGAATTCAGTCCTGTTCTGGCGATTCGCTGTGAACTGGACCGCCGGTACCGGCACACTGACTGGTCCAACAACCGTCGCGGGAGTGGCGGCCTTCAGCAGAGCATGTGGTGGCGGCACTTGTATCCCGCAACCAGGGACAACCACTCGTCTTGATTCACTCGCTGACAGGTTGATGTACCGGCTCAGCTATCGAAAGTTTGGCGATCACGAATCGTTGGTTATTAATCACTCGGTGACGAGTGGGACTGGCGTGGGCGTTCGCTGGTATGAGTTGCGCAATGCTGCGGGCCAGACATTCGGTTCTGCCGCGCCGGTGCTCTTTCAACAGGGGACTTTCGCACCGTCGAACGATTTCCGCTGGATGGGAAGCGCGGCGATGGACAAGACCGGCGGTATTGCAATCGGATACAACATCTCGAGCTCGGCGATCGTACCGAGCATTCGTTATGCCTATCGCGGTCCCGCCGATCCATTGGGAACGATGGGCAACGAAACCTCGGTGCTGGCGGGGAGTGGGTCGCAAACCGGCAACCTGACGCGTTGGGGCGATTACAGCACCATCAGCGTCGACCCGGTTGACGGTTGCACCATGGTCTTTACAACGCAGTTCCAGCCGGCTAACGGTAGTTTTAACTGGAGCACGTTTATTCACAGCTTCAAACTTTCCACCTGTAACTAGAAACGCCGATAAACGCGGATGAAGACGGATTTTGACCCGTTTTCATCCGCGTAGATCCGTATGGTAGTATCTGCGGCTCGTGGCACTCTGGAAGAACTACATGTACCGGCGCGAGCGCTGGTACCACCAAAGAGATAACAACCGCCTCGTGCGCCCTTTTGAATGGGGCCTTGAGTACATCGTCGACCACGTAAATGGCGACGATCCGCGCGAACTATTCCGCAAACATACCGCAGGCGTGATGGCGGCAAGCGACGATTTTTACGCTCTGCCGCCGGTCACCGATTACCGTCTTGAAGGTGACCAACTAACCTGGACTAGCGCCGTCGAAACACCTTCGCCTGAAAACAACATCGCGCACGGTCGTTTCTTTCCCGCCAAAATCAAGAACGGAAAACGTCCTCGCAATGCAGTGGTCGTGCTGCCGCAATGGAATGCACAGCCGGAAAGCCACGTCGAGGCGTGCCGAATCTTCAACATGATCGGAATGTCGGCATTGCGTTTGACGCTGCCGTACCACCTGCAACGCAAGCCACCGGAACTTGAGCGCGCAGATCATCTCGTCAGTGCCAATATCGGGCGCACCCTTCAATCAGTGCGACAGGCGGTGCTGGATACGAGGGCGGCAGTGCGCTGGTTGAAGTCTGAAGGGTATGAACGGGTTGGAATTCTCGGCACCAGTATCGGGTCGTGCGTCGCGTTTCTTACGTTCGCGCACGAACCGGATCTGCTAGCGGGCGCTTTCAATCACGTGTCGGGTTATTTCGCAGACGTCGTCTGGAATGGCATCTCGACTGCGCATGTACGCGCAAGCTTCGGAGATCACGTCGTGCTCGACGAACTGCGCGGTTATTGGGAACCGATTAGCCCGCTACCGTTTATGCCTCGCGTAGCTCAGATGGGCCACCGGCCCATTCGCTTCATTATCGCGCGGTACGATCTGACCTTTCCCCTCGATCTTTCCCGCCACGCTATCGCCGAGGCGCAGCGTCACAACCTTCCACTCGACGTCGTCTGGCTTCCCTGCGGTCACTACACCACGGGCGAACTTCCCTGGAAAGCAATTGACGCCTGGAAGATCGCAACCTTCTTCAGAAAACAATTCAGATAAATCCTTCTGTGCTTCTTTGTGGCCTATTTAGCCAACGGAAATACAGGCTCAATATCGACCGGGACATCTTTCAGCTTATCGAACGCCTGCTGCATCTGCGGGCGAATCACCGCAAATTTATCGAGGATTGCTTTCGCCTTATCGTAAGAACCCTCTGCTTCGAGCGTCAGCAGATCGTGCGTGAGTTTTGTCACGCCGTCTTTAATCTTCGCGTGATCGATGCTGAACGTTCCTTTGGCTTCGTTGAACTTTATCGCACCTTCATCAGTGAGATAGTTGAACTGCATCGCAACGCCGCGTCCGTGCGCCTCGGTGATACCGAAACGTACCGAGCGAAACATGCTCGCGAGATAAGTGGTGTAAAGCGTCCGCTCCATACTCTTCTCGATGATCCCGTGATCGATCATGTACTGGAGCGCCCACAGTCCGGTCATGTCGGCCTTCGCTTCTTCAATCGCCGAGTAGAGTTCCTTCAACTGCTTGCGCACGGTCGTTTCCTGGCCGTCCACCGTGATGTTGTGTGGTCCAAGCCCGTGCATTAGTTCGTGGCAAAGAATGTGCGTGAAGAAAGAATCGAAAGCGAGTGCTGATTGTTCTGCAGGATCGAGGATGACTTTTGAGATCGGAATCAATGTCTTGTTGAACTTGGCGTCCTGCACATTCTTCAACATGACGCGCTTCGAGCCCTTTTCCTTCACCACACGTTCGTCGTTTGGCAGGTTGAAAGCCGCCGTTTGCACACCGCTGTTTCCCTCGCCCGAGCCAAAAACTTCATTAACGACACGAATCGGTGAAGCCGCGCCGAGTTTCGGATTCCGGTAACGCGGATCGATGGGCAGGTTGTTTTCCAACTCCTGCAAGTGCGCGCTGAACTTCGCGAGCTTTGCAGTCTCCGCGTCGTCGCGAAGGGTAACGTAAGCTTCGAAAGCAGCTTTGTAGCTAAACAGTTCGTCTTCGTAGGTTTCGTATGGACCAATGGTGACGTCGATGGGCGAATCGAGATCCATCCAGGCGACGTCGCTGTCGTAGTAGTCGTCCGAGCTGAACGCGTCGGCGCGTTTGGTCAGGAAGTTCTTCAACGTCGCGTTCGTCGTTAGTGCTGCCGCTTCGCGTAACAACGCGGCCGCAGGCGCTAAATATTCTTTATAAGCCTCGCTGTACGGAACGACAGTCAGCTTGCGATCTGGTCCACGTCGAATCAAATAGAAGAAGCCCGTTGCCTTTTGTTTGTCTGGTTCAGAGAGTGTCTGAACCCACGAATTAAACTCATCCTTCGACATGTCGTCAGGATAGTAGTTCGCATTCGCAGGCTTCTCACGGGGGACGCCGTCGATGAATGGCTGGTTCTCGTCCAGGCGCGACCATGGACCATCGTTGATGTAGAAATAGTGAAGACGCTGGCGACCGACTGGGGTTTTATCGGCCTGAAGTTTCTTATCGAGCGCATCATTACCACTCCAAACCTGACGCAGGAACAACGGATCGAGCAGTTTCGCGGCGGCAATGATCTTGCTGAGCGCCTGGCGATCTTTCGGCGTCAGCTTCGACGTGTCGGCGGTCAACGTAGTCGGCGCAAAGCGCGCGATCTTGCGCGCCAGTTCCGGATCACCGCCGGTTTGTTTTTGAGCAGTCAGAGTTGTGGAGAGCAGTGACATTGTGACAACGAATGCGATGAATAGTTTCATACGGTTTTAGAATGGGCTGAAGATCTTGTTTACGCGACAGGAAAACCCAGGAAGCGTGGGTGTAGTTAACGTCCCGTCCTCGCCTAATGTTTCCTCAAGAATTAACGACGAATCATGATTAACATATCTTTCAATTGCTTTATTCTTCAAATCGATAATCCAATATTCGGGCACGCCGTGTTTAGCATAGAGCTGAAGCTTCGCTACGCGATCGCGGCGAATGTTCGACGAACCAGGAGACAAAATCTCGACCACGAGCGATGGAGGCCCGTGGACGCGGTCATTCTTGACAAGCTCGTCCCTTCGGTCATGACTGAAAAAGACCAGGTCGGGAATGACCCCGCTATAATTGCTGAGAATTACGCCAGGACCGGAAGCAACCGTACCGATCGGATTAGCTTCGAGAAAAACTCCGATCGAGGTTATGAGTTTGGCCAAGACTACTTGGTGTGTGAGGCCTGGTGAGCAGGACACAAATAGTTCTCCTTCGATTATTTCGTAGATATTGCCATCGCCGTGCGGCATGGCTTCCCAATCGGCAATGGTGAGAGGCTTTAGTTTGGTGATCATAACGCTCCGATGTTTGTGAGTTGTCGCGAGTTTACCACACCTATAACGCCTGACGATTCTTCAGAATCTTCACGAACGACGCTGAATGTAATTCCGGCAACGTCAATCCTGATAACTCGATCGCTTCGGCTTCAGTGATTGCGCCACAGTTAATTGCGCGCAGGAAATAGTTAAGTAATCCCTGCCCCGTAGCCGCATCGTCAAACACGTCGCCCACGAGCGTGGCCTTCGCGGCTTTCTCGACAAAGTTTTTCAAACGTTCCGACGCCGCTTCCAAACTCTCGAGGAAGAAGGAATAAACAGCGGCATAGCGCGTCGGCAGTTGTGCGGGATGAAGATCCCAACCCTGGTAAAAAGCGGTCGTGAGTGAATGCTGAACGTGACTGTAGTGCAACCGCCACGCTCGATGGACCACTTCCCGGTTCTCTTCGATCTGCGCGGCCGTCAACGGCGGGCCGCCTTCAGTGAAACGATGCGGTGCGACGGGCATGATGTTCGTCGCGCCGTCGGAAAGCCAGATGCCCGTGCCGGCAAACGACACTTGCATCATGTTCTTCGCGAAGTCACACGCAGGATGCAGCATGTGCTGGTGTGCGGCGGTGATGTTGCATCCGGCAGTGTAGTCGTAGGTGCCGAAGTGAGCGGCGACGCATCGACCTTCCGCGGCTGCCAGCAACAAGGGCAGATTTATCTGTCCACGATGATTGATGATCGACTGCGTCGTTTCGATCATCATTTCAAACTTCAAACTACCCTCTGCGAGTTCCGTCTGCTTTTCGAGTTGCGCCAGCAATGCCACGAGTGCCGACACCTGTTCCGGAATCGTGATCTTCGGCAACGTCACGACAAAGTTGTCAGGCAGCACGCCCTTGTTGAGATCGACGAGCGTCGAGACGAAGATCTCAAGCGTACGAAAACTCCGCGCGCGCAGTTCTTCGTTGAATGGCTTGATGCGAATACCGATGAATGGCGGCAGGCTTCCGGTCTTGCTTCCCTCGGCAGTTTCAGCAGCAGCCGAGACCGCATGTCCATCCTCTTCTTCGTCAGGACGATTGCCGTACCCATCTTCGAAATCGATGCGAAAGTCTTCCACCGGTTCGCGCTGAAGTTTTTCAACCACGCGACGATAAATCGTAAACGCCAACCAGGCACCCTTCTTCTCTTTGCGCGCGCGCTCGGGCTCAGTTTTCAAGAACGACACCAGCTCGTTCGCTTCCTCGATTGAGTCCGGAAGTTCATCGGCGCCGGGCAGTTCAATCGCCCGCGCAAAATTAAGAAAGTCAGGCGCAAACTGATCGAGGGAACGTTTCGCGAGCGAGCCAAGGCGCTTCGCCGTGTCAGACTTAAAGAGATGCGCGCCTCCGTAGACCGTATGCACGGGCTGCCGACGGCCGCTTTCACCCGGATAATGCTGATTGAAATCTTCGTTGGCTTGGCGCAATCGGTTGGTAAGGTCTGCTGGGGTGTTGTCAGAAGAAATTGTCATGTGCTTTGTGCCTTTTTGTGGCTTACTAATTCCGGTGCCCATAGTCTAGCAGACCCGAAATAGTTTATTGACACAGCCTCGCCCGCTTCGCTATTTTGCTAGTGAGCCTTCCCGCGGGTTCGCCCCAATTTCTCACCTCAGTTTCGACAAATTAACGGAGAAGTTTATGAAAACGATTCTGCTTGTTTTGGGCTGTGCATTCGTCCTGCTGTCGCAACCCGCCGCAGCGAGGCCGCAGTCAGCGCCGGAACCCGTGAAACATGGCGGCAAGATCGAAACCAAATACGACGGCTTCAACTACGAGACCGTGATGAAGCTGCAAAAAATGAAAGTCAATTGCGACGGTTTGAAAGATAAGTTCAAGGATGCGTGTGTGAGTATCGAGGTCACTTTGCATTGCCCGGGAACACAAATTAATTACGTCCGACACGTCACGTTACAAATCCTATTCGAGAACAAAGACTGGGCACATCTTCATCCGCCCGACCAGAGAGATCTCGTTGTTGTAACTGACAGCGAAACGCTGCGACTCGGCCGCATGAGCCCGGTGAGCAACAACCGCCCGGGAAACTGGGACACGAAGAACGAAGTCCTGGAAGCGAAGATTCCGTACGCGACGTTCAAAAAGATTGCGCTCTCGCAGTCGGTTGGAATTCAGGTGGGAAGCAGTGCGGTCGAGTTACGTGAAAAGAATCGCGCTGCCTTGAAAGATCTCAACAGTCGCGTGATCGTCCCGGCAACGAGTGCGGCGAACTGAATCTAGTGACACACCTGCCACAACTTGATCGCTTCAATCGGGTGCACGAGCATCAGAATCTGTAGCAACAAACTGTCGTGAATCCAAAAGGTCAAAACTAGTTCCACCAATAGAAACACAATCAACGATCGGCCCAGGCCCAGTCGACGTGCGATGAGAAACCCCACGAGGGCGCAGGCCAGATCGCCCAGCGAGTTGACGATCGTGTCGCCCTGATATCCCAGTGCGGCAGTTTCCGTGCGGTACTTGTTGATAACGAAACTCGTGTTCTCAAAAACTTCCCAGGCGCTCTCCAGCAACAGCGCCAGCCAGAATTGCCACGCACCGGACACTCGCCTAAACAACAGCAACATTAACCAGAAGAACAGAAAACCGTGGAGGAGGTGCGTGAGACTGTAGGGATCGAGCAACTGTTGGGAAGTGTTTGAGCTGCACCAATCGCCAACCCAAATCGCAAAACGCCCACACGAACAAATAAGACTCCGCCCCTCAAAGCGCAGCAACACGATCATCGCGAGCACAACAGCACTCGCGGCTACAATAACTTTTGGCTTACTGGTTTTGTTTGAAGTACGCAACGACGTGAGCGCGGTGTAAGAACCGCCGATTTTCAATTCGATTTCTGGCTACTTTGACGTTCTAACTCCTTTTCAAAAGCATTTTCAGTGTCTTCAAGGAATTGTTTGTAGCCTTTACCATCGATGAACGGGTTCGGTTGCTTGTTTTGTTCCACCAACTTCGACTTGTTTGCCAAATCAAAAAAATTGCCGTGTGGCGCAAGAAATACATCGCACGGCAAACTCTTCAATAACTGAAACGTGCGACGATAATCGGAAACGATATTCGGATAGTTCGGGTTGTTGACCAGTTTATAGCCGGGAGCCGTAGTGCTGCCGGCAAAGACAACCTTGTATTGTTTCTTGTCTTCGTTCACGGTCATGATCCAGGTCGTGTTCCCTTTCGTATGACCGGGTGTCAGTCGAGCCACCATCGTGACGCCGCCCAACTTCACTTCATCACCATCGTGCAATATGCGATCTGCTTTTACCGGTTCATAAGCAAACCGGTCACCAAAATTAGGATCGCCTTTGCCGCCCGCAGCGAGAAGCGCAGCGTCTGCCTCACTCGTCATCAATGTCGCACCGGTGAGTCGCTTCAAGAGGGCGAAACCGCCGGCGTGATCGTAGTGTGCATGGCTGTTGATAAGGATCTTCACGTCCTCCAAACGGAAACCAAGCTGAACCACGTTGCGCTGAATTTGCGGCACTGTTTCAACGAAGCCACTGTCGAGAAGAATGTGTCCTCGCGGCGTGACAATCAAATACGAGGCGATATCGGAAGCGCCGACATAATAGAGGTTTCCGATAATGCGAAACGGTTTGACTGGCTGGTTCCACGAGCGGCTCGTCTCATCCGCCTGAGCAAAAGCGCTTGCGGAACACAACAAAACAAAGAGTAGACAAAGAAAGATCGCACGCATGGTCGGTGATAGTAGCGCGTGGATCACTTCGAGACAAAGTCATAAGTGATTATTCCAGTCGCTTTTACAAAGCGGTCGGAGATTTTCATAGGAGAGTGACGCGACTGGCATGCAGCCTTTATCGATGGCTCCACTAACAACGGATCACCTTCAATCGCGTTGGCCCAAATGGTCCGGCCTTCTTCATTAATCACGATCTTTATCCGCACCAGCCCTGCGATCTTTTTTGCCTTTGCTTCTTCCGGGTAAGCAGGTTTTGGCAAACTGATTGCTCTTCCGCAAAGCAATGCGTTGAGATTTGTTCGACCTTCGACATCGGGTTGTGGTCTGCCGGGCGTGAGGCAACCTTTGAGTCTCTGCGCGTCCGGATCAACAGGTGTGGGATTGACTCCTTGCGCATCCGTTCGCCGCCCGCTCATTAAATCAATCACGAGCGTGATCGCGAACAGGAAGTAGAGAATTTTCTTCATCGTCTTATGGCGATTGAGTGAGGAAGTCTTCAATCAAACGGCGGTCGTTGTCTTCCTTGATTCTGGTAAACAACCTCGTGCCGAGTTTTCTGATCGTCGCCGGTTTATCGAATGGCAACCGATCGTACATTTGCCCGCCAGTGAAGTGACACGGCATGCACTTCGATTGAAAGATCGGCTTCAACTGCGTATCGAAATCCACTCGTTCTTTGGTAGGTGAAGATGCCGTAACAGTCGCAGCAACAACTTCCGGCCGCCGAGCAGACTTTACTGGTCCACCGGACTCAACCAGCAACATCCCCATCGCAACCAAAACCAGCACCGATCGCATGCCGTAATCATACGCCTGTGCGCAGCTTCTCCACAAAATCCGGAGGCGCAAACCCTAAGCCACTTCTGGAGATTACAGGCGTCTTGCTATAAGGACAGAGCAATTCCGCCCAGGGAAAACAAGTTTGAGATAGACAGGAATGCGTCGTTAAATGGCGGCCGTCACGGATTCGCGAAGACTAGAAAGCGCATGAACGATTTCTTTACACTTAGAGCAACCAGATGCCGTGTGCTTCCAGACTTCTTTCAAGCGCGACACGTTAAGAGCCTCCGCATCTTCAGGGCTATACTCTTCAAGTTTGCGTATGTCGAGTAAGCCGTTAACGATCACGCCGTCACAGGCATTAAACAAAGCAAAAACATCGGTTTCAGAGTCGTGGTACTCTGCTGCTGTGCTAAGTCCAGTATTCAATGTCTTCCTCCTGACGACACAGTTCTGCAGTTTGACTATCGTCGGATAATCAAAAAACCCGCGGCTGGAAGCCCGGCCCGATTTGCGTTTGATCACGCCCGCTAGGTAGGCTCGGTGCAAGACTTGGAGCTTATATCACACAAATTACAAGTTTTGGAGCCGAAACTAGAGAAATTATGCCGCCTGCGTAAATTCTTTAATAGCATTCCGGAACATTTCATACGCGCCGGCTCGACGGCCAGGTTCCTGGTCGACGAACTGCTGGAGGATGGTTTGTCTCAGAATTCCCTTCTGCCAGTTGGTTAAATGACGTTGGACCGTCGAAATCGAAGCACCAGTCATATCTGAGATCTGCTTAAGGTTCATGTTTCCAGCGCCCCAAAGGATAACGACTCTGATATCAATGGGCGAAGAGGCTGTAAGCTCTCTTCTCACCGTTAAGTAAATGGCAACTCTCAGGTTTTCGCAAAGCTTCCCTAATTCACTTTCAATAGCGATCTCTTCGGGTGAATCAGTACTTGAAAACTGTAAGGGTGTGGAAAATCCATCCGTCGATATGCGGGAACCGTGGGTCTTCTCAAGGGCCTTCAAATCGTCCAAATAGGCGTTGTTAAGATCGTTTCGCCTTATCATGTTCAAACAACAGCTTCTTGCGATCGTTAAACACCAGCGACAGAAACAACCCGTCAATGGATTGTTCTTGGGATTAGTGATGTCGTGGATCTTCTCAGATACTCGGTCAAAAATGGCATCGCGAACTTCTTCTCGATCCAAACTGTAACGATTACTGTCCCTAATCGAAACTCTATCAACGAACTCCGTGAACCAGGGACTAAACCTAAGCCGATCCACAGAAGACTGATCTCCAATAATCGCGTCAGCGATAATTTTCTCTTTTTCGATGTCAATGAAATTTGAGGTAGCCACGTCCATCTCCTTGTTGCCCACTGACCGGGCCGTAGAACTGTTGAGAGGTTGATTGGACTTTTGCGACTTTTTAACTGGGCGGGTGAGAAACCGTCGTTTGTAGAATGACGGTTGGCCCCGCCCAGTTCGAATGTTGTTGCTTAGAGTTAGACGCGTGAGGCGAAAATTCGGCTCGTTAATTTTTTGTTAACTCATCGTCTCCTTTTCGAAAGAGAAACCGTCCTTGAAGTTCTGAAACTTCAGGAATGATTTTGCCTGAGGAAACTTTTCCGCTCTCTCAAACTTCGCAAATGCGAAGGTAAAAGCGTTTTTGTAATCAGCCTTGAATACTGAACGTTCAGTCTTGTTCCTGGAGGCAAACCTGTCGAACGCGTTCGCGAAATGGGCCATCTTGAATACCTCTTTGTTTTCCTTCTTGGACGAGGCCTGTTTAAAAACGCCCTTATGCGATTCGACATAAGCTTTGTTGCGCGCGAACACCGCAACCTTTTCGAAATCCAGCGCTTGTGCATGGGACTTCGGAATGAAGAAGTTGAAAGCAGCGATGATCGCGATGGCGATAATCGCAAAAGTGGCGATTCCGATGATGATGTTGTTCTTGGTGATTTCGTCCTTCTTAGTCATTGCGGTTTCTCCTCGGTCTGAAATTTTGTTTACCTTCAAACAGTAGACACCTGAGTTTTCATTAATTCCCACGTTCGAGTTGGGTTAATTGCATCGTTCTTGAAGAGCGGATGCAGGTTTGCTCTTGGGCCGGTGGGGTAATAGGTAACCGCGCCTGATAGATTGACGTTTGCGAATGGAAATTTTGCCGCAGGTTTGCGATTGAAGGCAGGAGATTAAATTGAAATTGGAGCCACGGCGTAACCAGCGAACAAATCACAGGTTCCAAATAGCCGGGGAGAAATTCCTGTCAGGTGCTCGCTGGTACTCCGTTTTTTATTCATAGAGCAACCTGCCATTAGAAGCTGTGCTTAATCCGATCAACAGTATGTTCCCGTCCATCGTTCTGTTCCGCAATGTCGGCAACGTCCTTAACCGCTCCTCGAACGTTCTGAAGTGCCTCAATTATGTCCCGACATTTATCGCAGCCGGTTGTTGTGTGTTTCCAGATTTCTTTTAACCGGGGCACATTGAGAGCCTCTGCATCGGCCGGACTGTATTTGTCCAGCTCACTAACATCGAGGAAACCGTTACGCATAATTCCGTCAACCGCATTAAACAAAGCAAAAATGTCGATATCCGAGTCGTGAAACTCATCGTCAGTATCTTTTTGCACGGGCGGCCTCCCTCGGTTTTCCGACGACACAAATAACGGCCAGGTTGAGTCAATAAAAAACCCCGACCTATTCAAGCCGGGGAGATCATTTGACTCTTGCAGATCCGACAGCGCTACATCCTGCCGCGTTTCGACGTTACGCTTTAGATGCAGACCAGGTTGGCTAATCTGCACTGGTTCAGAATTCTCGCGCTTGCGAGATTCATCGGCTGGAGTTCGGCAAAAATATCCGAGCTTGCCGTTAGACAAGCTCAACATCCTCACTGTAACTGTATCTGTCCTCATTGCTTAAGGTTCCCTTCTAGGTAAATAACGGAAATCGTAGCTTTTGTTCTTTTGTCAAAATTTCCTGAACTTCTGCGATCGGCAAATTCAATTCATCGGCAATCTGGGGAAGGTTCTTTTTCTCCGTCTGCCATTTCGTGAATACGATTTCTGATTTTCGTTTGAGACTAATGCCACTAATTTTGCCTTCGTCGCCAGAAGTCTGGTCTTGGTTTTTCATGGGTGTCTCCTATTCCGTGTCGTTGCAGTAATTGAACCGGCAGGGGCGACTCCCGTCTTAGAATTTGCCCTTCAGAAATTAGGGGAGCCGCTGGCACTACCTCTCGCGACTCAGATTCAAAATCCCGCGACCAATACGCTACTCATTAGTGGATGGCCTGCTGGTTTGCTTGGTCCTATATTCAGCTTGTTAGCTGTGAAGACGTTTGTTCTCAAGCTAATAACGGATATAAAAACCAAAAACAGTACGGTCGCTATCGCTTTCATTTTCATGATCGTTCCTCCTCACCTCAATGCCAAGACACGCGAAGGCGAAGCATTTCCCAGACGCTTTCGAACCGTCCGGATGGGAATTAGTCAGAACTTGCGTGTCTGCGATTTGGAGACTGAGGAGGATGAAGCAAATGAAACCAGATAACGAAAACGTTAAACGATATTTTCTACTCTTCTGCGGAGTTGGAATTCAGTTCGGGGTAGTATTTCTTCTTTTTGTGAGCGCGCTAGGATTAGATCCCGGCAAATTCTCTCTAATCTAGCGAGAGTAAAAACTGAGGTAGGGCACACTTCCAGTCACAACTCTTTGCTATCGAACAAGCGAAACGAGGAGATTACTGTGCGTCTGCCTGCATCGCCGCGAGTTCGTTGCCGCCCGGATCGAGAAAGTGGAAGCGTCGACCGCCGGGGAAGCTGAAGATTGGTTTGGTTATGGACACGCCGGCCGCAGTGACGGCGGCAAGCGTGGCCTCCAAATCCGTCACTTCGATCACAGGAAGAGGGGCTTTGGTCACCTCTTCCTGGTCTGCCTGAAGCCCAATGTCCACGTCGCCCGTGAGTGTGCATGCATATGTCGGCCCAAAGGCGGTCATCTTCATGCCGAATACGGTCTCGAAAAAGTTTTGACTCGCCGCGAGGTCACGCGTGGGCAACTCGATGAAGTTGGGTTTAGCCATGATAGCCTTCCGTAATTAGTCAGCAACTCTTGAGAAGTACATATACCAATTCACTTCCCAATTTCATTGTCAGCCTAGTTTTTTATTCCTTTATGTTTCACTGGACACTAATCGGTCTTGATCGTTCTCAGACACGCCTGGTCGAGCCCAGGAGTTGGGCCAATCATTGAAGTTCGTTATTTCTTCACCGTCGGCTATCAATGCATAAAGCTCTTCTTCTGGAAAATCGTTTAGACGCACCAATAATTTATGGCCCTGATATTTCGCTTCGTAAGGGTACTCAGGGTCTTCGCCTGATGACCATTCGATAGGCGCAGTTAAATAACTCTTTGCTTCGACAACCATTGCCTATTTCACCTTCTTGTTAATTCGCTCGTCCGTCAGCGATGAACTGTTTATTATCGATTGATATATCTCATCGCCCTGTAGACCTCGCGCCATGGCCTGTCTCACGAGGTATTCGAAACTCGGCCCATTCGGGTTTCCGTAAAATTTTATATCTCTTCGGCGCAAAAGTTCTACCTCGTCGGCCTTTGCCATCATCTCTCGAGCCCTGATCCGCGCATCGTGGCGGATCTGCCATGCCCTCATGGCTCGTTCCTCAACACCAATTCCGTGCTGTTGCCACTGCTGATTTAAACGCGGAATAGTCGACACCTGTGTGACTTTACCCAAAGTTTGGCCGTGACTGGCACCATAGTTTGGCCGGGTGATCTAGCAAAATGAGCACTTTTGATTGATCACAGAATGTGCTGTGGCAGCATAGTTTGGCCGAAAGTACAAATCGGAAGTTAATTGTGGCCGAAAGTTCAACCGCCGATGCGTCTGTCATGTAAGCCCGGACTCATCTTTATGGCGTTGGTCCTATTGGTTACTCGCAGTAAAGTCACCCATTCAGCCTCTCATGTTATGAGAGGCGCTACCGATTTGGGCAAAGTTATTTCCGAGTTAAAGCGCATTCGATCGAAAAAGCTGGTTCTGCACTCCAATCGCAAACGCGCTCGCCTTCGACCTCGATTCAAGGTAACGAGAATTGCAGGCGGGTAGGTTTGAACAAATTGACCGGACGGTGTTCAACTCTCATTGGAGTTCCAAATTCAGTTCGATAATCAACGGACCGACCCGTTGGTCCTGAATAGTACGTTGCGCACTTATTGGGTTGGTCCCTTCCTCCACATATGGGCCGACGATTGTCAGAATGTCGTATTCTTTGCCCTTAAAAGAACGTTCCAAACCGCTTCGGGAATACGATAAGCCTTGTTCCATCGTCGAGAACATTTCTCGGTTCTGAATGGCGACCGCCCATTTCTGTCGCTGACTGGCTGCAACATTGTCTGGCTGCACCTTCTGCATTTGTATCTTCAAATCACTGACGATTTCAGAGTCCAGTACCAGCCGATCGACAAGTTTTCGCTCGTCGCGCCCGACCAACAGGACCGCTTTACGATCGGCACGTGTAGTTGCGACAAGGCTGTGCAATAAGCCGTCTGTGTCTCGGTAAGAAATCGTAGCTCCGGTCACATGCTGCATCGGCGGCATCACCGGCGTCCCGACTCTTGAGAGCGAGCTTGTAAATCTTTGTTGAAGCTGTAGTGAAAACAACGACCTGAATCGCCTTACACGTTCAAAGCTTGGTGTTTCGAGGTTGAGATGCTTCTCAAGATCATTCAGGCTCCAGGCAACAGGCGCACCGACATCCCACTCAATCACATACGGTTTACCTTCATGCATTAGGATTGGTGTAAGCAGCGCGTCCGGTCGTTTGTGCAGCAGCAATTCCGAAGGCTTGGCTACTCCGGCGATGAAGAATAATCGTTTGGCATAGCCATGTTGCAAATCACAGGCTGCCGTCAAAGCCAGCAACGCGATTCGTTCACCAATGGCAAAGTTCGCAGAGGGTTCCGTGCCTTCGCCCAATGCGTCAACTCTGGTAGAGAACAATACATCTCCGAACTGGAGTGGTTCTGATTTAGATAAAATTTTCGAGCTGCGAAACAATACCCCGTCGGCGATGTCAGCTGAAACCGGGGCAGGTAGGAAGTGTGGCGCAGGATAACTATCAAATTCCATCTCGTTGAGCTTAAGTGCTGCCGCGGACAAACGCCCGTCCTCTTCCAACTCGAACTGAAAATACTTTCCAAAGACCTCGAGCAAGTAGGCGCCAATCATTTCGTCTTCAGCATTAAGAACCATGGTCTGCAGATCTGCATAGTCTCTTAAGTCCAGGCGGCGAGCAGTTTTCAGGAAGCGCGTGGTGGCTTTCTCCAACGCCTGATGCCACAGCTCAAGAAAACTGCTCAGCAGTAACGAGTTCCGATAGGTAGAGGTGAGACGGTAAAGCAATTCGTAAACTTCAGCCAGGTTTTCGAGTGAGGCCTTTTGCAGCGTGCGGAATTGGCAGCCCATTAACTCCGCATCATCGCGAAACTCGTCGCGCATCTGGTGCAGGCGTGCGCTCGATGACATCAGCACTAATAGCGGCGGGGCTTCTCGTCGAAGATCAACGGTCGCCTTCACACGATTCAGGGCTTTATTACGGGCGGCCTCATCTTGCTGCGCTCCGAGGAAGAGATCGAGGAAAAGGAGCTGCGCATCTACCTCTTCCTGGGCATTCGCTCCGTAGGCTCCGCCTTGCAGCTTTAGATCGTCAAACAGCAGGACACGTAAGGGTTCTAATTGCGCCTTCCCGGCTCGCTGACGCTCAATGAAAGTTCTGAAAAGAGCTTGCAGTATTTCACTTTCCGCTCTTCGCTCCCAAAGAAACTTAATAAAGGAGTCGTCGCCTCTAAGTTCAGGCCAACGCGACTCCGGATCTGTTGTTCCATACCCTTCTCTAATGATCGCTACGTCATCATCAGTGTGATCATCGAGGAAAAATCCCCATGATTCGTCATCGATGTCATGAGATGTAGGGATATCGTCATACACGTCGTCGATGATGGCGGCGGTTGTGATCCCTTCCCGGGTGAGGATTGCCCGTAACTCATCCAGCATCGTATGGCGGCAACTCCAGAATAAAAGTGTTTAGCCTGGTCTTGTGTTCAGTGTGCTCGTCCGAGAGGTATAGTTGAGCCTCGTTGTATTCGGCGCATTCGCGAGCAATGTAAAGGCCAAGACCCTGTCGGCGACGGCGGTCCTTTGTTGAAAAGAAAGGCTTGAAGATTTCATCCACTAATGCTTTGCCCACACCCGGGCCGTTGTCTGAAAACTTCACGGTGCGAGACCTAGAGTCGACGGTGACAGTAATTTTCGGCGTGAAGGATCGATCCTGCTTCGCTACTTTCTTAAGCCAGAATACTGAATTTGACGTCAGATTCTCGATTATTTGCACATACATGCCCTTCACGCCGTTAACCAGAAGCCTTTTAGCACCAACGATTCTTGCATCGATCTGGTGCCGCCCGAACTGGGCGGAACGTCCGCTGAAGGTCTCAGTTACCAAATCAACAAGGTCAAATGTTTCGCGACGCTGTCGGGCAGAGACGCTGAGCGGATCGAGCACTCGCAATCGCTTGTTCATCGACTGCATTTCCGTGCGTAACACCTTCAGGGTTGATGCAACCTCGACCGGTAAGTCCTGAGCCTGCGCGGTCGCCAGAGACTTCATGGCAGTTTCTGTAGAGCGCGCCAGTTCATGAGCTACCACTTCTAGCATCAACCCGATACCAGCCAGTTGCAGCAGCCGGTTTTTTTCATCTTCCGTCTGTGCGGCAAAATCGCGCGCCTGCTCAAAATACTCCTTCAGCTGATCAAACATGTCCTGTAAATCCTGAAGCTCGATTGAGCTTTCCCGGTGTTTGGACTTCAACAAACGAAATGCCTGGCGAGCGCGGGATTCGAGACTATTGATCTCTGACTCTACTTGCGCAATATCAATCTCCACTCGCTTCTGGCTCTTCTCAACCTCATTCATAAAGTTGCGCAGGAGATTTTGTGTGACGTATTTCAATAACTCGACAAAGACCAACTTCTCGGGCGTGTCCCTCAGCCCTTCTCTATTTGTTTGATCAATTAATGCCGGATTGCCGAGTCGAGAAATCTGAACCCGCCCGATAAATTGAGTCTTGTTTAACTTGTAGCCCGGTGAGGCAAGTGCTTTACGATCCAGACTCAGCCAGTCGTCTTTATCTTCACCATACGGAAGTACGCGGTACCCATCGCGAAAGAGCATTATTCCTGACCAGCGAGCCTGCAGCTTCCGAACAGTTTGCAAATTGCCGATTGAGTCGATTGCTCTTAGTTTTTGGCGGTTAAACCAATACGCTTCATATTCGAATGGGCCAAGGGTCCGTAATGCAAACTCAGGGATCTCTTCGGTGACCTCGTCAGTGAGCGTCGCCAAGTCCACCTGAGCAAAATGGAGGTGCTTATCGTCAGTTCTTTCAGGCCCCTTGAAGGTCAGGTACACATCCAGGCCCGGAACTCCACGCACGATTTTGTACGACGCTTTGATTGTCGCGTGTGCAGCTGACAAGATCACTTTATCCAGGCGCGGAATCTCAATGCGATCGCCATTAAAGTAAACGGCTATCCGGAAGCGACGCTTACCGAACGAAAAAGGGTCCGAAAGTTTCGCGAATTCAGTGGTCGCAATGTCCCTGATTCTCTGCGGAGACCAGTTACCATTAAGGCCCGAAATCTTTACGGTAGTACCGCTCCAATTGCGGTCGGATTTTGCAGCACCCACACGCGGCTTTATCTCGATGTCCTTCACTTCCAGATTCAGATCCTCGAATTGTCTCCAGTCAATGTGGAGTTCGTTAAGTAGTTTGTCCTGCTGCGTTGCGGACTTCAGGTGGAGCATCCAGCCCAGCCTCATGGCAGATAATCGGCCAACGCCTTTTTCGCCGAGATAAGGAGGCGTCGGTACGTTTGCTGGAGTACCGCTCTCGGCAAACTCCTCTTCAGCCAAGACAATTTCCTTCTTTCGAGCGGGTGTTCCGATCACGAGGTAATTTGTCTGGAGATCGACGGCCGACATTCCGCTGCCGGTATCGCGGATCTCCATCCAATTCGCAGCCGTGTAGAGCTCTGGCAACTTTTTGTAAAGTTGTGAGTGAGTTTTACAAGCGACTAAGCTGTCCTGCAATCCCTTCAATACCTCAGGCTCGACCGAAGCTTCAACACGGGCCAGTAAGGCCTCTTTAATTTCGGCTACAGGTCGAGGCTTGTCGCTCTCTAACTCGCGCATAACCTCCAAATACGCTGTATGCGAAAAACAGATATGCAGATCAATGTCAACGCCGGTCTTCGATTTTGCATCGATCGCGTTCTTAACCAGCTCGTACAATGCTACATCATCCGAGCTGATGAGCTCGGAACCCAATTGCAAAACTGTTCTGGCGGAAACTCTGAAGGGCATTTAAAAACTAGATTTGAATTGGTGAAGCTACATCTGCCGTAGACCCTACCAGTGAACTGCACTCAGAGGTGGCAGATCAGGCATGCTTCATTCTCCTCCTCCTCGCTCTCCAGCCCTCCCAATATATGGACCAGGTTAGGCGACGTCTTTCTCCGCTGTAGCCGCGATTCCTCCCACTTACGCTTGATCTCTGCTATCCGTTCCGGCTGCTCCAATTCTTCCAGGGACTCTTCGCCGTTCCAATAGAAGGCGTTAGGTCCCTTGCTCATATGTTCGTACTCTTTAGCCTTTTCAAATTTCTCGGGATACTTTTCCTTCAGGCGGACCCACTCTATCTTCTGCTGGAAAAAGCAGAAATAGCAGCCTGAACGAGTCCGGCCCCATTCGGTGAAGGTGGGCATTCCCAAACCACTTTCCTCGAGAATACGAACGATGTCAGCCAGCACCAGCCCATCATCCCGAAACGGGTAGACCGGGGTGATGTTTGCTTTGTGACTTATGTAACCCTGGCGTTCTTCGTCTGCGCGCAGACCGATGTAGTTAAGGACTGGATGCTCGCCTACAAAGTCCTCAAACGGTTTGAGCTTGAGTTGTCGCGTACACCAGCGACGCTGGCTCGAGGGGATCATTCCGCCAAAAACCTGAAGCCATTTGTCAAAACTGTAGTCCGGCTTAGTCTGATGAATCTTCTTGCCCAGGTAGGCCGATAGCCGGTCCAGATATTCATATGTTTCAGGCAACTCTTTGTCCGTATCGTGGAACACGTATTCCATGTCAGGCACACGATCCCGCATGTAAACCGCGAGCGCTGCGCTGTCTTTACCACCCGAGAGGCTAAGAATGTGGCGTACTGTTTTTTCCATCTTTCATAAACCAATAAAAAGCTTACTTTCAGATTGTTTACCTAGGTTCGCAAGTTGATCAATCTCGTCTTCCGGACTCGTCAGGCAGCATGGTCCAAAAAGCCCGCGCCGCGCCAGCGAGTCCCACCTGCTTAGTGCGCTTGATCAATTTGCTTATTTCCGCGGCAACCTGCGCGATGCGGGACTCCTCGTCCTTCGCTATAAAGATGACGGCTTCTCGTTCTGTACCATCAAGATTGGTGATGGCAACGCGGACACTCAAATCAGTGTTGGCGCGATTCTTATTCTGGAATGCGATCGCCTCCACTCGTTTGAGCGTTCCCACCAGTAGGTTCAGCTCCTGAAAAAATCTTTCCACGTCCAAGTCAGTCCATTTTGTTGGAGGTACTAAACAAACGAAACTACCGAGAGACTCGAGCCATTTAGCATCGTTTAATGATAAATCGGCCAGTCGCAGGCAGAACGCCTTCAATCTCGGTTCAGTAACAAAGGGGAGCACGTTCAGCGCACGACGTGATGCAGCTTCTCGCGCAGCGGCGAATGAACCGGTAAAACCAAAGAGATCGAGAAACGCCTTTTCAATCCGGTCTTGCAAAGTCACATAAACTTGCCGAAGTTCCTCGATTGCGCTGCGAAGCGTATCGGTAAATGCCGCTACCAGATTCGGTTTGCTCTTTGCGGTAATGACGTCAAAGCCGCACGCCACTGGCAGGTCCCGAAACAACAACATGGCCGGATCGCGCGCGCCCAACAACGCGCGCCGCACTGCTAATGACGTTGAGGACAAGCGATTGGTTTTGTGAACGTGAGGCGGGAGCCTGGCGGCAAAGAGACATAACGGGCGCACAATATCCAGTACGTTCGGCTTTTTAGCCGTTCTGTTCCCATCAAGCTCAGCTAACGTTTCAGGTGCTTCAGCTTCGAGCAAGGACAACATGCGTTTGAAGAGTTCCGATCGAACGCCCGCTATTTTGCAGTATTGAATCTCGAAAAGCTCCGGCACTTTGGTCAAACGTTTGATATCGAGCCCCACCATTTCCTGCATAAACTTACCTTCGTCATAGAAGGCGATGTGTTGTTCGTTTATGACAGCAAATAGCGCGATGAGAATCGGACTCAGTCCATCGCGCATGCCAAACGGCGGGCGACGCAGTTCCGCCATCAAGTCTGTTAGTCTGATGCGACTATCCGCTCTTGCCTCGAGAATCTCCTGCATGCGGCGCATAGCTGGGCGGATTCTGCACACATCCCTCATCCGTTCTGGTTCGGTCAGCCGAAATTGACCTCGCACTTCCCGGTGCAGGCGGCCTTTCTTGAGGATCGAAATGTACATTGCCATTTCTGGTGGGTTTTGCTCAGGATTCATGCCTAAATAAGGTTGCGTTGAGGCCCCGAACATTCCCTCGAGTAACCTGGTTCGCGCGCCGTTCGCCGCGGCACTGGGGTTACGACGATTAATCAATTCGTTATGAACCTTCGGCGCAAGCGCATAGACCTCATCGCAGATTTGCGAGACCTTTTCAAAGAGCTCCCTGCTATTGTGTATATCGAGCGACCTACCCTGGCGAAACCACAGCAGTTCACTTTCTCCCACAAATTGCTGCAGTCCGATTAACGATTGGATTCTCTTTTCCAGAGTCTGACGGGCATTTGCGGTTTGGCGCGTCACTTCTTCGCGAGCCAGTTCGTCGCTGTTAAGTTCCGGTGTGTTCGCAGCAACCCATTCCCATCGCTGTAGTTCCTGAACGAGTTTGCCAAGTACAGTCAATGGACGCGCGACTGCCAGCAGCACGTCGGGCAACTTTTCAACTATTCCGGAATCGGCAAATCTCAACGCCTCCTGGTATTCTTCGACCGTCTCGCACAAAGCAATAACGATGCAGCCGTCAGAATCGTCATAGCTAAATTGAATGCTGTCAGCCAGGTTCTCAACCGGCGCGAAGACTACTTCAAAATGACGGAGATTTCCGGTTTCTATGTAGTGGCGCCGGGCAACTACTGCGCGCGTCGCCAAGTAGGACTCAATCAAAGGTGTCACGCGTTGCGGTGTTCCCAACGCTCGAATCGACTCTTCGTAAGCTCGCTCTAAGTTGACGCTCGTATGGGGCCACAGACAATAGCCACCAGAAGAGCCACGATAATAAAGCAGCCGTTTCTCTGTGTGTAACTTCTTAATTGCTCGGCGGACGCGACTAGCGCTGACTCCTTCAACTTCTCCGGAGACTGCCAGCACGATCACTTGCTCAGTGGCGATCAGGTTGGAGTCGATTAGGTTGAGCAGTCCGACTGATTTCAAAACCCGCAGTTCAATTGTGTCAGTCGACGTGAGGCTTTCTATCAATGATTCAATGTAGTTCCAATGACTGCGATAACTCTGCACACTCAATCGATGACCAAAAGTAGCCCGTACGTAATCATAAAGATGATGCAAGCGATAAGACTCACCCGACGTAACCGGCGCTTGGGCGAATTCCATGAGGCTAAACGGATCCATCGATAAGAGAAAGGTAAACAGCGATCGCTGGCCCTGTCCAAACCTTCGGAAAATGTGAATCAACACCGGCAGCACAGTCGGATGCAAGGGGTAAAACCTGACTGCGTCCGACAACAGGGTCTCTTTGATTCCGGCGGACCCATACCAGCCCAAATTGAGAGTTGACTGCATGTCTGATCGCGCGCACTTGGCAATCGTCCTGGGTAAGCCTGCCAGTCTGATATTCAGCGCGTCCGCAACCAGTCCGGCTGTGTGCTCTAAAGGTTGATCAAAGACAATCTCATCAAACCGACCAGCGACCTTTTCCCACTCCCGTTGTGCTGTTTGTGACAGATGGTCCGCGTAAGCGCCAAAGCCCTGATGCAAAAGACCGACAACGAAAAGTGGAGTACTTCCGCTGCGGGAAGCCATCTCAGCCAAGCGCTGCATTAAAAACACGTCCTGCCGGTCGGGATGAAGCGCCGCATACTCAAGAAACTTTCCTAACTCATCCAGTATGATTAACAGACCCGATGCCTTCCCGGAGCTTATGAGGTAATCATTTACTTCCTGAATGAGAGTCAATACAGAGTCGTCGGTTATTTCTCCTTCCGTCGCCTTTATGATTCTTTCCAAAACGGCAGGCGGCCGACCTCTACCACAGGCGTTAGCCAGATCTCGATGCAACGCACGCAGCAACGCCGCTGCAATCGGTTCGCGCGATCCCGTAATTAAAATAGGCAGCAAACGGGGGCGCGCAATGCCGATTTCCTTGAAGTTGACAGCCTGTCGAATCGTGGGCGGAAGATTCGTGGCCCCTTCACTGAACATGTGGGCCATTACCAGGGCGAAACATGATTTACCAGAACCGAAATCACCGGTTATCCGCCAAGCTCTGCGTCCCGATTTCATGGCCAGCCCGCCAGCCAACCGCTGCAGGAATTCACTCATTTCCGGAGTCACTACATATCCTCGCAGCGCCTTGGGATCGCCGAAGTCGCGCTCCAGATGTGCCGACCGCAGGAAGCGGCTTTGAATTTGAAATAGTTCGCGAATGGCAACTGAAGTCATAATTTTGTCTGCAGCCTTAGTAATTAGATTCACTTGCCGGGCCGCGATCGCGCGGTCCACTCACGGATTCTTAGTTGACATGCGCAATCCCGAACTCAGGACGATAGACGGAAGCAAGCAACTCCAGACGCCGGATGGCTTGTCGATTGGGACAAATTACTCGTTGAACGGAAGCAGATTCCTGGTAGACAAAAAGCCCATTCGTATCACGCTCAAGATGTTCGAGGCGCTCTCTGATCTCGGGTTCGCCTAACTTGAAAATCTGCCCAATGCTGCCGAGATTTGATGAAACATCGCGGAAGGTTAAGGTTGCCTCACTTGCTCTCCTCTTGCACCAGTAATCGAAAAGGCAGAAGGCGAAAAGTTCAGGGGTAATGTCAGGTTTCGGCTCCCTTCTGAAAGCGTACACCGGTTCGGCACGCCCACTTTTTCCGACGCGACGCTCGCCGATCCGCTCTATCAGCTCTAAGTCGACGAACGGGCAATCAAGATTGTCCTCCTGGTTTTGGGCTTTACGCCCGTTGCTCACAATAAACGTATGCAGAAAAACATCAAAGTGTTGCTCGAGTGTTATCCGCGATAGGTTCCTTTCGATGCGCTTCGTTTCCTGCTGAAATACTCGCAGCACCTCGGTGCGAGTCAGGTCAGACTGCCCCCAACGATTGAATAAATAGTCCCAGGCAAAAAGCGGGTCCTCCACGTGGGAGAGCACCATCCAGTGCAACAGCCACAGCGTGCGTCGATCTTCAAGAAAGCGGTCCAAACCATCCGGACCGAGAAGCATTTGCCCAAATGGCGTTACTATAAACCGGTGGTCAACGATTTCAGCGATTCCCATTACGAGTATCCAGAACCGAATAGCTCTCACCATGTTTTTTCCGACACCTAACTCGGAAATGGCTTCTCGCTCTTCATTCGAAAATATTTGCGGATGTTGTTGTAGGGCAGACACAGCTTTGGGCAACCAGGCGTAACGGCAGGGAAAACTCTCGTGTCCTGAAAATCTATATTCTGGCATGGTGAGATAACTTGAATGCTGGTCGTATTTGTATCTTAAACCGAATAAAAGGCGCTACTATATCATGTAGGCTTACTACGAGAGTACACAAAATAGGGGTCCGGCCTGACAGGTTTTGGAACAGTGACTGATTTCAAGATAGGTCGGGCACTCCTACGATCCCGACCCAAAGGCCACGTGTCCTCACCCCATGACCACTACGTCCACTAGGTAAGCGGACGCAAGCCAGACCTACCTAGAGCCGCCATTAGTCGTCGAGTGATGCTCGTGTCGCTCTCGTTGCAATCATTTCGCTAACAAGTCCGCCCAAAAGTGCCGGCGCGCGGACGCAGGTTCGACCATTATCGGCATACGAAATGCACGAAACGCAGTTGACTAATGAGTCAGAAGCAATACAGTAAGGAGAGAAGAACATGGCGAAGGGATTAACCGAGAAGCAAGCTCGAGAAGGAGCCCGCGAATTTCAGAGAGAGCAGGGTGAGACACCAGACTCAACTAAGCAATTCAAAGCGGCGGCTCATCAGGCGAAAAATGATTATCAGGATTCAGGATCCCCTGATGGTGAACTAACCAACAGGGATCGCTCAACCAAGCAAGATGTACCAGACAAACAGGCGTGATGGTTCTATTCTGACCGGTTGAGGAATCGACATAAGTTGGCTATCGCCAGCATTCTTTGGTACACCGGCTGTGCTTCTGGCGGCTCGGCAAGTTAGGTGCTTGGCAGTACCTAAATTACCGCTTGCTGAATTGAAGTGGTCCAACACCGTCATGATACGGGCTGTAGCTGCCGCCCCAACATTTGCTCACGTAGCACAGCAAGGGTGGTGTGCGGTGCATATCGCTTCAAGCCCGCATTGGAAACACTTTTGTTTTGATTGACCCACAGATCCTTTGCTCTCCCGGGCGGCCGTTGCGAGTAATTGCGATCACATTCACCTGTCTGTATAGTTGCCGGCAATTAAGACGGTAGGTGAATCCTTCCGTCTCAAGTGGTTGCTGGGGTGAGGACAGTGACCACATTTAGAATAGGCGCGACTGTCTCCAAAGGGCGGTTGCGCCTTTTCGCATGCGCCTTCTCCTTTCGCAGCGCTGGACCTAGCAAGCCAACCGGTTCGTTCGCTATCGCTGGGCCTCAACTTATTTTCTTCACGACGCTATCAATGTTTCCGGAACCCATGTTTTTCCAAACCAGTTGCTGTCGTTGGGAGTTACACTTTGAGGTAACAATCGACATCATCCAAGACCCGTTTTGCTATGCTTATTCTGCATGAAATATCTATTTGCCATGCCTCAAGGGCGAGAAAGGAATCAGTAAAGCGATGCAAACAGAGAATGGAAAGAGCATGACGCAGGAGCAGTTGATAGAAGGTCTTCACTTGCTGGGCTATGGAGACGCTTCAGTCACCCGTATAGCCACCTGGAGAAAACTGGGTCTACTGCCACCATTCACCAGAACCGGCGAGGGCCGGGGCCGGGGCGCGGGCAGACAAAAGGGTTACTGGTCCGAGCCTGGTCAAGTGCTGAAGCAGGCAGAGGCCATCATGGGCCTGCTTAAGAGCTATAAGCGACTCGAGGAACTATACCTTCCGTTGTGGCAACTCGGTTACCCGATTCCTTTGGCGCTTGTTCGCTCAGCCCTGCTGCGCCCGTTGCTAACAGCAACAGAGGATTTGGCTGTTCCGAAAGGGGAATGCAAAGGGATCGAAGATGTGATTGACGATGCCGTGTGGGACATTAGTCTGATCATGCATGGTAAATTCCCGTTTTTAGACGTGCCCGACGATACTATGTCAGCCGCTCTCAATGTGGTGACGAATCCGCATTGCAACTTCGCTGACCTCGAGTATGGCGTGACAAGACTCAAGGAGTGGGAACATTCCTTTGCTGAGCGATGCGAAAAGATCCTCAACGACGAGGTTGCGATAACCCCTGATATCGTCGGCGCGAACAACAACATCTTTCGCAATGCCCCTTTCATTAATCAGTACCTCTCTCTTCCTCATCTTGTCACTGCAGTTCAGAGTTGCGCAGATGAAGACTTAATGCAGGTGCAACAAGATCTGCAAGTGGGACGTGAGATCCTTCAACTGTTAAAGCAAGTGCATGAACTGCTATCGTTTTATCTACCGGAGTCATGGCGTGCGTTACCTGAAGAGCTCCCCCTAATCCTGAACTTTGGCACGCTCGCTATCTGGGCAGACTTGGCGTTGAGGAATCAGGGCTTTGGTCCGTCGCTAGATCAAATGCTGCCCTCGATACTAGAAGCCCTGCGTCAGAACTTCAATGAGACACTTGCAAAAGAAATAGCGGCGGCCGGGCCGGAGATAGGGATGGCCTTGCTGACGGTCGAGGAACTAATGTACCAGGTAATAAGCAAAACTTAATTAGTGCTTTGGTGTTACATTCTCGAATCGTAAAGACATGGTCCACTGCGTCCAAATGTACGTCAGCTTCCAGCGAAGCAGCTGACGGGGCTCCTTTGACATGTTGTCGTAACTGTCGACATCAACATGCACTAGCAGAGCATTCGAAACCACCGCCTTTGTAATCAGCGCCGCCCTCGGCCGCGCTTGGGTAACCAAGGAGTCTCAACCAACTACCCAAAAACTCCAGCGCCTGCGTTGCCTATTCTTAACTACGGCTCCTCGATTCGTTCCAGAAGAATCCCTCCTTCAAAGCCGCCGCGTTCTTGATACTTTCTTTCTCTTACTCTTTCTAATTCCTCGCTAGAGATATTTAATATTGAGTTGATCATCCGAAGCACTTCGTATATGTCCGCTAGTTCCTCTGCGCAGGGTGAGGCTTCAAACTCCGCCAATTCTTCATGTAATTTTTCAAGCAATCGCGGGTAGAGGTCCTCACGCGCTAAAATTGTAATAGTTGGAATAGCACCGCGGCATCGAATAATTTCCGGAATTCTATCTCGAACCAGCTTTGGTAAAGCTTGTACTTGGGTCATGAACCGTTCCAATCGCGTATCGTCTGAAGAAACGTAGCTGGGTTTGGGTACTTACGCCAATCCCATCCATCTGTGTTCCCTACTTCACACGCATAAAGGGTGCGAAGAATTTGGGAGGGAATACTTTCTGGACACTCTCGAACCCAGAGAGAAAATTGCGAGACAAAATAGCCCACCATTAGATATGGGAGATCCGCAACACCTAGAGTGCGCAATTGAGTCAATGACACCCCAGCCTGCCAGGTGGGAAATGTTTTTATGGCTGATGAAACAAAACTTAAGGGACCAGGGAGAACATGAATATGTGCGTGGTCTACACACGCGCCACACGGCCTTCGTAAATTTGCCGTCGAGCCATGCTCGAACAACAACACGTCTTGTCCATAGATACCCGCTAACCTACACGCACATTCGAAAAGCAGATCGTCACACTCCACCAGGAGATCTTCAGGACAACTCAGAGCGGAGAAGTAGTGCGCTCTAGGAACCAACATGAGATGTCCGGGCGTAAGAGGGCCTATAGATGGGACAACGACCCATCTCTCGGTCTTTCTGAGTATCCTTGATCTTTTCGCCTCAGGAATTATTTTGGTGTGCAAAGGAGTGCTAATGCCTGCCAATTCGGCGCAAAATTGGCAAGAATCACGGTCGCAACGATGTAGCTCTGTCGGCCGAATAAGAGTGTCAGAATTTATGTGGGTCATTGTCACAATTTACGCGAACGCGAACTAACGCTAACCCTTGATCTTGCTTTTAGTCTCTTAATATGAGGCTCCGTCTTCTCTTTGTGGGCCTCTTCGAATTTTTGTTCATACAATTTTGGGTCAACGGCATGCCATCGTCTTTGTATACGCAATATTGCGTCATCGGAGAGCCTCGTCGCTCTCAGTTCATCTTCGCCATGAACAGCACACCAACTAACATAATCATCAATGCTAATTTGATCACTGAAGGGAGTGTTTAATGCAAGCGTTGACGCGTAACGATGAATATCCTTTATTATCCAGCCAGCTGTGTAGTTAGGAGCTTCCTTCACTCTAGGGAATATCTTCGCAAGATCCTTAAGCGATTGCGACGCTATCGCTCGCCGCACTTCAGCAGTCGGTTCAGCACCACCCTTCAATTTTATGTTCTCTTTCCATTTGTTCTTCCATTCCTTTTTCCATTCTCGGTTTACATGTAACTTGCGTGCTTTCTCATCTGGACGATCAAATAAAAGTAAGTCATCGAAGCGGCCGGGCCTTCGAATAGCGGTATCAACATGGCTCACGAAATTTGTTCCAAGAAAGAATATAACGCGTCCGGCGTCATGGAATTCCTGAAGCTTGGGTAACATGCAAGCCGTAGCGAAAGATAGAATATTGCGGCCGCTTGCATCACCTTTTCGTTCCGAGCGCTCGCGAAACAATTCGTCGCATTCATCGAAGAACACCACAGTATGATCCAAACGCATTAGAGCGTTGAAGATCTCGGCTGACGTAGATTCTATTGACTCCAAGCCACCCTTAATAAAATGTCCGGGGTTCAACGTCAACAACGGCCAACCTAAAAACTCTGCAATCTTCGAAACAAAGAATGTTTTACCGCTTCCAGGTGGACCATAAATGATAAAGGAAATGCCGTTCTTATCGGGATAATGAAATGAGCGCTCTTGCAGGCGTTGCTGCTCAATTGCCCGCAGTACTTTCTTAACGAGAGTTCCAATTGGTAACGCTTCGGAATCGGGCTCAATGATCTTCTGATACCATTTGTCAATATCATCACCGCTACGAAGCGGCTCGTGCAGCCATCGGCTGGCCTCAGCGTTCTTTGTTATTACATTCTCTATCCAAGTTTCCGGCACAAATCGTGGGGTCGCGGTAGCTATTCGTTTAACTGGATGACTCTTGTCTTTCGGGAGTTCGGGCCACTTCGCGCCGTAAATGGACAGGGTTTCGACTCTGTTGCAGGCTCGTTCGGCAACCCATAAGTAATAGAAGAGTCGGGCAGCCATTGCTGTAATCCAGGTTTCACTGACTTGCGGCCACCGAACCCGGTCACTTACCCACCCGGCGCAGATTCTGCCACTTGAAGTCCTGAGATTATTGGCGAAGCTTTGTGTCAGATAATTCGCCGTTTTGTTTAATGCCGGAACTCCAATCCTAAGCAGTTCCATTCTCCAGGCATCATTGCCCAATAGGAGCGACGGGCTAAAAACACATTCAGCCAAGCTCAAAGCAACATCAACACTCGGCTGTTGGATTGCCGTACCCGTATCGTCAAACGTTGCCGAGCGGCTGTCTGACCAACAGCCGTTATCGTTCTGACCGGCCACGATGGCTTCAATGCAGGCACGGAAGAGTGGCTTCTCGCGGATCGATTCATTGACCAAGGTTAAACCGTGTATTGCGAAAGCAAGAGAAGATGCATCGTAATGTGGATCCGACACAACTTGGCGCCGGCTCATCAAGCGGTCAACCTCACGCGAAAAGTATCGGTCCAAGACCTCTTTCAGATTCTCAAGCGCATTTGCTCGCTTTCGTCGTAAATTCGGCCTTGCAGACGCCGGACTAAGATTGAGCTTTTTTAGGATCGTTTCGTACTCGGATATCCCAATGGCTACTTGCAAGAGAAGGTAAGGAGACATACTGGGACTTTCTGATAAGTCCGCCAAAGTAATTTCTTTCTTGAGATCCTTTCGTTCAATAGTGTTTAGGAGGTAATGCAATGCGATTGGCAGCCCCGCCCTGACTTGGTCCAGCAATCGAGTTAGTTCTTTGATTTTAGTTTTGGCCTTTCGAATTTCCGCTGGAGATCGGCTTGAGGTATGTAACTTATGTATCTCATCAACGAGGCTTTCTTTTTCGCGAACAGCCGGTGTTATGAGGAGTCTTATAGCTTGAAATAAACGTCCTATGACGAACGCTTGGCGAGGATTAGCAAGGAGACTACTTACTACTTTCTTTTTAGTGCCCTGCCGCTTTGTATGACTCGATGATTGAATTCGAACGTTAACCCAATTTCCTTTTTTCCAAGATCGTCCCTGGCCAACTAAGGTCCTAAGCACTTCTTCATATGCTGAGAAATATGGAATATTCCGCACGTCCATGTATGGCGTACGCAAGATCTGAGCTGAAGCATCATACTCAGTACCTTTATCCCAAGCCCCACATTGCCCAAAGGCCGTAATAGCGTGAAAGGTTGCGGTAGGATAATACGCAGGCTCCGCGGATGTTCTTGAACGGTGCGATTTCTGGTTCTCCGCAACTGATTTTGAGGTACGCCAGGCGTGATGCTCTTTTGCATTCCACATGGAAGCAACTCCGGCGAGCGCGGTTGCGCACCATTCTTTTGTCGTATTCATTGCTGGCCTCCTTGAGTGACGGCAAGCGGCCAAAGCCTAGATTTGATTGAGGTTTCTTAATGCCACCTTAAGACGAACAGATCAACGAATGTACGACTAAGGATAACACAATCCGGGGCATGCCGGTCTTCCAGCCGATAGGAATTCACCTTGAACGTGCTCCTCTTGCTTTAATTGAAACAATAATTAGCGGGCTTGCAAAAGATAGACTGTTATTTACTTGTGGACAAATTGTTAATTTCAAGGGCCTACACGCACAACTTTATCAGTGTCGACTGGCAAAATACTTTTCCGAAGCTATCAGGAAACTTGAAGACGGCGATTCGTACGCAGCACCGCCGTCACGGCTTATGACAAACGGGGAGAGGTTCCCGACATCTTCACTCACTCTAATTCCTTCGAATAACTTTTTGATTCTTTCATGAGACCTCACTGCCGATTAATGATCTGATTTGGATTCGTTGCTGGGAGAGGACCGAAGAGCTAATACGCGTCGGCCCCCGGTTTTCTATAGTTGGACTTGCCCGAGGCTTGTCGTCATATCAGATGATCGATCCGTGAACAGCTGAGGCAACTACTACTAGTCGCTCAGGTTTTTAATCGGCTTTTGGACTATCCTACTTTCCCCCTTGTTACTTGGCAGTTTTGATCCGACTTGTATTCAGCTATGATTAATCTGTATTCGCCTGGCTTCAGTGGTTTAGAGGTCCAACGCCGTTCGACGGGTGGTGGACCATAGTACTCATCAGCTTTGTTACCTCGGCTGTTCATAACAATAATGTGTAGCTGATTTCCGTTTGCTCGAGGGGGAAGTCCATCAACAGTTTTCGTTTGTAGTTTCTCATCCTGCGCGGTTTCTTTCTCGCCTCCGCCGCGGCTGATGTAAATGATCTCGCCACGCTCCTCGCGGATGAAGTCTCTCAGTATCTCGATGTTGTTAAAAGCGAATGGCTTGCCCAACGGTCGGGACTTGTTTCTTGCGTCAAATACCTCTGCTTTGTATTTCCCCAAGGGTACCAGCAAGCCGGTCCAGTAATAATTGCCATCACTGCCGAGATTCAGTTCCTTATTTGCGACCTCAGTCTTATCTTCGCGCGTTATGCGCAGTAGCACCGACGCGGGCTTCGGTGTGAGGTTGTCGAGTTGTAGTTGAAGCTTAGTTTGTGTACAGCTGTCGGCTTGTGTGGTCACGTAAACAAAGCCGCGTCCTTGAGACTGTGGCACTGCACTGTTCGCGACCGCAAGCGATAGCAGGACCACTAAAAATCCAGTACTGGCGTTTGTTCTGATATCCATAGCGTTTCACATGGTGTAAATATGGCCTGGTCCTTGGAGCAGGATTCAAAAGGGGAAGCTGCAAATACCTGCGACATGGTGAGAATCCGCGAGCGCGGGATCCGTTTTACCTGAAAGAAGTTCAGCCGATCGAAAACAATAACCTCATTATCCCGATCGACAATCAAATAGACGGAATGGGTCCAATTCTCAGCGGTCGCTGTGACGTTGGTCTTTTCTTGTGTTGCGCTCGCCTGCGTCTTGGAAGGCTCTTCACTTTTGGTTTCGGAACCAGAGTCTTCAGACAGCGGTGTTAGCTTAAGTCTTACAATCGGGTAGGTAAGATTGCGACCGACTGTAGCGTAGACGAAGGGAAATAAAAACATCTGCAGCGCCAGACCAACCGCCAGGATCACAATCACCAGGCGTGACCACCCGGGTCCGATACGCTCATGAACATTAAGCGTGTTCTCGTCCGCATTGGCAGTTCTGAGGGAGACCAACTGCAAAATTGCGGCAAACAGGACAATCAGATTCAACAGGAGTAGCGCCAAGTATACAGTTCTTCGTTCGTTGCTATTGTTCGGCCCAAGTGTCGGATTAAACCAGGCATTGAAGAAGTGAAAACCTGGTTCACCCTTTTGCGTTTGCGTGTATTTCTCGTAAACCCGCGCCACATTTCTGGCGCGGTTTTCAAGCAGCACCGCATTACCAACGTCAGCGGAGTCTGAGAGTTGACTCTGCATCTGCTGTACGTCTGCGGCATCAATCGGCTGCAGTATATCTCTCACTTTAGCCATATCGAGTTCCGTTTGGCACAGCAACCATAATGAAGCAGCGATCAGGAAATTGAGTGTCCACCATAGGACAATGAATGATCTGCCTTTTCGCAATTTACTAAGCTTGAGTGGTCTGACGTACAAGGCCAGAGCCACAATCGCTATAAGGAAACAAGGGATCGTGATCTCAAGCAGCAGACTGTCTATTAACGTCGGTGCGTAATAGACGAATGCAAACAACAGTTGAGGCAGTCCGCCAACCACTGCCGTCACATAATCCGCGGCAAATCTCAAATAGTCGAACGCTTGTCCGTTGATGTCGATCCCCAGTAGCCGAAAGTAAGCCCAGTGAGTCGCAAACCCAAACACATAAAGCAGTGCCGCAGCTCCAACCAGCAGGGCTGACAAATCCTTCAGCAGTTCCAGCAAAGGTTTTCTGTCCGTGGTCGTCAAACTAATCTCCAGCTAGTATGAAGCCCGCCCACAGCAGCGGCTTCTGGTCTGACATTTTCCGCTTGGTTTCCTTCAGTGCTGCCGTTGGCGGTCGACCCTCGGACAGCAGCGCGAAAAACCTCGAAACAAATATGTCGGTGAGACTATCATCCGGAATCTTCCACTGGGTCAGTAGTAGTTGTTTACTTCCGGCCGCAAAAAAAGCGCCGCTCAGATTCGAAAACGACTCTCCGTACGAACACACACATTCACTTGCAATCGCACGCAGACAGCGCTCGTTTGAGGGATCCAGCGGCGTAATAGCCCCTCCTGCGTAATTATCATTTGCTTGGGCAGTCTCGCACGAAGACAAAACCGTGAGCTCTGAGCGGTTCCGAAGACGAGTGATGATCTCCTCACTCGTTAGATGACCATCGTGGCCCTGAGCCCTTCCAAATGCGAGATAAAAGCTCGCGTCCACGCCTTCTTTGTAATAGTTGTGAGTAGCAAAGTGAAGATATCTAGAGTTCTGAATATCGGCTGCACCTTGGTAGATATCGGCTTCGGATGCATTTGGTTTGTTGGGGGCGAGAGAGAAATGCCGCGCTGCGTTTTCAATTTCGGTCTCTGTATGAATCAGACTATCTCCCTCTTCGCCGCGATATCCGAACCCCACGTAGTCAATTGCGTACGACGCGTTTCGCTCTCTGGTGGGGCCAAATCGTTTGTTGCGCAAGTAGTAAAACACCGTAGCCGAGGGCACGTAACTGATATCGAAGGCATCAAACATTAGCTGGCCATTTTTCAAGGGAAGCAGATCGAATGGTAGCGCGGAAAGATTCTGATCGGTGGCGATGATCAGTCTCTGGTTTGGAGACAGATTGAGTTTTTGCAGGAGGCCCTCGTAAATTCCTTGCAGGCCCAACCAGCCGCGTGAGCGCGGGGAAATCTCCGCTAGCGATTTTCCGTTAACAATTGCCTGCTTTATTCTCTCTATGGCGTCGAACAGATCTGCAGTCATGAGGTCTGTCTTGACTACTACTCTGGCCGGATCTATAGGACCATTCTTTTCTACCCTGAAGAGATAAACCTTGCGCTCATTGTTCGTGTAGACAAACGACAGCAACGTCTCATTATCGGCTAACGATTCCTTGACGTGCCGAAGCGAAGCCACGTCTCCCGCCAGGTTGGTGTACTCGGGCAGGTAACGGGCCAGTTCTGCTTCGAGTGTCGCAACTACCGTGTCCTTTTCGGTTGCTCCCAGCAGTTTGTTTGTCGTGAGGCGCAGTTGGCTACGGGCCAGTCTCTCACCGCGGATGCGCGCTATTAACCTTCTTACTTCCGCTTTCTGGCTGTCATCTAATCGTGAAAAGCCACTGTTGATAAGATCAATTCTCAACAGCCGCGACTTGACCTTCTCCATCATCTCCCACGCCAGTTCCACGCAGTTGGTTGTGCGGCAGAGCTCCGGATGAACTTGTTGTGTGTTGAGCATGAACTTCACATAGTTCCGGCTCATATCTTTGATGACGGTCGACTTCCTAATGGCCTCTTCCTGAGTGTCGGAAGGATCAATCGTGATCACCGGATCGGCAAAGTTCGCGAATATCTGGTAGGCCTGCATGGCGGGTTCAAATTTATTCGCATCGTAATAGGAAGCAGCGACATTATTGAGATTCACATAAGCAGATTCGTAGCAACCTTGCGCAAACCGGGCGCGGAACTCGTTTAAAAGCGCTCCAATATCTGCAGCACTGGGAGCGGGAGCCCGAGGTGAGGAGGTCGGCCGCCTCGGAGCTTGCCGCCTTGTTTGATTCTTGCTGGGGTTGGCCAACCCGGTAGTGACTAGAGAACCGGTGAGCACCAACACCGCCATTATGGCGTGAGTAAGAGACTTGAGGATCTCGGGTGCATTCATGGTTTCCTACATGGCCCGATGAGAGAGCTCTGGACCAGGGATCGGGACTCCTGAAGAAAGACCATAATAGCGCGTTATCGGCTTATCGCGCTAAGCGTTGGGCCCAGAATCGCAACGGTATAAAATGAGCGCACGAGATGCTATCGCACAGATAGATACAAACGCATTTGCCGGAATCCTGGCTACTATTGAGCAGACTTACACCACGACGCTGGGTGGGATGCGTTAACCAGTGAAAGCCAGATTGAAGGTGCCCTTATTGATGTGGTACATCAGGAAGTATTCAACGGAGAGCCGCCGGCGGAATTCGCTGCACTCTACGTTCCAGCTCCAGGAGAGGATCCGCGAAAAACACTTACCAGACATCGACGTGATGAAATCAGAATTTTTCTTCAAAAACGATGGCAGGGACCGGAAGCCGTAATGCTGGCTTAATAGATGATTGACCTGACCATCAGTGCAGTCATAACCAACCACAAACGGCGTTACTCACTCGAAGGATGAGAGGAACATCGTTCTCGATCCAATCCTCGTCCATCAATTCTCACTAATTATCTTCGTTTTCGGGACCTGCTTGGACCAATCTTTGCAGGCAGATCAAGTTCGTCGTCGAGCAGCTCGTCCACTGAGACTCCCGCCACCCGGGCGTATCGCAGCAACATCAGCAGGGAGGGCTCACGAACATTCCGCTCGTATTTCGATATGTCGTTGCGGGTAAGCTTGCCGCGCGGCGTCAAGAACTTAACCATACCCTCCTGCGATAACTCGAGAGAGTTTCTGATTTGCGCCAGCTTCTCTCCGAGTCGTTCCGGCTTCTCTCGCGATCCCCTGCCCATCAGGATTTTCCTCCTGACGAGCTGCGATGAATAGTGATCTTGCGCTGTGGGCTATTTGTCCCTACAATGCCTGCGTTCTCAGGACCCGCAGAGAAGTGAATTACAAAGCGCTTTTCTGCGGCGCCCATCGTTAGTGCTGAGAAGCCGCCTGGTTCATGGACGTTTCAATGAACTGAGTGGCGCAAACATATCAAACAACCCTCTGCCACGTCACCGGGAGCAAGCTATGTCATCAGCCTTCGTCTCGTCACCTGTTGGTCCAACTTACCTGCGCGGAACGGCTGCCGCGGTATTGTCATTGATAGTCCTTAGCGCACTACTGGCAGGTTGTCGGAATTCACGAGCAGGCAGTGATAAAGCAAGTGGCGCGAGCACCAGCAAATCGGGGATCGATGCCGAAGCTCAGGGACAGGCAGAGAAATACTGGGGTTCACTGCTGACCAAGTGTGCCGGTACTATCTACGGCAAGGACAACCGGCAGGCGGTGGACCAGATCTATGAGTTCCGGGACAGCTCGATTCGAATTAAGCCGCGCGTTCTTTCCGATGCCGACACAATGAACGGCATCGAGTGGAGCGGCGACGCCCATTTTGATAGTAAGACCTCTCGTGTGCTTACCGCGAAGCAGTGGGGAGCGTGGCGTAACGGATCGATCCTGCTCAACTCGCAAAAAATGGAGAAGGTCAATGGCCAGTGGAAATTCGGCGTTTCTGCTGATGCTCGTCCGCCGTTGCGAACCTTTGACTGCTCAGAACTGCCGTGAATAGATCGAGCCGCCGGGATTGATTCCTAATTCCGTCAAACGCAGCGCGAACATGATTTCGCTGACCCCAAAGTGAGCGGCAACCGGCTGCGTAAAGAAGTTTCTGCGCCGCCGCGGCTTTCCTCCCAGAGACTCTCTGAGCACGTCCTCAGGCATTAGCAGTTCAGCGGCAAATTCATCAGCCTCCCGCTCTCTCACCAGCCACTCTTCCCGACTGCTCATTTTGCTCGCTGTGGGTTTGCGGAAATCCACGAACAGCGCGGCACCCTGTCCATGTAAGACAAAGTGGCCCAGCAGATGGGCCAGCGAGAAGCGTTGTTGATACGCATCCAGCGCGCCATTAACTACCATAGTGATGCGCGTCTTATCAGTAAGCAGAAAACCTGTTACCGAGCGATCCATCTCTCGCTTGATAATAGTGATGCCGTGCTCGTGGATGGCAGCTTTGATATTCAGCGGCAACCGGTAATCAAAGCGCGTCAGAATTTCGCGCGCCGCATCTATTGCATCTACTCTTGTCGCCTTCATAGTTTTCTGGTATTTGCCCGCAGTATTTCCTGGATCGTTTCAACTACCTGGACCGGCAACTCTTCGGTGTCGTCGGCGATGGGCACGGGCACTCGAGCTATCTCTCTGACCTCATCATCCAAAGGAAGAATGCTCACCAACTCAATGTCGAGTTGGTAACACAATTCGTAGAGCACATAGAGCGGGGCTCTTTGTCTCCCCGCTTCAATGTTACTGATCGAAGTGCGCAGATGATTGATCGCCGCGGCGAGCTTTGTTTGGGGAATTCCCGCTCTGACGCGAACGCTCTTCAGACGTTCGCCTATCAGCGCATATAGCCGATCTTCATTCAATGACATGGCCACACCTCATCCGCTTTCATTCGTCGGCTCGCTGCAAGAGAAGTTACTTTATGAACGCTAAAAGTAAGAGCGGCGGTAAATAAATTTACCAGCCTGCCGCTTAATGTGTGCCTGCTTACATCTCGCCGGTTTACACCATCACAAGTAAAAAAGTTTACATTGACGGTGTACACACTATGTGCTACAGGATTGATATCTCGGACACGATTAGTAGGTGTGTGTCGTCGATCTTGGAGATCGCTTCAGTCCGAGACGTCGGTATGAAGTACGGCATGTGATAAGCCGACCCGAGACGAGGAATTGTTCAGATAGCTCGTCCCAGGCCGAACTTGTTCCCGCCCCGAAGGGCGAGGGGTTTGTGTATTCAACCCGCGCGTGATTCTACACACGCCCTCAGTCTCTTACAAGCTACGCCGGAAAAGGGTCCGCCGGTGTCAGCAAGCGGGAACCTCATTCGCTTACCCTTAAAAGCTTACCCTTAAAAGGAGGACCCGTATTGTCTAAGCGCAGACAGCCATTCGGTATTTCACTGCATGAACCACAACCAAATCACTCCGACACGGTCGAGTTTAAGATTGAAGTCGGAAATCACCTCAAACCGCTTGAGTTGTTTCAATCGTCGACTGGCCCTCTCGAGACTTGTGGACCAGTGCGAGAGGAAACACTGATTTTCTATATTCAACAAGAGCACCTCGCCGGCGATGTCTCAGGTGTGATTAACGACCTGGTGGAGATCGTCGATGCCCTTGTGCGCGAGACCACAACTCGGAAATTTCGGCGCTGGCTTTCAAGAGACCGTCTGGAAGAGTTTGTACCTCGTGTATCAGAGCGTTTCTGGTATCGCTTGTTTGATCCGGCTGATGAAGGAAGCAAACGAGCGCAGATTTCATTTTCCTCGTTTGTTATCGCGGTCGCCCGGAAGGTCTTGAAGAATGAAAGACGCGAGCGACAGCGTTGTGTCCAGTTTGATCAGCGGGCTAACCAGGCTTACCACTCTCAAGCACCAACCCCGCTCACCCTGGACGATGCCCTGCTGATTAGTGAATCGTTGCGGTCGCTCCCACCTGATCAGCAACGTCCCTTCACCTTATTCCACTATGTTGGTCTCACCGTCCCGGAAATAGCTGCCGCCGAAGAATGCACCGAGCGAACGGTTTACAATCGCCTGTGCGCGGCTAAGAGTAGCCTGCGCCAGATAATTTCCTGATTCCCACCTGAGCCGGGCGATGCCAGTTCCCGCTGGACATCGCCCGCGCCGTTTCTGCAATCCGCTCGCAATCCAAAAATTTTTTCTGACCGTCTTTCAGGGTTGCCCTCTGAGGGGGTTTAAAGGTGGAGGGAAAAATGCGTTTCATACTTCTGCCTGGCATAACCAATATCCCACTGTGGGTAAAATCCGAAACCACTATCGGAGATCTGTTCTGCAGAGCCGCGGATTTACAGTACGGAACTCAAGCTGAACTTGACCTCAATCGTGTCCTCAAGGATCCGGATTATCAGCCGTTGCTGGACCAGCGAATCTTCCAATCAGGATTGTTGCAGGGCGGCGTATTAAACCTCTTCGATCCTGACCGCCTCATCAATGTCATCATAAACGCGCCCAGTGCTGCTCACCGATTTCAGCTGCCCGCCTCGACGACTGTTCGCCAGGTCAAGCAGCAAATCAAGAGTCAGGTAGCGCCGGAATACGAAAGCTTTCATTCGACCTGCTGGTTACCGGCTCGTTTGATAGACCCGAAGGAAGGACAACTCTGTTAGCACTCACGCGACTGCCTTATCAAAGCGTTTGTTTTGATCTGGTGCTGAAACCGGCTTCATTAATACGAACTCCACCATTACGCTCCGTCAATGAAGGCCTCTTTCGCAAGCACCTGCAGCAAGATCGATTTCCTGCGGGGGTAGATCAAGGTATCTGGAGACTGGTGCGTATTCACTGGCCCTACGCCGTCTTTTCCGTCTGCTCACCGGTACACGATCTCCCGGAACAATTCGTTCGCTTTCGCCTGGATGACTACCCAGCCAATCCTCCCGCCGTTGAGTTATGGAATGAGAGCGAGCAATCGCCCCTGACCCACGATTGCTGGCCTGTTTGGTTCAAATACTTTGTTGTTGAATCATATCCACACCTCATCAAAGTTGATCCCGCGCCTTATTCACCTGGTTTGTTGAAGCTCTCCGTTTCGATTGCTGCGCGCCGCCGGCATGTGGAATGCGACCCATGGACTCCCGTCGCCGACATAACCCAGTGCCTCTTGCCAATGATCCACCACTTCTGGTCTCAACCAGTGCTCAGGAGGAAGGCTGATGTTCAACGACGAGCAATTCGTGGACTGGTGCCGCAACAACAATCTGCCTGAAGCAGGTCGTGAGTTTCTGATGCACGTCAGGGCTTCCGAGCCTGCGCGACGGGTCCGCTCGGGCCGTGGCAATGTCATTAGCCAATACCCAAGCAAGAAGATGGGATTCACGTTGCAAGCCGAAAGTCATCGCAACGAGCTGGTCTGGCTGCGCCGCTGGGATCTAAATGACAACGACGTGTTGGAGATTTGGGACCAGCCTGCCACCATAAAACTCTCTTACGAAGCAAAGAGTGGCCGCGCAATCGCAGTCCGTCACACCCCTGACTACTTGCTCATTAGATCAACGTTTGCCGAGTTGGTCGAATGTAAACCGGAGGAGAAGCTGCGCCAACTGGCGGACGAACAACCTAGGCGCTACGCCAAGATCGATGGAGTATGGCGCTGTCCACCAGCAGAGGAAGCACTGCTACCGCTGAGTATTCGTTATCGTATTGTAAGTACTGATGAGATCAATCCTATTGAAGCGAGAAATATCGTCTTCCTTGAGGACTATTTCAGAGCCGATCGGTTCTCGGTGACACATCGCTCACGGATTTACATCGCGGCCACAGTTTCATCCCGAGAGGGAGTTCTGCTATCGGATCTCATCATCGCTTGTGCCGATTTTCAGATTGATGCCGATGACATTTACGGCCTGATTATCACGGGCGACATTTATGTTGACCTTGAGAGTTCCGTGCTGGCTGAGCCTTACGCAGTGCCTGTTTTCTCCAATGAAGAGGCGAGTGTCTGCGTTAAGGGACAACTGGCTAAAGCACGTTGTTCCGGTCCGGTAACCATAGATTTACAGATCGGCACGCGGGTGGTCTGGGATAATAATCACTACCAGATAGTGAATGTAGCCGCGGAGAGAATTTGGCTGAAGCCTCACGAAGGCGACAGTATTCCGATCGAAGTGGACGAAATCCATAATCTGATAAAGGCCGGGTCCCTGCGCGCTGTTCCGGCGGTTGCAAGGACCTCATTCAGTCCCATCGTGGGCGAAATCCTGTCGCGTACGCCCGAGCGAGCTCTGCAACAGGCGTATAAGATATATCAAAGTTTGCAGCCACTCATCCATGGCGGTGACTTGCAATCGAATCTGCCCGAAAGAACGCGGCGACGCAATCTGGCGAAATACAGGCAAGCGGAACAGCTCCACGGTTGCGGCTTCGTCGGGTTGATTCCCAACTACGAAAGATGCGGACGACCGAAGTTGCAGTGGCCCGCTGCGATAGAAGAGCTGCTGTCCTTTTACACCAGAACCGTTTTTGAGCACCCGAAACAACAACATCAGTATGCGGTTTACAGTCAGTTCAAGACGGCTTGCGAAGAACGGGGTTTTACGGACGTCCCCTGCTACAAAACATTTTGGAAACGATTGCGGGCGCGGCCGATCTTTTCACAAACGGCCAGGCGCAAGGGTGCGGTTGCAGCTTACAAGTACCAGTTCTATTACTGGCTGGACAAAGACACCCCGAGGCATGGCGATCGTCCCTTTGAGATCTGTCATATCGATCACACGCAGCTCGACGTGGAAATCATTTCTTCAATCAATGGCGAGAATCTTGGTCGGCCTTGGATCACGTTCATGGTCGATGCGTACTCCAGACGCATCCTGGCCGTTTATCTGACTTTCGATGAGCCTAGCTATCGTTCGTGCATGATGGTGATTCGCGAGTGTGTGCGGCGCTGGGGTCGGCTGCCGCAGACAATCGTGGTGGACCACGGCGCTGACTTTCAGAGCACCTTCTTCGACGTACTGACCGCCGCCTACAAGATGACCAAAAAGACACGATCGGCCCGCAAACCCCGACATGGCACGGTTGTCGAACGCGTCGTCGGCAGCAGCAACACCGAGTTTATTCACAACCTGGTCGGTAATACACAGCTCATGAGAGGCAACGTTCGCGAGGTAACAAGAGAAGTCGAACCAAGAAGACAAGCTATCTGGACACTGAGTGCGCTCTATAAAAAATTGTGTGAGTGGGCCTATGAAGTCTATGACGCGCGGCCACATTGGACGCTGAAGCAAAGTCCGCGCAACCTCTTCGATCAGGGAATAACGCTGGGCGGCCAACGTCAGATCATGGGTGTTGCTTACGACGAGGAATTCAAGCTCTATACACTCCCCGGCACGCCAAAAGGTGTCGCCAAAATCAACATACCGCGCGGCGTGAAAATCAACAATTTTTACTACTGGTGCGAGGACTTCCGCGATCCCGAGATCCAATTCAAAAAAGTTCCGGTGCGGTTTGATCCGCATGACATCAGTACTGCTTACGTTTTTGTGCACGGCTCGTGGGTGAAATGCTATTCGGAAGAGACGCAATTCTTCCATTGGCGCACCGAGCGCGAGATTAAGCTAGCCGCAGCCGCCATGCGACGTCTCAATACTCGTTTCCACCAAAACACGTTCTCACTGACGGCGCGGAGTGTCGCTGACTTTCTGCGTTCGATAAACGAGGATGAAGCAATTCTCAAAGACGAGAAACTTCAGGCTCTCCGTCGTCAGCACCTTAAAGATCTCGAATCGCGGAGCATCATTACTGCTATCAACGGCGAACAAATACACGTGCCCGTAACGATGCCGGATCTGCCGGCTACCGACCCGGACGAGTTGTTTCCCGTTGCTGAGCCTGAAGAGCCGCCGGTCGTTGAGGAATCAGTGTGCGATAACTTTGAACTTGCGGAGGCCAGTTGATGGCAAAAGATGACGGTAAAGCCTGGCCGCGCGGGTTTCCCAAAGAGCTGTTGAAGGCCAAGGCCGAAGAACGGATTAGCTGGTTCGAAAACCGCGCTCTGGCTCACGAAACGATAAATAACGCGCGCGTCGAAATCCGGCGCTTGCTTAGAGGGGTACGCCGTCATCCTGTCACACTGGTTGTTGGACCAACCGGCGTCGGTAAGTCCACACTGATGATGTTGCTCAAAAGGCAAATTGTAACGGAGCTTTTACCAAGTCTCACTCACGACCGCGGCCGCATTCCGATCGTCAGCGTTGAAGCGTCAGCACCCGAGTCAGGTGTTTTCAATTGGAGAGATCATTACATCAAGTGCCTGATGGAACTGCGCGACGTGCTCATCTTCAACAAGATTAAAGATGATGACTGTGATATATGCCACGGCAAAACCTATCTCTCTGACAATCCACGACTCTCGGCTCCTTCGTTCAGGCATGCGCTCGAGCACGCACTGGTCCATCGACGACCCGCTGCATTCTTCATTGATGAAGCTCAGCATTTGACAAAGCTGTCATCCGGTCGACGGCTACTGGATCAGATGGACATCCTTAAATCAATCGCCAACTGCACTCAGATTCCTCACGTTCTTTTTGGTACCTATGATCTGTTGACTCTGCGGCACCTGAATGGACAGTTGAGCCGCCGCAATTCTGAAATCCACTTTGCCCGTTACAAAGCTGATGACAAGAAAGAGTTAGCCGAGTTTAAGAAGGTACTCCGGTCATTCGAGAATTTGCTGCCGCTTAAAGAGAAGCCATCCTTGGAGTCTCAATGGGAGTTTATTTATGAACGATCGCTCGGGTGCGTGGGAATTCTTAAAGACTGGTTATCGCGTGCCCTCGAGTTAGCGCTAGATGATGATTCAGCAATGATGAGCTCCGCACACCTGGAGCGGGCTGCAATGTCTATTGCCCGCTGCCACACGATCGCCAAGGAAATCGTGAAGGGCGAGGAAAGACTCGCGGAGGACAATAACAAACGCTCACATCTGTTATCGATGTTGGGACTGATCGAACCTTCCAGAACTCCGCGCAAAGTCGAACAAACAACTACCCCCGTTAAACAGCAATCAAAGACCAAAGATCCATCTCCGCTGACCTCGTCTATCCAAAGAGCGCGTCCGTTTGAACAAAAGCCGAAGAGACACGCCACCAGTCCCAAGACGCATGTTGCCTGATTATCAAGCCTGCTCCGTCCCAGAATTGCCGCCCCCCAGCACGCTGTATTCGCTGCAACCTTCCGGGATCGGCTCAGACATGGTCGAGAGTCTGACCGGTCTCATATGTCGGCTGGCGTGGCAGCATCGGGTATCGCTGAGTTGTTTACTGGAACGGGTAATTGCTCCGATCACCGGAAAGCGATTCGTGATGAATGGAGGAGCCCGAGTGTTATCAGGGGCCTTTGGCGGCTACTTCCGGTCAATCAATGGCACCGGTGACACTGCTGCCGAATGGGTTAACTATCTCGAACAACTGACCATGCGCAGCGATCTTTCGTGTTTAACTCTCAGGAAGTGGCGCCACGTGCTCTCGCAGCGAGAATTGCTTCGCCGCGAAAAGACCTGGTGCCCGGAATGCCTTGCAGAGCAGCTTTCACTGCTTGGTGCCCTCTATGAGCCACTCGTCTGGTCCATTGCCGTGGTAAGTGTTTGCCCAAAACATCGGAGGCCGCTTCTTTCGAGGTGTCCACATTGCCGCCAAACCTTGTTTCATCTGTCTCGCCGGGTACGCCCCGGATACTGCTACCGCTGTCACCGCGGTCTGAAAAGTATAATCCCGTCGCCGATCGTCCTCGCTGAATGGGAACTGTGGACCGCAGTTGCCGTTGGTCGAATGGTCGCTAGCAGCCAATCTGGTGAAGTGATCGAGCCCGACAATCACATTCTTGTTACTGGAATCAGAACAAATTATAGATAGGGCGTTTGCAGGAAATATGTCACGGTTCGCGCGCACCATAGGCAAACAAAAGAACACCGTCTGGGGTTGGTGTAATGGTGAATCGCGGATCCGACTCGTCGATCTATTGAGTCTGTGCTATTGCCTTCACGTCGAGCCTTTGGATTTCCTTACCCCAACGTTTGCCATCACCTTTACCAGACCTGCCACGTTTCGATCCTTCGTGCTGCAAACCCCGAGGCGGAGTAAGAGTCGCCCCTTAAACCTTGTGCTCATCGAACAGCGGCTGCTTGAGTCGTTGGAAGATGAGGAGGCACCATCGATGCAAAGCGTTGCGTACTCTCTCAACATCAACAAACGATTACTGTACCGGCGTTTTCCTGATCTATGCCGGGCCATCGCATACAGACGTTTTTCACGGCAGACAACTGCAACGGAAAAAGCAAATTGAAGCGAATGAATCGCCGTGTAGATAACCGTAAACCTACGCTTGAGTTTCTCCCGTTCGAGCTGCCACCTCTACCCACAAGCAGTCTTTACTCACTGCCACCTATAGGCGTTGGAACAGGATTTGTCGAAAGCCTGAGCAGTTATATGGCGCGTCTGTCCTGGGCGCACCGGATCACGCCCGGCCAGCTGTTTAGTGAACACTTTCTGCCGCTGACAAATGAATTGCCGCCGGAATCGAGAATAGGACCACCGATACTGACATTCGGTCGCTACAATAGTTTCTTCAACGGAACTGCAAAGCCGGCTAAATTCGTGACCGCGGCTCTGGAAAGGCTAACTCTTAGAACCGATCTCATTTCGCTTTCGTTGTTGAGATGGCGCAACACCATCTCAGGCTTGTCCCTAAGCAAGAAAAGGCGAGCCTGGTGCGCACAATGTTTCAGCGACTGGCGCCAGAGCAGCAAAGTAATATTTGAGCCCTTACTATGGACCATTAAATTAGTCACCGTTTGTGGCGTACACAACCTACCTCTAGTTGAAAGATGTCCTGGCTGCGGGAGACGCTCAGCGCCTCTGGAACGCCGCTTTAAGCTTGGGCATTGTGCCAAGTGCAACGAATGGTTGGGGCGTCCTTCGCTGCTGACATCCGGAACTTACTCTTCGACCGGCCGCTTGCAACCGGATTACATATCACAGCAGGTGTTAAGCGCTTTGGAGGTAAGCCACGTAGTCGCCGATCAGATGACTATTGCCAATCGGCTTGAGGCAATCCTGAAGGACAGAGGCTGGTCGGGTGTGGCACCTTTTACTCGAGCAAAAGGCATACACGAAGGTTCGTTCTTTGAGGTTAAGTACGGACATCGCGGCGTACCACTGAAGACCCTCTTGAGACTCTGCGCAGCGGTGGAAATAGACGTGAAACAAATGTTAAGCGCAGAAATCTCTACGGTAGATTCAGATTCGAATTAACGACTAGAAGCCCGGCTGAAACCCCTTCAAGTGAGCATTCAGTTGTACGAGTTATGAGCGGAAGTTTGATACGAGAGTATCTCGAAACGATCTTTTGACTGGATCAGTGGAACTAAAGTTTGGCCGAAAGTTTTTGGAACTAATCAGTGGCCGTTTCGGCCAAACCTTATTGCCAGTCGCAACCTGGTCAATATACCATTGTCGAATCTCCTTATTAGTCATCGCTTTTATGAGGAAAAGTGTGGTAGCGCATACGGGACTCGAACCCGTGGTCTCTGCCTTGAGAGGGCAGCGTGTTAGCCGACTACACCAATGCGCCGCAGCGGACTGGCATTATAGGTTTGCGGCCGCGCGATTCGCAAGCCGCATCCGTGTAATCCGTGGTTAAAGCCGTAAATTTGCTATACTGCACGCGCTTCAAGCAATTGATCCCCACGAACGTGACTAATTAGTCGTCTATGCCAGAAACCGGAGTTGTTGGCGGGCACCAAGCGCGAAAACTTCACCTTCCCTTTTCTTACTTTTCCTGCAAACGGAGCTTGCTATGAAGATCGTTGTGTTGCGGGAGACACAAGAGGGCGAGGCGCGGGTTGCGCTCATGCCTGAGTCTGTTAAGAAACTCGTCGCGCTCGGCACGGTGGTCCAGGTCGAAAGCAGAGCCGGACTCAATGCCGCACGCACAGATGACGAGTACCGCGAAGCCGGCGCTGAAATAAGTTCTGATAGAGAAACGCTGCTCGCTGACGCCGACGTCCTCGCTGTTGTCAATCGGCTCTCAACTAACGACTTTGGACGTCTAAAACGAGGCGCCGTCGTCATCGGCTTTCTGCGACCGCTCGACGAACCGTCCGCGCTGTTGCCCGCAGTCGATCGCGGCATCACGACTTTCTCAGTGGAGCTGATTCCAAGAATCACTCGCGCACAGGCGATGGACGCGCTCTCGTCGATGGCTACGGTTGCGGGTTATAAAGCGGTGCTGATCGGCGCCGCTCACATTCCGCGCATGTTTCCCCTCTTGATGACTGCTGCCGGCACAGTGCCACCGGCACGTGTGCTTGTGCTCGGCGCGGGCGTTGCCGGATTACAAGCAATCGCGACCGCACGTCGACTCGGTGCAGTCGTCGAAGGTTACGATGTGCGCGCTGCCGCAGGTGAACAGGTGAAGTCGCTGGGCGCAACGTTTCTCGAAGTCGATCTCGGCGGCATCAAGACTGAAGACGCGGGTGGTTACGCAGTCGAACTTTCGGACGAAGCGATGAATCGCGGACGCGCATTGATTGCAGAGCACGCGAAGAGCGCTGACGTGATCGTCACCACGGCACAAGTGCCGGGACGAAGAGCTCCGCTGCTCATCACGGAGGAAGCGGTCAATGGCATGAAACGCGGCTCGATCGTTATCGACCTCGCCGGTTCGACCGGCGGCAACTGCGCGCTCAGCCAGGCAGACGTAGTCGTCGAACGCGACGGCGTCACGATCATGGCGCCGACGAATCTGCCCGCGACGGTGCCGGTTCACGCCAGCCAACTCTACTCGCGCAACGTCACTTCATTCCTGTCGCTGCTGATCAAAGACGGACAGTTGCAGATCGATATGAAGGACGATGTGGTTGGACCATCATGCGTCACGCACAACGGCGATGTCGTCAACCAGCGTGTAGCAGCGGCATTGCAGGCTCAACCAGGTTAGGAGAGCAAATCGGATGTCATCAGATGCATTAATCTCCGCGCTTTACGTTTTTGCGCTCGCTGCGTTTCTGGGCTACCAGGTGATCTCGCGCGTGCCGCCGTTGTTACACACACCTTTGATGTCCGCGACGAATGCGATCTCCGGTATTTCACTTGTCGGATCGATCGTGACGGCGGGCGCGCGCTACAACACGGTCAGCACGATTCTCGGTTTCGTTGCCGTCGTTTGCTCGACCACGAACGTCGTGGGTGGTTTCGTGATCACCGATCGCATGTTGAAGATGTTCAAGCGAAAAGAGATTGCCAAGAAAGAATAGCCACAGATCTCGCGGATGCAAACCTACTTCATCGAACTCAGCTACCTGCTCGCTTCAATCTTCTTCATCCTCGGATTGAAGGGAATGAGCCATCCCGAAAGTGCGAAGCGCGGTATGCATCTCGCAGAGTTTGGCATGTTGATGGCCATCATCGGTACGCTGATGCATCACGAGATCGTCACGTACACGTGGATTCTCGCCGGTCTCGCCGTCGGTTCAGTGGTGGGACTCATGATGGGTTTGTGGGTGCCGATGACGGCGATGCCGCAACGAACCGCGCTCTCACACGCGTTTGGTGCTTTCGCCGCAGCGCTCGTCGGTATTTCCGAGTTTTATCGAGTCTATTCGACGGGCGGCCATCTCGAGAAGATCACGATGGGCGCACTCGGTTTCGAAGTGATGCTCGGCGCACTCACGACGACCGGCAGCCTGCTCGCTTTTGCAAAACTCCAGGGACTCGTACGCGGCACACCGATGACTTACAAGGGCCAGAATGTTTTCAATATGGTCCTACTCGCCGTCACGATCGGAATCTTTATTTACCTCGTCGTTTTTCCGGGTTCGATGCCGCTGTTCTTCGCGATGGTGGGTTTGGCATTTATCTTTGGACTGCTGCTGGTGATGCCGATCGGTTCGGCTGACATGCCGGTAGTGATGTCGCTGCTAAACTCCTACGCCGGTCTCGCGTCAGCAGCAACGGGCTTCGTACTCTCAAACAAAGTGCTGATCATCGCCGGCACGCTCGACGGTTTTTCCGGTTTCATACTCTCGATACTGATGTGCCGGGCGATGAATCGTTCGATGACGAACGTCTTGTTCGGCGCGTTTGGAAGCGCCGCGACTGCCGCGACCGGCAGTGAGCAACAAGGATCGATGCGCGAAGTCGGACTCGAAGACATCGCCACTCAACTCGCGTACGCAAACAAAGTCGTCTTCGTGCCCGGTTACGGTCTCGCGACTGCGCAGGCGCAACACGCTGTACGCGAGCTCGCCGACGTGCTCGAGAAACGCGGCGTCACAGTCAAATACGGAATCCATCCGGTTGCCGGACGAATGCCGGGACACATGAACGTTTTGCTTGCCGAAGCAAACGTGCCTTATTCGTCGCTCTACGAGCTCGAACAAATCAATCCTGAATTTCCGAGTACTGACGTTTCAGTAGTGATCGGCGCTAACGACGTGGTAAATCCCGATGCGCGCGACAATCCGAGCAGTCCGATCGCCGGCATGCCGATACTTGAAGTTGATCGATCGAAGTCAGTGGTTGTTTTGAAGCGCGGCCAGGGCAAAGGTTTCTCAGGTCTCGAGAACCCTTTGTTTTTTAAGCCGGTAACAGGCATGCTTTACGGCGATGCGAAAGACACACTGACTCGACTCGTCCAGGCAGTACAGCACGCATAGCTTTATACGCATCAAAAGTTTTTCCCCAATAAGCTCGCTATAAAACGATTTTCTGGAGACTGCATGCGAAGATTCTTAACCGCACTCGTGCTGGCGAGCGCTCTCGTCACCACACTTCCCGTAACCCACGCCCAACGCACTGCGGCTGTCAAAGTAAAAAAGACTAGCGCGTCGCTAATCGCGCAACGTGGCGTCGACACGATTGCCGCGAATCAAATGCGAGATTATTTGACGTTCATCGCCTCCGACGAAATGGAAGGACGCGACACGCCATCACGCGGACTCGACACCACCGCGAAGTTCCTCGCGATGAATCTCACGCGTTGGGGTTTCAAGCCGGCTGGCGACGACGGCACTTTTTTTCAACGCATTGAACTGAACCGCAATAGAGCCGACAGTGCTCAATCAAAAGTCGAGCTCAACGGTCGAGCGTTAACTGCGGGAACGGATTTTCTTCCGGGAAGCGGTTCGGGAAATGTAAGCGGACAACTGGTCTTTGCAGGCTCCGGCTGGTTTGTGAAATCGAAAGAGATTGACGCCTACAAAGGTATCGATCCGAAGGGACGTATCGCGGTGATCGCCGGAACTCCGAACATGCCGGCCCGCGGCGTATCACGGGCGGACTACGGCAAGTACGGCGAAGACTCGATGAACCCCGTTGATTACGCCCGCAGCAAAGGTGTGGTTGGTTTGATTTACGTCGCTGACTCGACGTACGTCACAAACTGGCAGCGCAATCGCGCGCGCATGGAGCGAGGCTCAACGGTCGTCGCCAAGTTTCAAACGCAGCCTACGCCGACATTGCCGTCGATCGTAATCACCCCCGAAATCGCAACGGCACTCTTCACAGGTGAGGCACAAGCGATTTCGGAATCAGCTACGCCATTCCTGTTGAGCGATCAGAAGAAAGTCAGTCTGAACATCGCCAACAGCAATCAGGTCATTCCCACGCAGAACGTCGTTGCCGTTTGGGAAGGAAGCGATGCGACACTGAAGGCTGAATATGTCGCCCTCGGCGCGCACTACGATCACGTCGGCAGCGGCTGTCCACCGTCCGGCACCGACACTATTTGCAATGGCGCCGACGACGACGGTTCAGGGACGACTGCCCTGCTCGCAATGGCCGAGGCACTCTCAAAAGCGCCGGCGCGTCCAAAGCGATCGGTGTTGTTCGTCTGGCATTGTGGCGAAGAGAAAGGTTTGTGGGGCTCGCGCTACTTCACCGAATATCCGACCTTGCCACTCACTCAAATCGTGGCGCAGATCAATATCGATATGATCGGGCGGAGTAAGAAAGAGGGCGACACAAACTCGCGCAACTCCGAGCTAACCGGACCGGATGCAGTCTATTTAATCGGCTCGACGATGATGAGTACCGAACTCGGCGAGCTCGTGAACGCGGTTAACAAGTCGTACCTGAATATCACCTTTGATACGAAATACGACGATCCGAAAGATCCAAACCGGTTCTTCTTCCGCAGCGATCATTACAACTACGCGCGTAAAGGAATTCCGATCATCTTCTTCTTTGACGGAGTTCACGAGGATTACCATCGTGCGGGCGACACGGCGGACAAGATCGATTACCAGAAGATGGAAAAGATCACACGCACCGTTTATATGACGTTGTGGGAGATCGCAAGCAGGCCGGGACGCCTGAAGGTTGATAAGCCGCTTCCGGTACAGATCACGGGTAGCACGGATTAACGCGGGTTTTTAAGCACGATTAGTTGTCGATAGGCTTCGGCGCGTGAGAGACCTAACTCACGCGCCGCTTTCTTTAGAGCCGCGCGGTGGTCCAGGCCGTCCTGCTCGAATTGCTGGACTAGCTCGGCAACACTACGAGTCTCGCTTATCGCAACGCCAATCACATTGCGATCGATCAGCACCACAATCTCACCGCGAATATCGTTCTTCTGATCCGCATAATCCGCGGCCAACTCGCTTAAACGTCCACGCCGGATCTCCTCGTGAAGTTTTGTTAATTCCCTTGCGACAACGGCTTCACGTTCGCCTAAAACTTCGAGAGCGTCCTTGAGCGTAGCTGCGAGACGATGCGGCGCTTCGTAGAAGATTAAGGTACCGGGAACGGATTTAAGTTCGGTTAGACGAGTACGACGCGCGTTGGGCCGCGAAGGAAGGAACCCAGCGAAGAAGAATTCATCGGTCGGAAGACCGGCTGCAATCAACGCGGAGATCAGTGCGCTTGGACCAGGCACCGGTACCACCATGATCTCATTTTCAATCGCCGCTCGTACCAGACGAAAACCGGGATCGCTGATGGACGGTGTTCCCGCGTCGGAAACAACAGCGATGCTGTTGCCCTGTTTCAATTGCTCAATTAGTTGTGACGCACGTTGCTGTTCGTTGTGATCGTGATAGCTGATGGTTTTTGTCTTGATGCCGTAGTGGTTGAGAAGCTTGTTCGTGTGACGCGTGTCTTCGCAGGCAATCAGATCGACGTCGCCGAGGATCTGTAAAGCGCGATGGGTGATGTCGGCGAGATTGCCGATGGGAGTCGCGACGAGATAAAGGGTGCCAGGCATCGAGACATATATTAGACAGGATTACAGGATTAACAAGATAGACGGGATAAGATAAAGGCCTCAGCGCGGAGCCGAGGCCTTTGGCAGGACAAACCAGCAGGGTTACAAAGCGGAAGTCAGATGCGGGTTAGTACCGAGGGAATGGAATTCGTCTCCACCAGTCGTTGTTGTTGCGATTGTTATCGCGGTCGCGGCGATAATCGTCGTTGCGTCGATAGTCGTCGTCGCGGTCGCGGCCATAACCGCCGCCGTAACCGAAACCGTAGACGCCGCTGATATAGCGCAGTTCCTGTTGGATCTGCGACCAATCTGAAGCGGTGCGTCCGTCGAAACCACGACGTCCATAACGATCGAGGTCGTCGGCTTCCTGCAATACTCTGCGGGCTTCGTTGGAGCTGCGATTCAAGTCGCGGCCGTTGCCGACTCTCGATTTCAGATCACCGACGGCATTGCGAAACTGGCGGACCTGGTCGTTGATTTGATCTTCACGGCGTGAGCCATTGGTGCGGCTGTGATCGAGCGCGCGATCCATGTCGCGCTCGAAATCTTTTGCCAAACGATCAAGGCGGTTTACGGAGTCGCGCAATCCACGGTCGTCGTAGCGTCCGTTGCCGCGATTGTCCGGGTAGCGATCGGGATAGCGATCCTGGGGATAGCGTCCCCACTGCGCGGCTGCTGCGGCTGGTAAGCAAAGGGCTAATACGGCCGCTGCGAACAATGAAAATTTCAGTGTGTGTCGGTTCGTCATTTTCGGTAAATCTCCTCGGCAGTTCGTTGCCGGGTGATTGGCAAGTGTCGTGCCTGTTGAGAAATGGCCGTATTTTTGAGGCGATGTGGTGGTGGAGCGCGAAAAGGTGCAGCGCGTGACGGAAAACGTTATGGAGTTCGACGCAGGGGCGGCCCTCCGTGGCCGCCCCTGCTCGGAACCCTTAATGTTTGTTGTGTTGATCGAGAAGGATCGTGAGGTGTCGTCGCATGTCGTTTTCGTGAAGGACGTGTTTATGCCCCGTGAGCTTCCACGCCGGCACACCGCTATTGGATTTGACTAACAACAATTCGTCCCCCGCATTCTTGATCCCGAGATGACGAATACTCGCGCACGCCAGACCGCCACCACGAACCACGCCATCACGCGGCGTCCGCGGCCAGCCGGCTTCAATGAACAACGTGCGCACACCGTATGTGAGCGTGAGTTGATACCCGACCATCGTCGAGTTACCGGTGCGAAATCGATGCCCTGGCTGCGTCGAGATCTGGATACTGGCGCCATTGCGATTCGCATCGCCGGCCAAAGTCGTGAACTCTGCAATCAGCCAATCAACTCCTGCCTTACGCAACAGGTCGTTTGAATTTCGCAGCGAGAGGTAATCGGCGATGTCTTTGCGCCCGGCACTCCGCGCCTGCCGCTCGGCCTCCATCAACGCCAAAGCCCATGCTTCATCAAGTTCGCTCATATTCGCTTGGCGATGGTATCATGAGCGCCGAATTGTCCCCCCACATCCCAGATACGGAACCTATCGGAATGAGCCCATCATATCGAGTCTTAAAAAGCTTCTTGACCGTGTCCCTGGCGGTTGGGCTGTTTCTCCTGTTGACCGCAAACCCGTTTGCTCAGTCAACGAAACTTCCGGCCCCGACCACTCATATCAGCGACTTCGCGGGAGTCATCGATACCGAGACCAAAAGCCGTCTCGAGAATCTCCTGCAACGACTGCAGGAGAAGAGCCATATCGAGCTCTACGTGGCCACGGTTGATTCCACCGGCGCACAGGAAGTTTCGGCGTTCTCCAGTCAACTCGCACGCGATTGGAATATCGGTACCCAGACTGCGAAGACCAAGAGTTTGCTGCTGGTAGTTTCCGCCGCGTCGAAGACGTCGTTCACACGCTTCAGCCGCGCAGCCCAGCTAGCACTGCCTGACGGCGTGTTGGGCGAAATGAACTTTCGCATGCAAACGCCTTTGACAGAAGGTCATTTCGCGGAAGCGGTGAATAGCGGCGTCTACGTTCTGGCCAACGCAGTCGCGGAAAAGATCGGCTTCAAAGTTTCAGAGCTGGAGTCGTCTGTCGCGGCAAACACTGCTGACGTTCCTGCTGACTCCGCTCAACCGGTGCTCGTGAGCGCGAAGGCAGAGCAGAAGACTCGCCCGCGCGTCGTGACTGATACACCCAAAGCAACCGCTGAAGCAACTCCTCCAGCGGAAGCACCACGAACTGATCCAACGCCAACCGAAACACCAGTAGCGGAACCGGCCGAGTCTCCCAAAACCGAGCCTAAGTCTGATCCAACGCCGTCCGAGTCACCGGCAACAGAAGCTGTCTCAAAACCAAAGATCGAGAAATCAAACACAACGCGAGTTAAGCCCACCGTAGCAGCAGCGACGAAGACCAAAACCCCGGTCGTAAAGAAAACACCCGAACAGATCAAGGAAGAAGAACTCGACGAGATCGACGAAGTCGAACTCACACTGACAAAACCGCTGCCGGAACGCGCCGTTTTGTTGAAAGAGTTTCTCGATACACATCCCACCTCAAAAGCCAGACCGCGAGCCATCGAACTTCTAATCAGCACACACGCAGCACTCGGCGATCAGAAGCTGAAAAACGGCGACACTGTCGGTGGCGTCGAACAGCTACTACGTGCGATTGACGAAGCTGACGTCTCGATCACCGACAAATTGTTTTCCGGAGTGATCGCGCAGATCCCGATGAACCTCTATCTGCGTGGCGAGCGAGAGGCTGCATTCAAGGCCGCGCAGAACGTAGAGCAGAAGTTTGGAACTGATCCGAAGCGACTGCTCGAAGTAGCAGGCTTTTATCTCGGCGTGGAAAGATCGAGTGACACTGTTCGCGTCGGCGAGAACGCCGTCAAGCTGGCTCCCGATCTTGCTGAAGCACATCGCGTACTCGCCGTTGGTCTACACCTATCATTGCGGCTTGACGAAGCAGCGGCGGAATACAAAAAGACGCTTGAACTCGATCCGAAGTCAAAGGCTTCGCGCGGCAGTCTCGCCGATCTTTATCGCGCTTCAGGCAAGCCCGAAGACGCACTCGCACTCTACAACGAACAACTCGCCGTCGATCCGAAAGACCGAGCGGCGCGGGCGGGCAGAGTTATCTCGTTGCTGGACCTCTCGCGTACAGACGAAGCAAACAGCGCTCTCGAAACAGCCTTCGCTGACGATCAACGCAATCTGCCGTTACTCGCCGGAACTGCGTATTGGTTTGCGGCCCATGAAAACTACGAAAAGGCTTTCGATCTTGCGCGCAGGGCAATCGCGATCGAGCCGCGTTACACGTGGGCGCAGATTGCGCTGAGTCGTGCATATCTCGGCTTGAACAGTCCCCTTGATGCGGAACGCGCCATTCGCTTCGCACGCCAGTATGGAAAATTTCCGACGCTGACGTATGAACTCGCGAACGTGCTGGCATCGATGGGGCTCTACGATGAGGCAAGCGATGCTTTACGTGAATCGTTCACGATTAAAGACGATCAGGTTCAGACTTATCTCGCGGGAGCTGTGCTGACCCGCGAATCAGGTTTTATTGAACTGCTTGGTCCTGAGAGACGCGCCAGCATCTACCAACCGGCCGGCCCCGACAAACCCGCGAACGCAAAAATGCTGAAAGCCCTGCTTGCTTTCAACACCGCGCTCACGCCCGGCGACAATGAAAAGATCAACGAGTCAGCCGCAGTTGAAGCCGCGAAGGATTTTGCGTCGGGCTCAGACAGCATGCGCACGTTTCGCCAGATGTACGCCGCCAATCGGCTGCTGCGAAATGGGGTTGGAGTGACAGCGGCGCTGGAGTTTATCGCCGCCGCGCGTACGGCTTCGGATGAGGCACTGAAAGTTCCGGTGCTCACGTTAGCGGTGCAGGCTGAAGAGTATCGAGACATGCGCGCGAGTGCGATTTCATCAGGCGCCGTTCCGAACGTGGCGCCGGCGCCGCGCGAAGTCCTGGCGAATATTTTCAAAGGACGACTGGAAGATCTGGAAGGCTGGGCGCTTTTCAACCAGGAGAAATATCCGGAAGCAATCGCGCACCTGAAGCAAGCCTCGGAGACGCTGCCTGCGCAAACGCCGGCGTGGCGCAATGCGCTCTGGCATCTCGGCGTCGCACTCGAGCAATCGGGACAGAACGAACCGGCGCTCGATGCTTACATCAAGAGTTACAGCGGTGGACGAGTTGAATCGGTGCGACGCTCGGTAATCGAGAAACTGTACAAGAAGATTAACGGCTCGCTCGAGGGGCTCGATCAACGCATCGGCATGGCGGTTCTGGGTGACACCGCGTCAGCAACTGAGCCGTCAACAAAACCCGAAGCTGCTCCTGTTGAAACGCCTAAAGTTGAGACGCCAAAGGTAGAGACACCAAAGTCAGAACCGACACCATCGCCGGCGCCTGCTACTTCTGAACCGGCACAACCGACGTCAGACGAGTCGCTCAAGAACGCTGCGTCACGCCTGCGATCGACGATCAAGATCATGGGACGAATTGTTGATTCGAATCAAACCGGAATGGCGAACGTGACGGTGGTCCTGATCAGTCCTTCGGGAACCGTGCTGGCATCGACGACCGATAACGAAGGCAATTACTCATTCAAGGTCGCGCCTTCGCAGAAAACGTATCGCATCCTGCCGTCGAAAGAGGGCTACGCCTTCAGTCCGCTCGATCGAACACTGCCGACGTTGTTTGAAGATTTGAAGGGGATCGACTTCGTAGGTTCTAAGCAGTAATCCACAGATTACACAGATTATCTGCGTAATCTGTGGATTGCCTTTTTCCTAGCGGTTATTGCTCTCTGAACCGGCGGTTACGGGTTTGCCGTCGGCGTCGAAAAGTTCAACTTTCCCATACTTCGTCAGCACCTCACGCGCCTTTGAAGCATCTCCAACAGCAACAACTTGCAGATGGCTCATGTCCAGATACTTCTGCGCCGCTTTCTGAACGTCGGCGGCAGTGATGGCTGAAACTTTCTGCGGATACGTATCCCAGTAATCAGCCGGCAGGTTGTAGAGCTTCTGCGTGATTATGTTCTGCAACAGAGTTCCCGGCTGCTCGAGCGAGAGCGCAAAGCCGCCGATGATCGCTCGTCTCGCGTTATCCAATTCTTCAGCCGGAACCGTCTCAGTCCGCATGCGATTGAGTTCGTACATGAACTCCTTCATCGCGCCTTCGGTGACGTCGGTTCTGACTTCAGAACTGGCGCCCCACGTACCACGATAACGCGAACTGCTGAAGTTGCTGTACGCGCCGTAAGTGTAGCCCTTGTCTTCACGAAGATTCAGGAAGAGCCGTCCTGATGGACCACCACCAAATACTCGGTCAGCCAGCAACACGGCAAAGTAATCCGGACTCGTGCGCTCAATACCGAGCGTGCCGAGTTGAATCACTGTCTGCACGGAACCGGGTCGGTCGATGAGGTAAATACGCGAGTCAGCCTGCGCCGGAGCTTGCGGAACGCTCGTCACCGGAACGTCGGCCTTCTGCCAATCGCCAAAGACCTTCTCGATCCGCGGCAGGATGTCCTTCATCGTGACGTCGCCAACGACTGCGAGAATCGCGTTGTTGGGACGATAGTAAGTTGCATGGAAGTCAGCGAGGTCTTTGCTCGTCAGCTTCTTGAGCGACTCTGCCGGAGGCGCAACCAGCGATGCCGGATGACCGGTGCCGTAGATCGCGCGCTGGAACTGTTCCGCCGCGAGAAACTGCGGAATCGATCGTTGAAATTGGAGTTGCGCGAGCGTGCGTGTCTTGTACTTGTTGACTTCAGCTTCCGGGAACGTCGGATTGCGAATGACGTCCGCGAACAATTCCATCGTCGGGTCAATGTTCTCGACTAAACCGCTGGTGCTGACCACGCTCGTCACTGACGAGAGTCCGGAGTTCGCAGTCAGAGTTGCACCGATGGCATCAACCTGCTCGGCAATGTCTTTGCTCGAGCGCTTCGTCGTTCCTTCGCGCAACAGCGTGGCGGTGAAACTCGAAAGACCACGGTAGTCAGCCTTGTCAGACAAGCCGCCGCTCAACACCACGAGTTGCATGTTGAAGGTCGGCACCTTGTGCATCGGCAGTACAATCACCTGCAAACCATTCTTCAGTGTCGCTTCCTCAGCGCGAGGAAGTTTCACTTTCAACACGTCCTTATTAACCGGCGCCTTGCCTTTGATCACTGCGCCCTTCGTTGTTTGTCCCTGACCGGCCGGCATGGTTCCCTGTCCAAAAACCAGAGACGACACCAGCATCATCAGGACGAGTGCAACTGCAAAATTTTTCTTCATGATTCTCATCTGCTTAACTCCTTTACTGTCCTGATGCGCCGGTGGCGGGTTTGGCCTTCGCCTTCGGCATGGTGATTACAACGGTGCGGTTGGTGTCGACCAGATACTTGTTCGCAACACGCTGCACGTCTTCCTTCGTGACCGCTGCGACTTTATCGAGCCGTGCATTGATCAACGCTGGTTCGTTGTAATAGACAGTGTATTGGCCCAGCGTGATGGCTCGGGTGAGAGCGCTTTGCAGGCCGTTGATCAGATTTCGTCGTGTGGTGTTCTTTGCTTTCTGAAGTTCCCAATCAGCAATCGGTTCTTTCTTCAGCCGATCGATCTCGGCGTAGATAGTTGCTTCGATGTCTTCAGTCTTGACGCCCGGTCTAAGAGTGGCGCTGGAGTACAACGCACCAACGCCACGCTTCTCATCCATGAAACCACCAACGTTGGTTACCATCTCTTTTTCTTTGACCATCTTCTGGTAGAGACGCGAACTCTGGCCGCCCTGCAACACAGCCGCCAACACCTGCAACGCATAGAAGTCGGCAGTGTTGCCCGCCACGGCTTTGTACGCGAGATCGACACGCGGCGCGCGGGCGAGCTGATCGTCAACACTCGCGCGACGTTCGGCTTTCTGTTCCGGCTCAGTCATGTCAACTGACGGCGGATCGGGCTGGCGCGCAATGCTCTCGAAGTTGCTGCGAATCTTACCGAGCGCTTCAGCGGTTTTGAAATCTCCAACCAGGACCAGCACCGCATTGTTTGGTGCGTAGTACATCTTGAAGAAAGCGGCCACGTCTTCGACACTCGCCGCATTCAGATCTTCCATCGAACCGATGGTTGTGTGCTTGTAAGCGAAATTGTCGTAGAGCAGTTCCTGTTGTATTTCACCGCTCTTGCCGTACGCTTGATTGTCGACACCAAGACGGCGCTCTTCCTGAACCGCGTTGCGCTGGTTGTCGAGGTTATCTTTCGTAATCGCGAGACTCTTCATGCGATCGGCTTCCAGAAAGAGTCCGAGGTCGAGCTGGTTCGCGGGCAGGATCTCGAAATAGTTCGTGCGATCTTCGTTGGTGGTGCCATTCATGTTGCCGCCGTTGTTGAAAACAAGCATGAAGTGCTCACCCGATCCGACATTCTCGGAGCCCTTGAACATCATGTGTTCAAAGAGATGCGCAAAGCCGGTGCGACCCTGTCGTTCGTTGCGCGAACCGACGTTGTACGTGATGGAAACAGCCACTACAGGCGCGGAATGATCCTCAACGGTGATCACACGCAGGCCGTTCTTTAAAGTGGTCTCTTTATAATCGACTCGCACGTTGCGAGGGCCCTGTGCCTGGGCGGAAACAACTGCGAGCGCGCAGACAAACAGTGGGGACAAAAACTTAGACACGCGTCTCATTGAATCAACTCCTTTGGATGTGGAAGATGTCTCGGTTGAAGGTTTCAGGACTTACTACTTCCGCGTAACTCGGACTGTATTCGCTGTCTGGAGCAGTGTCAAGCGAGGGAAGCCATCCGCAGATTACGAGATTCCAGCCAACCGCTCGTGGCTTCTTACCATCCAAAGTCCTCGACTGTATAATCGTCGCAACAGAATGCCATGAAAAGTATAAAGCTCATCTTCCCCAGTGTTATGGCGGCCTTTGCCGTGCTCACGCTGGCCCTCTCGGTAAAGTCGCAGCAGCCCGCGCCTCAGCAAGCCGCCAGCCGTTATGACATCACGAACTACCGTATTGAGGCCCAAATCATTCCCGATCAACACATCCTTCGGGCGGGTGCTGACGTCACTTTTGTGCCGTTGGATGCAACGCGTTCCGTCGTTTTCGAGCTCAATGGTTCGCTCAAAGTAACGAACATCGAGAAGGATGGTAAGGAGCTAACCGGGTTTGTGCAGGACGCCGTCGGCGTTGGTTCGCTGGGTCCGAGCGTGCGGGTTGACCTGGGTTCGGTGGTGCCGGCGAATCAGCCAGTCACACTTCGCATTCGCTGGGAAGGCGCACTGGTTTCGCCGGAAGGTGGTCCGCTCGCGACTAAACGACTGGCCTACGTTGGCAACGAAGGTTCATACCTGATGTATGCCTCGCGCTGGTTTCCGTTTCACGACTACGCCGCTGACCGAGCCACTTCCGATATCACCTTTATCGTGCCGTCGGGCTTGCAGGTAGCAGGCACCAGCGACGATCCGATCGTAGCGCAACCGGCTCCGAAAGAAGGCGCTGTTCGTTATCGTTTCGTCCATCGAAAGCCGGTGTTGATTGGTAACTTTGCGGCGGGTTTGTACATCAACAAGAACCTGCGTTATGCGAATTACGATCTTCAGTTGTATGCGATGCCGGGCAGCGAAAAACGGCTTGAAGCCTACGCCGAGCTGACGGGCCGCGTGCTTGAGTTTTATACAAAGAAATACGGTGCGCCGCTTTTTGGAAATCGTCTGGTCGTGGTCCAGATCGACGACGAGAGTCTTGATACCTACTCGGGTCCGGGAATCGTTTTCCTGTCGAGCAAAATGTTTGATACTACGCGGCCTGTACCGGAAGAGAAGATCGAGCGCGAGCTGGCTTATCAATGGTGGGGCCAGAGCGTTGGACTGAAGTCGTTCGACGATGCGTGGCTGTCGCAGGGACTCGCGGAGTGGAGCGCTTTCGCGTTTCGTGAAAACACGCTGACTGCGGGTGGTCTCGACGCCGCTCAGCGCGAACAACAGGAACGCGCACTGACGTTCGAACAGACGGCATCGATAGCGCGCGCGCCGAGTGCGCTCGACGATCAGTCAGCGGCTTACCAATCAATCGTCTTTTACAAAGGCTCGATGATCTTCCGCATGTTGCGAGAGACGATGGGGCGCGAAAACTTCGACCGCTTGCTGGCCACTTTCCTCGAAACTTACAAGGGCAAGAACGCCTCGATCGACGAGTTCGAAAAACTCGCCACGAAGATATCGCAGGAGAATCTTCGTTACTTCTTCGCGCAGTGGGTTGAAGGAACAGGCGTGCCTGAGTTTACCGTCGATTATCAAATCATTCGCACGCGCTCAGGCAAGTTCCGCACGCGCGGCACCGTGAAACAGAATCTCGAAACGCTGCGCATGCCGGTCGACTTGTTGTTACGAGCTGAAGGCGACAACCAGCAGAAGACGGTTCGGATTGAAGGCCGCAGCGAGGATTTTGACTTTGAGTCGAATGGGCAGCCGATTGAAGTGGTGGTGGATCCGAACAATAAGATCCTGCGCATGTCGGATGATCTGCGTGTTTCGATCATCGCGCGCCGCGGCATCGAGCAGATGAAGGAAGGCATTTACGCCGAGGCGCAGCAGCAGTTTGAAGCCGCGCTGAAACTCGATCGGTCCAACTCGTGGGTTTACTACAACCTCGGGCTGCTGTTCCTCGAACAACGCAACTGGCAACAGGCGCTCGACAATCTCGAAGCTTCGCTGATTGGTAATCTGAAGCCGTCGTGGATCGAAGTATGGGCCCACATCAAACGTGGGAACGCGTACGACGCTAAGGGTGAGCGCACTCGCGCAGTAGCGGAATATCAGAAAGCGGTACAGTCAGGGATCGACTACGACAACGCACAGGCCATCGCGAAAAAGTACCTGGCAACACCGTACGATCCCAAGGCAGACCAAACTGCCGCAGTTTCGCCGGGCTACTAATCCGCGTTTATCCGCGTAAATCGGCGGCTAAAATAGAAATCTTGTGCTTCTCGGCGGTGCGGATCATCTGATCGCGGTCAAACATGAGGGTCTTGCCGGCGGTGATGCATAGACAGGTCGCGCCGGCTTCAATCATCGCCTCGATCGTCGGCACGCCAACCACCGGCACATCAAAACGCATATCCTGATTCGGCTTCGCCACTTTAACGACTGTCAGCTTTCCATTGACGAGCTGACCAGCGCGCCGAATCGTCTCATCCGTACCTTCCATCGCCTCGATCGCGACACACGCCTGTCCCCGCACAACAATCGTCTGGCCCAGATCGAGTCGCGCAATCTCGCGCGCGATTTCCAGTCCGTATTCAATGTCTTCGCGTTCCTGTTTCGACGGTTCACGTCGTGTGAGCGTGCCGCTTTGCGGTAACGAATCCTGCAAGAAGCACGTCGAATCAACCAGCTCGATTCCCTCACTCTGTAACTCCGAAGCAATCGCGCCGATCAGCGAGTCAGTGTTACGTCGCGGCAGTTTCAAAAGCACTTTCAGCATCCGCGCGTCCGGAACGGCGCGACTGAAGATCTGAACATGCTTCACTTGCCCGGCCATGATCGCCTTCTCGACACCCTCTTCCTTGAAGAAACGAATCATCTTCCCGAGCTGACCGATGCCAACCCACTTGACGCGTTCGGCGCGCTGGTCCATCTCCGGATCGGTTTCTTCGCGGATCGCCGCGACGACAAGCGGCACACCCGATTGCCGGGCGCCTTCAACCACCATGAAGGGAAACTTGCCGTTGCCCGCAATCAATCCGAACTTCATTTGGTGACGCCGCGATCGGAGCTTTCGATGAAACGCAAAAGGTCCGAGACTTCAGCAGAATCCTTGATCTCGTCCTTGATGCGTTCGACTGCCTGAGTGGTGTTTAGCTTGGCGGAAAGTAGCAGGTGAAAAGCGTGATGCAGCGCGTCGATGGCCGCGCGAGAATAGCCGCGACGCTTCATGCCGGTAATATTCAATCCGTAACACTTGGCGTGATTGCCAACCGTGAGCGCGAAAGGTAATGCGTCTTTGACGACGACCGAGTAACCGCCGATGTAGGCTTCTTTACCAACCCGGCAGAATTGGTGCACACCGGAATAGGCGCCGATGTTGGCCCGATCTTCGATCACAACGTGTCCGGCAAGCGTGGCCGCGTTTGCCATGATGACGCCATCGCCGATCAGGCAATCGTGTGCGACGTGTGCCTGGGCCATGATCAAACAATCATCGCCGACTCTGGTGAGCATGCCGCCGCCGGCGGTACCTCTGTGAATGGTTACAAATTCACGTATGTTGTTGCGCGCGCCAATGCGTGTTTCAGAGGGCTCGCCCTTGTACTTCAAATCCTGCGAGGCAAGTCCGATGGAGACGAAAGGAAATACGTGTGTGCTCGCGCCGATGGTGGTGTGGCCGTCGATAACGCAGTGAGATTCGAGTCTCACGCCGTCACCAATCTCAACGTCAGGTCCGACGATGCAGTATGGTCCGATGAAGCAGTCGTACCCGATTCGGGCACCCGGGCTCACAACCGCAGTGGGATGAATCGTGGTCGGGTGTGTAGCAGCGGACATAAAAACAACAGAACTTACAGTGGCTGTTCCCTGGGAGCGACCACACTCATGATCTCGGCGTCGGCAGCAATCTGGCCGTCAACCTTTGCTTCGCCGCGCATGCGCTGCACCTTCGAACCGATGCGCAGAGCGGTTACTTCGAGCACGAGCGTGTCGCCTGGAACAACGGGGCGACGAAAACGCGCTTCACGGATGCCGGTAAACAAAACCAGTTTTGAATCGCGATCTTCGATCTCGCGCAAAGCGAGCACCGCGCCGACCTGGGCCAGGGCTTCAACCACGAGCACTCCCGGCATCACCGGAGCGCCCGGAAAGTGGCCCTGAAAATACGGCTCGTTGATACTGACTTGCTTTATTCCTACGATTCTTTCGCGAGGCACTAACTCCACGATGCGATCGACGAGGAGAAAAGGATAGCGGTGCGGCAGGAGTTTCTGAATTGCCAGCGAATCGAGGATTGTTTCCATTTTCATTAGCCACAAAAAAGCACAAATAGCACAAAAGTTAGTTCGTGCTGTTTGTGCCTGTTTGCGAACCTATTCTGGTGGCGTAGTGGTTGACGCCGCGGTAACTGGATTCTTGCTGTTGAAGTCGGCAATAAACGCGCGCGTGATGTCGATCTTCTCGTCCGCAAAAAGCAGCGGCACTTGCGCGGCGTCGATGATGACGTTGATGCCACGAGCCTTGGCAAAAGCTTCGAGCGCTTTTCCGATCTCCTCCTGCAACGGCGTAAAGAGTTCCTGCCGGCGACGATTGTAAGCGGCCTGTGCGTCTTCACCTTTGCGAGTGATGTCTTTCTTCAACTGCTCGAGCTGATCCATCTTTGCCTGCAATGATTTTTGATCGATTGGTGTTCCCTCGGGCGCATCCCGCAGTTTACCGATTTCGGTCTCGAGCGTCTGCGCTCGCGTCTGCATCCCCGTAAGCTCGTTTTTGGGCGCCGCAAACTCACCATTCAGTTTGTTGACTACGCTATTGAATTTGGCGATGCCGGTTTTTTGATCCAAAAAGAGATCCGTGTAGATCACGGCCATCTTGCTGGTCGGCAAATTTACGGTTGCCGGGGGCGCAGCGGTTGGCGTCGGCGTCGGCTGAGCAGCGCCAGCCGGCCGCTGCTGTTGTGCGCTCACAACAGTGACAAAGGCCACTACCAGCAAAGCGCTGAGTGGAAACAAGGAATGTCTGATCATGGTTTTCACCATTCTAATAGGTCCCATAAATTAATGGGACCTATTCGACCTGATACCAACTATGGTTGCGGCACTGAAGCGGTGGCCGGGTTCTTACTGTTGAAGTCGGCGATGAAGGCTCGCGTAATATCGATGCTGTCGGCTGCATAGACAACCGGCACCTGGCTGCCATCAACGATCACAGTGATACCGCGCGCTTTAGCAAACGCTTCCAACGCCTTACCGATATCCTGCTGCAAGGGCGTGAAAATTTCCTGCCGTCGCTTCGCGTAAGCGGCTTCGGCATCCTCGCCTTTACGTTTGAACTCGGTATTCAACTGCGTGAGCTGATCTCGCTTAGTACGCAACGCGTTCGGATCGGCGACGTTCTGAGTGTCCTCAATCTCTTTGCTCAGCGTGTTGATTCTGGTCTGGAGTCCTTGCAATTCGGCCTGCCGCGGCTGGAACTCTCGATTCAGGGTGCCGAGCAAACTGTTGAATCTGGCAATACCTGATTTCTGATCCAGGAAGGCATCCGAATAAATCATGGCCATTTTGCTATCCGGAACAGCCACGTTTTGCGGAGCCGTCGCGGGGGGAGATGCGGGGGTTGCCGCGGGTTTGGTTTGTGCTGAGACGCAAATTACAGTCGCCGTCAGCATGGCAACCGCAGCTATAAAACGAGCTATCTTCATGACTTTCTTGTAGTACTCCTTACGTTGAGGGCGATTGGACAAACCCTTTAGTTGTTTGTCCAGCCACCATTGGTTGGCTCAGGCGATCAGAAGGTACGCCCGACACTAAAGCGAATGACTTTCTTTTTTTCGTTAAAGAAGAACGGAAACCCGTCAATGAATTGGTTATCACGGGCATTCGGATTATACGCAAAGATCAGGCGAAACGGTACATTGATGACCGGCACCTGAACTCGGACCTCCATACCCAGACTCGACCGGTAATCGCCAATACTGTCAAACAAACTCTGCGACAGCTTGACCACACTATTGGTCTGCGCCTGCCCGCGCAGGAACACCGGCTGAAATCCCGGCGGCAGGAAGGTCAACGGGTCAATCGGATGCAGTTGCTGCGCCTCGTCGATTTCTGACTGACTCACGATACGGCCATCGCGAGATACGAGCGCGCCGCCTCCCGGTATCGTACCGAGATTGTTGTTGTTGCAAAGAGCCAGATTGCTCAAATTAACCGCGACGGGAACCGGGAATCTTGCACAGTTCAGGAAGCCGACCGTTTGCAGGAACGGTTGGTCGTCGAGGAATTCGCTCGAGAACGACTGGTCGTTCTTGCTGCGGAGATTGAATGCCGTTCCGATGTCGGCGAAAGCCGCAAGACTAACGGTGTCGCTGATGATCGGAATTCGGTATTCGAAGTTTCCGAGAATCTGCGTGTCGCCGCCAACGGACGTAAATGACCGCGGCAATCCGGCAATGTTATTGCCTGACGAGCCAGTGAAAACTCCAATCTGCGCGGCTGATGACGGTATCCCGGCAACTACCTGAGGCGTTCCCGCGAAGTTTGAAGCAACCACGACATTTTGAGACGTGATGAACGTGTCAACTGGAGCAATCGGGCTGATCGAGCGCACGTTGTACCCACGAATCGTGAATTCGTCGCCGAGGAAGAACCGCTCGAAGATCGGCACACCGTCGACAAACGCCAGCGACTGCGCGTTTTTGACTTTTGACGTCGTGGCGAAGCTTCCCACTGTTCCCGTAATGATGCGGAACCCAAAGACCTCGGGATGCTGCGATTTCTTACGTCGCACCGGGAAAAACTGGGTATAGGAAAGCGTTGGCTGATACGTGCGCACGTCGCCGCCAAGTCCTGCTAAGGCGACCGCAAACGAGACCTCGCGTCCCTTAGTCGGATCGACGCTCGCGTTGCGGGTGTCGTAAGAGAACGTCAGGGTGCCGCGGCTCGTCAGAATATTCGGCTGCTTGTAAATAACCGGAATAAACGAGGACGGATTGTTCGGATCGGAATTAGATTCCGGATCTTTCACGCTCGACAGCGAGAGCTGATACGAAGCGCCGATACGCGAGAACTGCGTAAACCGTCGCTTACGATAAAACTCCGACAAGGGCGCGCTGACGAAGATCGACCCGCCGTATGAATCTCTCGTAAAGAGATTCTCTTCGTTGATGTCGGTCAAATTAAATCCCTGGTTCAGCAGATCAGTCTGCGCGCCGACGTTCTGCGACAGGAAAGTTCCTTCACCAAAGAACTTTTGCGAGAACGCAAACACTGAGAATCCCGCGCTGATTGGTCGATCCTTGATGTACGGCTCGGTAAAGGAAAACTGGAACGAACGCTGGCGATTACCAGCCGCAAGGTTGAACGAGAGCACCTCGCCGCGACCGAGCAGGTTGTTCGTCGAGTATTCGAGACCGAAGAACGAACCGCCGATACCCGAGATGCCACCGTTGAATGAAATCTGCTGGCGGCCACGTTCACTCACCTTGAGCGAGAGATCGACGTTCGCTTCTTCATCGTTCGTACGGCGATCGACGTCTTTGTCTTTATCGATCGGGTTGAAGTAACCGAGCTGGTTCAGTTTGACGACTGAATATTCCCAGTAGACGTCGTTGTAGATGTCGCCTTCGTTGATAAGCACTTCACGACGGAGAACGTTGTCGCGCGTGAACGTATTGCCGACGAATTCGAGACGGCGCAATGTAAACTGCTTGCCTTCTTCGATCGTGACGGTGAAATCGACAACGCCTTCATTTGGATTGGCCGGATTGTCTTTGAAGGTCGGAACGGGTTCAGCGGTGTATTCGATGAAACCCTGCTGGCCGTAAAACTTCTTGAGGTTTTCAAAGAGGCCCTTGCTGACTTTTTCACCGTCGGCGATGTCGCCTTTGTTCAAACCGATTACTGCCCTGATTTGCGCTTCGGAGAAGATTGAGTTTCCTTCGACCTTGAACTCGCCGAGCCGGTAAACCTTCCCTTCGGCGATCGGAATGGTCACTCGCAAACCTTCGTCAACCGAGGACAGGAACGGCAACGGCAGAATCGGGAAACCGGTGCGACGCCGGCCAACACCTTCGATACGCGGCTCGCCGTGTCGCGCCTGGAGATAACCTTTCGAACGCATGTAGTTGTCGACGAGGCGCAGGTCGACGTCCAGTTTCTCCCGGTCGAGAATGTCCGAACCTTTGAAACGAGTGATCAGACCCGCTTCTTTCACATACTTCATCGCACCGCGCAAAGAGCCGTCGCTGAAGACCGTGTTGCCCTCAAACTGAATATCGACGACGCGAACGCGGTCGCCTTCGTTGACGTCGAAAGTGATGGCGAGTGAAGTGGCTGAGACTTCTTCGGTCCGTTCTTCGACGGTCGCATTCGGATGTCCGCCGGCGGCAAGCAGCTCTTTAATGACTCGCATCGCATTCCGGACTTTCACCGGATCGTAAATGCTCTCTTTTGAAACACCGACGCGTCGCTCACGAAAAGCCTTGAGAATGTCTGACTCCGGCACACTCTTGAGACCTTCAAACGTGAGATCGCGGATGATCGGCAGTTCTTTGACTTCGAAGATTATGTTGACGCCGCCACGCGGACCGTTCTCAGTCAAAACACGGGTGGCGGTCTTGTCGAAAAACGTCAGTGACAGCAGTGTTTGATAGTCACGCTGGACCTGTTCGACGTTGTAAGGATCACCGGGTCGGGTTTGGATGTAATACAGGATGTCGTCCTTACGCAGACGACGATTACCGATGATGTCAACGTTTTCGACGATTCGTTGTGGCTGAGTTTGCTGGGCTAAAACGCGTCCCGGACTTACGAAGGTTGCGGAGATTCCAGCCAAGAGGCTCAAAAAGAAGAGCCAAAACACGCGATATGAGTGCATAGGCACCAATTCCCTCAATAGTTCTTACCGGGCCTCAGAAACTTCGGGGAGCTTATGAGTGCTGAACTGGTTACGAAGACAGACCCTTTAGATTCACTGTCAGAATTGCCAGTTGCCAGCTGTTGAGTAGCAAAGTGGCGCATTATAAGGCATATAAAAAGAGAATGCCACACGGGGGAGGACACCACAAAAGGACACAAAAAACCCAAAGCAATTGTTCAGCTTGTGCTTTTTGTGCTTCTTTGTGGCGAAAAAATTCAGTGAATTAGCAGAGCGTCGTCCGCAGCTTCCACACCTTCGGGCCGGAAATCCAGCTCCTGGCCATTCAGATAAACTTCAATCAAAGTAGCGCCTTCGAGTTGGCCCTGGATCAACGCCTCGGACAGCGGGTCTTCCACATATTTCTGCAACGCCCGTCGAATTGGTCGCGCGCCATAGAGTCGATCGGCGCAGGTCTTGTCGACGATCCAACGCTTTGCCTCGTCCGTCAGCTTAATCTCAAAACCATGCCGGGTCATCGTCTTATTGATCTGATCGAGTTGCAACTGGACCACTTCGAGTAGTTCGTTGTCGTGCAACTGGTCGAAAATGATGATCTCGTCGAGACGATTGATGAACTCGGGATTGAACGTTTGTCGCACCGACGACATCACCATCTCTTCAACCTTCTCACGGCTGGCATCGGTGTTGGCCTGGAATCCGAGCGTTCCCTTCTTCTGAATGAAGCGGGCGCCGATGTTCGAGGTCATGATGATGATCGTGTTCTTGAAATCGACGGTATTGCCGAGCGCGTCTGTCAGGATACCGTCTTCAAACACCTGCAGCAGGATGTTGAAGATATCCGGATGCGCTTTCTCGATCTCGTCAAACAACAACACTGAATACGGCGAACGTTTGATGCGTTCGGTTAACTGGCCGCCTTCTTCGTGGCCGACATAACCCGGCGGCGATCCAATCAACTTGGAGACCGAATGCTTCTCCATGAATTCCGACATGTCGAAACGGATGAGCGCGCGCTCGCTACTGAACAAGAATTGCGCGAGCGAACGGGCGACTTCAGTTTTACCGACCCCGGTTGGACCAAGAAACAGGAACGAACCCACCGGCCGTAACGGATTTTTCAGTCCCGCGCGCGAACGTCTGATGGCGCGTGCGAGCGCCGAGATTGCCGGACGCTGAGAAATGACGCGCTTGTGCAGCTCGATTTCGATTCGCAGCAGTTTCTGCGTCTCTTCCTCTTTTAATGAATTGACCGGAATACCGGTCCAGCGCGCGATCACGTCTTCAACATCGTCGCGCGTCACTTCGGCAGAGACGAGCGCATCTTCCTGATGAACTCGCAGGCTCGACGGGTCGCCGTAAGATCGCGACCATTCATTCAATTCGTTCCAGTCCGCGAGATTGCCTTGTTCGCGTCGCACGCGCAGCTTCACGCGCGCGCCCGCTTCGTCAATTACGTCGATGGCTTTGTCAGGCAGGAAACGATCGGGAATGTAACGATGCGATTGATAAACCGCGGCTTGCAGGGCGTCGTCAGTGTAACGAACCTGATGAAAACTCTCGTAACGTTCACGGACGCCGTCGAGAATGCTGACGGCCTCAGCTTCCGATGGAGGCGGAACTTTCACTGCCTGGAAGCGACGTTCAAGCGAACGATCCTTCTCGATCGATTTACGAAACTCGGCCGGAGTTGTGGCCCCGATACACTGAATCTCACCACGCGATAACGCCGGCTTCAGAATGTTTGCCGCGTCGAGTGAACCTTCTGCAGAGCCTGCGCCGACGAGCGTGTGCAGTTCGTCGATGAAGACGATGTACTGCGGGTTCTCAACCAACTCGCGCATGATCTGTTTCAAACGCTCTTCAAACTGGCCGCGATACTTCGTGCCGGCGACGATTAGCGAGAGATCGAGTGAAAGTATTCGTTTGTGTTCAAGGAACGATGGAACTTCGCCACGCACGATGCGCTGTGCGAGTCCCTCGACAATCGCTGTCTTGCCGACGCCCGGCTCGCCGATGAGCACGGGATTGTTCTTCGTACGGCGGCAAAGGATCTGCACCACGCGTTCGATCTCTGCTTCACGACCAATCAACGGATCGAGCTTGTCGTTTGCAGCGTCGTCGGTCAGGTCGCGTGAAAACTCGACCAGATGTGGCGTGTCTTTCTTTTGGGAAGTTCTGGCGTCGGCCCCGGATTGGCGTGCAATCTCGTCGCGTACGGCATTTAGTCGCAAGCCGCGCTCGTAGAGAATCTCTGCGGCCATCGAACGCTCTTCACGAAGCAGCCCGAGCAGCAAATGCTCGGTGCCGATGTGACGATGTTGCAGCCGGTCGCTTTCCTCGTGCGCGTAAGCGAGAACGTGTTTGGTTTCGGGCGCCAGGGGCAGTTCGACTGAAGTGGAAATCTTCTCGCGCAGGAGGGTTCGTCCCTCAATCTCCTTGCGAATCGATTCAATTGAGACCTGTGCGCGTGGAAAAAAGCGACCGGTGAGAGTCTTATCTTCACGCATCAGGCCCAGCAGGAGATGCTCAGGCTCGATGGCCGGAGCTCCAAACTGTGATGCTTCGTAGCGCGCGAAAAAGATCACTCGTCGCGCTTTTTCAGTATAGCGTTCGAACATCTTGTTTTCTGTAAAACGTCCTTCTAATTACCTTTGCCGGGAGACGAAAGCGGCAAACTTTCGCGCATTATAACCTATGAGTGAGATAAAAGTCTTAAAGGTTATTTGTTTTCAGTCGCGGATGAACGCTGATGAACATAGATCAGCGTTTTTCGAGTTTTAGTGTGCGATCACACAAGCGCGCTAATTTCTCACTGTGAGTGGCGATTATCGTGATCGCGGCGTGTTTGCGAGCATAACCAACCAGGATGTGACCGATCTGCTCGCTGATGGCGTCGTCGAGATTACCGGTGGGTTCATCGGCAAGTAATAATTTAGGTTCGGTAATTAAGGCTCGTACCACTGCGACTCGTTGTTGTTCGCCGCCGGAAAGATGCGAAATCGGATGCTCGGCCCGGTCACCGAGGCCCGTTTCCTGTAACAATTCCAGGGCGCGCTGAAACGCCCGCTTCCGGCCCCAGCGTGCAATCAACAACGGCAACGCCACATTCTCTATCGCCGAAAGATCGGGCAAGAGGTAGTGAAACTGGAAAACAAACCCGATCTGGCGACCCGTAGCACCCGCGCTATCGACGGTGCCGTCCAAAGTGATAGCTCCGTGATCCGGCGTTTCCAGGCCACCGAGCAAATGAAGCAGGGTCGACTTTCCTGAACCTGATGGACCAGTAATCGCGATGCTTTCGCCGTCCGCCGCTGAAAGATTGACGCCGCGCAACACCTCGATGCGTTCGCCGTTCGGCGCTGTAAAACTCTTTCGCAAGTCGACGACGTTGATCATGAATCACGCAAAGCTTCTACGGGACGCAGTCGCGAGGCCGCGCGGGCTGGATAGATCGTCGCCAACACACTCAGCACAAAAGCAACGAGGGCCGCGAGCATCATCTCACTGAATTTTGGGATCAGCGGCACGTTGCTGATCGAGTAGACGTCAGCGGGCAGGCTCACGACTTTGTAATGATTTCCGATCAGGCATAAGACGTAACCCAGAACCACACCGGCCAGGGCGCCAATGGCGCCGATAACCGCGCCTTCGATGACGAAGATCAGCATCAAGCCGGTGCGCGTCGCGTTGAGGGCTCTGAGGATTGCGATGTCTCGACGCCGTTCGACAACGACGAGGATCAGCATTGTGGTGATATTCAGTGTACCGATCGCGATGATGAGCCCGATGATGAATAGGCCCATGCGACGTTCGAGCGCGAGTGCCGCGAATAGAGGTTGATTCGCTTGCTGCCAGTCGACGATCGTGTACGTGTTGCCGAGCGCTTTCGAAACGTTCTCAGTGGTGACGCGCACGTTGTCGACGTCTTTCACCTGCACACTCAGCGCCGAGGCTGCGTGATCATTTCCGGCGAAAGCGCTTGCGGTTTCGAGTGAGACGTAGATCCACGTTGAGTCGTACTCAAACAAACCCGAGCGAAAAATACCCACCACTCGCAAACGTCTATTTGAAATGCCAGTGCTTTCGTTCACCGGGATCATGTGGACCACGTCGCCGACAGCAACTCCAATGCGTGCGGCAAGATCAGCGCCGAACACTGCGTTTGGTACCGACTCAGTTGTCGAGTTGAAGAGTGGTCCGGACGAACCTTCGATTAGCCAGTGGCCTTCCGTTAACTGAGCCGCATCTTTCTCAATGCCACGAATAACTGCATACGCCGAACCCTTTGATCCACGCGCCAGCGCGCCGTCGTAAGTCGTTGCCGAAGCACTGACAACTCCTTCGACTTGTTTCACACGACTCTCGAGTTCTGCGTAATTTTCAAGTGGACGCCCATCAGCGCGCAGCACGCTCAAATGTGCAGTGCCCTGCAAAATCTTGTCGCGCATCTCGTCGCGAAATCCGTTCGACAAGGCAAATGCGACAATCAGCGCTGCCACACCCATGCAGATCCCGAGTATCGCTGCGATCGAAGTCGCACGCGCGAGTCGTCGTTTGTGACGCGAGCGGAGATAACGAAAGGCGAGAAAGACTTCGTAAGGCATAGCCACAGATTTTACGGATCGTGGAACGGATAACCACTGATCCGTAAACAATCAGCGGAGATCCGTGGCCAACTACGGTTTAGAAGGCGGACACTTCTTGGTATCTTCAGGCCGGTTCTCCGGCAACAACCGGCTCAGGTTTGCATTGTCGCGCGCGCTCGGATCGCCCTGCCAACTGATCTCGTAGATCGTTTCATCCACCCGCCGGAAACTGAAATGCTTCTCCAATTCGACAATCAACGGGATCTCATCGCGTTGCCAGCCACACGGCACCCACCAGCGTGGATCGGTATCGATAAATACACGACGCCGGTGATTCAAATGATTCTGGATAATCGAAAACAATTTGTCGCCGGGCCAACCACCACCTGTGCCGATCGTCTTCCAGCGTCCCGACCCGATTGCCGCCCAGTAATGCACCGCAATCGTTTGCCCTCCCGAAATCATGACCGCATCGAGCGGCACCTTTTCGAGCCTTTGTCTGTACTCCTTACTCATCGCGCGACGCTGAATAAACTCATAACTGACCGGGTGTATGAGAATCGCAAACCCAATCGCCAGCGCCGCAATTAGCGAGCTGCACACCACAAACGCGCGCTGTTCAGTCTTCAACGGCCGTCCAGCAATTCGCAGTAACCAGTACGCGCCCAACGGCACAATGCCGGGAAGGCCGGTCAGGAAGTAGCGCCAGTTCACAGTTGTGCTGTAGTTGAAAAACAACAGCAGGTTCGCAAAGAACGCCACCAGCCACAACAAAAGCATCGGCGAGAGACGGCTCTTGCGCCACTCGAGTATCGGAGCAAACGGAATCGTCAGAAAGACAAGCGGAGCGCTGATGAAATAAAAAATGATATAGGGACGAATATTGGCGAGCGAAACCGGATGCCGCGCCGACTCGTCGCGCATCGATTCGCGCCAGCCATGCCAAACCCAACGATAGTTTTCATCAGTGATGAACCAGTAACCAAACCACCCGAGGGCCAGCAAAACAAAAACAACCAGCGAAGCCGCGACCATCAAGACTTCACGGCGTTGAAACTTCCATCCGAGGACAAACGGCGCGAGCACGAGCCACGGCGCGTAAAACCCGATCGTCTCGCGCAGATTAACTCCGAGTCCCATCAATCCCGCGCCTGCCAGTACGAGCCAAAACTTTCGCTGCTGCACGCCACGCAAGTGGAGGATGAGCGACGTTGCGAGGATCAAAACCGACGGAACGTCAGTCATCACTTGGCCGCCGTACAACACAAACACCGGTGAGAAAACGATCAGTAGCGCGGCGATGGTCGCGGTGCGGAGAGAACCACTGATATCACGCCCGAGTATCCAGCATGCAATCACAGCGAGAGGCGCCTGCGCGACAACCGTGTATTTGAAAATCAAATATGCCTTGTCAGGCTGGACACCAAACAGCGCGCGGCCGATCAGGAAGAGAAAATGATTCGTGAAGATAAAGAGACTGCGACCGAGCGCCATCGACGATGGATAGCCATCGAGAGAGAGCATGGTGTAGTCCATGCCGTCCCAATCGCCGATAAACGGGTCGACAAAATACAGAACGAGCGCGAGCGCAATGACCGCAGGGGGTAGCCACCACTTCCATGCACGCCAAAATGCGGATGCAGTACGAGGTTGCTGGCTTTCAGCAGCGTTTGTCGTCAGGGGTATTTGGGTCAACGAGTTGAGCTTCGACCGGAGCATCCGGTCGCTTCACCATTTTTACGCGATTTCCCTGCGCATTGTACTCAACTTCGTCCATGATGTTGTAGATGAGGAGCACTCCTCGACCGGAAGTGCGAAACAGGTTCTCAGGATCACACGGATCCGGAATCTCGCGGACGTTGAAACCTTTGCCTTCGTCTTCGACTGTGAAACTCGCTTCTTTCGGCGATAACTCCGCCGTGATCTTCACCAGCTTTGAGAGATCGTTCTTGTTGCCGTGTTTGACCGCGTTCACAAAAGCTTCGTCGAGGGCGATAAATAGATTTGAGCGTTCGGGACGGATCAAACCGAGCTTCGCGACGCGTTCCTGAAGATACTCCAACACGCCATTCATCAGCGCGAGATCGCTGGGAAGTTCAAACTCGATCTTCTCGTGAACGTGTGAAAAGCTGCCGTTGTCTTCGCAGGTGCGAAGTTTGTGCGAGAGCGTTTGTTCAACTATCTCGCGCAACTCATCGCCGTTATAAGGAACTCGCAGATAGTTTGCCGCGCCCAGCTTGAACGCCTTGATGACGCCGGTACCGTGACCGTGCTCGCCGAGAGGTGTGACGAGATGTTTCCGGTGCAGCTCGCTGATCGGTTCGCCGTTGACTTCAGCTTCGGACAAGTCGCTGATGATGAGATCGAAGCTATCGAGGTCGTCTCGACGGAGCGCCTTATCCCGTTCGCCGGTCACAACCACTTCGTGACCGAGCTTACCGAGAGCCTGTTCAAGCAGAACACGCAACTCATCGTTATTATCCACGATGAGAATCCGGCGTTTTTTCATCGAACTCCAATCTAACTAAAACTTGTTTGAGGAGAGATACCGCGCTTGTCTGTACGAAAACCTTTCGCCAAGCGTTCGAAATATATCACGTACAGGATTGTAGACTTAAGCGGGATTTGCAGGATGCTCCCAATCCTGCTAATCATGTGAATTCTGAAGTCCTGTCGGGTGATGGCTAAACCAGGCAAACTGCAAACATTTCTTGAATACTCGGCGGCCAGATCTGTTCTCGGCGGGTTTGGACTTTTGCCGACCCGGCTCGCACTCAGCATCGGTCGGGGCATGGGTAAGATTGTCTACGCCATCGCCGGCGATCTACGCCGCACCGGCGCGACCAACCTGCGCCTCGCTTTTCCCGAAAAGTCTGAGGAAGAACGAGGGCAGTTACTGCGGGAATGCTTCGACAATCTCGGGCGTTTACTCGGTTTTTTCAGCCAGTTTTCGACCAAATCTCGCGACGAGCTGAAACAGCTCATTGAGCCTCAGGGTCTCGAAAATCTTGTCGCCGCGAAGAGTGTTCGCGGCAACCGGCTGATTCTTTACACAGGTCATCTCGGCGCGTGGGAGTTAACCAGTTTCGGCTTGTCGCTCTTCGATCATCCCTTCACGTTTCTCGTGCGTCGACTCGACAATCCGCGTATCGAGCAGCTTGTCGATCGCATTCGCAAAAGATTCGGCAACGAGACGATCGATAAACTCGCCGCGGCGCGCTCGATGTTGAAAATCCTACGCGCCGGGGAAACGCCGCTCGGCCTGCTTCCCGACTTGAACACACTCGACGACGAAGCCATTTTTATCGATTTTTTCGGAGTTCCCGCCGCGACGACGTTTGTCGTCGCTAAGCTTGCGGTACGCACCGGCACTCCGCTCGTCCCTGTGTTTGCCCCGTGGAGTGAAGAAAAGGGCAAGTATTTACTGATCGTTGAGCCGCCGATTCCGGCTGATTGCACCGGCGACGAAGAAGCCGACGTGCGACAGTTGACGGTGAAACTGACCGAACGCATTGAGAATCAAATCCGGCAGTACCCCGGACAGTGGCTTTGGATTCACAAACGCTGGAAGACTCGCCCGTCCGGAGAACCGAAGATCTATTAGCCACGGATTGTTGCTGGCCCTATACTCGTTTCCGATATGCAAACGCGAGTCGCTCGGGCGTATGAATTCGCCGACCTCTCGGACTACTCTATAGTTGATCGCCTGAAGATTCGCGCCGCGGATGCGGTGTTTTATCTCCTGATTAACCTGATCGGACTGACTGCCCGTTTCGAAGTTATCGGTTGGGAGAATCACGATAAAGCCCAGGAAAATGGCGGACTGCCGATTTACGTCTTTTGGCACGACCGCATTTTTCTGACCACCTACTGGTGGCGCAAACGCCGTATCGTGGTGATGACGTCGAAAAGTTTTGACGGCGAGTACATCGCGCGGTTTATTCAACGGTTCGGCTACGGAGCGGTGCGCGGATCGAGCACGCGCGGCGCCGTCGGCGCAATCGTCGAGATGGCGCGACTCATGCGCGCGGGTTGTACGACGGCGTTCACGATCGACGGTCCAAAAGGTCCGCGTTATGTCGCCAAAATGGGCGCGGTGCTGCTGGCGAAGAAGGCCGGTCAACCGATCGTGCCCGTCACGATGGCGCTCGATCGGTACTGGACGACGCCGAGTTGGGACCTATTTCAGATTCCGAAGCCGTTCACGCGCGCTCGCATCTATGTGGCCGCGCCAATTTACGTTCCGGCGGACGCAAACGACGAGGTTCTGGCGGCAAAACGCGATGAGTTGCAGCAAACTCTGGACGACTTGAATCATCAGAGCGAAGAGTGGCGCAAATCTCTCCGCCAAAAATCTGTGTAATCTGTGGATGAAAGGCTCTTAGTAATGAGATTGATTATTGCTTTCGCACTTTGTCTTGCTTCGGTTGGTATCGTTAATGCCCAGCTTAAACCACCCACCGAGTCAGTGATGGATCGTTTCCTTCGTTACGTGAAGATCGATACGCAATCGCAGGAAGATCAAACGACGACGCCCAGCACGCGCAAACAGCTCAACCTCGCGAACCTGCTGGCGAAGGAACTGACCGCGCTCGGAGCCGAAAATGTCCGCGTCAGTGAGTTTGGCATCGTCTACGCCACCGTGCCCGGAAATCTCACGGACAATTCAAAGGTGCCGGTGGTCGGCTTGATCGCGCACATGGACACGTCGCCCGCAGTCTCCGGTGAAAACGTCAATCCGATCATTCACAAGAATTACCAGGGCGGCGACATTACCTTGCCGAAAGATCCGACGCAGGTGATCACGGTCGCGAAGAATCCAGTTCTCAAGACACTGATTGGCGACGACATCATCACCGCGGACGGCACGACGCTGCTCGGGTCTGACGATAAATCAGGCTGCGCTGAGGTGATGACGATGATCGACATCCTGCGTCAGAATCCACAGCTCAAACACGGCACACTCGCCATTGCTTTCACGCCTGATGAAGAAGTCGGCACTGGCATCGAGAAGTTTGACGTGAAGGGTTTCGGTGCGAAGGTGGCTTACACCGTCGACGGTGAAGAGCTTGGCGAGATCAGCGACGAGACGTGGAGCGCACGCACCGCGACCGTCACATTCCAGGGCAAGAGCACGCATCCCGGAACCGCCAAAGGGATCATGATCAATGCGATGTATGCGATCGCCGATTACCTCAATCGTTTTCCGCATGATATGTTGCCGGAGACAACCGAGGGTCGCGTCGGCTTTGTTCATCCGTACGCCGGCGTGATTGACGTCGAGAGTTCGAATCTGAAGATCCTGCTGCGCGACTTCGACATGAGCGGGCTCGACGCGAAAGAGAAGACTTTGCGCGACATGGTGGCGCAAACCGCGGCGAAGTATCCGGAAGTGAAGATCACGATCGACGTCAAAGAGAATTACAAGAACATGAAGGAAATGCTCAAGAACTATCCTGAGTTGACGACAAACGCGATGGAAGCTGCGAAACGGGCAGGACTAAAGCCGTTTCTGAAACCGATTCGTGGCGGCACGGATGGATCGCGTTTGACGTTTCAGGGACTGCCGACGCCGAATCTTTTTACCGGCGGCGGAAATTTTCACGGCAAGCTGGAGTTCAACTCGCGCAAGGGACTGGAGAAGTCCACTGAGACCCTGGTGAATCTGGTCCAGATTTTTGCTGAGAAGAGCTAGCCACAGATTACACGGATAGAAAACGGATTTTATGACTCATGCCGGCTATGTTGCGCTGATCGGCCGGCCGAACGCCGGTAAATCGACACTGCTGAATCAACTCGTGGGGCAGAAGATTGCGGCGGTTTCGGATAAGCCGCAAACCACGCGCTTCAGGATTCAGGGTGTAATCACGAAGCCCGAAGGCCAGATCGTCTTCGTTGACACGCCGGGCGTTCACCAGCCCGGTTACGAACTTAACCGTCGCATGATGTCTGCCGTTCAGGACGCGCTGATGGGCGTCGATCTGGTGTGTCTGATTCGTGATGCATCTTCCTCAACCGGCAACGGAGATCGCTTCGTGTTGGACCTCGTGAAGCAGTCTGAGAAACCCGCCCTCCTGCTGTTGAATAAGATCGATAAGCTCGAAGATAAAGCGGCGCTGCTACCTTTAATCGATTGGTACAGCAAAGAGCACAACTGGCAGGAGATCGTTCCGATTTCCGCGCTCAAGAACGATCAAACTGACGTGCTGTTAGATAGCTGTTTGCGACATCTTCCCGAAGGTGAGCCAATCTTCGGTGAAGATGAACTGACGGACCAGTCGTTGCGCGTGCTCGTGGCAGAGATCGTACGTGAAAAAGTTTTGCGGGCGACGGCTGATGAAATTCCTTATGTTACCGCCGTCATGACAGAGAAGTTCGAAGAAGTTCGCGAAGACTTCGCTCGCATCTATTGCGTGATCGTCGTCGAGAGAGATTCACAAAAGAAGATCGTCATCGGCAAAGGCGCCAGCCGCTTGAAGGAAATCGGAATTCGCGCGCGCAAAGAGATCGAGCATCTGCTGGGCTATCGCTGCCACCTCGAACTGTTTGTAAAAGTGGAAGCAGACTGGCGCAACAAAGATCAACTGCTCGACGAGTATGGGTTGAGTGGAAATTGAGTCACGCGAAAGAAAAGCCTGAACAATGGTATGCGCTCGATGTCGATATCGAACCAGCAGCGCGCGAGGCCGTTGAATACGCGTTGATGGAAGCCGGCGCGCTGGGTACGGAAACTGGCGACGAATCAGACGGGCTGGTCCGAATTATCGCTTACTTCGCTGAAACTCCCGATCGTGAACGTGTCCGCAATGAGTTGTTTGAAGCGTTGCGCATTTACGAACTGCCGTCGTCGTCAGTGCGTGACATGAACGTGCGTGAGGTCGCGCAACACGACTGGCTCGAAGAGTGGAAACAAAACTGGCAGCCGGTTGAGATCGGACGCTTCATCATTGCGCCGCCGTGGTCCAACCTGGGCGAAGTGCACGATCGTTTGATCATCCGTATCGAGCCGGGCATGGCGTTTGGCACCGGCACACACGAAACGACGCGTCTTTGTCTCGACGCGATTCAGAAACACTTCGCGGGCGGCAGTTTTCTCGACGTCGGCACCGGCACCGGCATTCTCGCGATTGCGGCTGCGAAACTCTTTCCGGAAGCGCATGTCGAAGCGTGCGACACGGACGAAAGCGCCGTCGAAATTGCACGCGAAAACGCCGCGGCGAATGGCGTCGCGCAGATCGATTTTTGGGCCGGCTCAATTGAAGAATCGACCGCTTCCGCCGATCTGGTTTGCGCGAATCTCACTGCCGATGTGATTGTGCAACTCCTGCCCGCGCTCGTTGGCGTGACGTGTGGAAAGCTGATCCTTTCGGGAATACTCCAGACGCAAATCGAGATGGTCCAGGCTGGTCTTCACGACAATGGTATCGATGATTTCGAGATCGAGCAGGACGGCGAATGGGTGGCATTGATCGTTTAGGGATCGTCTAAGCCAAATGACTCGTCGATTTCATGCCCCGCCGAATGCTTTCAACTTCACGAAACAGATAGTTACGCTCGGTACTGACGAAGCGCGTCACTTGCGTGAAGTGCTGCGACTGAAAACGGGTGATGAAGTCTTCGTTTTCGACGGGCACGGACGTGAGTTTCGCTCAATCGTGGAAACCAGCAGACGCGACAGTGCGGAGTTGCGCATCGAAGCCGAAGTTGAGCCTGCAAAGCCTGAATCACACTTGCAACTTAATTTGTGCGTCGCGCTGTTGAAGGGCGATAAGTTCGACCTCGTAGTGCAAAAGACGACCGAGCTTGGTGTTAAGAAAATCACTCCACTCATCACTCGTTATGCTGACATTCATCTCCGCGACGCCGCTGATGCAACAAAACGCCTCGCGCGCTGGCAGCGCATCGCACTTGAGGCGGCGAAGCAGTCCGGCAGGGCTTTTGTGCCGGAAATCAGTCTGCCGGTGAAATTTGATTCAGTCTTGGACACGGACAGTTTGGGCGTCATGTTTTCCGAACGGGACGGCGAACGACTCGAAAACCTGACCGCGCAAACTGCCTCGCAGTCGTTAACAGCCCTCGTCGGTTCTGAAGGCGGCTGGTCTGATGACGAGATCGAAAGCGCCCGGGCACGAAATTTCCATGTGATTACGCTCGGTGGACGTGTTCTGCGCGCCGAGACGGCGGCGATAACGGTGACAGTGCTGCTGCAACATCATTTTGGAGACCTTCGATAAGACCGACTCCAAAGAGTTGACCATAATCGTTATCAGGCTCAAAATAGCCTCATCAACGCCGGAACAAAGAACTCGAAGGGGTCGTTTGAATCGTCATAATGGCAATCAGCAAAGATATGGCAGTCGAAAACGCACTTAACGACCTGGCCCGTCGCCTGAACATCAACGCCAGCGAAATCAAGGAGAAGTCGGTCGAAGACGCTGATTTTCCCGACATGGCTCTCGGCGCGGCGGAAGACGACGAAATGAGCGGCCAGATGATTACGCGCGGCTGGCGCATCAACCTCGAAGCCCAGGGACAAACCTTCGAATACCGCGCCGACAAAAACCAGGTCAGAGCCTACAAGTTTAAGGGCAAGAATTATCGGATCTAGAGGTACCACCAATGAACCGCAACAACTTTTTCATTCACGCCGCGCTCGCGCTCGTCCTCATTCTCGTCGCCGCTTTCGCCGGTCAACTCAACAAGTGGCGAAAACAGTGGAAGCCGGCCCGGTTCGTGCCCATCGAAGAAAAGAAAAAAGCGATGTCCGCCGAGGATATCTCGCTCAGCGAGAAGACTCGCAATCTCGGCGCGCCGGAAATCCTCGTCAAGTTCAGGACTGGCGTAAGTCAGGAAGCAATCGACAAGTTGACCGCGGACCGTAATGATCGCGTCGAAGATCGCATCGAGAATATCGAGGGTTGGGAAGCGATTGACGACTTCGACAACGCCGATGCCGCGACTCTGGTGAAGGAATACCAACAGCTTCCCGAAGTTGAATACGCCGAGCCAAATTATGAAATCAATCTCGACGAAGCGTCCGCCGGACCGCTCGTACCGATCCTGCCGCACGATCCACAGTTCAACGATCAGTGGGCGTTAGCTAATTCCGGACAACGAGGCGGCAAAAAAGGCGCCGACATCAGTGCCACCAGCGCGTGGGCCAAAACCACCGGAACCGACGAAGTCGTCGTTGCAGTGCTCGATACCGGGGTCGATTACAACCACGAAGACCTGACCGAGAACATGTGGCGACGGCCGGAGAAAATGGCGCCGTATCACGATAGCGAACTGGGAACGATTGACGACGAGAACGGCTTCAATGCCATCGACGGCAGTGACCCGATGGACGATAACGGCCACGGCACTCACTGCGCCGGCATCATCGGCGCCGAAGGTGAGAACGATCTCGGCATCGCCGGCGTGAACTGGAAAGTTCAGATCATGCCGCTCAAGTTTATGAATGCCACTGGATCCGGAAGCACGAAAGACGCGATCGAGGCGATCAACTACGTCATCGATCGAAAGAAAGCGGGCGTGAACGTTCGTATCATCAGTGCGAGCTGGGGATCGACGCAGAAGTCACGAGCGCTCGGCGAGGTCATTCGCAAAGCTTACGAGAACGACATTCTATTCGTCGCCGCGGCGGGCAATTCAACCGTCGACAATGATCGCACGCCGCACTTTCCGTCGAGCTACGATTCACCGAACGTGATTAGCGTGGCGGCATTGGACCGTCACGATGCGCTAGCTTCGTTCTCGAATTGGGGCGCGAAGAGTGTTGCGATTGCAGCGCCAGGCGTTGATATTCTGAGCACGTGGTTGGGTAACGAGTACGAAGAGAAATCAGGAACGTCAATGGCAACGCCGGTGGTTTCAGGTGTGGCGGCGCTCGTACTTGCTGAGCACCCTCAGATGTCGGTGGATGAGTTGAAAAAGAAATTGCTTGCTTCGGTCGATCCAATTCCAGCGCTGAAGGGAAAGACCGTCACCGCCGGAAGAATTAACGCCACAAAAGCACTGGAATAGGAAGTTAGTATCCACAGATTACGCAGATTAATAAAAAACATCTGTGTAATCTGTGGATAGGTTTTCTAAGGTTGGCCGAGTTTCTTCTTTCCTTCGATCGCCTCTTTATAAGCGCCGCCGCGCACGTCGCCTAACTTAATCGCCTCGTCAAATAACTTCACCGCCTCGGCAGTGTTTTCCATAAACGCATTGATCCGCGCCATCGACTCAAAGGCGCGCGACATGATCGCCTTGTCCGTTTCGGGTGACGACGCTGCCACCGCCAAACGATACTGGCCCAGGGCACGATTCAAACGTTCGTCACGCACGTGCTCGTCAGTAGCATCGGTAGCCGCCAGACTCGCCGTTTGCGCAAGAGCAAAGAAGATGCGCGGCTCGCGTGGATAGTCCTTCAACATCGCACGCAAACGTGTTTCAGCTTCGTTGTAATCCTTGTTGCGAAGCGTGTCTTCAACCGCCGACAGATCGCGTACCAGTGCGGCTTCCATACCGCTGTTGCCGTCGGTCGCAGTATTGAGTTCTGACTGCGATCTGCGCGCTAAGGTGCGAGCTTCGCGCGCCGCAGTCGCCCTTTGCACTGCCTCAGCGTATTCCGAAGGACGCTTGCTTTCACGCACCGGATCGAATGACGAGATCATGTCAGGAAAAAAGTTTGCGAGATCGAAGCCGGCGCTCTCGATTCCTTTCAACTGATCGGCGAAGTAAAACGAAAGTACGGCGCCTTTTTCGTACTCTTCAGCCAAACGCGCCACCGTTTCGTCCTGAATGGCTTTGATCTCATCTTGCGCTGCTTTCGCAATCGCGGCCTTGTCAGCTTCAGTCTTTGCAGCCGCAAGACGCGCGCGCGAGTTACGAGCCAGAATTTCGAGCCGTCGCATCTCCTCGTAACGCGCGTCGGCCGCCGTCACCAGCGATCTACTCACACTGAGAAACACGTCCGGACTGACTTGCGCGCCTGCCTTCTGGCGTTCGTTCATGAGTTGTTTGACTTGCTCGCGTCGGGTCGCGATGTCTTTGTTGAAGCGCAGCACGAGTGCATCGATGACGTATTGAAGATACGCACGACGCAGTTCCGATGAACTCGGATTAGTTCCCTCCGGCACGACGGTGTAGTAATCGTCGCCAATGATGCGAAAGTTGATTGCACCCGGTGCGGCCAGCAGATCCGGCAGGATTAGGAACCGGCGTTCTTTCTGCCGGAAGCTGTACATCTTCTGCTTGCTCTTCTTGTTCGGATTCTTAACTTCAACGCGATCGGTAGACGCGGTGATCGGTCGCGTGTGGAGATACGTCAACAGCGATCGGACCATCTCGGTGGTCGGCGCACGCAAACGATCGCCTTCGGACTGATACGCGCGCACATAGCCAATCATCTGCTCGTCAATTCCTGAACGGCGATAGAACTCCTGGACGAGCGGCGCGAAGTCGAGCACTTCCAAAAGTCCCGCCGGCAAATCTTCGGAACGTTCGGGCGCGTCGAGAGCGGGAGTCTGACCGAGTGCGAGGGCGAGTGAAATGTAACGCGCAGCCTGGTCGGCAGGAGTGGCCGGCGCCGGCAGTTTGTTTCGCTCGTAGAAAGTCTTCAGTCGCAGGCGCAAATCCGGATCGAGATTCGCGAGGTCTTTTCGCAACTTCAGTCGAAACGTCGACGGCGCGCGTCCCGAATCAAAGCCGGCTACGTCCAAAGCCGCCATCATCACGATGAGACGAGGGTCGGCCTGGAAGTCGACGCCATATTCGGAGACCTCAAACGTGGCTCCCGGGCGCTGTGGCACTGTTTGCGACGGTTGCGAGGAGACGACTCCGGCGGACAAGAGAGTGATCAGGAGGATCAGTAAATATTGCTTCAAACCGTGTTACTCCGTGGAAATTTGTGGCTTTTTTCGACTGCGGTAAGCGCGCAACGCCCGCAATGTTAGCGGATAAGCCACTAGCGAACAAACGACCGAGAGCGCCATGGCTCCCACCGAAAAGGGCCACACAACGTTGTTCCAGCTCTGTACAAAAAGCAGTTGGTAATAGTCACCCGAAAAGATCCTTGGATTTTTCAGGAGTTCCAGCCCCTCGTCTGGGATGCGCAAAGGCCTGCCAAGGATGAATGCACCCACCGAATAAGACGCAATAATTATCGGGACGAGCGTCAGGAAAGGGTTGTTGATGAAGGTTCCGGTGTAAATCGCGATCTTGTTGAAGCGAAAGAGAAAGGCGATGGCCGTCGCCATGATCGTATGGAGGCCGAGGAACGGGGAGAAGGCGATGAAGACGCCGATTGAAAAAGCGAGCGCCGTCCGCTCCGGTGGATCGTCAATCGCGAGCAGACGGCGAAATACGGCACGAAACATCTTATTTAGCCACGGATTTCACGGAAAATACGGATAAGAATGATCTATGTTCATCCGTATAATCCGTGGCTTTTTCATTCAAAACTCTTCAACGCTTCTGCTTCGTTATCGTAAGAATCAAAAACGGTCAGCAGTTTCGTAATCACCAACAGGTTCTGAATTCGATCCGTCAGATTCAGCAACTTCAACTGGCCACCCTGACTTCTGACCGTCGTGTAATTGGCAATCAACTCTCCAATACCGCTCGAGTCGATGTACTTAACCCCGGCCAGATTCAACAGGAGCTTCTTCTTACCCTGGTCCGCGAGATTCCTAACTGACTCACGCAACGCCACACTGCTGTCGCCAATTCTCACTTCACCACTCAGATCGAGAATGGTGACATCTCCTGCTTGTCGTTCTTTCAGATCGAGCTCAGCCATTGCTTTCTCCGTTCGAGAGAGATTAGTGCACTTACTTGAAGCTGTTGAGTGCCTCGGCTTCGCTTTCGTAAACGTCGAAGACCGTCAAGAGTTTCGTGATCGTCAACAAATCCTGAAGTTTTTGGGTGAGATTGAGCAGCTTGAGCTGTCCCGCCTCTTTATTGATCGCCGTGTAACTGGAAACCAGCTCGCCGATGCCGCTGGAATCGATGTAGCTCACCCCGGCCAGGTTCAGCAGAATGCGCTTCTTACCCTCTTCGAGCAGTCGCCGGATCGCAGTGCGCAGTGCCACACTACCCTCACCAATAGTTATCTTTCCGCTCATGTCAAGAACGGTCACATCTCCGGCTTGACGCTCGTTGATATTCAACTCAGCCATTTCAGAAATCTCCTTTATGCAATTGCGATTAACGTCGCTTGAGCATGCGCACCGTTGTGCCGCCGCCGGGTCTGATCAACCAGTCGACTTCGTCCATAAAACTGCGCATGAAAAAGATGCCTCGGCCAGAGGTTTTTAAGATGTTTTCTTGTGCTGTTGGATCTGGAACTGTTTCAGGGTTAAACCCCGCACCCTGATCGTGCACGCTGATTTCAACAGCGTCAGGCAAGCTCTTCAAAATGATCTCTACGATTTTTTCCTCATCCTGACGATTGCCATGAAGCACTGCGTTGGTCACAGCCTCGCGCACGGCCATGTCGATTCCAAACGCAGCATCATCACTAATGCCGGAACGGCCAACAAACTCGGAGACCGCGGCGGCCGCGGCGGCAACCGTGTCAATGCGGCTGGGCAAACTTAGCTCGGTCGTCTCTAACACAGACTTTATCAGGAGTTTGAGGGTGTAACATGCTCAGCGCGGCGCTGTCAAGAAAGGCCACGAATCTGTGGCTCAAACAAGAAATCCAAGACTCTTCACGGCGCGATCGAGATCTTCTAAATTGAGCGGTTTGCTGAGATAGACATCGCAACCGGTTTCGAGAGCGGCTTCTTCCATGCCGTACACGTCGTAGGCCGTGATCGCGATAATGGGTGTCTGGCGGCCATCCCCTTCAAGACGGCGAAAGTTCCGGATGGTCTCCAAACCGTCGAGGACCGGCATGTTCAGGTCAATAACAAGGAGACTGGGGCTGTAACGCTTGGCTAAATCCAGCGCTTGCAGACCATCTTCAGCTTCAAAAACGCGGTACCCTTTTAATTCAAAGGCGCGCTTGAGCATAATGCGGGTGTCGACCGAATCTTCGGCAACCAGTACAGTCGGATAGAGTATTGCAGACACGTTATCGTAATCCGGGACCCTGCCCTGAAGTTGACTAAACATCATATTTCCGGGGGATTTCCCGCACTTGAGGGACTGGGGACGTGCAGGAAGGTTAGTTATAGCATATCCGCAACTTCAATGTCCCTTTACGCACATAATTGGAACACATGAAACTAACTCGAGCACGTTCAATCAGCGGCCGCCTGCGATTGCCAGGCGATAAATCTATTTCCCATCGGGCCGCACTCATTGCAGCTCTCGCACACGGTAAATCAGAGGTTTCCAACTTCTCCACCGCCCGCGATTGCGCATCGACGCTTGCATGCCTGCGTTCGCTCGGTGTTTCCATCGAACATAAAAACGACAGGATTGTGTTTGACGGAAGTCAAAAGTTGGCGGCGCCGCGCGAGCCATTGGACTGTGGGAATAGTGGATCAACCTTACGGATATTGGCTGGTGTTCTGGCGGGGCATGACTTCACCGCGGAACTGGTTGGGGATGAGTCGCTGAGTTCCCGGCCGATGCGACGGATCATCGAACCGCTCGAGATGATGGGAGCGCGGATCGAATCGCGCGACGGCAAAGCGCCGTTGATTGTGCATGGAGCGAAGGAGCCGAGTCCGATCAGTTATGCGTTGCCGGTGGCGAGTGCGCAGGTTAAGTCGGCGGTTTTGTTTGCGGGACTGAATGCGCGCGGACGCACGAGTGTGATCGAAGCCACGCAGTCGAGAGATCATACTGAGAGGTTGTTTAATGGGTTTGGGGTACGGGTGACAACAACACAAGGAGAGAGTTCGACGCAGGGGCGGCCACAGAGGGCCGCCCCTACAGTACGTGCGGAGACGACCATTTCGGTTGAGGGGCCGGCGCGTTTTGAGGGCGGAGCGATTAGAGTTCCGGGTGATGTTTCGTCGGCGGCGTACTTTGTGGCAGCGGCGATGCTGTTGCCGCAGTCGCGATTGACGATCGAGGGCGTTGGGTTGAACCCCACGCGAGCGGCGTTTCTATCGGTGCTCAAAACGTGGGGTGCAGACGTTGAAACTACCGACGTCGAAACCGAACGCAATGAGCCATACGGAACGATCAACGTTCGCGGCGGGATTACGGGAAATGCGAATGAATCTGAACGAACCCTGGGACAAGCGATGATTCCGTCGCTGATCGACGAACTGCCGTTACTCGCCGTTGTCGGATCGCAGATCGAAGGCGGCATTCGTATTCGCGACGCGAGTGAGCTGCGATTGAAGGAGAGTGATCGACTCGCGACAACGGCCGCAAACCTACGCGCGATGGGAGCCGATGTTGAAGAGTTTCCCGACGGCTTGTCCGTTTCCGGTCCGGCGCAACTCCGCGGCACACTACTCGATGCGCACGGCGATCACCGGATCGCGATGGCCTTCGCAGTCGCGGCCCTGCTTGCCGAAGGCGAAACAGAAATTTCAGGCGCCGAATGTGTCGCCGTCTCGTTCCCCGAATTCTTCCACCTACTCGATTCACTCATTCAACGATGAAGCAAACGATCGTAATCACGGGTTTCATGGGTTGCGGCAAGAGTAGAGTGGCGCAGGAACTCGCGCGTCGTCTCGATGTACCGATGATCGATCTTGACGAGCGGATCACGGCCAGTGAAGGACGAACACCGGCACAACTGATCACCGAATCCGGAGAGCCTGCTTTTCGTTCGATTGAAACAAACGCTTTGCGCGAGGTTTTAGAGACGACCGTGGCGGGAGTTATTGCGCTCGGTGGAGGCGCCTGGATTGAAACTGCCAATCGCAATCTGATCGATCAGCACGGCTGCGTCAGTGTTTGGCTCGATGCACCGTTCGCCGTCTGTTGGGAACGAATCTCAGCTTCTACCGACGAGCGTCCGCTCGGGAAAACGATCGAGCAGGCCGAAGCTCGCTACAACGCGCGCAAACCGATTTACGCGCTCGCGAAGATTCAGATCCCGGTCACCGGCGCCGAGGACGTGGATGATCTGGTCTCACACATCGAGACGCATTTATCCACAGATGTATCCACAGATTACACAGATTAAATCTGCGTAATCTGTGGACCCCCTCTCAAAACTTGTACTTCAACGCAAACTGCATCTGCCGCGACGATCCTGAATCGCCGGTTGGGAAGCGCGTGTTGGTGATGACACCAAATGCCGTGCTGCCAACCTGTGCAGTTCGTCCCGGTTGTCCGAAGTTAGCGTGATTGAAAATGTCAAAGACTTCCCACCGAAATTCGATCATCTGTCGTTCACTCAACTTCGTACGCTTGATTAGCGACAGGTCGGTATTGTGGAAGCTTGGTCCGATGATTACGTTTCGTCCCATGCTGCCGAAGTGGTAGATCGTCTTTCCACTAATAAACTGCACCGGCAACACAACGGTCGCGCCCGACGGGCACGAACCACCGGGACGCGGATCGCAGATGAGGTTTGGAAACCACTGCACACCGATGCCGGTTGTCGCGGCGGCGGGTGAAATCGTTACCGGCCCCGTAACGTCAGGACGAAGTGTGGCGAGGCCTGTCAACGAGTTTGCATTCGCAGCCGGTATGGCTCCGATTGCACCAGCGTTGCCCGCCAGCAAAGTAACAGGATTGCCGCCCTGAGATTGCTCGATAAACGAAAACTGCCATCCTTCTTTGAATTGATTTCCTTTGAATGGCAACTCATATAACCCGCTGATCACAAAGCGATGACGAACGTCGAAGTCTGACAAGCCGCGATCGCCAAGCAGGTTGTAACTATCCTGCACAGTCACGCCTTGCGAGCTTTGCGAGTTGTAATCGATCGACTTCGAGAAGGTGTACGAGGCGTTGAACTGAAGCCCTTTGCCCATGCGTTTGGTCGCGGTGACCCAAAGAGCGTTATAGTTCGAATTGCCGGTGCCTTCGCGGAAGGTGATGTTCAAGAGTGGTAATCCCGGAGCGATCGGGCTACTGGCGGATAACGTCGGGAAGCGACGCACCGGATTGAGCGCAGCATTCAGAAACGTCTGATTCAGATTCCGAGTTAGCCGCAGGTGCGTTCCCTTCGATCCGAAGTAACCGACTGTTACGGCCAGGCCCTGTTGTAGTTCGCGCTGCACGTTGAGGTTCCACGATTGAATGTAACCGTTGTCAAATTCCGGATCGGAGGAACTCGGCGAAACCGTGGAGCCCGGTACAGCATTACAACCAACGGAACAGCTAGCATTGGAGAGTTGCGTAGTCGTATTCGCCGGCAGCGCTACGGTTACTGCAAACGGCGGGTTCGCCGCGTTGCCGGTTACGAGATTAGTAACGGGCTGGTCGGCAAGAATTGCATACGCGCCTCGGACAGAGGTCTTTCCATCCTTGAACGGATCCCATGCAAAACCGAGACGCGGTTGGAAGTTTTTTGCATTCGTGTGATAGACCGGCGCGATGCCGTTATTTACTCGCACGAGCGAATTGGTTGTCGGCACATAGTCGACAAAGCGATCGAATCGTTCCGTAGGAGACATCAACCAGTCGTAACGGAAGCCCAGTTCCAAAGTGAGATTCGAGCGCACCTTGTAATTGTCTTGAACAAAAGCTCCGAACGCGCCCTGCGCAATTGCAGATGAAACGTCGCCGAGTGTCACCGTGAAAGTATTCGCCGTGCCGGCAAGAAACGCGGCCATATTCGCGAAAGCGAAACTGCCGGTGTCTTTGCCAGTGTTGTTGTTGAAAAAGCGCCGTGCCTCACCGCCGAACCGGAAGGAATGATTACCGCGCAGATAGCTCAGCGTGTCAGACACGACGTAAGTGGTATCTGAGCGTCCCTGCGGGAAACCGGTTGGACCACCGAAATTGAGTCCCGTGCCGGTGATGGCCATTTGTGGCAACCCGAGCGGCTCGTTGACGCCGTTCTTGATACCAAAATCGAGCGGATTCAGTTGCGCGTTTGGCGTGAAGGCGATGTGGATACGATTGAATCCAAACCGCGCTTCATTGACGACCGCAGAACCGAAAGTGTGTGTTTCGTTGAGTGTGAAGATCTGACGGCGCGATTGGCGCGTGTCGCCAAAACCGGGGATTGAGTTTCCCTGAAGCGTGGGTTCGCCGCGTTCGTCCCGTTGGATTGCGTAGTAACCATGAAGCCGATCGTTAATGCCGATATTGTGGTTAACGTCGAGGGTCCATTGATCGATATTTACCGGCGCCGTGGCAGACCCGGCAAAACCGTTGGTGCCCACGTTCGGAGTCGGAATCAACGGCAGGAGCTGCTTGATTACGGAATCCGTAACGGTCGCACGCTGCGCCAGGGTCGGAACCGTCACGCCTGAAATCGTGAGTCCCTGTCGTTGTCGCGTGCCTTCATAACTAAAGTAGAAGAACGTCTTATTCTCACCTTTGTAGCCAAACACCGGGCCACCTTCGCCGAAGTGCGGCAAGTTCAAGGGTCCGCCGATATTGAAGCCAAACTGGTTTCGTTTGAACGGCGCGGGTTGGGTGGTGCGTTCAAAGAAATTGCGCGCGTCGAAGACATCGTTGCGCAGAAACTCGAAAGCCTCACCATGATAATCGTTTGATCCGGAACGCGTCGCAATGTTCACGATCGCGCCGGAATTGCGGCCGTACTCAGCGCTGAAGGTTGAGTTGTCAGCCTTAAACTCCGCCACCGTGTTGATTGACGGCTGGAACGTGATCTGGTTCTGGACCATGTCGTTGAGATTGATGCCGTTGATCATGAAGTTGACGGTGTCTTCACGATTGCCGGCAGTATTAATGGCAAACGAGCCCTGACCGCGGAGGGGCGCTGTCAGGAACCCATTTTGCGGTGGGGTGACGGAACCGGGAATGAGCAGACCGAGATCCACGAAATGGCGGCCGTTGAGTGGGACCTCCTGGACTGTTCGCTGATTGATGACTGTGCCGACGGAAGTGGTGGTGGTCTCGATCACGGGAACGTCCGAAGAGACGAGCACCTGTTCGGAGATCGCCCCGACATCCATCTGAAAATTCTGCACTACGATTTTGGCAACTTCGAGAGTTACCTGATCGGCAACTCCGGTTTTGAATCCCTGAATTCGCACCTCGACGGTGTAAACACCTACCGGCAAGGCAGCGACCTGGTAGTTACCGGCGCTGTCGGTTTGGGTAGTGCGTTCAATCGAGGTGCTTCTGTTTTTTACAACCACAGTTGCATTCGGCAACACGGCGCCTTTTGAATCAGTGACGGTGCCCTGAACTGTGGCGGTCGATTGGGCCAACGCTGAGGAAGTCGCAAGGAGAGCGGCTACAAGCACGAAGAAAAGGACGATTCTTTTGCTGAGCATTCTAACCTCCAATGAAAGACGGGTGATTGGTTGGGAAGGTGAATAAACCTCCTAAGCAATGAGAATGCCGTAGAAGTGCCTTACTCATTGCAATATTTGTTAGGAAAATCCCATGTTCGCCAGCGGACACGATCCAAAAACTACAAGGCCGATCCGAAAATGCAGTCTCTCCTACCAGCGCACTAAAAACTCTCTCAGCGTCTCGTACATCTCAGCGAACGAATCTGCGCAAAACAACACCGCCTGAAAGTGTGTTGGATCGTAGGCATGGTTCGCCGCCGCATCGAGATTCAGCGGTCGCAGCTCGGCCTTGTGCATCTCCGCTAACTCTCCGGCTGACGATAGTAGGCCGGTTCCATAAGCCTTGATTCCGCCGTTCTCACGCAACACACCAAACTCAATCGTGAACCAGTAGACACGCGCGAGCCGATCGAGATCGTGGTCGTCTTCAGTGCGGCTGACTGCTTCGCCAAACAGCCGGTTAAGTTCGGCGAATCGCGTACTCGCCAACGTCACCGCATGACCAATGATTTCGTGTGCAACATCGGGCTCCGGCGTGTAGAGCGGCGTGGAATGATGTCGGATGTACTGCGTCGACAGAAAGACACCGCGTGCCAGCGACTCGAGGAAAACGCGTGGCTCGACGAGGCCCGCCACGGGCTCGAGCCGAAAGCCGCTGATCGCTTCCACCTTGCGACTCACTTCATCCAGTTGCGGAATGCGATCGACAGCAAACGCGAGCCGTTCGACACAGGCGAGATATTCGGCACAGGCGTGTTCGCGATGCGCTGGTCCGAGTGCTTCCCAGATGGTTTTCCAAACACCGTGTTCCTGCTCGGTATACGGCGCGTTGGGAATTGGTGAACCTGACTGATAGCTCATTGCGATCTCTGCGATCGCATTGCGGCGGGCGCGATAATCCCGATCGCGAAATCCGGGATGGTCAGGATCCAGTTGCACGAGCCGTATGTCGACGTGGTCGAGTAAGACTGTTGATTCAGTTAGTGTAATCATTTCTGGTTCACCTTCCTTTTGGCACAAAACTGGGACACAAAAAAACCGGCCACCAATCCGCCTGGGATTGATGGCCGGTTTTAGGAACTTGTCTTTATGCTACCTGATTAGTGCACGCCGACAACCCATCGCCTGACCGTCCCTCCCAGTGGAGAGCGGGCCGTAATAGTAATAATAGCGATGATGGCTTCGACTCATAACTCGTCCGGCATTATAGGCAACTGATCCGCGTAGATCAAGATTTTATCCGCGCCATCCGCGTTTCAAAATTTCAAGGTTTGGCGCGATTTGAAGAATTCGGCCCACGAATCGCCCTGTTTCTTCAATAAATCGAGCACATTTGTGATCGTGAAATCCTTGATCTTCACGCCTTTTTCGACCTGTTTCCACGTGAGCGGCATCGACACCGTGGCCCCGGGTTTGGCGCGCGCGGTGTAGGTTGCGGCCAAAGTCTTGCCGCGTGCGTTCTGCATCCAATCGACGTAGACCTGCGTGCTCTTACGCTTCGCGATCGTTCTCTCAACGGTGGCGATCTTCGGCGCGCGCTGTGCGACCTCACTCGCCAGCAGGCGTGCAAACTCCGCCACTTTGTCGTAATCATTGGCCGGTTTCAGCGGCACGTAGATGTGAATACCGGAAGACCCGGAGGTCTTCGGAAAGGCCTGCAAACCAATCTCATCGGCCACTTCCTTCACTACCAGCGCAACCTGAATCACGTTCTCCCACGGCGCGCGCTTCGGATCGAGATCGATCGCAATCCAATCCGGTTTATCGAGATGCTTGGTAGTTGAGTGCCACGGATGCTGTTCGATCGTGCCGAGATTCACGAAGTGCAGCAGCGAGGCAACAGTGGAGTAGACACCATAGTCCAGTCGCCGGCCCTCCTGATTTATCAGCCGCGCGGTCTTGATAAATTCCGGAGCGCTTTCCAGGTCCTGCTGAAAAAACATCGGCGCCTTGATGCCGCGTGGATAGCGTTGGAGGATCGCCGGCCGGTCCTGAAGATACGGCATGATGTAATCGGCGACGTGAAGATAGTAGCTGAGCAGATCAAACTTCGTGAGTTTCTCGTCGGGCCAGTAAATACGGTCCAGGCTCGTAACTGACACCTGTTCGCGTCCAACCTTGACGATCAAATCCCCTTTGGGACGGTCCAGACTCAGAAACTCATCAACTGTGACAACAGTGCCACCTTTTTGACGAGTTCGTTTTACTTCAGACACCTTGATCTGTTCTTTTGCCATTATCAATTACCTGCTTTGGAGGTTTTACGATGCGAACCATAATTCTTGGCCTCATCTTAGCAACTCTGCCCGGCTTCCTGCTTCCTGCGTCACCCGCCACGGTGACCTACAATCTAGATGCCAGCCAGAGTAAGTTCATGGCCCACGCCAACCGCAGCGGCCTGCTCTGGTTTAAGGGACACAGCCATCACCTCGCTGCGAGCGATTTCAGCGGACGCGTCGAGCTTACACCCGATTCAATCACACCCGCATCGTTGCTGCTGGTGGTGAAAGCCGCTTCGCTGCACGAGACTGGCGCTGACTTCACCGAACCTCAGAAACAGATCATCAACAAAGAGCTGAAGGAAATCGTGCTGCATCCGGATCAGTATCCGGATATCACTTTTCAGAGCACGAATGTGACGGCAAAGATGGCTGCGGCCGGACGTTACGACGTTAAGATCGATGGCAATCTAACGCTGCATGGCGTTACCAAACGAATAATGATTCCAGCAGTCGTAACGCTAGAGGGAAACAATCTGCGTGCAGTGGGTGAGTTTAAAATCGATCGCGGTGATTTCAACGTGAAAGCCACGTCAGCTTTTCACGGCATGGTAAGAGTCGACGACGACATAAAATTCGACTTCGACATCGTGGGCCACCGTTAAGCCGCGTTGTCCGCGGCCCAAACTCTTAAGTGATGGCGACTTTGGGTTGCGGTTTCGCCGCATCCGTTGTTATCGACTCAGCAGGCACGTAATAGAGAATCCGCCCACAGTTATCACACGTGATGATTTCGTCACCACGACGGATTTCAGACATCACCTGTGGTCGCAGCGACATGAAGCAGGCTGTGCACGAACGATTGCGCGCTTCTGCTACCGCCACACCATCTCGAATGCGATCTTTGATTCGTGAATACATGCTGCTCATCGATTTCGGCAGCGCCGCAAACACCTCTTCACGTTCTTTACGCGCCGCTTCCAAGCGTCCTCCGATGGTGCCTCTTTCATCGTCAAATGCTTTCAAACGAGTCTCGCGATCCGAATTGAGGCTGGCAATCTCCTCCGCTCGCTCATTCAAAGCTGTTTGCGCCTGATCGAGCGCCTCCATTTGTTCGAGGATCTGTGTCTCTAAGGTAGAGATCTGTTTGCGGGCGGCATCTGCTTCACGAATCGCCGCAGTGTATTCGTCCTGCTTTTTCGACGCCTGTAAGTTTCGTTCGGCTCTATCGGCCCGGCCCCTTTGTTCGACGACCTCGTTTTCCAGTCGCGCGCGATTGTGTTTGGCTTCATCGCGGCGATTTTCCAGTGCTCTAATTTCAAAAGCGCGCTGATCGAACTCTCCTTCGATCTCAGCGCGCCTTTCGGGTATCGCTTCCTGGTCTTTTTCTAGTTTTCGTATGGTCGTATCAAGATTCTGCAGTGCGATTAACTTCTGCAATTCCGCTTTCACTTATGCACTCCTTAAAAGATCAGGACTAAAAATGACGTGTTTCATGGTTTACGGATCATCACATAACCACCGCGTTTGACGCAAGTATCCACAGATTACACAGATAAAAATCTGCGTAATCTGTGGATTGATTTTGTCGACCTTAGTTAGATGGGGCCCTGCGAACCGCGCACTCTTACACGTGGCGTCACGCGAATGCGAGGCATCTGGACGTTGATCGTCGGAATTGAAGGAATGACGACGTTGGGCATGGCAACGTTTATGTCGATGTCCGGTATCGTCGGGATCTCGATGCGCGGAATCACTATGCGACGTCCGACTTGCGGGTTACCTAAGGTTCCGGAAAAACCACCACCTTCGCGCGGCGTCACGCGAATCGTTTGCTGCGACTTGTTGCGAATGATCGTGAGCGTGACTTCGCCTTCTTTCTTGCGATTGACCACGCGCGAGATGTCGCCCGGAGAATCAACCGCTTCGCCATCGACGGCCGTGATCACGTCACCGGCTTTTACACCTGCTTTAGCCGCTGGACTGTCTTCACTTACTGACGTCACGAGCGCGCCTTTGCCATCGGCAATGCCGAAATAATCGGCGAGTTGTTTGGTCAACGACATCGTGCTCACGCCGATGCGACGACTGTTGTTCAGGAAGAATGTCATGTTTCCCTGATCAAACATATTGTCCCGGCCGGTCATGGGTGTTTCCCACTTGAAGTTTTTGAAATCCGGACCTTCCCACTTGAACACTCGTGGTCCATCGCCGAGCAGGTTCTGGACCATATTTGTGTTGCTGCGTTTGCCGATGGTCGCCGTAAGTTCCTGTTCGCTTCCACCGCGGCTAATCGCTACTTTCACCGATTGATCCGGAGACAACTCTGAGACGATGCGATTGAGCTTACGAACACTCGTGATGCTCTCGCCGTCGAGCCGCAGGATAACGTCGTCCTTACGCAAACCTGCTTTCTCCGCTGGACTATCTTTGACAATCTGAGTGATGCCGACGCCACGAACCTGGTTCACGTGATAGCGGGTCATGTTTTCGCGGCTGATGTTTTCGGCGTAAACGCCGAGGAAGCCGTTGCCGTCGACAAAGATCGAAAGGTTCTGGTCGAGTACATCGTCAGGCGGTTCAGGAGGCGCGGGCGGTGCAGACTGCGCCAGCGCGACTCCTGCAGTCAGAATTAGAGCAAGCAGGAGACCGATAGGATATTTTGCTTTCATTTTCGACTTTCCTCCGGAAGAGTTTTGCGGTTACACGCACTATCGGCACGGAGGTTCCGAAAAATATTAGCCGCGGATTAGACGGATCGGTAAAACTCGGATTGGCCAGTGAGTTCGTAGGCGATTTTGCCTTCGGAATGGGCCATGTCGAGGTGAGCGACGGCCTCGGAAACCGATAAAAACCGGTGTACATCGTCGGCGGTAGGAAACATTTTGAGCGCCACTTCCCAGGCAGTTACCCCGTTTTTACTGACCAAATTGATGACCTGTGACTGGCGATCCTGAAAAGCTCGGTAGTAACGATGGAACAGTTCTTCAAAATCTCGTATGGGCTCTCCATGTCCGCCGTACACGAGCGTCGGCGCCAAAGATCTCAAGCGCGCCAAACTGACCATGTACTCCGAGAGCGATGGAAAACGCCGTGAAGGATCGATCGGATCAGGCGACAACACCGGGTTCGGCGTTATCCTCTTCAACACGCAATCGCCGGCAATCACCGTGCGATCCGCTTCCCGTAGAAACGAGCACGATCCTGGTGTATGCCCGGGTGTGTGCAGAATCCGCAAACTACCCGATTCAAACTCGAGTTCCGCTTCATCCGACAGCGACATATATTCGTTGTCGCCCAGCCCATCTGAATACTTGCGCATGTACTCATAGAGCCCGCGCATACGCTCGATCTCGGCATCAGGCACACCCGCGCGAACCAGCAGCATACGATGTTCGTCGTATTGCAAACGGCTGTGCAAATGTCCCGTTTCCCAGTTGTGAACGAAGACCTCGGCATTCTTTGCTTCATCACGCAAAGACTTCGCGAGGCCACAATGATCTTCGTGTGCGTGAGTGAGTACGATGCGGCGTAGATCGGAAACGAGAAAACCGGCTTTACGCAAACCCGCGCGCAACGCCTCGATCGTTTCCTTCGTCTTCGGCCCGGTATCGATGATCGTCAACGGATCTTCGGCGATCAGGTAGACGTTTACCGGGCCAATATAAAAAGGCGTAGGCAGTGAAATAGGAACGACGCGCACCAGTGGTTTCTCTTGTGCCTTCTGTGGCTAATAGATCCACTTATTGGCAGCGATCATGTCGTCTGCGATCCGCTGACGTGCGGCAATCGTGTTCATCGGCTGCAACTTCGTGAACCGTCTCAATGCAGCCAACAGCGTGCGCAACTCATCGCCTTCCGACATTCCCGCCAGCGTGCTCTTCGCCCGTGTCTCAATTCGCCCGACTGCGTCGTTGCAGAACACGCGCGTCATGTCGAGATAGCGAGCAGCGGCAGTTTCACCTTCCGCTGCGGCGAGTTTGCGCGCGCGCAGGATCGCGGTCTCCATCGCGTAGGTGTCCATGATGATGTCGGCAATACCCATCAGAATCTCCTGCTGATCGCCAAGCTTCATCATAAACTTCTGCGCGGCCGTGCCGAGCGTCATCAACGCAACTTTCTTCGCGTTTGTCGCCAGCTTTTGCTCTGCGGCGAGGAGCGTGTCGTCGTCGTCAAATCCACTCATCTGCGGCGACAACACTTCATCCATCAACGCCTGTGCAGCCGGCAGCAGCGGCAAGTTTCCGCTCAACGCGCTCTTCATCAAACGACCGGGAATCAACATGCGGTTGATTTCGTTCGTGCCTTCGAAGATGCGATTGATACGCGAGTCGCGATAAGCACGCTCGGCCGGATAGTCTGCGGAATAGCCGTAGCCACCATAAATCTGGACCATCTCGTCGACAACGAAATCGCAGTACTCGGAGAGTGCCACCTTAATGATCGAACACTCAGCCGCGTACTCTTCGATCGCGCGCAGCCGCGCATCCATGTCCTTCGAGTCAACCGCGCCGACACCCGCTTCGATCATTCCGAGCGTGCGATAAATCATCGACTCGCCGATCCACGTGCGGATCGCCTGCTCCGCGAGTTTCGCTTTGATTGCGCCAAACGACGAAATTGATTTGCCAAACTGGTGACGCTCATTTGCGTAACGCACTGACTCATGGACCATCAACTTCATACCGCCAACGCACATCGCGCCCAGCTTGAAGCGGCCAATATTCAGCACGTTGAAGGCAATCTTGTGACCTTTGCCGACTTCGCCGAGCAAATTCTCGACCGGCGTTCGCACATCGGAAAGCACGAGCGCTGTCGTGCTCGATCCTTTGATACCCATCTTGTGTTCTTCGGCGCCGGAGGTCAGTCCCGGTTGGCGCTCGACGATGAACGCGCTGAACTTGTCGCCATCGACTTTGGCAAAAACGATGAAGATGTCGGCGAAGCCGCCATTGGTGATCCACATCTTCTCGCCGTTGAGAATGTATTCCTTGCCGTCTTCACTCAAACGCGCCGTCGCTTTCGCCGCCATCGCGTCGGAACCCGAACCGGCTTCGGTCAGCGCGTAAGCAGTGATCAACTCGCCGCTCGCAATCTTCGGCAGGTATTTCTGTTTCGCGGCGTCAGTGGCGAAGTAAACGATGGGGAGCAAACCGATGCCACTCTCCGCGCCGAGCGTCGTGGCAAACGAAGCCGAGCGTCCGATGTTCTCGCCGATGAGTGCGCCACTCGTTTGGTCGAGACCAAGACCACCGAACTCTTCCGGAATGTTGGCGCCGATCAAACCGAGGTCAGCCGCTTTGCCGACGAGCTCGCGCGACAGTTTCCAATCATGCTTCTCGAGCTCATCGATGCGAGTCACCACTTCGTTGTCGACAAACTGGCGCGTAGTGTCGGCGATCATGCGGTGCTCTTCCGTGAAATCCTCAGGCGTGAAGATCTCTTCGGGACTCCGCTCCTCGATCAGGAATGCGCCACCTTTAACAAGTTTCTTCTGTTCGGCTACGGCTGACATATCGATCCTTTCTTTGGCCACAAAGAAGCACAAAAGTCACATAAAAAAGAATTCTTATTTGTGCTTTTTGTGCCTTTTTGTGGCTAGTTAATTCGTTCGAGAATTCCTGCGGCGCCCATGCCGCCGCCAACACACATCGTCACCATTCCATATCGTCCATTACGACGTTCCAACTCGCGCAGGATGCTGGCCGTCAACTTTGCCCCAGTGCATCCCAGCGGATGGCCCAACGCAATCGCGCCGCCGTTAACGTTGACCTTATCCGGATCAAGTCCCAGCGTCTTCATCACCGCGATGGACTGTGCTGCAAACGCTTCGTTTAATTCGATTACATCTATATCGTTGAGCGTCAGGCCCGCGAGCTTCAACGCTTTCGGAATCGCGAACACTGGTCCGATACCCATCTCCTCCGGCGGGCACCCCGCCGTCGCATAAGCAATAAAACGCGCCATCGGTTTCGCGCCGAGCTCGCGCGCTCGCGAGTCAGACATCACGATCGCCGCGGCAGCGCCGTCAGACATTTGCGACGCGTTGCCGGCCGTGATCGTTCCCTTCACGTGAAATGCAGGCCTGAGCTTCGCCAACCCCTCGGCAGACGTATCGCGTCTGACGCCTTCGTCTCGATCAAACACAACTTCACGTCGCTGCTTTTTGCCTTTTTCATCCAACTCTTCCAACACGACGTGTAGTGGCACGACTTCATCTTTGAACTTGTCTGCATCGAGCGCTGCTGCTGCTCGCGCGTGCGAACGAGTTGCAAACTCATCCTGCTGCTCGCGTGTCACTTCATACTTGCGAGCCACGTTCTCCGTCGCCAGTCCCATGTTGAGATAGAAGTCGGGATAGTGGTCGACGAGATACGGATTCGGACGGATGATGTGACCACCCATCGGGATCATCGACATCGTTTCCAAACCACCCGCGACGATCACATCCGCGCCGCCGCTCTTGATGCGATCCGCCGCCATCGCGATCGACTGCAATCCTGACGAACAAAAACGATTGATCGTCATCGCACTCGTCTCAACCGGCAGGCCCGCGCGAATGGCAGCCGCGCGAGCGACATTCATTCCCTGCTCCGCCTCCGGCATCGCGCAACCCATGATCACATCTTCAACTTCTGACGCTTCGAGCCCGGGCACACGCGCCAGCGCTTCCTTAATAACAGTCGCACCCATTTCATCCGGCCGCGTCGTGCGCAAAGTTCCTTTCGGCGCCTTGCCCACCGCAGTCCGAACCGCCGATACAATCACAGCCTCTCTCATAATTAACCCCAATCCGTGTAAATCGTTTCTTATGATCCGTCTAATCCGCGGCTAATTTCTTAACGGCTTCCCAGTCTTCAGCATGGCCGCAATCCGTTCCTGCGTTTTTCTCATGCCCACCAACTTCAAAAACGCCTCGCGCTCCAAATCCAACAAATACTGTTCAGAAACTCGCGTCGGATGATTCAGATCGCCGCCCGTCAAAATCCGCGCGAGTTGCGTCCCAATCTCCGCATCGTGATCTGAAATAAACCCGGCCCGCTTCATCTGATGAATACCGAGTTTCAAAGTCGCGAGAGCGGGATCACCCAACGCCAAAATGTCTTTGCGCTGCTGCGGCTGCACGTAACCACTCGCCGCCAGTGCCAACACTTCCTTCTTCGCATCGGCAATCAGACGATCCGCATTCATCGAAATCGAATCGTCCTTCGTCAAGAATCCCAACGACCTTGCTTCTTCGGCTGAAGTCGCGACCTTCGCGAGCGCGATTGTCTCGAACGCGCGCTTCACAAACGGAAACGGATCCGCGTCGTCAACACCCTTCGGAATAGAATCCATCACGCGCAGCAACATCTCCTTCGTGCCGCCACCCGCGGGAATAATTCCGACACCCACTTCAACCAGTCCAATGTACGTCTCGGCAGCCGCTCTGACGCGATCGCCGTGCAACACCATCTCGCAACCGCCGCCGAACACCAGTTGGAACGGCGCTACCACAACGGGCTTCGGCGAGTAACGTAAACTCATCGTCGCCGCCTGAAACACGCGGCCCATCATGTCGAGCTCTTCCCAGTTTTCTTCCTGGGCTTCCATCAACATCAACATGATATTTGCGCCGACGCAGAAGTTGACGCCCTGATTGCCGACGACGAGTCCGACGAAGTTTTTCTCAACTTCGCCGAGTGAATACTTCAACATCTGCAACGTGTCGCCGCCGATCGCGTTCATCTTCGAGTGAAACTCAAGACACGCCACGCCATCGCCGATATCGATCAGCGACGCGCCGGCATTCTTCTTGATGATGCCGGTGCGGTCCTTGATTGATTTCAGAATCAGAACGCCCGGCGGATCGGAGAGTTGAACATACTTGCCGCTCGCGAAATCGAAGTAAAACTGTTGCCCGTCTTCTTTCTTGTAGAACGACTGCGCGCCTGAAGCGAGCATCTGTTCGACGTTCGCCGGCACGGTCATTCCTTCTTCTTTCATCCGCGCCACTGACTTCTCGACGCCGATCGCATCCCAAACTTCAAACGGTCCCAGCTCCCAACCGAAGCCCCAGCGCATCGCGCGGTCAACTTCCACCACTGTGTCGGCGATTTCGGGAATGCGCTTAGCCGCGTAAGTGAGTGTTTTCGAGAGCGTCTTCCAGAGAAAAGCGCCGACGCGATCTTTGCCCCAGGTCAGCGCCTTAATGCGCTCGGGGAGATCCTCGACGTTCTTCGCCATGTCGAGCGAAGGAAGTTTGACTTTCTCGGAAGGGCGGTAGTCGATCGTGGCCGTGTCGAGCGTCCAGATTTCACGCTTGTCGCCTTCGCCTTTTTGCTTTTTGTAAAAGCCGGCTTTGGTCTTGTTGCCGAGCAAGCCACGTTGGACCATCGTTGCAAGCACTTCCGGCACGACGAACATCTCGCGTTCTTCGTCTTCCGGTAACGCCTCGAAGAGGTTCTTGATGACGTGTGTGAAGACGTCGAGGCCAACCAAATCAAACGTACGGAAGGTGGCTGACTTCGGACGACCGACCGCGGGTCCGGTCATCTTGTCGACTTCTTCGATCGTGTAGCCATCTTCGAGCATCGTCTTGATCGTGAAGAGGGCGCCGAAAGTTCCGATGCGATTGGCGATAAAGTTTGGACGATCCTTCGCCGGCACCACGCCTTTGCCGAGGCGCTGGTCCAGGAAGCCGTAAAGGAAGCACGAGACTTCCGGTTTGGTCCATTCAGTGCGAATGATTTCGACGAGATGCAGATAGCGTGGTGGATTGAAGAAGTGGACGCCGAGAAAGTGTTGCTTGAAATCGTCCGAGCGACCTTCAGCCAGCAGATGAATCGGAATGCCGCTGGTGTTTGAAGCGACGATCGAACCGGGGCGTCGATGCTGTTCGACACGTTCGAACAGCGAGCGCTTGATGTCGAGATTTTCTACGACTGCTTCGATGATCAGATCGCAGTCTTTGATCTTAGCGAGGTCGTCGTCGAAGTTTCCTGCCGTTACGAGCGCCGCGTTTTCAGGCACAAAAAACGCCGCCGGCTTTGCTTTGACTGCCGCTTCCAACCCAGCGCGCGCAATCCGACTGCGAACCGGCGCGCTTTCGAGCGTAAGTCCCTTCGCCTGTTCTTCGGGCATCAACTCACGCGGCGAAATATCGAGCAACAGCGTCGGCACGCCTGCATTCGCGAGGTGCGCGGCAATCTGCGCCCCCATAGTCCCCGCTCCCAACACCGCCGCCTTCTCAATCCGCATCACGCACTCCTCCCGACACTCCCACCATTCTAATCTCCCGGCATAATACTGAATGAACGCTCATTCAGCAAGAGAGTTCGCGCAGAAGGGCACTGGGTTCTGAAAGCTGTGGGTTCGGTCACTAAATGAAATTTGTCGATCATAAAGTGAAATTGCGCAGACCTGATTAAGGTTTCTGCTTAACTTGCCCAATGGCGTCTGCCATATCCGCTTCGCATATAATACGGCGGTGTCACGTGGCTCGATGACAAGCGAGCAAAACGTGGACAATGAAGTTCTATCTGTCGGTGGGGGGCTTTCCATGGATCTCGAGACGATTGTAGGTTTTATTTCGATACAAGTAGCAAGTGGATTCCTAAAAGAGCATGGTAAAGAGATTTATCAAAAGGTGAAAGGTATATTGACGGACGATGAGCTTATCTCTCTAAACCTGCTCGAAGCGAATCCGGAGAACAAAGAATTGCAAGATAAGGTGGCCGGTCAACTAAAAGCACACCTTGAAACAAATCCTGCCATCGCTGAGGAACTGGAAGTTTTGATCGCGAAACTTCGTGTACTTGAAACGAAACAAAACGCGCTTTCCCAGACAGGCGATGACAACATCGCCTTGCAGGACGTTCATGGAAGCAAGATAAGCATTGGAAGGTAATGGCTGAAAACAAGATCAATCAAACGGGTTCCGGAAATGTAGCAATCTCCGATATTCATGACTCTGAGATAAGTATCGTCATTGGCAAGAGCCCTCAATACAATGAATTAAATGACCAACTGAGAACTCAAGAAAAGCTTTTTGCACGCACCCCCGAGACTGAGACGCAAGAGCGTCTCGAAATATCCGGGAAAATAGATGAACTTAAACAATCGATCAGGCAGTTCCAGCGTGACGTCTTGCAGCTTGCTGAGCAGTTCAATCAAGTCGAGATAAATACGGAGCGACTGCGGCGCGCGAAAGAGTTCTTTGATGAAGGGCAGTTTGGTGAGGCACGCGCCGTCTTAGAGAATGAAATCGAGCAATTGCAAGACGAGCAAGCGCGGCTTTTAGTGAAGCGGGACACATACGAAAAAGATACCTTACCCAAACTCAGAAGCAATGCTGAACAGTTCTTTATCTTAGGTCTTTTGACACAATTAGATTACGCCAACCCAAATTGGTTCGCAGAAGCCTGCGCTTACTTCGAGAGCTCTATCAGGAGCTATCCCACTAAAGCTAGTGTTTTTCATTATGCGATCTTTTGTTGGAGGCATAATCTTATCGCGGAAGCAGAGAACCTTTATGAGAAATACCTCAAGGACTTCGCCTCCTCGATTTCGCCAGCCGAACGGGCTGGAGCGCTGAACAATCTCGGCTTATTGCATTGGGATTCGAACCAATACCAAAGGGGCTTATCTGAGTGTGAAGAGGCTCTAAGCCTTTACGAGCATTTGTCCAAAGACAACCCCTCAGAGTATTTGTTTGAAGTCGCAGGTACGCTTAACAACATTGCTCTATTTCACAATGAGCTGGATGAAAACTCTAAAGCACTGGATGAGTATCAACGCGCACTTGATATATATCGAAAGTTGGCGGAGGAATCCGAAGATTATTTGCTGAATGTTGCAAAGGTACTGAACAACTTAGGCATTATAAACACCCACACAAAGAATCATAACGAAGCACTAGCTCAACTTGAGGAGTCGCTTGCCATTTATCGCAACTTTGCAAAGGCACGCTCGCAAGAAGACTCATTCATGACCGCCACCGTTCTTCACAATCTCGGTGTACTGTATTGTGAAACAGGAGAATATGAAAAAGCCCTTGAGCGTTACGAGGGAGCACTAGATATAAGAATGACTGCCTCAAGAATTAACCCATCAGTTTATTTGCCCGAAGCCTCTTGTACTCTGTCCAATCTCGCCTTCTATTTCTACCAGTACGTTCCTAGCCGGGAAAAGTCGATTGAATACGCTCTCGATACAATCGCGCTCCTCCTGCCCATTGTTGAAGAAGTGCCGTTTACGCAGCAGTACCTACAGACGGCGATCGGTGTTGCGAAGCGTTGGGGGTTGTCCGCAAAAGACATCGATCACCTGATTCGGGAGAGAATCACGAATCACTGACTTGTTGAGTTACAGAGCGTGTTAAGGACTTCAGCCCTGTCACGTCGGGGCAAATCTCCTACGCTCATATATCTGGACCTGCCAAGCCCAGTGAAAACCAGCTATGAATAGGCGGCGAGGAAAATCTCAAGTTATGCCCGACAAGAATTTCATTTAATGACCGCCCCCATTTCTACCGCTTCTTGTTGCGGAGATAACCATCAACGCCCAGACAAAGATCTCGCGGATTCCACTGCCCTATCTCGGAGATGTTATGATTCCATTTGTGCAGTCGCTCATCTTGATCGTGGCTGACGCTTGGGTCTTTCCTTCCCGGCGGAACATCAAGGATGAGTAAGCGGGGCTGAGGCGATGATTGAAACAGAACTTGATGTACTCCATGATGTGTCCCGCCGCCTTGAAAGCGCTGGAATAACGTTCATGCTGACCGGTTCGGTTGCAATGAACTACTATGCACAGCCGCGCATGACACGAGATATTGACCTTGTGGTTTCGCTCAATGAAACTCAAATTGAAGAATTTTTCCGCTTGTTCGAGAGCGAGTACTATTTTGATCGACAGAATGTTACTCATGCCATTTCTCGACGCGGAATGTTTAATCTCATTCACAGTGACGCTGTAATTAAAGTGGACTGCGTAGTACTAAAGCCGGATGCTTACCGACAAGAAGAGTTTGCGCGACGCAAGCAAATCAACTTAGGTGATTTTAAAACCTGGATTGTCAGCCGCGAAGATCTGATTTTGTCCAAACTGTTTTGGGCAAAGGATTCAAAATCAGAAATGCAGCTGGGAGATGTTCGCAATCTTCTGAGCACAGATTGTGATATGGAGTATTTACGTAGCCGCGCGAAGACTCTAAAGGTGGATGTATTGCTGGAGGAGATTCTGGGTCATGAATGATACCTCACCGAACATTGCCGCAATTTTTCGCGAGCATTTGCTGTCGCGGCCCGGCGCTGAACGAGTTGTAATGGGCAGCCGAATGTTCGATGTTGCGCGAACTATCGCCCTCGCTTCATTTCCGCCTGGCCTTTCTGAGATTGAAACAAAGCGTCGCTTATGCCAGCGGCTTTATGGCAACGAGGTCCATGTTGAGGCTTACATCGAGCATCTCGTTCAATTAAAAACTCACTGAACCCTGATTAGTCCTTCGGCTACCAATCTCTTGACCATTCCTGCTTTGATTAACATCATGACTACCGGCTTGTCCTGATGATCTGCCAATTCAGAAATGTAAGCCAATACCTTGGCCTTAACTTGTTCGTTTAAACCGTCATATAAATCGGGGGCAATGGCCTGCAAATGCGTCTCGATGTTCCGAACGTACTTTGGTCTCAAAAATTGTTCATGATAGTTTCTCCATCGATCATACATGTCATTACCTCTATGAGTTTGACGTGATGTTACGAAGGCAAACAGGGGCTTTAAGTATTCACGATCCATCTCGAACGGAACTTGCTCATCAAATCCAAGCAGCTTCTTTATTTCTTCGTCGGACTTTCCTGAATCACGCAGGAATCGCGTCAGGATAATCAGGGTGTTTTGGCTGAACCATGAGATCCGGTAAAGCTCCACAATCCCCTTGAGGACGCAGCCCTGGCCCGCGTGCTTCACGCAATTACACATCTGACAGACGATTTGAAGATTATCATCAGAGAAGTTCTCTGGATCGCCATCAATATGATCCACAATTTGGAATTTCTTCGCCCAATAACCACAGTAAGCACACTTGTATTTGTCTCGCTGAAGAATGCGACGCCGAATAGCTTGCCACTCCTCACCCTCTAAGAGTCGAGTTTGAGATTCGTTTCTCCACTTCTCCGGTGGGGCGTAAGAGGGATAAAGTTGCTTTGCCGAACTATTTTCTTTGGCGTTCATGAGGAGTGTTGCACCGAACCCACAGAGTCTAGTTTAGTATCGAAATCTTAAGCAAATGTAAAAGCTCTTGCGGTGTCGAGTACAAGGGGATTTTGATGACTACTTGCGTTTCGAAAAGTGTTACCCGGAGTTAGCTAGAAGCAAGCGCTCCCCTCGTTTTCATAGTACTCATTTAGTTTTGGGGAACGGATGCTATGACCAACAAAGATTGTTGTCGATTTCAGAGGCTAAAACAGCTGTATGAATAGGCGGTTAGCGAAAATTTCAAGTTATGACCGACAAGGATTTCATTTAATGACCGAATCGTCCGCCTAAGTTATTGATCCCAGTAACAGCCCAATTTCACTTTATGACGGAACCCACAAGCGGTCTGGCTGACGCCAAGGCGTTCCCGGATCGCTCTCAGTTTCGGTGCGACGCGTTGTGGTTTGTCTCGCAGCTTCAATGTGAAGGCTGCGGAGCGTGGCACTGCTTTTGGACCACTGCGCCGCAAAGATCTGGACCTGGTTTTCTCACTACAGCATGAGCGGGTGGTGGGGCGTGATAACACAGTCAGCTTTGCCAATCGCAGTTGGCAAATCGAACACATCAAGTTACGCGGCACTCTGGCTAACTGTCACGTCACGGTGCATGAACATTTGGACGGCACTTTATCAATCACTCTTGGTCCCCATGTGGTGGGCTGTTATCAAACAGGCGAGGCTGTGGAAATGACGCTGCCACGGAAAGCGACATTCAAGGTGGGATCCGACCGGCGTGCCTGTAGCCCCACCTTTGATCTGAACACGAAAGGAGAGCATATGGACTTGAACAAGCCATCTTTCTTTGATGGCCCGGCCATAGAGGATCTCTTGGTTGAGCCGGTGGGCACACCGACACCCGCTCCGACAGCCCCCTCCTTCCCATCAACAGTAACTATGCTCGACGAGTTTAAGCTCAACTACGCTACCGGGTTTATGCTGCCCGATGGAGAACTCTGGGGGTTCACGGGATTGATGGTCGTGAATCAGGCTGTCGGACTCAAGGACAACCAGACTAACGCACAGCCGGGGACCATCTTCCTCTTCCCAGGCACCTATTCCCCGACCCCGACCGCCAGCGTCCTGGCGTACCCCGGCCAACTAACGATCTTTAATCGACCTGTCCAACCACTCTTCTTTTAGCCTACGCCGCAGGCTACGTCGCCGCAGGACCGCTTTACCCCATTGCATCTTGCAGCTCATCAACCAACTGGGAGGCACCTCGAGCAACTACATCGGCTTCTCGGCCCGGTTCCCCCTGACGTACAGTAACGTGCAGTACAGCAGCAATACGTGTAACACAAGCTGGTTTGGCGGAAGTGCTCTCCCATACGCCTGGCGAGACTTCGTGTACGAGTCCCTGGCGAGCTGCCTGCCGTGGTCGCCCGCGATTAACGGGCAGTTCTACATGTGTCAGAAGTGCGGGGTGTTGTGCTATTTCATGAAAGGGATGGAAAAGCCGAGCGGCGGCTTGGGTGCTTGCTTCGGCAGTTCTGCTGGTCATTGGTTCACGGGAAGTTCCACCTACGCACTCTTCGGACAAGCGCCTGGGCCGATTTCGACCACTCCGCCCCCCCCCAATTCGGCTACCAAAACAATTTTCGGCATTGCGCTGCCTGTAACGGCGTGTTTTATGGCGCATATTGGGGACCCAACACCACGTCTTATTGCCCGGCCGGGACTACGTCTAACACTAACCACGTTGCCACCGGAGCGATTTACTATGTCGTCTTACAAGCCGGCGCGCCCAGTACTACCTACTATCCGGGTGACCCCAAATGGACCTTGTGTAAAACGTGTTCGCAGTTGTACAGGACATCACAGACGACCGGCGGCTGCCGCAACTCAGCGAACCACTTAAGCTCAGGCGGGGTGTACACGCTCCTAACGAACGCCCCCCTGCCCAGTTGAATTTGAGGGCCTTCGGGCTCCTTGGACTATTCCGCACCTGTCATTTTTCCCAGTAATCGTGTCGCTACATCTCAAAGTAGAATCAGTCTAATACTGAACAACTGTGATGGATAAGGAGCCTCTATGAGCCTCAAGAGCTTTGTGACCATGGTCCTTGTCATACTTTGCGCAACTATCAATGTGTTAGCGCAGGATGAGACTAAACGAGAGACCGAACACTTCGGTGCATCAGCATACTCTATGAGCCGTGGTGCAAGGATGGTTACCGTCGACATTCGTGTGAAGGCCTATACCGACAACGAAAAAACGAAACAGTTCGCAACCGCATTAGTGGAGGGCGGACAGCCGGCTTTGACGAAAGCTCTGGAAAAATCTGACGAGATCGGTTCGATTCAGCTGACTGGTCGTGTCGGGTTCTACGACTTCAAGCTTATTCGTTCGCGACAGACAGCTACGGGCCGCCGGATCGTGGCCGTTTGTGATAGGCCGCTGCAATTTGGGGAGCTCTATGGCGGTACCAGGTCCTCGGATTACACGATTGGGCTCATGATTCTTGATCTAAAGCACGATAAGAAGGGCAAAGAAGTCGGCAGTGGAACTCTTTATTATGCGGCCAAGGTGAAGATAAAGAACAATGCAATTCAAATCGAGCACTTCGACCTAAATCCAGTTCGTTTGGTCAACGTGAGGAAATACTAACTCCATACTCCAGGCATTTCGCGGCGGTACTATCGCAGGTTCGTCTCTTCCCTGCTCTGCCGAAAGATCTAAAGCACAAAACCACAAAAATGGGGCATCATCGTCTCGCCAACAATGATGCCCCAGTAGCCTCAATTTCAAACGTCATGAAGCGACGCCATCGGTAAGATCAAACTACGGCGCAACCTTCGTCGCAGGCTCACTCCATGGGCTTTGGCCCAGCGAACCAATTGCGGCCACCCTGAACCCGCTGGATGAAGCTTTTGATAATCGAGACCACTTCGCTCCGCTTCACAATCGATGATACATGTCCTGCATCGCGAAATGTGTGCACCTGAGCTTGTGGGTATGTGCTTCTCAGTGACTCCCTCTCTTTTGCCCGTATTGCAGGGTCATCCTCGGATTCAATAATGAGAATATTCCCATCCCATTTTCTCAGGTCGTCGGCGGTGAATTGAGGATGCTGTGCAAGCTCAAGCAAGCACTTGTTTTGATGTATGAAGACCTCTTTCATCACGTTGGAAGCGATCGCTTCATTTAGATATGCCCGCCAAAACTCAGTCTCAGGGTGATGGGCCGCTCGCAGTTTAGCGAAGAGGATTCTGTCTAGCCGTAACTTGAGCATGGCAACGAACAACGCTTGCGGCAATACGGAAGCCAAGTTGCCGACCAGCCATAACGGCTTCGCGTATTTCTGGTTGAGAACGAAGGTGTGCGCCAGTATTAGGCTGCGCGCCTGACCTGAGTATCGCCGAACAAAATATTGCGCCACCAGACCGCCATACGATCCACCGAAAACGTGAGCTTGGTTGACGTTTTCTTTCTCCAGAATATGCGCAATGCCGTCGCATAGGCCATTCATAGAGAGTGAGAGCGCATACGAAGGAGCGATAATGCGATACTCGTTCTCAAAAGCGGTGATAAGCGGGAACATCGACTCCGCGACAGATAAGGCTCCGGGCAGCAGGAGAAGTGTCTGCCTTCCTTGGCCGCAGGATATGTACTCCCACTTGCTGTCACCAACCCGCAATTGCTTGTAAGGGTGAGAGGAACGAAACTCTTTCAGCCAAGCTACTTGTTCTTTTGGAACTTTCCCGTAGATCTGATCGGGGGATCTCACTGAGCTGAATCGAGCGTGTCCGGTTTTAGCCGGCGCGCTTGGCGTTGGATGCAACTCATTTTCTATTAGCGGTGGCTTCAACATTTAGACCTGTACCGCAACTCGAGGGTTAACTTCGCGTCAACCGGATACTGGAGGAGCAGTGAGAAAATTTCAAGTTATGACCGAACCCACAACCACTGCCGCCGCCGCTCTTAGTTACTTACATTGTTGGTTGTAAGTCCTTTACGTGGCATGCTTGCTTTTAACTGAATACCACCGGGTCGGCATCTGAGCCCTCAACAAGCGTGAGAAACCGGTTGAAGGAACTCTTCATCTTCATAGTTAAGCTGTGCAAGGTTACCGCATGAAGCTTCGAGCGGTAACCCTGCATGCACTGCGGTATATAAGCTCGTGACCGAGGCGGTCAACGACCACTGCTTGATTCACGCGGCCGCGACGTCCAACACACCGACCGGTCACCCGCATTAAATGAATTACCCGGCATCGGCTCGAGCGCGACAAACTTATCCGGGCGCGCCGATCGCTTGCGCAGCACCTCCGAGAAGACACCGAGCGCGCGGTTCATCGTTTGCAGACGCTGGACTGCATCCTTCAACTGCAATGGCAATGTGACGACTGCCGACTTGTAGACCTCAGCGCGGCTGTAGGGCACACCGCTTACGATCGTGCCGACGAGCTGCGCCTTCAAATCGGCGGCGGTGAAGCCTTGCGCGTTCTTCTCGACGAGGTTTGGCGGCAGCAACTCGCGGTTGATGATCCAGCCGGGATGCTTGAGCGCTACTTCGTTGCCAAACACGATCAGTTCGTCGACGGTGTTGTTGAGTGCAACATAGTCGCGTAGCGGCAGCGGATCGTTGCCGGTACCGGTTTCCTGGACGTGTCCCGCGAGGTGTGGACTCGAAGCACAAGAGCTGCCGAACGACACCTTGATCGCGTTCGTAGTCGAATCGGAGTTGAACATGTAAGTGCCGGCATCGGTGCCGCCCGGCGGTGACGGCGCGTCGTCGCCGCAGTACGTGGCGTGTGACGACGTGTCCTGCAGCATGTGCAAGTAGAGCCCGATGCGTGCGAGTTGCACCGGAACTGAATCCGACGTTGGATCCTTCCACAATGTGCCCAGCGTCTTCCGGTTGTCTTTGAGATACGCGCCGAGTTTCTCGTAGTAGTCGAAGTCAGTATCACTGACGTAATTAAGGACCTTCTTCCCCGCCGGCACGTCGAACGGGATACCTCTGGACGATCTCATGATTAACGGGACATTGCCGGTGAGTGTTCCACTCAGGCAGCCAGTGCCGTCTGACGATGTAAGTCCGACAGTGCACAAAAGACCCGGCTCGGATCCGGGCAGCATGGCCCACTGGCGCGCGTTGGCGAGTGTCTTCTGGTACGTATCGTCGATGTGAACGGGATAGCCCGGCGGCCTCGGATAGTGCAACGGGTAGAGCGACTGTACGCCGCCCGCGCCGTGCACATCGGTTCCCTGCCCGTTGGGTGAAAAGTTAACTACATAATGATCGAGCGGACCATCGGTGTTCAGATTTGTCCGCTGAAAACCATTGAATTGCGCCGAGACGTAAGTGCGGCCTGAGTTTTCCAACGAGGCCTCGTTGCCACACTGATCGAGCGGCTTGTATTGGGTATAGTCCGTGACTTCATTGTAAGCCGTGATCCAGTAAGCGACGTCAGCTCGGTAGCCGAGAGCCTGAGCGATGAAGTAAGTGGAGTCGGCATGGATCATGCTGCGGCCGGGCTTGATACTGGCGAAGTCCAACATCTGTGCCGGGCACGCGCGATCTTCCGGAAATCCTGAAGGGCAAACCGGCCGAATACAGTAACCGAGTGACCTCTGTCCACCGCGTGATTGGCAGAGGTCTTCGAGGAATGCGTTTGCAGTGGGGGCGATGAGCAGTAGACAAGATAGAGCGATAGCGATTCGAGTACGCAATGATTCACTCCTTGGTGGATAAGTTAAAAGTGGCGGGCGAGTTTGAGTTCGAATGCATTCTCACCGTGAGTGAAAGTCTTGTCAATGGTTAACCAGTGTAATCCCTGGTTACGGTTTTTCTTCTTGACATACCCTATGTAGATATTTATATATAGTGATATCTATATGGCGAGAGCTTACCTGTCACACAACATGGCGCTGATCATGCAAGCGCTCGATCATGGCTACCGATACGGGTTCGACATCATGGCCGTCACCGGGCTCGCAAGTGGTACCGTCTACCCCGCCCTGAGACGACTCGAAGACGCCGGGTTCGTCGGATCGAAGTGGGAGTCTTCACGCATTGCCCAGGCCGAACAGCGGCCACCACGTAAGTACTACGAAGTTACCAAAGCGGGCCGTACAGCCTTGGCCGAAGCACTCCAACGCTTTCGCCTGCTCTCACATTTTGAGCCACTCACAACTGAAAAACCCGCGCCGCAGGAAGGGTGAATGGATAAGCGAAAGCGAACAGGGCCGTGGCTCTGGCTCATTACTCTTATCGGCGTGATCGTGCCGCGTCGCTTGCGCGCCGACTGGCAACTGGAATGGGAAGGCGAGCTCAGTTATCGCGAAACACTCCTGGCCCAATGGGACCAGCTCAACTGGCGAACAAAACTCGAACTGCTCCGCCACAGCGCGGGGGCATTTATGGATGCAATGTGGTTACAGCCGCGCAGATGGGAGGATGCGATGATTCAGGACGTGCGCTTCGGCGTTCGCATGTTACTCAAGAACAAAGGCTTCACGGCCGTTGCCATTCTTTCCCTCGCGCTCGGCATCGGCGCCAATACCGCAATCTTTCACTTGCTCGACGCGGTGCGACTCCGCACCCTCCCGGTTAGAGCGCCGCAGGAACTGGCAGAAGTCCGGCTCACTGACATGAAAGGCGCACGTGGTGGAGTTTGGCGAGAGCCGTCCGTTACGTATCCGATTTGGGAGCAGATTCGCGATCGACAGCAGGCTTTTTCCGGAGTCTTTGCCTGGGGCACAGACACCGTGAATCTCGCGCCCGGTGGTGAAGTTCGTAATGCCCGCATGCTCTATGTGAGTGGCGACTTCTTCAACACGCTCGGTATCAATGCTGCGTTAGGCCGTGTCTTCTCGAACGAGGACGATCAACGCGGTTGCGGTGCGCCGGGTATCATCATCGGTCACGATTTCTGGCAACGTGAGTTTGGCGGCGATACAAATGTCATCGGACGCAAACTAACGTTTGCGGATCATTCATTCGAGATCGTCGGCGTCACGCCGGCAAACTTCTTCGGCATGGAGGTGGGACGTTCATTCGATCTGTCGCTGCCGGTCTGTGCCATTCCACTCGTGCGTGGCAACGACCGGTATCTCTCGGGTATCGTCTGGTGGTTAACCGTAAACGGCCGCCTGAAACCCGACTGGTCGCTGAACCAGGCCAACGCACACACCCAGGCCATCTCCTCCGATCTCTTTAATGCATCGCTGCCGTCAAATTATCCGCCGCCCAGCGTCAACGATTATCTCGCGTCGAAACTGATTGCTGTTCCGGCCGGCACAGGTGTCTCTCAGTTGCGTGAGAAATTCGAACAATCGCTCTGGTTGCTATTAGCAATTGCGGGGCTGGTGTTATTGATCGCGTGTGCCAACCTCGCCAACTTATTGCTCGCACGGGCGAGCGCAAGAGAACGCGAGATCGCAGTGAGACAGGCGCTAGGCGCTTCGCGCGGACGTTTGATCCGTCAATTGCTAGTTGAGAGTCTGTTGCTCAGTGTCTTCGGCACGATACTCGGCGCAGCGATCGCGCAAGCGTTGAGTCGCTTCCTGGTTGCATTCCTGAGTACCACTGCCGATCCGGTATTTATCGATCTGGCTCCGGATTGGCGCGTGCTGAGCTTTGCCGCTGCACTAGCCGTCTTGACCTGTTTGCTGTTCGGATTAATGCCCGCACTCCGCGTCACGGGCACGAAACTCGGGCTGATAATGAAAGCGACCAGTCGCGGCGTCACGGCCGGTCGACAACGAATCACTTTGCGGCGCGGGCTGTCAGTGGTGCAGGTCGCACTCTCGTTGATCCTGGTGACCGGCGCGCTGCTATTTACTCGCAGCCTGTCTAATATAGTGACGGCCAAAACAGGCTTTCAGGAAGACGTCCTCACTGCGAGAGTGATCTTCCGTCAATTGAATCTCTCGCCGGAGCGGATCCCGGTTTTCAAAGATGAGTTGCTTGAACGCATCCGCGCGATTCCCGGAGTAGAGTCGGCGGCTCTTACACAAATCATTCCGCTACGCGATTCGGGCGGGGCCAACGCATGGATCGAGCGTTCCGGCGAACGCCAAATGTTGAATACAAACCTCAGTCGTGTTGGACCAGGTTACTTCAAAACATTGCAGATTCCGCTCCAGGCCGGACGCGATTTCGATACGCGCGACAAGGTGAGTTCGCCGCCGGTGGCAATTGTGAATCAGGCTTTTGCGCGTAAGTTTTTGAGCGGCGCCAATCCGGTGGGCCAACGTCTCTGGATTGCCGCAACGCCGGGTACTCCTGACACTGCCTACGAAATCGTCGGCCTGGTAGGCGATACGAAGTATGAAGACTTGCGCGAAGAGTTTGGTCCCATTGTTTATTACGCCGCTGCGCAAGACGCAGACGCCGGAGCCGGAGCACAGTTCTTGATTCGTGCTCACCTGGACCAGGCTGAAACGACCGGCGCGATTAAGCGTGTCTTAAACGAGATCAACCCGGCGATCACCGTCAGCTTTCAGGGGTTGAAACCCATGATCGATGCGACCATCTTGCGCGAGCGACTGCTGGCCACGCTCGCGGGTTTCTTTGGCGCGCTGGCTCTTCTACTTGCCTGCATCGGACTGTACGGCATTCTTTCTTACGGCGTCGCCAGTAGGACCACCGAACTCGGTATTCGAATGGCGCTCGGAGCCAGCCGCAGGGACGTGTTCTGGTTAATTCTGCGTGAAGCGTTCTGGCTGGTCGTGATGGGTGTGATTATAGGACTGCCGCTCATCTTCGGCCTGGCTCGACTGGCTTCAGCGTTGCTTTTTGGTTTGACTCCAACCGATCCACTTTCAATCACAGGAGCGGCACTCTTGATGCTCGCGGTTGCGATGGTCGCAGGCTACTTGCCTTCGCGCCGCGCTACCCGCGTAGATCCGATCGTGGCACTGCGATATGAATGATGTTACCGGGCCCGGCGTGGTTTTTCACCGAACCAATACCACGTCGGTTCCGGCACACTGCCATATTCTCGCAGCAGATCGTCAATCGGTTTATTAACGGGGACGTGGCGCTCCGGAACTCTTGCTCCGGCAGCAATCAACACTTTGACGATCTCAGCGTAAAGCTTTGGGTCTCCGCCGTGAGCCGCAGACCAAAGAGTCTGTCCCAGCACAGTGCCACCATAAATATTCTTCGGTTCAAGCGGCACTTTCCGTTTCAGCAGGAACTTGACGGCGTCCAACTGACCACCAATCACCGCACAATGCAGCGGAGTTTGTCCGTCGCCCTCGCTCAGATCTTCGACCTTGTCGATCAGAAACTCCACCACGTCGAGTCGTCCCCACGTGCATGCAAGTTTGAGTGCTGAGCGCAACTGTTTTCGAGATGTCTTCCGTTTCGGACTGCCATCCGCATTGAAGAATGTCTTGACGATATCGAGACGGCCCACTCCGGCCGCACTTTCGAGACTCAATCGCGCACCACGTTCAGCCAGAAACACAGCCGCCTCGACACGTCCGTTTGCCAAAGCTCCGGCGACCGCACTCTGTTTGTTACCACCACTGGTTTTGTGATCGATGTCTGCGCCATGGTCCAACAGTATTTGCATGAGAGGATTTTGCACGCCGGCTCGAAACGGGTGAACACTCGTTGCGACCAGGCCCAGCGTAGTTGATCCTCCGCCATACATATCCGCCTCTGCGTTGACCTCAGCGCCGCTTTCCAATAAGACCTTCGCAATCTCAACAATATTTTTCGGCGTCTTTTGACGATAACCCTCAACACCATTTGCGGACACGTAATGGAGCAATGTCGCCTTGTGCTCGCGCGTCGAACGCAAATGGATCAGTTGTGGGTCTCGTGCCAACACACGCTTGAGAGTTTTGATATCGCCGTTACAGATCGCGTCCACAGCGGTTTCGAACTTTGCAACGATTGAGATCTTTCGTGAAAGGTGGTCGAGATGTTTGGAGAATTTCGACCAACTCTCAAAACCGTGCGAGCGAGCAATGACAAACTGTGCGTCTGCGATTCGACACCGTGGACCATTCGATAACTGACGCTGTGCGAATGTTTCGACCTGTCCACTCCAACGTTGAATAACTCGCGCCTCTTTGCGCCCGAGTTTTAAGTCGCTCCGTTTGACGAGCATTGCTACCCACGCTTCAGCCCAGTCTCCAATCGCATCCGGATCGGACGTCTTGCAGACTTTGACTAACTCCTTCGCGAGTTGTTTGTACTGTTCGAGGCGGGGTCGAACTGGAAACGGAAGTGCGTCTTGGGGATTGGGAAACATATTTATTTCATTAATAAGCGAGCCACAAAAAAAGCACAAGCGACACAGAAAATCTTCTGTATCGCTTGTGCCTTTTGAGTGAGGTATGAACGCGACTATAGCCGTTTGATTAACGAATCCAATTCCTGCGAAATGACCCAAAGCAAACGAGCACGATCCGAGTTGAGAAAGAAATGATCTCCGGGAAAGTTTCTGAGGATGAACGTAGCGGCAGTTTGCGCGCGCCACGCTTCGAGTTCTTCGCGGCTGACTTCCTTGTCTTGCAGTCCACCAAAAGCAGTGATCGGACAGCTCAACGGCGGCTCATCAGCATATTTATAAACCTGCAACAGCTCGAAATCAGCGCGCAACGTGGGCAGCATCAACTGCAACAACTCCTCGTTCTCGAGCACTTCGCGTGGCGTTCCGTTGAGACGTCGCAGCACGTCGAGAAACTCGGGTTCAGGAAGATCATACGTGCACGGATGAGCATCCGGGATCTGTGGCGCCGCTGAACCCGAGACAAAAAGATATGACGGTTGCGGGCGACGTTCACGACGCAGCAGACGAGCGAGTTCAAAACTCGTCAACGCTCCCATGCTGTGGCCGAAGAAACAGAATGGTTTGTCCAACAATGGTTCGACTGCGCCGGCGATGCCACGCACCAAAGGCTCCATCCGCGTGATCGGCGATTCTCTGATCCGTTTTCCGCGCGAGGGCAGTTCGATCGCATAGAACTCAATCTCCGGCGGGAGTTCATCGGGCCACGTGCGAAAGATCGCGGCCCTGCCGCCGGCGTACGGAAAGCAGAAGAGACGCATGCGTGCGCGCGGATTGGGTTTGGGACACGTGAGCCAGTTGCTGGTGGTGATCGTGTGTGACATTGTCATGATGATACGGCCATCATCTGCTTGATATCTTCGTCCGACATTTCACGCAGTTGCCGGACCATCTGCGCTATGTCTTCAATCGCGTCTGCATCGCCGTAAGCGAGCGCCAGCGCGTCGGCCAGACCGAGCACGGTTGGTGTCTCGAATAATTTGCGGAGCGGCAGGTCAACACGGAAGATCTTTTGCACGCGACTCAGCAACTGTGTCGCAAGCAACGAGTGACCGCCGAGCGTGAAGAAGTCGTCGTTGACGCCGACACGCTCGATGCCCAGTACTTCTGACCACAAACCGGCAAGCACATCTTCCGTCGCCGTTCGTGGTGCGACGTATTCGTTCGCGTTTTGCTGTTGCGGTGTCTGCTGTGCGAGTTCCATCAATTGTCGCCGATCAATTTTGCCGTTGGCCGTTAACGGCAATTCGTCGAGCGTCGTAAAAAACGACGGCGCCATGTAGTCCGGCAGCCGCTCTTTCAAAAAACCACGCAACTCGGCTGCGTTCATTTCTTCTTCAGCGACGACGTACGCCACTAACTGCTTGTCACCGTTCTCCGTTTCACGCACCACAACTGCCGCCGCCACTACTTGCTCGTGTTCCGTCAACGCACTCTCAATCTCGCGCAACTCGATGCGATGTCCACGGACCTTGACCTGGTGATCGGCGCGCCCGACGTATTCAACGCGCCCATCCTCCAGGTAGCGGGCCAGATCCCCGCTGTTGTAACAACGCGCTCCCGGTGTTTCGGTGAAGCGATCCGGAATGAAACGCTCCGCCGTCAACTCGGGCCGTCGCAGGTAACCGCGCGCCACCCCTGCGCCACCGATGAACAGCTCGCCGCCGATTCCCCGGGGGACTGGCTGCAACCACCGATCGAGAATGTAAAGCTGCGTGTTCGCGATGGCCCGACCGATGCTTTCGTATTGCCCTTCTGCATCACCAAAAACCTGCTCGATGCTGGAATAAATCGTCGTCTCCGTTGGTCCATACATATTCCACACGGCATCGGCGCGCTCGACAAGTTGCTTCGCGAGCTGGCGCGACATCGGTTCACCGGCACACTGGACGCGATACTTTCCGGGCTCATTCCAGTCGCCGCTTTCGACGAGTGTGCGCCAGAGCGAAGGCGTTCCCTGCATGATCGTGTTGTGCTTCATTTGCTGGCGCAGTCTTGCGGGCGCCAGGAGTTCGTCGCGGCTGACAAGTTCAATACACGCGCCGGCGATCAGTGGCAGGTACATCTCCACGGCGGCGATGTCAAAACTCAACGTCGTAGTCGCCAACATGCGATCTGATACATCAATCGCCGGCTGTTCGAGCATTGAATCCAGCAGGTTCGTCAACGAGCCATGACTGATCATCACGCCTTTGGGACCACCAGTCGAGCCTGAGGTGTAGATGACGTAGGCGAGCTGTTCGGCGTCGATCGGCGTATTCAGATCGGTGCTCTCGTGCTGTGCAATTATTTGCCAGTCGCGATCCAGGCAAACGACTTGATGGTCCCGATCCAGTGGCATTCGCTCCAGCAGGTGTTCGTGAGTTAGGAGGATATGCGCTTGCGAGTCGGCCATCATGTATTCCAGGCGCGACTGCGGATAATCAGGATCGAGTGGCAGATACCCCGCGCCGGCTTTTAATGTGCCAAACAACCCGATCATCATTTCCAACGAACGATCCAATGCGAGCGCGACCAGCGAATCCGGACCAACTCCGAGACTCAGGAGGTATCGCGCCAGTTGATTCGCACGTTCGTTCAGCTCGCGGTACGTTAGCTGCTCGTCGCCAAAATTCACTGCCACAGTGTCGGGCGATAGCTGCACTTGTCGTTCAAACAATTCGTGAACAGATTCATGGAGGTTGAAATCACGTCGCGAGGCTTGCCACGCAACCGACAATTCACAGTACTCGGCTTCACTCAACAGCGGCAAGTGAGAGACAGGCTGGTCTACGTTTGCGACAACGCCGTGCAAAAGGTGCGCGAAGTGTCGCAGCATGCGAGTGATTCGTGCCGGGTCGAAGAGATCTGCGTTGTACTCAGCACTACATTTTAGCGCCGTGTCAGTTTTTTCAACGTCGATCGTCAGGTCGAATTTCGCAGTATTGCCTGCTAGTTCGTGGGGCGTCATCGTCAAGCCCGGCAGTTCCATGCCCGGCGAGATTGCGTCGCGTAAACCGAAGACGACCTGGACCAGTGGGTTGTGACTGAGCGAACGTTGCGGTTGTAGTTCTTCAACCAGCTTCTCAAACGGCAGATCCTGATTGCTATACGCGCCCAGACACACTTGTTTTACTCGCTTCAGCAAATCTCGGAAGCTCAACTCACCGCTGATCTCCGTCCGCAGCACGAGGGTGTTCGCAAAGAAACCGATCAGCCCTTCGACTTCAGCGCGCGTCCGTCCCGCGATCGGCGTTCCGACCACCACATCTCGTTGATCCGAGTAGCGATGCACCAACACCTGCCATGCCGCCAGCAACGTCATGAACAGCGTCACTCCTTCGCGCCGGCTCAAGTCCTCCAACTGCGCGCGCAACTTGCCGCTCAACTCCAAACGCTCGCTGCCGCCACGGTAACTCTGCACGCCGCCGCGCACTCGATCCGTTGGTAGTTCCAGCACGGCCGGTGCGCCTGCCATTTGCTGTTTCCAATAGTTCACCTGCTCCGCCAGCACTTGCCCACTCAGCCACTCGCGTTGCCACACGGCATAATCGCCATATTGCACCGGCAATTCTGCGAGCGCAGACAGATCACCCGCTTCGTACGCTTGATACAGCTTACCGATCTCGCTCACAAAGACAGTCATGGACCAGCCGTCGCTGACGATGTGGTGTATGGTCGAGATGAACCGGTGCTCGTTTGTCTCCAATCGCAGCAAAACTGTGCGCAACAATCCACCGCCTGCCAGATCGAATCCGCGGCCGACTTGTTGTGCAGTGATCTGTTCGGCAACTATCTCGCGCTCTGTTTCAGACAAGCAACTGAGATCAACCAATGGCAATTGTAAATCCAGCTCTGACGCGATCTGTTGTACTGGCCGGCCATCAACTTCTACTATGCGTGCCCGCAACACTTCATGTCGCCGCAACAATTCGTTGAGACTCTGCGCCAGCGCTGCGGTTCGCAACCAGCCACTCAGTCGCACACTGCTGTTGATGTTGTAGAACGGGTTCCCCGGCGCCAGTTGGTCCAATATCCACAACCGCTCCTGCGCGAACGACAACGGCCCGGCTTCATCTGTCTTCTGCCGCCGCTTAATAACCTGCGCCGCAGACTCCCGGCCTTGCTGCGCCAGCAACATCTTCTCGAGCAGCGCGCGCTTCGCCGGTGACAAGGCCGATACCTGGCTTAACAGATCTGTCATTGTGAGTTTGTGCTTTTTGTGGCGATTACTGGATCAGTCGTGAGGCTTCTTCATCTGACAACTGACTGAGTTGGGCCAACATCTGCGCCAGGTTCTCAGGATCGATTTGACTCATGCGGTCCTGCGTAATTCTTTCGGCGAAGCCGGCGATCGTGGGCGTCTCGAAAATCGCACGCAACGGCGGCTTCACATCGAACACATCGTGAACACGACTGAGCAACTGTGTCGCTAACAACGAGTGTCCGCCAAGTTCGAAGAAGTTGTCGTGGACGCCAATCCGGTCGATATTCAAAACATCCATCCAAATCTTAGCCATGCGCTCTTCTGCCGGCGTACGCGGCGCAACCGGCGGCTCGTCTTTCTTCGACTGCCGCACCCTGCTTCCCGCCCGAATCGCATCCACGATCTTCGCCGCCTCGTCGAGCGCTGCAATCCGTTGCATCACTTCTGACTGCGCTGGAACCGTAACAGTCGAATCCTCAATCCGCGCTTTTCGATCCGTCCCAATCTGTGGCCCAAAACGATAACCGTAGCTCGTCTTCACCAGCCGCGGATGACTGAGAATCGCATCCGGCGTCGCGATGTAAACAAACCCACCATTCAACGGCAGCCGGTTTTCTCCAAACACACGTCGCAGAAAATCTGACGCCGGCCCATTCTTTGTCGTCGGATTAAACGCCACATGCAACTCGTGACAACCGCACGCCACCGCGACTTCCGCCAACCTCACCAACATCGTGTCCTCAACATTTCTTCCGAGCGCGCGACAGCTCAGCAGAAACGTGTCAACATTCATCACGTCTGCCTCGATCCTGGAGACAATCACGCCCACAAGACCGTAGTCGCCAAATCGATCCGCAACGTCCACGACATGACAACCAACATTCTCCTGTTGCAGTAATCTTTCCGTCTCCGCAACAGACCTTCGCACGCCAGTGAAATTGAATTGATTCGTGCGTTGCGTGAGCTGCGCAACGCGATCCAACTGCTGCATCGACGCAGCGCTGATCTCGATCTGTAACTCCAACCCGGCCAGGAAATCTTCCAGCCCCGCCGAACTCTGTCGCATCTTGTCGCGTTCGCGTTCCTGTTGATAAAGCTGATGACGGAGTTTGTCCGCGTCAGTCACCTGCAACTGATCGAACGCCCATACATTTCCGAGGAATGCCGCGAATGACTCTTCGTCAGCGGGCAGCGTCAACGTCATTACCTCGGGACAGCGGGCTCGCACCTCAGCACATTCAACGACGCTGTCGTCGATCAGAATGAAGCTGTTCAGCGATAACTGTAATTCCGTGGCGAGAGAACGAAGGTTCTCGGATTTTGCTTGCCAGTTGATACGGGTGGCCGCGAAGTGTTCCGGCTTGAGCAACATTTCAGGACGCTCGTGGAACACCTGAAGCACGTCGTCTTCGTTGTTCTTACTGCACAGGCACAACAACTTCCCTGCCTGTAGCTGGTCCAACATGAATCGCTGCAACGCCTGATGTTTCGGCTCAATGGCGATGCCGTGTGGTCCATCTTCACCGCAGATGCCGCGCCAGAGTGTTTGATCGCAATCGAGCGCGATTACTTTGTACGGCTGGGTTCGGAGAGCAAAGATCCGGCGCGCTATGAGCGTTCCAATTGCCGTGAAAAATTCCTGTGTGAAAGGAACATGAGCGAGTTCGTCCGCATACGAGTCGAAGATCTCATTGACACGATACTCGCCCGCAAGCGCAGAAAGATTCAGCCAGTGGACGCCATTGATCGATCCGGCCTCAGCTTCGAACACCTGCTCGATCTCGCGATGCATCCGGCACAGATCTCCATCCGCTGCGGACGACAACGGACACAACCCGATGAAGTACGGAGCCCCACTCTGCGAGCCCGCATTTTTGAGCGCCTGTAAAAACTCCTTCAGATCCGCGTCAATCTGTTTTTTCCTGTCATCCGCGGCCCAGTCTTCAACCCGGAGCAGAATCACATTCGCGCCGTAATCGTTGTTTCGTAAAAGACTCGCCGGATCGAGCAACTCCTGAAAGACCTGATTGTACGGCGCAAACCTGATGCTTGCCGGCGTGTTCAACTCCTTCATCCAATAGCCGAGTGACTCTTCGAGCGGCTCGGCCGTGAAGGTTGAAGCTATCGCGATGGTGAGCTTCTGCTTGGGAATGTCACGAACGAGCGCGGCAACATCGGCATCAGGATTGGCGACGATCTGTTGCAGCAGCATCTGCAAGTGCTCGATCATTTTTTGCACTCGCGGCGGATCGAAGAGGTCGGAACTGTATTCCAACGTGCCGGATAGCCCCTGCTCGGTTTGCAGCAAAGCCAGATTGAGATCGAATTTCGCGGTGACGCTCATTCGCTCGAGCGGTGTGGCACTCAAACCCTCAACGCTGAGCGCCCCAACCGTCGCTTCACTATCGACGCTGAGCAGATTGAACAACACCTGGACGAGTGGGTTGTGACTGAGCGTGCGTTCAGGCTGTAGTTCTTCTACGAGTTTCTCAAACGGCAAATCCTGATTGGTATACGCTCCCAAACAGACTTCCCGCACGCGCCGTAGCAACTCGCGGAAACTCAACTCTTCGCTAATCTCTGTCCGCAGCACGAGGGTGTTCGCAAAGAAACCGATCAGACCTTCGACTTCGCCGCGCGTCCGCCCAGCGATCGGCGTCCCTACCACAACATCTCGCTGATCCGCGTAACGATGCAGCAAGATCTGCCACGCCGCTAACAGAGTCATAAACAGAGTGACACCCTCGCGCCGGCTCAACTCTTCCAGGCGTGTGCGTAACTCGTCGCTCAACTCCACGCGTTCGCTGCCGCCGCGATAACTTTGTATTTCGTGGCGCGCTCGATCAGTTGGCAGTTCCAACAACGGCGGCGCAGCGGCGAGTTGTTCTTTCCAGTAACTGATCTGTTCATGCAGGAGTGGTCCACTCAACCACTCGCGCTGCCAGACGGCGTAGTCGCCATACTGCACTGGTAACTCTGTGAACGGAGACGGCTCGCCCTCCTCGAAAGCCGGATACGACTTGCCGAGCTCACGAACAAACACCGCCATCGACCAACCGTCGCTTACGATGTGGTGCATCGTCGAGATAAACCAGTGCTCTTCGGTGTCGAGTCGCAGCAACAGTGCGCGCAACAAACCGCCATGTGAGAGATCAAAACCACGACTCACCTTGTGTTCGGCGATCTGTTGCGCGACCGTTTGCCGCTCTCTCGCGGCTAAGCCACTGAGGTCAACTACCGGTAACTGCCAGTTCGTTTCGGGCAGGATCTGCTGCACCGGACGTCCATTCACTTCTACAATGCGTGTGCGCAAAACTTCATGTCGTCGCAGCAGTTCGGAAACACTCTGAGTAAGCGCCGCAGTTTGTACCCGGCCGTTCATACGTACGCCGCTATTCATGTTGTAAAACGGATTTCCTGGCGAGAGTTGGTCCAGAATCCACAGCCGCTCCTGCGCATAGGAAAGCGGCAATGACGTCGCACTTTGTGTGCGTCGTACGAGTGGCAGTTGCGCTTCCGAACCTGAATGCTTCGAAGTTTCAATTCGCTCGGCAAGGCCGGCGACAGTTGGCGTCTCGAACAAACTGCGCAGATCGATATCAACCTGGAATGCGTCACGCACCCGCGAGATCAAACGCGTTGCCAATAGCGAATGACCGCCGAGATCAAAGAAGTTGTCGTGCACGCCGATTTGCCGTCTACCAAGCAGGTCGCTCCAAATACCACACAAAACTTCTTCAATCGGACTACGCGCCGCCACAAACGACGTCTCTCGCTCGTCACTGTCGGGAACCGGCAAGCCACTGAAATCGACCTTGCCGTTTGGTGTTAATGGCAACGTGTCGAGGATGACAAAAGCCGCCGGGATCATGTAAGGCGGCAGTTTGTCCTTTAAATATGCGCGCAACTCGCTCGTGTTTATGTCGCCCACGACATACGCAACCAGCGACGTGTCGCCGGAAACACTTTCTCGCGCAACCACGACAGCATCACTCACTGAGGCATTAGCTTGAAGTGCGGCTTCGATTCCCTGCGGATCGACACGGTGGCCAAGCACTTTGATCTCGCGATCCATTCGGCCCAGAAACTCGACATTCCCATCCGGCAGATAATGTCCACGATCGCCGGTGCGATAAATCCTGACTTCGGCTGCTTCGCCAAACGAATCCGCAACGAATCGCGCCTCAGTCAATTCGTCATCACCGACGTAGCCTCGCGATAGATACGGTGTGCGAATACAAATCTCGCCGGCCTCCGAAACACCGGCAAGTTCGCCCGCGTGATTGAGTACGAGTAACTGAACGCCGTCGATACCACGACCCACCGGCACGCGTTCAGGTGTCGCGTTCACGACAAAAAATCCCATCGCCTGCGGTGTCTCCGTTGCGCCGTAAAAGTTCACGCACTCAACCTGTGGGGCAAGATCACGAAGCAGCGCCACATCGCACATCGTCAACGTATCTCCACCGAAAAATGCGTATCGCAACTCAGGAAAAACTCTTTCCTGCTTTGGTGCATTTTGTGCCTTTTTGTGGCTAATTTCTTGTAGCAGTTGCAGCGTCGGCGGCGTCAGATGCATCACGCTAATCTTGTGTTCGGCGATCCAGTCACCCAAACGCCCGCCGGCGACAGTTTCCGGAATGCAGAGCGTCGCGCCCACACTTAACGGCGTGAAGATGTCGCGCAACAACGGATCGTGCGAAAGACCCGACAACATGCTGAACCGATCGCCCGCGTGCCGATCGAAAGTGTGTGCCTGCCACGCGACGAAGTGCGCGAGTGGTCCATGTTCGCCGGCGATGCCTTTTGGCGTGCCGGTTGATCCGGAAGTGAACGCGATGTAGGCGAGATCGTTTGGACCAACTTGAACTTCGATCTCATCGTCCGAATTTCGTAACTCGTCGATTTCGTTCAATTCGAGACGATACCGCGGCTGGGCGACACGCAAACATTCGTTCAAATAAGAATCAGGATTCGCCGGATCGAGAATCATGAATGCTGCGCCGGCTTTCAACACTCCCAGTAATGCGCAAACTAACCGCGCACTGCGTTCGGCATTGACTGCGACAACGTCATTTGAGCGAACGCCTTTTGCCTGGAGATCTCGTGCGAGTTGATTACTGCGGCGATCGAGGTCGCGATACGACCAGGCACGTTGTGAATCAACGACTGCGGTCTGAGCCGGCGTGCGCTGCGCCTGTTTCACGAACAACTCATGAACTGCGCCCGACCACGTTGGCGCAAGTGGCAGTGTTGGATCGGGCAGATACTCCTTGGCGCGTGATGTGATCAAAGAAAAACTCGCCAGTGCCGAGTTGGGTTCATCGACGATCTGGCCCAACAGATCGTTGAACTGTTGAATCATCTCGGCGATGCGGGAGGATTCGAACAGATCGGCGTTGTAAGTCAGTTCCAATCGGTTCACGTCGCCCTGCTCGATGACGTACAAACTAAGATCGAACTTGGCGCCGAGTTCAGCAGGCAGCAACAGTTCGGTGGTGACATCAGGCAACTCAAGCGACTGCGTTGAGACACTGAACTTGTTGAAGAAAACCTGGAACAGCGGATTATGACTGAGGGTTCGTTCCGGCTGTAGTTCTTCCACCAGCTTCTCAAACGGCAGATCCTGATTGCTGTAAGCCCCGAGACACACTTCCCGCACCCGCCGTAACAACTCTCGGAAACTCAACTCACCATCGATCTCGGTCCGCAGCACGAGCGTGTTCGCAAAGAACCCGACCAGTCCTTCGACCTCCCCGCGCGTCCGACCCGCTATCGGTGTTCCGACTACCACATCCTGCTGATTCGTGTAGCGATGCAGCAACATCTGCCACGCCGCCAGCAACGTCATGAACAAGGTCACACCTTCGCGCCGGCTCAACTCCTCCAACCGCACGCGCAAATCGCTACTCAACACCTGGCTCTCACTACCGCCACGATAACTCTGCACGCCACGGCGCACGCGATCCGTTGGTAGTTCCAAGACGGCCGGCGCCGAAGCCAGTTGTTGTTTCCAATAATTAATCTGTTCATGCAGTAATGGCCCACTCAGCCATTCGCGCTGCCACGCGGCGTAGTCGCCATACTGCACCGGCAACTCTGCTAGTGTTGACGGTTCACCCGCTTCGTAGGCGCGATACAACGCCGCGATCTCGCGAATGAAAACATCCCCGGACCAACCGTCGCTGGCGATGTGATGCACAGTGATGAGCAGTACAAACTCATCCTCAGTCGCGCGCAGTAACGTAACGCGCAGTGGTCCATGGCTAAGATCGAAGGGATGATGAGCTTCCGCTTCGATCAGCCTATCCGATTCAGATTCGTTGATGTCGACGAGTGCAGGCGTGAAGTTCTCGACCGAGGTGATGACTTGTTGCGGCTCACCGTTTATGCTGATGAACGTTGCGCGCAACACTTCATGACGTCGCACAATCTCGCGCAACGCTCCTTCCAGTGCCGCCAAATTCAACGACCCGCTGAATCGAATCGCAGCGGGAATATTGTAGATAGCGAGTCCCGGTTGCATCTGATCGAAGAACCACAACCGTTGCTGCGCATACGAGAGGACAGGCTCCGCGATACTTCTGGGCTGTATGGCCGGCGCTTCCGTTTTACCCGCATTTTCAACGTGCACGGCGAGCTGCGCGATTGTCGGCAACTCAAAAACTGCTCGCAGCGGAAGCTCGATTCCTAACGTATCGCGAATGCGTGAGACGACTTTGGCAGCCAACAACGAATGTCCGCCGGCATTGAAGAAGTTCTCGTTTGTCCCGATCGTCCCATGGCCCAACACTTCGGACCACACCGCGACCAGCACTTCTTCAGTTGCCGTGCGTGGCGCAACATATTCATTGGCGTCCTGCTGTGGCGTGGCCTGCTGGGCCAGTTCCAGCAACTGCCGGCGATTTACCTTGCCGTTTGATAATAACGGCAATTGCTCGAGCGTCATGAAAAACGCCGGCACCATGTATTCGGGCAATCGCTCCCTGAGATCCGTGCGCAACTGCGTTGTGCTCACTTCCGTGTCAGCTACTACGAACGCTATCAACTGTTTGTCGCCGTTCTCCGCCTCGCGCGCGACCACCACTGCTGTACGCACTTGCTCGTGCTGCCCCAGTGCGCTCTCGATCTCTCGCAACTCGATGCGATGACCGCGCACTTTGACCTGGTGATCCGCTCGCCCGATATATTCGACACGTCCATCCGCCAGAAATCGCGCCAGATCTCCGCTGTTGTAACAACGCGCTCCTGACAGTCCACCAAAGCAATTGGGAATGAAGCGTTCCGCAGTCAACTCGGGCCGGTTCAGGTAACCACGCGACACTCCCACGCCACCGATGTACAGCTCGCCGGTGACGCCCACCGGCACTGGCTGCAACCAGCGGTCGAGGATATGAAGCTGCGTATTGGCGGTGGCTCGCCCGATGCTCTCGAAAGGTCCCTCACCTTCGCCATTCACCGGCTCGATGCTGGAATAGATCGTCGTCTCCGTTGGTCCATATCCGTTCCACACCGCTTCACTAAGCTCGGCAATTTGCCCGGCTAACTGTCGCGATAAGGCTTCACCGCCGCACAACACCCGGTAATTTCCGCGCGTGGTCCAATCGCCGCTTTCCACCAGCATTCGCCAGAGTGATGGGGTTGCTTGCATCACCGTGCTTTGCCCCAGGCGCTGTAGCAGTTTCTCGGGTACCAACAGTTCGTCGCGACTCACCAGCTCTAGACACGCACCGGCGATCAGCGGCAAGTACATTTCCACCGCAGCGATGTCAAAACACAGCGTCGTTATGCCCAACATGTGATCGGACGCGGTCATCGCGAGATGCTCGTGTATCGAGTGCACGAGGTTTGTCAGCGAGCCATGACTGACCATCACGCCTTTTGGACCACCAGTGGAACCGGAGGTGTAAATGATGTAAGCGACCTGCTCTCGGTCAATGGTTGTATTCAGGTTGATTCGATCGTGCTGCGCGATTAATTCCCAGTCCAGATCCAAACAGACTACATATTGTCCGTGGGTCAGCCCGGTTCGCTCCAGCAGGTGGCCCTGCGTTAACACGACGGGCGCTTGCGCATCTTCCATCATGTAGCTCAGGCGCGACTGAGGGTAATCGGGATCGAGCGGCAAATAGGCGGCGCCGACTTTAAGTACGCCGAACAATCCAATGACCATCTCCAAAGAGCGATCCAACGCGAGTGCGACTAGTGATTCCGATCCAACTCCGAGACTCAACAGGAATCGTGCCAATTGATTCGCACGTTCGTTCAATTCCCGATAGGTTAGCTGTGCCTCGCCAATACTCACCGCCACCGATTCGGGCGTTTCCTCTACTTGCCGTTCGAACAATTCATGAACACACTCGTCGAGATTGAAATCGCGTTGCGCGGCGCGCCAGGCGGCCGATAATTCAAACTGCTCGCTCTCACTCAACAGTGGCAACGCCGCAATCGATCGCGACGGATCCGCCACAATCTCTTCTAACAACGACTCAAAATTCTTTGCCAGACGCGTGATCGTCTGCTCCTCGAACAGATCTGTGTTGTATTGCAGCGAAGCCACCAATGCGCCATTCAGTTCCGTTGCGCTCAGCGTTAAATCAAACTGCGCAATCCGCTGGTCCAACGCCATCGATTCAAACGTCAAGCCACCGAGCTCCATTCGCGCACCGGCCCTGCCGAGCGCGAGCGCCGCCAGTCCCTCATCGTTCAGCACCGGCGCCTTTTGCAAAATAAACATTGTCTGGAAGAGGGGCGACACGCGTGGATCGCGAACCGGCGCGACACGTTCGACGAGCGAAGCGAAGGGATAATCCTGATGCTCAAACGCGCTCAAAACAGTTTCGCGCACGCGGCCCAGCAACATTTCGAACCTTGGGCTGCCGGAAAGATCTGCGCGCACCACTACAGGATTCACGAAATAACCAACGACCGAGGCGAGCCCTTCGAGACTTCTACCCGCTGTTGCAGAGCCAATCGCAAACTGATCCTGATTCGTGTAGCGCTGGAGCAGAACCTGGAATGCGGCAAGCAATGTCATGTAGAGCGTTGCGTCATTCTCCTGCCCCAGCTTCTTGAGCTGCTGCGTAAGAGCTGCGTCGATATCAAAGGAAAGCGAAGCTCCGCGATAGGTTTGGACGAGGGGACGTGGCCGGTCCACCGGCAGCTCGAGCACCGGCGACTCTCCGGCGAGCTGTTGTTGCCAGTAAGACCACAAACGGTCTCCTTCGGTACTCGCCAACATTTCGTCCTGCCAGCGGACGTAGTCGGCGTAATTGAAGTTCAACGATGGAAGCGAATGCGGCGAGCCGGACACTTCTGCCTTGTAAACCTCACCAAGCTCTTGCAGGAGAATGGCCAACGACCAGAGGTCGGCAATGATGTGATGCACCGCGATGAGAAGTACATGCTCGCGTGTGTCGCGCTTGAGTAACTTAATCCGAAGCAACGGTCCGGTTTCGAGATCGAACGGCCGGTGAACTTCCTCGTCGAGATATCGATCAAGCTCAGTCGCACTCCACGTCTCAACGCCAATTTCTTCGAAACCAACCTCGACGCGATCGCTGACGTGTTGCACCGGCTCGCCGGCCACTACACGAAAAGTCGTGCGCAGGATCGCATGTCGATCTGTTAACAACTGGAATGCGCGTCGCAACGCACCGGTATCAACGTTCGACACGATTCGCAGTGCCGAAACGATGCTGTACGCGGTGCTTTCAGGCGCTAGCTGCTGCATGAACCAGATCGATCGTTGATTCTGCGACAACGGCGCATCCGCGGTTGATTCGTCCGCATGCGTCAAAGCCAGCCCTGCTGGTCCATCGTTCGCCAACAGTTGGATCGCCTGCGCAGCCAGATCCTCCACGGTCGTTTCGTGTAGAAAACTCGTGAGCGGTAACCGCACGCCCAACACTTTTTCAATGCTATGTTTGATCTCTACCGCCGCGAGGGAATCCAAACCATACTCGCCTAACGGCCGCTCCACATCGACTTCGTCAACCGTCAATCGCAGCCGCGACGCAACCTGGATCTGTAGCCACGATTGAATCGCCACCGCATCCCACGGTGGTCCAGCCAGGAGGGAAACTTCGTCTGCCGCGCTCTCCTGCCACACCTTCAGCAGCTCGAGACTACTTGCCAATAACGCCTGCCGGCACGCGCGTCGCTGAATCTTGCCGCTGGTCGTAACCGGCACCGTTCCCGGCTTCACGAAACCAACGATGTAAACATTCACGCCGTGTTCGCGCGCCACCGCCTGACGGATCGCTTTGACGAGTTCGTCGAAATCGGTGTTGCGGCGCGGGCGTATCTCATGGACCACAGCGAGCCGTTCGTCACCGTCAATTTCCATTGAGAACGCAGCGCCACGATGATTCTTCAGACTCTCATGCGCCGTGCCGATGGTGTGCTCGATGTCCTGCGGATAATGATTTACGCCGCGAATGATGATCAGATCTTTCAAACGACCGGTGATAAAAAGCTCGTTCTTGTGTTTGAAACCAAGATCGCCGGTGCGCAGGTATGGGCCATCGCCGTTGGCGAGATGCGCGCGAAACACGGCTTTCGTTTCGCCTTGATTGTTCCAGTAGCCTTGCGCGACCCCACGGCCCGACACCCAGATTTCCCCCACCCTGCTGGCAGAACATCTGGTCAGTGTTTCGGGATTGACGATGATCAGTTCCTGGCCGAGTGCGTGACCGCAGCCGATCAGCGAGCGTGCGTGATCGGTGGCATCGGAAGCCTGGACCACGCGATCGTAAGTCAATGCATCTGCTTCAACTCGTTTCACGAGTGGCGCCGCCGGTTTCTTTTGGCCGGAAACGATCAGCGTCGCTTCGGCAAGCCCGTAACAGGGTCGAAAAGCTCTCGCGGAAAACCCACACGAAGTGAACGCATTCGTGAAATGCTCCATCGACTCCGGCCGAATCGGTTCGGCGCCGTTGAACGCCACACTCCACGAACTCAGATCGAGGGTGGCTTTCTGTTCCTCGTCGATCTTGCGGACACAAAGCTCGTAAGCGAAGTTTGGACCACCGCTCGTCGTCGCTTTATAACGGGAAATCGTTTGCAGCCAGCGAATCGGCTGTTGCAAGAACGCGGTGGGTGGCATCAGGACGCAACTCGAGCCGCTGTAGATCGGTTGCAACACGCTGCCGATCAGTCCCATGTCGTGATACAGCGGCAACCATCCGGCGACGATCGATTTTTCAGTTTGCTGAAAGATCTTCTGGATCAATCTCTCGTTGAAAAGCAGGTTGGCGTGCGTCAGCATCACGCCTTTTGGCGTGGCTGTCGATCCGGAGGTGTATTGCAGAAACGCAAGCGAGCGTTCGCCCAGTAGCGGATGAACCCAGAACTCCGTGAGCGTTTTATCGATCCGATCGGACTCGACAATCTTGATGCCGCGCAGATTTTCTGAATCGTCGTCGAGAACTTTTTCGTGAATGTCTCGAGTGGTGAGTGCGAACGCGGGCTGTGCGTCGTTGATGATACCTTCGAGACGGTCGAGGCTACGATTGTGACGCGGCGGATAAGCCGGCACAGCGATCGCGCCCGCGTACATGCAACCAAACAGACCGGCGATGTAGTCAAGACCCGAAGGATAAAGCAGCAGCACGCGCTCAGCGGCAGCTTTGTGCAACTGTAACCACGCGCCGATTGCACGCGCGCGTAAATGCAACTCACCGTAGGTTAGGCGCGCAGTTTCCGATTCGCCGTCTTCAAGGAAAATGAACGCCGTGCGATCGGGCGTTTTCGACGCGCGATACTGGAGCAGATCGATGAATGTCGAGAATTTTAGGGACACGGATTAACGCGGATTTAAAAACCGGATCTGGTCTGGTGCTTCTTTGTGGCTAAAACAAATTAGGCTGCGGCGCGGGCGATTTCCCAGAGGTGAGAGACGTCGCCGAAGTGTTCTTTGACCCAAGCGTCTGAGTAGATCGTGTCGAGATAACGCTCGCCGCGATCGGGCAGGATCACGACACACGTGGCGTCCGTCGGAATTTCATGTTTGAAACGTTCGACTGCGGTGATCACGCCGCCTGATGAACCACCGGCCATGATCGCTTCGTGCAGGACCAGACGCCGGCAACCAACCACACAATCGAGATCCGAAACGTGCACACATTCTTCCGCGAGCTGCGGGGCATAGAGTTCGGGCCGTCGCGCCGCACCGTGCCCGGGAATGAGTCGCTTGCGCACTTTGCCGCCAAAGATCACGCTGCCGACTGCGTCCACCGCGATTACCTTCGTCTTAAGCTCATGTGTGCGCACGTACTCCGCACAACCTCGCACCGTGCCGCACGTACTCGTCGCGCAAAAGATATAATCAGGATGGCGACCAAGACTGTTGCCAATCTCGCTCATCGTGTCGTAATAAGCTTTGGCGTTGTCGTGATTCGCGTACTGATTGGGCCAATAACTATCCGGAATCAATCGTAGCAACCCCTGCACGCGATCGATCCGGGCCTGCAGAAAGTCTCCCGGACGCGAACACTCCGTCACCATATCGACCGATGCGCCATACGCCTTCAATAGATCGAGATTCTGCGACGTCGTTTTGGGATCGACGACACAGATGAAGCGCAAGCCGAGATAGCCGCAGATCTGCGCCAGCCCAATTCCCATGTTGCCGGAACTCGATTCGACCACCGTTGTTCCCGGTCCAATCCTGCCCTTCTCGATCGCTTTGCTAATGATCGACAAGGCGGCTCGATCTTTTGAGCTGCCGCCGGGATTGGTGGATTCGAGTTTGGCGAAGAGATGGAAGTGAGCGTCACGGAAGATACGTTTCAGTTGGACCAGGGGGCTGTTGCCAACCGCAGCCAGCACGCCTTCGGTCAGACACTTACTCCAGTCGCTCTCGGTGTGAGATCGCATGTTATTAGTCCTGCTTTTTGGGGTGTTTATTGAATTACCCAAGCCGCTTGTCCTGGCGCCGCGCCGCCGTTGAATCGCGGAATCGCAGCGTTTAGCTCGTCGGAAAGCAGCTCGAGAAAGGGTTGTCGATAAGAGTTGATAAAGAAGTGATCGCCAGGCAGCAGATGAAGCATTGCCTGGGCGGTAGTTTGATTTCGCCAGCCCATCAAGCCCGCCAGTGCCACGACCTGGTCCTGCAAGCCGCCAAAGACCGTGATCGGACAATCGAGCGGAGCGTCGGCGAGGTATTCGTAAGTTTGCAGCAGCTCAACGTCGGAACGAATCATCGGCAACATCATCATCAGCAATCGCGGATCGTCGAATAGCGGTTGCGGTGTGGTTTTGAGACGGCGCAGCTCTTCGATGAAATCGGCTTCCGGAAGATCGTACGTCGGCAGTGCGAAGTACAAGCGCTGTGGCGCCTGACAACTCGAGATCAGCAAACGCTCCGGTTGTACGCCATGACGACGTCGCACGAGTCGCGCGGTTTCGAAAGCGATCGCGGCGCCCATGCTGTGACCATAGAGCGCGAATGGTTCGTTCAGGAAAGGGACGAGAGCTTCGGTTACTTCCTGAACGATGGGGGCAATTCGTTTGACCGGCGGTTCGGCGGCGCGATCGCCGCGTCCCGGGAGTCGCACGACCCAGAGTTCGATGTCATCCGGCAGCGCGTCTTTCCAGGTGTGGAAGACCGTCGTCGAGCCACCGGCGTGATGGAAGCAGAATAGACGAAGCCGAGCCTTCGGATTCGGCCGCGTACAAAGCAAGCAGCGTGAGTTGGATTGCATGGTTGAAATGAACTTCTTATCCACAGATTACACAGATTCTTTGACCAATCTGCGCAATCTGTGGATAGGTTAAATCACTTGAAACTCGGGAGCGGATTTGCTGTTTTCGGACAATTCGCGTGTGTCGGGTGGTGGTGAACTGAGTGAGTCGTGACTGATCTGACCGTAGTCCAATTTGATCAGTCGATCGGCAACGCCGTAATACTGATCGTCGTGCGTGATCACAAACACCGTCTTCCCGCGCTGCTTCAACTCCGGCAGGATCTGTCGATAAAAGAAATTCTTGAACACCGGATCCTGATCCGCGGCCCACTCGTCAAACAGATAAATCGGCCGGTCTTCGAGATACGCCGTCAGCAACGCAAGACGTTTCCGCTGCCCATTTGAGAGGTCGATCGTCGAAAGCACTCCATTCTCAACCGTGACCTTGTGGTCCAACCGCAGGTGCTTCAAATATTCACGCGCCTGCTCGTCAATCTCATGGTGTTCCAACCCGAGCAAGTTCTCAAACAGGAAGAAGTCAGAAAACACCGCCGTAAAATGCTCGCGATAGTCCTCGTGATTTCGCTCCGTCACGATCTGGCCATTGAATCGCACCTGTCCCGATTGCGGCTGGTAGAGTCCGGTAATCACTTTGGCGAGGGTCGTCTTGCCACTGCCATTGCCACCAACCACAAACACCAATTCGCCCGGTTCGATCGAGAGATCGATTGGACCAAGCGTGAAGCCGGTTTGATCCTCAGCGGTGTAAGCGTGGGTGACGCTCTCAAACTCGAGTTTCGGCGAATGTCCGTTGACGCGCGGCAGCGGTAGTGGCGCCAGATCGTTTTCGCCGCCTAATTCAATGCCGAGTGACCTGATATTCCTGAGCGCGACATTCGCTCGACCAATGTTCGACATCAACGAAGTGATGACGCCAATCGGCACCATCAGAAAGCCAAACACGAGCACATAGCCGGTGAGCACCTGTGGACTGATGGCAATCAGCCGTGGTGCGACAAAGAGAAAGAGTCCAAGCGTGACGAAGAAGAACGAGGTGCCAATGCTGGATCCGCCGATAAGGACAGCGTTTCCTCTGACATTTTCATGTCGATAACGCAATCCGGTCGGCGTGAAGAGATCGTTCATGAAAGCGTCGCGCCGGCCGCGGTGCAACTTGAAAAGCTTGACGCCTTCGGCAACCGCGCGAATGTGTTTGAACATCATGTCCTGCTCTTTGCGAGCGCGAATGAAATGTCGCAAACCGAATTTGAAGAAGAGTTGAACACACGCAATGCCCAGCGGAATCACAATCACCGTGACGATGAGTAACGGAATGTAGAGATATCCCAGATAAATGACGCAGCCGAGCAACACTGAGAACTGCAGGAAAAGAATCGGCACCGTCGCCAGACCGTTTGACAGTGCGGCAACGTCGTCGGTGAGCGCCGCCATAATCCGGTGCGTCTTTATCTCCTCGAGCTTGCGCAGCGGAGTCGCCACGATCTGGCGAATAAACTGCGCGCGCAGATCGAAGACTACCTTTTGCGACAGATTGACGAGGAGCACCTCGGCCACGACGCGGCTGAGCGGAAAGATAAAACACAAAGCCGCGAATCCCAGCATCAACCAGAGGGGCGATGCCTCGCGCGTCGCGAGCGCACGATGCGACAAGCCAATCAACGTAGAACTGGCGATGCCGCTCAGTATGCTCGCAATGATCGCGGCGATGACGATGGCTCGCGATTTTTTGAAAAGGAAAGCTAGTAGCACTCCCATCAATCTACCTCCTGAAGTAACTCAAAACGCGGTTAGCAATTCCGGGCGCCGCTTTGGCTCGCACAAACGGACGCTCGGCACACTCGGCCAGCACTTTGGCGAGATCACTCACCGCTGGTTCCATCATCATTCGTTCGTGATAACCGGGTACGAAGTGGACCTCGACCGGCTCCTCTGACAACCAGCGCCAACCCGCCGTCGGATCCTCAACGTCAGCGCCATGCTCAGCGAGGGTGTTGTAAAGGAACGGTTCCTGTTCGGCGCAACGAATGACTGTGATCTTGCTGGGGTAAACGTCGGGCTCGTAGTTGCGCCACGCTGCGCCCCTGGTGCGAATGCCAGTCAGCAACCGGCGCAGGTACATGATGCCGATGTCGTCGGGTATGTCGTCGGTAACAAGACCGCCCTTGCGGACCTGCTCGAGGAAGAAACTGAGTTGCGCGTCGCCTTCGCGCGTTTCCAGTTCACTGACAGAGACTTCAAAGTCAGTCCTGCCCATGCGCATCGCGACTTCCTTCGCGACCACACTCAGCAGTAGCGCGTCTTTGTCGAGGTCCGGCAGCAAACGCAGGATCGTGGGCGACCACGTGTCGAGCAGGTAAAGCAGCGACACTTCTTCACCGGCACGCACGAGTTGTTGCGCCATCTCAAACGCGACGAACGAACCGAACGAGTAGCCGCCAATCTGATATGGTCCAACCGGTTGCGTCTCGCGCATCGCCTTGATGTACACACTCGCCATCTCTTCAAGCGATTGGTAGTCTTCGCCGATGTCGGCCATGTCGCGGCCCTGCACGCCGTAGAACGGCTGCTCCAGTCCGAGTCGTTGGGCCAACCCGTAGAAGCGCAATACGTGACCGCCGAGTGGGTGCACGCAGAAAAGCGGCTGCTTCGATCCCTTCGGTTGAATCGGAACAATCGGCGACTGGGGCGCAGCCACTCCCTGCTTGCTGATGATGTCGGCGAGATGGGCAATGTCGCCCGCTTCGGTGAGCGTGCTCAACGGCAGGTTTTGTCCGAACTCCTTTTGCACCCGGGCCATCAGGCGGAGCGCGAGGATCGAATGTCCGCCGAGGTCGAAGAAGCTGTCTTCAACGCCGATCGGATGAACCTTGAAGACTTCCTCCCAGATCGCTACGAGGCGAAGTTCAAGCGGTGTGCGCGGTGCGACGAACGCGCGTTCAACTTCGAGTCTCTCGGGTCGCATCGTCGCCAATGCGCGTCGATTTATCTTGCCGTTCGCCGTCAGTGGGAAGCTCGACATCATCACGAACGCCGATGGGACCATGTATTCAGGCAATTTGTGTTTGAGGAACTCGCGGATGTCGGCGGGCGCCGGCGCGGGCTCGTGATCGTAGACGATATAAGCGACCAGCATCACGTCGCCGCGCGTGTCCTGCTGTGTTTGCACCAGCAGGTCTTTCACGTTGTCACACTCGCGCAATGCGGCTTCGATCTCGCCGAGTTCGATGCGGAACCCGCGAATCTTCACCTGGTGATCGGAGCGGCCGATGTATTCGATCGCGCCGTCTGCTCGATAACGCGCGAGGTCGCCGGTTTTGTAGAGTCTACGCGAAGAAGTTTCAGAAAACGGATGTGGCACAAACTGTTGCGCCGTGAGTTCGGGACGATGGTGATAAGCACGCGCGAGTCCGACACCGCCGATGTATAACTCGCCGGGTGCGCCAACCGGCACCGGGTGCAGGCTGGGATCGAGCAGATAGATTTCCGTATTCGCGATCGGGCGACCGATCGGAACCGAGTGTTCTTCGTTCGGGCCGCACTCCCAGAAGGTGACGTCGATCGCGGCCTCAGTGGGACCATAAAGGTTGTGCAAACGTGCGCCGAGTCGTTCGAAGAATCGCTGTTGCAGGTCGTAACTCAACGCTTCGCCGCTGCTCATTACCTGTCGCAGACTGCGGCAAGTCGACTCTTCCGGATCGTCAAGAAATGCGTGGAGCATCGACGGTACGAAGTGACACGTCGTGATCTGCGTCGCATTGATTAGCTCAATCAAGTACGAGCGATCCTGATGACCACCCGGCTTCGCAAACACGAGACGCGCTCCGGTAATGACGGGCCAGAAAAACTCCCAAACCGAAACGTCGAAACTGAACGGCGTCTTTTGCAAAACGCGATCTTCCGGCGTTAGTTGGTATTGCTGCTGCATCCACGTCAAACGATTAAACAGGGCCGAGTGCGTGTTGAGTGCGCCCTTTGGTTGGCCCGTCGATCCAGACGTGTAGATCATGTAGATCGAATTGTCGCCGCTGACGTTCACAGCCGGATTCTCATCCGCTTCAGCAGCGATTTCAGACCAGTCGTCGAGACAAATCATCCGCGCACTTGTTTGCGGAAGCTGAGGCAACAGATGACTCTGCGTCAGCACAATCGAGACACCGGAATCGGCGAGCATGTACTCGACGCGGCTCGCCGGATACGAAGGATCGATGGGAACGTAAGCGCCGCCTGCTTTCAGTATTCCGAGCAACGCAACCATCAGCTCGACCGAACGTTCTGCCGCCACGCCGACTAAAACTTCCGGTCCAACACCGTGCCGTCGCAGATGATGCGCGAGCTGATTAGCGCGTCGATTGAGTTCAGCGTAAGTAAGTTGCTGATCTTCATAGACGACGGCGAGCGCATTTCCCATCCGCTCGGCTTGCTCTTCAAACAAGTTGTGAATCGGCTTTTCGTCTGCGTATTCAACCGCGGTGTTGTTCCAATCGACGACAAGCTGTTCGCGTTCGTTCTCTGACAGCAACGACATCAGCTCGTAGCGACCGTGCGGATCCTTGACGATCGATTCGAGAATCTTCAGGAAGTAACCGCGTACGACTTCAGTTTGCTGCTCATCGACAAGCGACGAGTCGTAACTCAACGCCAGTTCAAACTGCGACGAAGAGAAGTCCTGGTTACAGTCAGTGACGAAGACGTAATTGCTGGCGCCGATGATCTTCACGTCGAAGACCTGCGCGCCGCTGACGCGCGGCACTGTCTTGTAGAGGAAGAAGTGTGTGAAGTTGAACATCGTCTCGAAGAGTATTTGTCCACCTTCGAGCGTCTTCAGTTCGGAGATCGGGAAGCGACGATACGGCAACAACTCGCCTTCCAGATCAAACACGTCTTTGACGAGCTCCATCCACGTGCCGCCGGTGAGATTCATGCGGACCGGAACCGTGTTGGTGAAAAGACCGAGCACCCGATCGCCGTCTTCGCGTTCCGGACGGCCACTGACAACCATTCCCGTCGTCACATCCGATTGACCGCTGACCATACTCAGCATCTTCATCTGCGCCGCGAGCACAAAACTCTTGACGGGTATGCTCATCGCCGATGCGAGTTGCTTCAGCTCTTCGCATAACTCTGCCGGCGGCATCACCGATAGCGTGATCACTTCCGGAATACGCTGCTGCGCGACGCCGGGACGGCGCGGCATCGTCGTGACGGTGAGACCACGAACGGTTTCAGACAGATACTGCTGCGCCTCCTTCGAGTTGAGCACTTCCCTTTCGAGAGCTACGAACTCGCGATAGCTCACCGACGGCGGTGGTCCAATCTTGCTTTCCTTTCCTGACTGGTTCGCGAGATAGAGTTGGAACAACTCGGTGAGCATTACAGCCATGCTCCAGCCGTCGAGAATGGCGTGATGGTTTGCCCACGTAAACTGGAACGACGTATCCGAGCGCCGGTGCACAGTAAACCGAATCAGCGGCACCTTCGTGAGATCGAATTGTCGTCGCGCTTCAGCGTAGAGCCACTTCGCGAACAGTTCATCCTGATCTTCCTTGTTCATCTCGCGCAGGTCTTCAATCGTCAGCGGACAAGGCGACTCGGGCCACACGAGTTGCAAGGGCTCGCTGAAGCTGGTGAGATCGAATGTCGTACGCAAAATCGGATGACGTGCGATCAGATGATTGATGGCGCGCTCCATCGCGTTCAGGTCGTACGGCAACTGAAGGTTGAGCGACGAGACGTCGATATAGAGGTCCGAATTCTCGTGGTAGAGATTATGAAAGACCATGCCCGCCTGAAGTCGTGCGAGCGGAAACGCGTCTTCCACACCCTCGGGAAGCTTTTCGCGATCTGCGTCCGTCAGCAGACTGAACGGCTCCGTCTCCGGAACCGGGATGGCCGACGGGTCGCGCAGCTTCGAGACTCTGGCCAGCGCCCCAATCGTCTGCTGCTGGAACAGATCCTGAATCGTGAATTCGATTCCGAGGCGTTGGGCCTTGGCGCGAATCTGAATACTGCGAATCGAGTCGCCGCCAAGCTCGAAGTAGTTGTCGTGAATACCGACGCGATCGAGTCCGAGTACAGACGCCCAGATCTCACCGAGGTCGCGTTCGATGCGGGTGAGTGGCCCGGCGTAAACGTTGTCGTCTGAACGTGTCGGCGCCGGCAATGCAGACAAGTCGACTTTTCCATTCGGCGTCAGCGGTAACGCATCGATCGTCATGAAGACCGCGGGCAGCATGTAGTCAGGCAAGTCTTTGGCGAGAAACTCGCGCAGATCGCTGCTCGACGTTGCCGGTTGCTGGCGTGGCACGATGTAAGCAATGAGTTGCTTGCGGCCGGGCGTGTCTTCACGCAGCACAACGGCGCAATCGCGCACGTTCGGATGCTGTCGCAGGGCTCCGGCGACTTCTTCCAGTTCGATTCTGAAACCACGAATCTTCACCTGGTGATCGCGTCGACCGATGAACTCGAGTGTTTCTTTATTGGGAAATTTCGACAGATCGCCGGTTCGATAGAGTCTCGCGCCCGGCTGGCTGCTGAAAGGATTCGGAACAAAGCGTTCGGCTGTGACGTCAGGACGTCGATAGTAGCCGCGGGCCAGCAGGTTGCCACCGATGGTCAACTCACCCGGCATGTTCACGGGAACAGGTTCGAAGTTTTTATCAACCACGTAGAGCTGCGTGTTGTTGATTGGACCGCCGATCGGAACTTCTCCACCGTCGAACGGCAAGTGCGACAACTCGATCGCCGTGGAGACGATCGTCGATTCAGTTAACCCGTAGGTGTTAATCAATAGAGGACGGTCCGCGATGCGTTGCCAGGCGGTCAGTCGTTCGGGCAGCACTCGTTCGCCGGCGATCACCACCATTCGCAACATCGTCGGCAGCGAGTGTCCGGATGAGTCGGCTACTTCCGTCAGTTCGTGCCAGTAAGCCGTGGGCAAACTGATAAACGTGATGGCCCATTTCTCGCATAACTCGAAGAACGTCGGCACTGAAGCCAGCATCTCTTCGGTTCGCAACACGAGCGTCGCGCCGTTTGCGAGACACGGAACGATCTCCTCGATACTCGTGTCAAAGCTCAACGAACAGAACTGCAAAATGCGATCGTCGGCGTTGATGGCGTATTCACGGGTGACGGTTTGCGTGTAGTCGAACAGCGATCCGTGCTGGATCATTGTTCCTTTTGGTTTGCCAGTCGAACCCGAGGTGTAGATGACATACGCGAGGTTATCAACTGCTGGACCATCGACAGGATTCGCCGTGCTCTCACCCTCAATCTGCGACCAATCAGAATCGAGACAGATCGTCGTGATCTCATGCTGAGCCAGACCCGCCATCAGGTGTTCTTGAGTGAGCAACACTTCACAGCGGCTATCGTCCAGCATGAAGCCCAACCGTTCGCGTGGATAGTTCGGGTCCAAAGGAACAAACGCGCCGCCGGCTTTGAGCACGCCCAGTATGCCGATGATCAATTCAAGCGAACGTTCCGTGCAGACGCCGACGACCGTCTCTTGTCCGACACCAAGCCGGCGCAGTTTGTGCGCGAGTTGATTGGCGCGGGCGTTGAGTTCCGCGTACGAGAGCGTACGTCCATCGACTTCAAGAGCGATCTTCTCAGGTGCGTGTTCGGCCTGTGACTCAAACTGGCCGACAACTGTTTGATCTTGCGCATACTCACGCCGGGTTTGATTGAACCTGACGACGAGTTGTTCCCTTTCCCTTTCGGTTAAGAGCGCCGCAAACGCGACTCGCTGCGAACTGTCTTCGAGAAAGCAGTCGAAGATCTGGAGGAAATGTCTGATCGCGTCGCGTCGTCGTTGCTCGCCGAACACGTCGCGATGGAAACGGAATCCGACTTCGAAACTGCCGGCCTGTTTGTAGTCAAGCAGTTCGAGCGTCAGGCTCTCGCCGCCGTGTCCGCCGAACAACCATTCGTAATTTACCGTCGTGCCGTTAATCGAGAGCGGGGCCGTCTGGTTTACGTAGTTGACGAGCACATCGTAGGCGGGCTTGCGGGCAGGATTTGCAACCGGGTAGTTGCGATACTTTGAGACTCTTCGATACTCAGACTGCGTTCGTTTGATCAGCGACTTGAACGTATCGCCATCCTCGACCCCGATCCGCAACGGATGGACGCTCATGAACAAGCCGATGGTGTCTCTAAAGCCGTTACGATTGTGATAGTAAACGCCGAGTGGAATTCGTGGCGTTCCCGTAATGCGATGCAAAAACGCTGACGCGAGCGAGACGAAGATGCTGAACAACGTTAGTTCCTGCGACAACTGGAAAACACCTTCGCTACCGGCGATCTCCTTGAGCCTCTGTGTGCGCTCTGGTCCAAGATCGACCACGATTCGTTCGACCTCGGCGCTGTGCTTCACCGGTTGCTTGCCGTAAAACGCGAGCGGCTCGACTTCTTCAGACAACTCGCGGCGCCAGAAGTCCTGCGCGTCCTGATACTGCGGTGTGGTGCGCAGCTTTCGTTCATGCTCGACATAATCCGAGAACTGACCCAGCTCGTGGTTCTCGCTCAATTCACCGTTCAGAGAACGCTCATAGAACACGAGCATTTGCCGCGCGATCATGGCGCCCGACCACGCGTCGGAAATCATCTGGTGCGTGTTGTAGTAAGCGGTGTAGGCCCGGTCTGACATCTTGATCAAAGCCGAATCAACCAGACACTCGTTCACCGGCAACGTCGCCTTCGTGCGCTCGCGCAACCAGTTGCTAAATCTCGCCGCTGGGTCGGGTTCGCGTGAAAAGTCGATCTGCTCCATATCCCAGTTGACCGACGGCAACACGCGCTGGCGAATCGCTCCGGCCTCGTCTTCTTCGACAATCGTGCGCAACGCATCGCTGGAATTCACCAGCGTGCGCCACGCATTGCGAACGTGGTCCGGCTCGACGTGACCGCTGAACTTGATGATGCAGGGGATGTTATAGAGCGGCACATCGCCGTTCAGCTTCTGGCCCAGCCAGATCATGAACTGGTTTCGCGTCAGATTTGAGCGCTCGACCATCTCGGCGAGTTCGTCAGTCTCGGCGCGATCTGGTCCGATCTGTGCCAGAAACGAAGAGAGCGATCGTTCCGGGTAAGCGATGAAGTTTTCGATTAGGCGATTGAAATCGGTAAGGAGCTGATCGATCGTGTCGTCCGCAAAGAGTCGCGGATCGTAGCTCATGCCGATGAACAACTGCGCGCCGGTTTGGACCAGGATCGAGAGTGGATTGCTGATCTGTAGACCACCGGAGCCGACGTCGATCTTGATATTTACTTTCTCCTCCGTGCGCGTCGTATCCGACGTTTCCAGTTGCGACATGTCAAACGACATCAGGCTCTCAAACAGCGGCAGGCCGCGTGGTACGTCGCTCCACTTCTGGATCTGTTGTAACGGCGAGTGTTCGTATTGCAGCGTTTCGGCTTGTTGCGTCTGCACGTCGCTGAGCCACGACAGCAGCGTTTGGTCGCGCGCGATGCGAATACGCACGGGCAAGGTGTTAACGAACATGCCGATGATGTTCTCGACGCCTTCCAGATCCGGTGGACGGCCTGAGACGACGGAGCCGAATACGACGTCGTCCTGATTACAGTGCTTGGCAAGGATCAGCGACCACACGCTTTTCAAAAGTGTGCTCAACGTGAGGTGATGCTTGCGTACGAAAGCGTTCAGCGCCGTTGTCGTCGCTTCGGAAACGAGCACGCGCTTTCGTTGGTACGCTGCGTGACCGTTGGTTGATAGAGAACGCGCGAGGGTGCTCGGGCGAGTGAAGCCTTGCAGCGTGCGTCGCCAGAAAGCCTCGGTCTTCGGAAGTTCCTGTTGCTGTATCCAACGGATGTAATCGCGGAATGGACGCGAGCGGGCGAGCTGTGGCTTGCGTCCGGTGCAATGCGCGCTGAAGAGTTCGAAGACGGCGCGGTCGAGTAAACCTTCGGACCACCCGTCGATGAGGATGTGATGCCACGTCCAAACGAGGCGGTGGTGTTCTTTATCGAGGCTGATGAGCGCCATCCGCATCAGCGGTGGCTGTGAGATATCAAAACCACGGACGCGATCTGCTTCGGCGTACTCCTTCACTCGTTGCTCGACTTCAGCTTCCGGCACATTGGACCAGTCTTCACGATGGAGCGTGACTTTGACGTTTGCCTGGACCACCTGAACCGGATTCTTGAGATCTTCCCAAACGAAGAAGGTGCGGAGGATGGCGAATCGATCGACTGCGTCCTGCCACGCTTGTTCGAGTGCGGGGATGTTGAGTTCGCCGTTGAGCGCGTAAGTCACTTGTTTGACGTACACGCCCGAGCCTGAGTCCATCAGGCTGTGAAACAGCATTCCCTCCTGCATCGGCGAGAGGGGATAGAAGTCTTTTACTGCGCTCATTGTTTAGCTCACGTTTATGGTTTTGAGGTGTGGAAATCTGATCCACAGATACGCAGATTCTAATTAATCAATCTGTGTAATCTGTGGCTTATCTTCTGCCGACAACGGCTTTGACGCGGTCGAGGTCCTGTTGTTCCCAGTTGAAGTCCGTGAGATAGCTTTCTTCTGCATACTCACCATCGGTTGCCAGCGCTGCTTTGATTAGCGCTTCGAGCTCGGTGGCAAAGCTCGTAGAGAGTTGCTCGATCGTCGCGCGGAAGAAATGTTGTTTGCTGAACGCGAATTCAAACCGCAGATTCCGTCTGGTAATCGAGCCGAATATTTCGAGCATCACCACATGCGCACGCTTCCACTTCGACGTCTCAACCAAACTCGCGAACAAACACGAATCGAACGCGACGATGTCGCTCTGGTCCATAAACCCGAACGAGATTTGCATGTGACGATCGGTGCGACCGAGCGTTAGCGGTCCAACCGTGCGTGAAAGATTCACGGTGTCAGAAGCCGCAACCCGCGCATCGCTCAAAACATCAATCGCAATCTGATCCGTCTCGGTCCACGCGGCGACAACTTTCTGCAACGCTCGGAGTGCGAGCTGATCCCATTCGAGACTCGGCGGCTCCGCGTCTTCGCCAATTAGCTGTCCGAGATGGAAAGAGACATTGATCGTGTCAAACTCGCAAACCGTTTCGCCTTCGATATCGACCGGTAGTGGCACTTCCGGCTCGTCCAACTGAATCGCATTAACATCCAAACCTTGCGCCCACTGCTTGAACGACGTCGTCTTCGGCGCAAACCGAACCGTCTCGCCGTTACTTAACTGTTCATAGGCTAACTGAAGATCCGAAAGCAGAATCTCCCACGACTGATCGTCAGCCACGAGCGCATGCACGGCGAGCACGAGGCGCGCATTTCGATCGCCGGCCAGCCGCAGGTACGCCGCCTGGATCGTGGCGCCCTGTGTCAGGTCCAACTCGGTTTGCAAATTCACGATCACCGTATCGCACGCGAGACTCAGATCCGACTCAGGTAATCGCGACAGATCCATGCGCACCAGCGGACGGCGGTGCTCGATTGGTCCATTGAACTGCTGCCAGTCCGGACCGTCCTGCGTAAACCGCAATCGAAGCGCATCGTGATGTGAGATGAGTTGTTCGAGCGCCTGCTCCAACAGCTCGGGATCGACGTCAGGTTGCAGATCGACGATGAGCGCGGTGGTCTTATTAACGTCGTCGATCGATCCGGTCGTGAGCCAGCGTTGTTGACTCGGCGTGATCGGGACTGGACCAGTAACTTGTCCCTGTTCTGCCTGCAACAACGACTGCGAGCCAACCTTCTCGGCGAGTTCCGCGAGCGTCTGGTGTTCGAAGATGTCCATTGGAGCGAGCTTCAATCCAGCCTGCTTCGCTCGCACCGCAACCTGCACCGCGAGAATCGAGTCGCCACCCAACTCGAAGAAGTTGTCGTTCACACCAATCTGCTCTAATCGCAACGCCTTGCGCCAAATGCCCGCCAGCACTTCTTCGACAGGCGACTTGGGAGCCACAAACGTTTCTTCCTCACGCTCAAACGACGGCAGCGGCAACGACTTGCGATCGATCTTTCCGGTTGGCGTCAACGGCAACGCGTCGAGCTTCACGAATGCCGCCGGCACCATGTACGACGGCAGTCTTTCTTCGAGAAATGCACGCAGGTCGCGATTCGTAACGCCGTCAGCTTCTCGCGGCACCACATACGCAACCAGCCGTTTAACTCCCGGCTCAACTTCACACCCGACCACTGTCGCCTCCTTGAGCAGCAGATGCTGCGCGAGGTGCGCTTCAATCTCACCGGGCTCGATGCGATGGCCGCGAATCTTCACCTGGTGATCGATACGGCCGAGAAACTCAACCGTCCCATCAGGAAGCAGACGTCCCAGGTCGGCCGTGCGGTAGAGTCGCTCGCCGGGTTTCGTTGCAAAGGGATTGGGGACGAACACACGGCTGGTCTTCTCCGGATCGATCAGATATCCGCGACCAACGCCGATGCCGCCGACGCACACTTCACCGGCCATCCCGAGCGGAACTGGCAGCAGTTCCTCATCGAGAATGTAGATTTGCGTGTTGCCGACAGCGCGACCAACCGGCACGCCCTCCGCTGCGTCGTCGGGTGCGGTGACAATGAAGTTATGCGTCACATCATCCGAACACTCGGTTGGACCATAAGCATTCAGGATCGGGATGTTGGGATGACGCGCGAGCCAGCGCCGGCACAGGTCTGCCGGTAAAGCCTCACCGGTCAGCACCAACACTTTCAAAGTGGACCAGCTAAACTGCGACTCCGTCGACGCTTCTTCGAGGTCGAGCAGCGCGCGGAGGAACGACGGCACGATCTCGAGCACCGTGATTCCCTGGCGTTGGACCAGCTCGTGCAACGCAGCCGGATCGCGACGGTATTCGTCGGCGACGATGTGAACCGAACCGCCGACGAGCAACGACGAAAGCATTTGCCAGACGAAGATGTCGAACGACTGCGGCGCTGTTTGCGCGACGACGCTTTGCTGATCGAGTTGCAGGTCGTCGATCTTGAGGAACAGGTGGTTCATCATCCCCTGCTGCTCGACCATCGCGCCCTTCTGCGTGCCCGTCGAACCGGACGTGTAAATGATGTAACTCAGGTTTTGTGGTAAGGAACCCGCAGTAACTGATTCGGCCGCGTGGTCTTCTGACAACAACTCTTCGATCGGCGCAAACGCCGGCGAATTATCCGTCGCCATCAAGTCGCGGGCTTCAAGAAGGTTGGGAATGCAGTCACTCGCCACGAGAACGAGCGCGATGTTTCCCTGGCTTAGCGAGTGTGCCAGGCGCTTGTCGGGTGCAGTTGGATCGAGCGGCAGGCATGCCGCACCAGCCTTGAACGTCGCGAGCATCGTCGTCAGAAAATCAGTGCCACGATGGGCCAACAGTCCAACGATCGACTCAGGACCAATACCGCGCGCGCGCAGTTGTTGCGCCACACTGTTGACCCTTTCAGCTAAAGCTTCGTAGGTCAAAGACCGGCCCTCGGCGAACACAGCCACACTGTCCGGCGTTTTCTTAGCCTGCTGTTCGAACAACTCTGCGAAACTCTGCTGATGCGGATACGGCCTGTGAGTATTATTGAACTCTTCAACCAAACACTTCCGCTCCGTCGCAGTTAACACTTCCACACGACGTAACCGTTGGGTACGATCCGCCAGAAAACTGTCGACGACACTAACGAAATGATCGAAGATCTGGCCCTGCTGGTATTCGTCGAAGACGTCGCGGTGGGCATCGAGCTCGACGATCAGATCTTCCTCTCCGCCGGCACGAAGCTGTAGCCCCAGACTCTCCTTGCCGTCCTCTGAACGCACGAACTGGTGTTCGACCGGCACGCCGTTGAACTCATACAACGGCGGCATCTTGAAGTAGTTGAAAACAACATCGTACGACTCTTCGAGCGCTGTATTTCCAACCGGATACTCACTGTGCCGCAGCATGCGTCCAAACTCGCCCTGCACTTTTTTGATCAGCGTCACGAACGTCTCATCGTCGTCGATCGTCAAACGCATCGGCAGGACGTTCATGAAGAGACCGATGACGTCTTCTTTCGAACGCCGATTATGAAATGGCACGCCGATCGAGATCTTGCGACTGCCGCTGACACGATGAATGTAGGTCGCGAAGATCGCCGTCAGCACTGCAAACAGCGAAGCATCAGGCGAGAGCGCAAAGATCTCTTTGTCACGCGCTGCGGCGTTCAGCTTGTGCGTGCGCACGGCATCGAGAGTCGCAGTGATGCGCGCGATGCGATTGGTGGGTTTTGACGCCGGTTTGCCGTAAAACGCAATCGGTTCAATAGAGTCGCTGACTTTTTCACGCCAGTACGTTTCCGATTGCAACGCGCGCGGCGAGCTCAGGTATTCGCGCTCCCGACGCGCAAACTGCTGGAACGAAGGTAACTGCTTCGCTTCATCGAGCCGCCCGTCGAGCGAGAGCTGGTAGTAATCACAAACCATGCGCTGGGTGAGCATCACCGATGAGGCGTCGGCGATGATCTGCGCGAGATTCATGTAAAACGCGCTCGAGTTGTCACCCAACTTCGCCAGCACAAAACGCGCCAGCGACTTTTCGAGATCGAAGGTGGTGCGGCAGTTTTCGTTGGACCACTCGCGGAAAGCTGCCGGCGGATCGACAGCAGATGAGAAGTCGAAATACTCCAAACCAACCGCGTGTTGCGACAGAATATGTTGAAACGGAACTCCTTCTTTCTCGCGAATAATCGTGCGAAAGGCATCGACGTTGTGAGTCAGTTTGGCGATGGCACGCGCGAAGTGCTCCCGATCGATGAGCATCGGAAAGATCCAGTAACCGCCCTGATTGAAGATCGGCTGATCCGGATGAAGCTTCTGCCACGTCCAAACCCGTCCCTGAAGTTTCGTCAGACTCAACCCGTGTCCGTTGCCGTCGACGGGCGTGAGTTTTGGTTCAAGAGTTTTGGCAACGGTCACCAGCTGATTCAATTGCGGCGGCAACGTCGAAAGCGGACGATCTGATCCCTCGATCACTGCGGACAGGAGTGTCTCGAAGTAACTCATCCACTTGCGAATGGTCCGCTCTTCGAATAGTTGTGGATTGTAGTTCCACTGGACGATCATTCGGTCTGACTTCTCATTGATGTCGAGAGTGAGATCGAAGATCGGCGCCGGAGTCGGATTAGCCTCGACCCTGACTTTCACGCCGTTGAAATCCATCTCCTCGGAACCGCGGTCGAGATTGAATTTCACTGAAAGCGGCGACATGCGATCGCGTTGTAACGGCAGGTTCAGCAGCCGCATCAACTTGCTCGGCGTAATATCCTGATGCTCGTACGCCTCCCACATAAGTCCTTTCAACACGGAAAGAAACTCGTTGAAAGTTGGATCGCCTTCGATCCTGCTTTGCAACGGCAATCCGTTGAGACGAAATCCGATCAGATTTTTGCGCTTCACCCCATCGCTGTCGGCAGTAGTAATCCCGACTAACAGTTCACGCTGATTGGTTAACTTGTGCAGGAGCACCTCGAAAACGGTGAGCATCATCAGGAAACCCGTACAACGGTTCGTGCGACACCATTGCTGCACCTGGTGAGTGATCTCCGGACCGAGATGGGCCGTGTAGCGCTCGCGCCTGAATGAATGAACGGGCGGTCGTGGATGATCCGTCGGCAGATTCAGCAACGTCAGTCCATCCTTGAAAGCCTTCGCCCAGTACGCTTCGTTGATCTCGTTTCTGACTTCTGAAGGTTGGCGGCCGGAATCCTGCAAGTACTCACTGAACTGCTTTGCCTCCGGAAGCGAAAGTACTTCGCCGCGACATTCAGCCGCGTAGATCGCATTCAACTCTTTGAAGAAGACGTTGAGTGAGGGACCGTCAACTATCGAGTGGTGATAAGTGAAGATCAAAATGTGATACTGCGGCTCGAGACGCGCGAGTCGGAACTTAAACAGTGGGCCACGCGCGAGATCGAACGCGTAGCTCATTTCCGTCGTGGACCATTGATCGACTCTCGCTTTTTGCTGCTCGTCCTTCAAATGCAACAGGTCTAACAACGGCGCCGCGACTGTCATGGAGCTATGAATGTATTGATGTTCTCCGTCGTCGCTGAACGTGATGCGAAGCGCTTCGTGACGATCGACAAGCTGCTGTAACGTCCGGCGCAGTGCATCGACGTCGAGGGCGCCGCGCATGTGAAACATCAACGATTCGTTGTAACCGCTGTTCGCAGCCTCACTGAGTTGCGCGAGGGTCCAGAGTTGCTGCTGGCCCTGCGTCATCGGGAACTTGCGTGGCAACTCGATGACCTTGTTATTAGCATGCGGCTCAGATCTTATTTCGATTTGCTCGCGCGTCTCCGTTTCCGGCTCGGCATCGTGCTCGTAACGCTTCTTCAGCTCGTTTACGTAGTGCAAACTCTCCAGCGTCGAATCAAGATCGACACCAAAATCGATCAAGCAACAAAGCTCGTCGACGCCGGCCTCGATCAGTTTGTCCACGGTGGGCGCGCAATGATCCGGCGTGCCGATAATTCCTGCATCGTTGACGTAGTCTTTGAAAGCTCCGGAAAAGACGTATTGCAGATCCTCTTTCGAGATCTGCGACATGTTCACAGCCGGACCTTTGACGCGGCCGGTCGTGGTGTTCTTGAGAGCAAACGAAGCCTGTAAATATTCCGCCAGCGGACCACGCGCCTTGTCTCGTGTTTTCTCGAGATCGTCGCCGAGGAAGGTGTGAATCTGAACCGTGACGTGGCCGGCGTTTGGACCATGATTAGCCGTCGCTGCATCTCGATATAGTTTCACTCGCTCGGCTATATCCTCGAAGGTGCGGCCCATGAAGTTGGTCAGAAAACCGGCATTCATCTCGCCCGCCTTCACGCAACCAACCGGTGTTCCTACCGTCAACCAGAACGGCAACTCGGCTTGCATCGGCATCGGAACCAGTTTGACGTCGACGTTCTCACCATCAACACCAGGAATGGAGACTGATTCGCCGCGCCAGAGCCGTCTCACAATCTCGATTCCATCGTTCATCGTTTCGCGACGGTTTTGATAGTTGTTTGGTGCGAAGACGAAATCGTTGCGATGCCAACCGGAAGCGAACGAAACTCCGACGCGTCCCTTCGACAAGTTGTCGACGACGGCCCACTCTTCAGCGACACGAACCGGATGATGCAGCGGAAGCGCGACGCTGCCGGCGCGCAACTGGATGCGTTCGGTTTCTCGCGCGAGTGCCGCTGCGATCACTGAAGGATTCGGTGAGAAACCGCCGAACGAATCGAAGTGACGCTCGGGAATCCAGACTGCTTCAAAACCGTGCTGGTCGGCAAAACGCGCGCTCGCGAAGATCACGTCGTACTTGTCATCCCGAAACTCGGGCCAGTAGTTTCCGAAGTAGTAGAGACTGAACTTAATCGTCTTCTTCTTGTTCGAGATTGCGACAGGCTGCGGCGTAAGATCGACAACTGAGGTCACCGAAACTGGCGTTTCTTTGTGACCATTGCCGGAAGGCGGTGCAGGCGGAATGGGAATCTCTTTGATTGGCGTTTTGATTCCGCCTGGTCCATCGGGCCGGCGCGGCAGGAAACCGCCGCGTCGCAGATCTTCCACCGTGCTCGACACCGCCTCGATGACCTTGCGCAGATCCTCTTGCGTGTGGGCCGTCGAGAGGAAATAGTTTCCACCTTCCCAGATGTGAATCCCTTTGCTCAACAAGTGATAGCCAAACAATTCCGAATGTTTGAATTCGCGGCCCATCACGAACCGGAACAGCGATCCGAAATGCACCACGCGCACGGGCACTGACTCATGTTCGAAATAGCTGTTGAGCGCAGTGACGAGTTCATCGGTTTGGTGGTTGAGTCGTTCGTGGAGAGCTGGACCATCGTCACGCAAACGCTTGAGCACGGCCGCAGCGGCTGCCATCGCGAGCGGATGCTTGAAGAATGCTGCCGCGAAGAATGTTTTGTCTGCCTGCGGATATGAACCGTCGCCGAAGTTCCAGTAACCACCGTCGAACGAATCCATAAACTGGCTCTTGCCCGCGACGACTCCGATCGGCAGTCCACCACCGACAATCTTGCCGTACGTCACCAGGTCGGCTTCGACACCGAACCAGTGCTGCGCGCCACCGGGATGAATGCGAAAGCCGGTGATCATCTCGTCGAGGATCAACGCCGTGCCCGACTCGGCAGTGAGCTTTCTCAGTTCGTGCAGAAACTCGCGCGGTTGCAGGTCCGGCCTGCGGCTCTGCACCGGTTCCACCAACACCGCCGCCAGTTCATGCGCGTTAGCTTTCAGGATCTCGAGCGAACGCGGATCGCCGTAATCGAGTATCAGAAGATCTTCGACTGTTTTCGGATCGATACCGGGCGCGATCGGAGAAGCGCCCGACTTGTCTTTCAAACTTCGACCCATCGTCAGGTCGGACCAGCCGTGATAAGAACCGGCAAACATCGCGAATCGACGACGGCGTGTGGCAACGCGTGCCGCACGCAACGCACCCATCACCGCTTCGGTGCCGGAGTTGCAAAAGTTTGCGCGCTCCACACCGGTCAGCTCGCAGATTAACGCGGCTACTTCGCCGGTCAATTCGAGTTGGGGCACGAGCGCCATGCCTTGCTTGAGTTGTTCCTCGATAGCTTCGGTGATGAATGACGGCGAGTTGCCGAAGAAGTTCACGCCGTAGCCCATCGAGATATCGACGTACTCATTGCCGTCGACGTCCCAGATCTTCGAACCAACCGCGCGCTCGCCGTAGATTGGATAAACGATTTCCTTCAGCAACAGACTGAAGCCGACTGAGAGACGCGAGTCGGCGAGTGGACCACGACTGGCCTGCGCGATGCGTTTCGAACCGGAGGTACGTTCGACGTAACGACGAGTGAAGTCGTTGAGATACTCGCGCTGTTCGGTCGTGAGATCATTTGCGGCTCGAATCTCGAGTGGCTTGTGTGGAAGGAAGGCTTCGGGTTCGGTTCGTGGAGAAGCCACCTCGACAGCAGGCGCGTTAATTTTCTGCTGGAGCAATTCAAGTTGTTGAGAAATCAGTCGAATCTGTTCGGCTAAATCCGGGGCCACGGATGGAACGGATGGCGGCGGGATTGGCGCGGATTGGGGCTCAGAAGCGAACATTTCTGAAGGTAGTTGTTCGTCGAGGTAGCGGGCGACGGTATCAAGCGTGGTCAATTCTTCGAACAGCAGCCGGAACGGAATTCGCAACCCACACTGCTCCTGAATCGCCTGCGTGAACTGAATGATCAGCAGCGAATCAACGCCGAGATCGAAGAAGCTGACGTGAATGTCCTTCTCGCTGGTCTGAACGCCGATCAGTTTGTAGGCGACCGAGTGCAACATCGAGAGGATCGCATCGTGCCTCGCAGATTTTGTGGGAACGGGGATTGATTGTTGAGACATAACTAACTCCGGTTTCTGTTCGGTAACACTTTCGCTCTCGATTTGGGGTGAGCGCGAAACTGGCGGTACCCAATAACGCTGACGCTCGAACGGATATGACGGTAACGAGATGCGACGACACTTTGCTTCGTCGTGAAAGTTGGACCAGTTGACGGCCACGCCCAGCATCCACAGCGCGCCCATTGTCTGAAGCGCATACGCACTCGCGTCCTGCTCACTGCGTACCGCCGGTAACGAAGCAAGCATCGGGTGCGATCGCTCGCGATCCATTTGCTGCGCGAGGGTGGAGAGTGTTCTGCCTGGTCCAACTTCGAGGAGAACGGCGTCGGGTTCGCTCAGCAATTGCTCGACGCCTTGAGCAAACCGCACGGTTTGCCGAATGTGTTTGGCCCAGTAGTTCGCACTGCATGCTTCCGCCGGTTCGATCCACGCGCCGGTGACGTTTGAGAGATAACGAATCGATGGCGGTCGCAGTGTGATCCGTTCGAAATGCTTTGTGAGGGAGACGAGGATCGGGTCCATGGCCGGCGAATGCATCGCATGTGAGGTGTTGAGCCGGCTACAAGCAACTGATCGCTCATTGAGCAGATCTTGAAGCTTGGCCAAGGGTCCTTTTTCGCCGGCTACAACACATTGTGAAGATGAATTCACGGCAGCGAGTGAAAGCTGTCCGTTTAGCAACGGAGTTAACTCGGCCTCGGAAAGCCTGACCGCGAGCATCTTTCCCGCAGGCATTTCCGCGACGAGCTTCCCGCGCATCGCGATCAACGGCAATGCTTCTTCGAGGGTAAATACACCGGCTAAGCACGCCGCCACATATTCGCCGAGACTGTGCCCGATCATCGCTTCCGGTTGAATGCCCCAATGCATCCACAACTTCGCGAGGCAATATTCGATCACAAACAACGCCGGTTGTGTGAACTCAGTCTTGCTGAGCTTCTCCTCGGCTTCAGCATGTCTGGCTTCACTCGGATAGAGCAGCCCGCGCAGATCGAGCCCCAGCCACGGAGCCAGGATCTCAGCGCAGTTACCAATCAACTTTCTGAAAAACGGTTCGTCACGATAGAGCTCGAGCGCCATGTTTACGTGCTGGCTTCCCTGTCCCGGGAACATGAACACGACTGGCCGGAACCGCGGTTTCTCGGAAGTTGTCAGCACTCGTTTCGGATCGCGAGTCGTGAGCGCGCTCAGTGCGTCTTCGCGATCGCGACAAACAACCATGCGACGGTGTTCCATTGCCCGCCGACCGACTTGCAGCGTGTAGGCAACGTTTGTCAGATCTGCGTCTGCGTTTTCATCGAGATAACGAGCGATGTTGTCGGTGACTTGCTCAAGTGCTGTTTCTGTCCTGGCCGAAAGCAGGAGCAGTTTGTGATTGCGCGAATCGAGCGCAGGTTCGGGTTGCGGCGCTTCTTCGACGATGACGTGCGCGTTCGTCCCACCGATGCCAAACGAACTAATACCTGCCCGACGGGGCGTTTCCCCGGTCCATTCCTCAAACTGTGACTGCACGTAGAACGGGCTGTTCTCAAAATCGATCTTTGGATTTGGACGTTTGAAATGCAGCGACGGCGGCAGCTTCTTGTGCTGCAACATGAGGACGGTTTTGAGCAACCCGGTCGCGCCGGCGGCTGCGTCGAGGTGCCCGACATTGGTCTTCACCGAGCCAATCGCGCAGAAACCACGCTTCGATGTCTTAGAACCGATAGCTTTCGTCAACGCTGCAACTTCAACCGGATCGCCGAGCGTTGTTCCGGTGCCGTGCGCTTCGATGTAACTGATTGTCTCGGGATCGACGCCCGACACCTGCAGCGCTTCGTTGATCACCTGCACCTGTCCACCGATGCTCGGCGCAGTGAAGCCAACTTTCGCGGCGCCGTCGTTGTTGACGGCGGAGCCTTTGATGATCGCGCGGATGTTGTCGCCGTCGTTCAGCGCCTCGCCGAATCGCTTCAGTACGACGAGCGCGGCGCCGTTGCCGCTGACAGTTCCCTGCGCGTCGGCGTCGAATGCGCGGCAGTGTCCGTCAGGCGAAAGAATTCCACCTTCCTGAAATAGATACGCGCTCTTCTCCGGCAAGCGGATCGAGATGCCGCCGGCCAGCGCCATGTCGCACTCGCCGTTCAGCAACGCCTGACACGCGACGTGAACCGCGACGAGCGACGTCGAACACGCTGTTTGTATGACAACACTTGGACCACGCAAATTCAGTTTGTAAGAGACGAGGGTGGCGAGGTAGTCCTTGTCGTTGCCGATGAGGGTGCGATACGAACCGAGACCGCGCGCGATTTCCGGATTCGCGAGCACGACTGACCAGTAGTTGCTGAAACCTGAACCGGCGTAGACGCCGATCTTGCCGGCGTATGTTTCCGCATCGTAGCCGGCGTCTTCCAGAGCTTCCCACGAACACTCGAGAAAGATACGTTGCTGCGGATCGGTGATTTGCGCTTCGCGTGGCGTGAAGCCGAAGAACGCCGCGTCAAACATGTCGACGTTCTCGATGATGGCCTTCGCCTTAACGCAGTTTGGGTGCTTGAGAGTTTCGGCGTTCGCGCCAAACTGCAACAGTTCCTCGTCGCTGAAGAAGCGAATCGCCTCGACACCGTCGCAGAGGTTGCGCCAGAACTCGCGCAGATCCTTAGCGCCGGGCAAACGTCCAGCCAGTCCGACAACGGCAATGTCGTCCTCACGAAGCTCGAAGCGATCGTCAGTGATGTTTTCCATCAGATGATTAGGGTTATCCGTGGTTATTACTAACCTGATCCCTCCACGAGTCGGGGAGGAACGAAGGCACAATTGTTCCGTTCTTGTTGGCCTGGGCCAGGTCGCGGACTAGCTTGCTCACGGCGAGGTCGAGAATGCCGAGGCCGAAGGGACTGAAGATGGTCCGGTTGTGTACGCCGTCTCGCGGTGTTGCTTTACCGGTTAAGACATCCGCTAGCGAGCAGCGAATGAAATCGCGATGCCCTGCCACTTGCGCCGCCAGATCGAGCGACGTGCGCGCGCGGCAAACGTGGTCCGCGTCATCGACAACGTTGTCGGCACTAAGAATGATCTCGGGTGATAAATCGCGCAGAGAGATATGCAACACGGTCTGCGGCGAAGCTGTTTCGGGCAGACTCGAGAGATGCGGCTGCGATGCTGTCGTCGCGAGCGAAACGAGCGCGCAACTTCTCAACAACTCATCCGCGTCCGCAGCGAATTCGATCCCGGTAAACCCAAACTCCGCTTCACACCTGGTCGCGAACTGCCGGCTGCGTTGCTGGTCCAGATCGTAAAGTACTAACGAAGCGAGGTTCGGAAATACTGCCCTCAGAAACCTCAGAATTTCGAAGTTGATCGAGCCACAACCGATCAGTCCCGCACGAGTCTCGTTTCGATCGTGATGCAGAGAGACGCCCGCCAGTGCCGCGCTCGCCGCTGTTCGCTTGGCGCTGATCACCGAGCCTTCGAGAATCGTCTCCGGCCGTCCCGTCGACATTGAGTTGAGAATGACGACGGCGGAAGCACGCTCCAAACCCAAACTCAAGTTGCCGGTGAACGACGAGATCCACTTAATACCTGCCGTGTCGAACTCGTCGCCGAGATACGCGGGCAAGGCGATGATGCGATTGCTGTTGCCGTTCGGAAACGACAGGAAAGTTGAATGCGGCACAAAGCTTTCGCCCGAACCGTGAATCTCGTACGAGCGGCGCACGGCCGCGAGAATTGCCACCTCCTGCCCTTCGAGCAGTTGGCGCACTTCGTCGCCTGTTAAGATTAAGATGTCGCTGTTGTGCATGGCTGAATCACGAATGGATTTGGCGAGGGTTTTCTTTTTGCAGTTGCAGGAAGTGTTGTCGAACCTCTTCTTTGTTCTCGAGCGGAACGCCGACGAGACTTCCGATCATCGTTCGCATCCTGGCGTACATCGCTTCGGTTTTGAAACCGAGAATACGATTCACTTCATCGAATTCAGCCTTGCTGGCGATCTTGTTTGCGAAGAGCGCAAACGGATGCTTCACGTTGTGATTGCTGATCAGCCAGAAATAGAGCACCTTCAAAGCTTCGAATCGTTCAAACCGTGGATTCTCCGACTCGTTCAAGCGTTTCTTCGCGTATACATAAAAACTGGACGCGTGTCTCGCTTCATCCGCCGCCAGGTTTTGTGCGATTAACTTCAATACCGGTTCCTGCGCGTTGCGCGAAACGCTGAGATAGAACGTCGCCGTTTCGATCTCCGAAAGAATATTGAGCGTGAGCGTTCCCATCTTGGAGTCCATGAAGGGATACGTCTTTCGTCCTTCGCTGAAGAATTTTTGGTCGAAGGATTCGCCGAAGTGTTTCAGCCAACGCATCAGTGCCTGCGGGTGCTTGGTTTCTTCGTAAAGCCAAACCGTTACCCATTGAGTGAAGTCAATATCCTCTCTGAAAGCTTCAAAAAACTGGTTGGTTGCGGTCCAGGTTGTGAGCTCCGCGGCCGCGAGTTCTTTCATCACTCCAACCAGTGCCGGTGACGCCTTCTCGGTTTCAATCGCATCGAAAGGGATGTCAGACATCTTCCAACGCACACCTTCAGCCTCGTGAAACAGACTGTAATAAAGCGCAGTGTCTAACATGTCCGGATTGGCTGTAGCTATTGCCTCGGAGTTGTCGGAATAACTGGAGGCCATGGTGCTTGTGCTTTGCATACTGCTACTCCTTCATCTAGGCCAATTGGCGGTTTCAGGAAACTACGATCGCGAAGCAATCTCGACGAGGGATGACTTTGTCGAAACGGTTATCGCATTGGTGGGACAGTTACCGAGTGCGGCCTCACACTGATTCAACTCGTCGTTATTGATCGGCTGTCTCAGAATGGAGGCCGTGGTATCACCCACGAAGAAAACGGTAGGTGCGATACTCGAACAAGAAGCGCAACGAATGCAGCTCTCCTGATCGATATCAAAAACCTGATCGATGCTCTCTTTGATCTCAACTGTTTGACTCATATCCACCTCCCACTGGTTTGGCTTCAGTGGCCCAAACAACTTTCGACTTACTGCTTAGCAGGTGCTGGAAGAACTTGCGGTAGAACGACCAGTAAGAGTCTTCGAGATACTCCATCCGGTCGGCGAGAGTTTGATGAAGGTCTTCAAGCTTGTCGGTGGGTACACTGGGAAGCCAGTGATGCTCGGCATGGTAGTTGTTGCCGTTGGTAAACCAGATAACAAACTTGCCCGCCCGAATTGTGCGCGTGTTCTTCAAGACGTCCGGAGTTTTACCGTTACACCCGAAGTGTTCCGGCAACTCGATCAAAGCGTGCGTGGGAATCGAGAAAAGGAACGGGATGAACCAGAGCTTCACGAAGATCCACGTCTGGAAAACAATCGTCAGCGTGACCATGCTCGCGATTGCCAGCGCCATTAGCAGGTACTCGGTGCGAATCTTTCTGAGAATCTTCGGCGTGGCGTCGTCTCTGGTCAGTTTCCCGCGCAACGTGTTGAAGATGTTGCAGGCCAGGGCCTTGTGATACGGAATCAGAAACAGGTGCGGCAGAAACTGCCACACCGACCGGAGCGACTCGTAATCGTGATCGAAGAACTCTTTGTCCTTCGGGGTGCCGAGATTTCGGTGGTGACGCATGTGACTGTATTGAAAGTCTGAGTACGACACGAAAGACGGCAGGCCCAGCAGAAATCCGATAAAGCGATTCCAGCGCTTACTGCGATACGCGGTGTGGTGTAGACATTGGTGCTGTAGCTCGATGCAGTGTGCAAACATCATCCCCAGCAGCATCATGGGAATAATCGAGACAACGCCAGAGGTTGACAGGATCAACCAGGACAGAAGCGAGGTCACGATAAGCACCGCCACCATCTTGCGATGGAACCGCCGCTTGCGAACCTTTACCAGAGCTCCGAGGTTGATGCCGGGCGCTGCAACTCCTACTTTAATCATGGGGCCCTCACATTAAGTTAGTGGGTGGACGTAGAGACACAAAGAGGAGCAGCAGTTGAGACCTGCCTTAAGCTCTTCTTTGTGCTTTTTGTGCTTTTTTGTGGCTAAAGGTTAATCGTGACGCAAAGCCTGAACAGGCTCGATGCTTGAGGCTCGCTTCGCCGGGAGATAACTGCCAAGGATACCGATCACGACGAGCAGGAAAATCTGCGCCGCAAGTGTGATCACATTGAATGATCCCACGCCGAAAAGGAAACTCGCCATCGAAATGGACAACGCCAGCGAGAGCGGCAGACCAATACAAACGCCAATCATTGCCAGCTTCATAGCGCTCTTGATCGTCATCAGCCGTACTGCCCGTTGAGTCGCGCCAAGCGCCATGCGCACTCCGAATTCACGTGTGCGTTGGGCCACGCTGAAAGTCGCCATGCCGTACACACCGGCGAGGGCGAGTAACAACGAAGTGATAACTAAACCAACCGAGAAGTCGGCGGCGACACGAACGCCCGACAGCGACTCAGTGATGATGTCGTTCATCGGTTTGATCTTCGCAATCGCGATGTTCTTGTCGACCTTTCGCACTTCATTTTGGGCGCTGCTGACAATCGACATCGGATCGCCCGCAGTGCGGATGGCAAGGTAAGTGGTGCGCTTGGGACTCTGCGTGTAAGGCAAATAGAGCATTGGCTGTGGCCCTTGTTCGTACCAATAGCCACCGATGTCCGGTACGACACCGACAATCGTCAGCCACGGTTCGGTCGAGTCGGCTGGTCCCATCTTGATCTGTTGTTCGATCGGATTCCGTCCCTGGAAGTACTGCTTCGCCAGTTTGTTGCTGATGACTGCGACGGGACGAGAATCCGTGCGATCCTCTTCGCCAATTACGCGGCCGTTCAAGGGCCGGATGTTGAAGGTATCGAAGAAGCCGGGACTAACGACCTGGTATTCAGTGCGATTGGGTGTACTCGTTGAATTCTCACTATTCTTGATCACAAAGCGACCGCCGAATCCTTCGATACCTCCCGGAACGTTCGTTACTGCCGCCGCTGATTGCACTCCAGGCAAACTTCCAATCCCCTGCAACACAGCGTGAACACTTTCGGTTACTCGACTCTTGTCGTCGTTCCATTGCATCGCTGAAAGCTGCATGGTAACTACGGTATCCGGACCGAGTGAACGATACTTGTTTGGTAAACGCACAAACCCCTCAAGCAATGATCCGGCGCCTGCCATCACCGCGATCGCAACCGCAACCTCGGTCACAATCAAAGCCTTGAGCACGCGGTGACGTTTGAATCCCGCGCCGCCTCCATGCTCTTTAAGCGCCTGAGTGAGATCGATCTTCGACGCCCGCAACGCCGGGATAAGTCCGAAAATAACGCCCGCCACAACAGTTATCAGCAATCCAAACCCGAGCACTCGCCCGTCAACCGACACCTGTGGCCAGCCCGGCATGAATCGCGCATAGTCTGCCGGCACGTGATCTCTGACAAAATTCACACTCACGTACGAGATGATGAGCGCGGGAATACCGCCTACCAACGAAAGCAGAATGCTTTCAGTCAACAACTGTCGCACGATGGTCCAACGACTCGCTCCCACTGCCGCGCGTAGCGTCAACTCTTTCTGCCTGGCCCAACCGCGCGCGAGTTGAATCGTCATGATGTTTACGCAACACAACCCGAGGACAAACAACGACAACATGAAACACATGCCGCTGAACCAGCCTGAGATATCGCCGCGTACCTGGCGTGGCAACGAAACCACGCGAGCCGTGCGGCCCTGATTAGTGGTTGGGGTTCGCTCCTCGATACGGCGCATGAGGATGTTGGCTTCGCTCTGCGCATCATCCGGGGTCACATTCGGCTTCAACCTGCCGATGACGGTGAGATAACGTTCACTTCGGTTGGTGGCGTCCTGATCGGTCAGTGCCAACGGAATCCAGGCGCGCGTGGTGATGGGATAATCAAAGTCCGCAGGCATCACGCCGATCACGACGTGCTCTTTGTCGTTCACAAAAATAGTGCGGCCGATGATATTCGGATCTGAACCAAAATTCTGTCGCCACAATCGATCATTCAGAATCACTACTCCCTCGTGACCCGACTGCTCCTCGTCAGGAAGGAAGGTGCGGCCCATCGCCGCCGTAACGCCGAGCAGGTGAAACATGTTCGAGGTCACGCGTGTGCCTTCGATCTTGACGGGTTCGGTAACGCCGGTCAGATAGAAATCGTTCTGCTCGTAAGCCGACAGCGATTCATAGCTTTTGCTTTCTTTTCGCAAATCCATGAAGTCGCCGACCGCAATCGATCTGAACTGCCGGCCGGTTTGCTGGTTACGCTCGTTGAGGACGATGAGTTGATCGAGATCGGCAAATGGAAGCGGTTTGAAGACCACTTTGTCGAGCACGGAATACCAGGTAACGGGCGCCGCGATGCCCACGCCAAGCGTCAAAATCGCGACGACGGTTAAGATGCGATCCTTTTTCAGTAGTATACGAACCGCGTAGCGAAGGTCCTTCATTAACGAGCCCATAATCGTTCCTCCCTATCCAGGACTTCCACCGTCTCGACTTGTTCCATGCCTCTCGCTCGAATCCTATTCTGAGCATTCAAGGCGGCCTGCTTGATGATCATCGACGTGTCTGCGCGCGCTCCAACTTCTTCGAGCAACGGCAGAATAACGGGTTTGCCAAACTTACCCGCGATGTCGAGTGCTTCGAGTTGGACGCTGACGTCCGGGTCAGTGAGTGCGCCGACGACACTGTCAACCACGTTTTCGTCTGCCCGATCTGAGAGGCCGACGAGCGCGGTCAAACGCACTTCAGGATCTTTGTCCTGCAACGCTTGTCGCAAGAGTTCGAAGGCACGGCTGCCACCGACTCGAGCGATGACCTCGACACTTTCACGTCTGACATTCCAATGAGAGTCTTTCAATGCGGCTGAGAGGATATCGACTACCGTGTCCGCATCGCGACACTTTTCGAGGGCGATGACGGCACTCTCGCGGACGTTGATTTCCTCGTCGCGCAAACAGTCTACCAACGCCCGAAGGATAGCAGGATGATCGACCTCGGGAACAGCCTCAACCGCGCTTTTGCGGACGTAGCAGTCGGAATCGTTGAAGGCCTTCATCAGGATCTCGGTCGCCATCGGGTGATCCACGCGCGCGACAACTTTCACCAGCCGCGCCCTGAACGTTTCGTCCCTGTCGTCCATCGCCTTCTGCAACAACTCAAACGCCGCCTCACTCCCGATCTTGACGAGCCCGCGCGCCGCTTTGATGCGGAAGTCGAGATCCGGCCCGCTGAGCAGTTGCGCAGCCAGGATGTCGAGGTCAACCGTTTCCGTGTTTGTCATATCACCCTTCCTATCCACAGATTACGCAGATTCATGCCTCATAACGTTTGAAGACGAGTGAGGTGTTTGCGCCGCCGAAGCCGATTGAGTTTGAGATGGCGTAGTGAATGTCTTTCTTCACCACCTGGTTGGTGACGCCTTCGAGGTCGCAGACGGGATCGAACGTCTCGTAGTTCAACGTCGGATGCACCATTCCCTCCTGCAGCGAGAGGGCGCAGACAACTGCTTCGACACCACCCGACGCACCCATCATGTGTCCCGTGATCGACTTCGTAGAGTTAATGAGCAGATCCTTCGTGCGGTGTTTGAAGAGATCTTTGATCGCCGCCGCTTCGCATTTGTCCGCGAGCACGGTCGACGAGCCGTGCGTGTTGATGTAATCGATGTCGTCGAGGCCGATAGACGCATCTTCGATCGCGAGTTCCATCGCCTTGCGAACACCGATTCCTCTCCGACTCAAGTTCGTCACGTGCACCGCATCGTTCGCGGCGCCGTATCCGATCACTTCGGCATAGATGTGCGCTCCGCGCGCCAACGCATGGTTCAACTCTTCCAGCAACACGATGCCCGAACCTTCCGACATCACAAACCCATCGCGTCCCGCGTCAAACGGGCGACACGCTTTCTTCGGTTCGCTGTTGCGCCGCGACATCGCCGAGATAAAGCAATAACCCGAGAAAATGAAGCGCGTGATGCACGCCTCAGTACCGCCGGCGAGCATGAAATCGGCCCGATTCAACGCCACCGTGTCGTACGCCGCGCCGATACTGTGAGTGCCGGAAGCGCACGCCGACACCATCGAGAAGTTTGGACCTTTCAAACCGAGCTTCAACGCGATCAGTCCGGGTGCGATGTTCGTACTGGCATTGGCCATCGCAAAGGGACTGATGCCATGCATGCCCGATTTTCCCACTACGTTGATCTCGCGTTCCATCGCCTGGATTGGACCATGACTGCTGCCGATGATCACGCCGACTCGCTCGCGATTGATCGCCTCGAGATCGACGTTGCCGTCTTCAAGCGCGAGTCGTGATGCGACGAACGCGTACTGCGCCGTTTCATCAAACCGCCGCGCGTCGTTCTCGCTCAGATACGCGAGCGGATCGAAGCCGGAGAGCTCTGCGCCAATCTTTGTCGGCAGATCCTCCACGTCGAAGCGGCTGATGTAGTCGACAGGCGAAGTCGGGTTGATGACGTTGTTCCAGAACTCAGCACGCCCGATGCCAGCCGGACTGACCACGCCGAGCCCGGTGATCACCACGCGCGACCGTTTGCCGTTACTCTTTGAGTGATTGTTGCCGTTGTTGTGGCCGTTATTGTTGTAGCTCATCTCGCGTACAAGACCTTCGAAGCAATTAGAATCTTCTGCATTTCGGGTGTTCCCTCGTACAACTCACCGAGCTTTACTTCGCGATAGAGTCGTTCGATCGGAAAGTCTTTCGTGTATGCGTAACAACCGTGTACTGACATCGCCTTATCGACGACGCGTTTGGCCGATTCAGTGCCGAACAACTTCGCCATCGCGCCTTCGAGAGCGATGCTTTTACCGATCTCTCGTTGTGAAGCAGCGTGATAAGTCAGCCAACGCGAGGCTTCGACTTCCACTGCCATCTCCGCAACGAGTGTTTGAATAGTGGGCAGCGTGCGCAGCGGCTTGTCACTCTTCTTGCGATCCCCGGCGTACTTGATTGCTTCCGAGAGTGCGCGTTGGGCTAGACCGAGTGATTGTGCCGCGATACCGAGCTTCCCGATCGAGATGATGTCCAGCAGGATCTGAAATCCCTTGCCTCGCTGGGCTTCTCCACCGAGAAGATTTTCTTCCGGTACGAAGACGTTGTTGAGTGTGAACGGAGCGGTTTCGAAGCCGCCGAGTCCCATCTTTCGCACCCGTTCTTCGCGTTTGAAGCCGGGTGAATTCTTCGGCACGATGAAAGCGCTGATCTGATTCTCGTTTTCTTTTGCAAAGACGATCGCGACGCCGTCGTGAGTCGAGTTTGAGCTGAACATCTTTCTGCCGTTCAGTTGAAAACCCTTCTCGGTCTTTACGAATGTCGTCGTGATCGCCGCCGGATCGGATCCGGTGGCGCTTTCAGTAAACGAGAAACTGCCGATCTGTGTGCCGCTCAGGAGTGGTGGCAAGTAAGTACGTCGTTGCTCGGGCGTGCCGTAGTGATAAAGCGCGCCGGTGCAGAGTGTGTGGACCGAGAGCGTGGCTCCGACGGCTACGCTCTGACGCGCGATCTCTTCGAGCGCCAGAACGTAGCCGACGTAACCTTCGCCGCTCCCACCAAATTCCTCCGGATAAGGAACACCCCAGAGACGACTCTCCTTCATGGCGTTCCACACCGCCACCGGAAAACGATCTTCCTGGTCCATTGCATCCACGTGCCGCGAGACGATCTCGTTAGCAAACGTCCGCGCACGTCGCTGCACCACTACCTGTGCATCGGTCAATGTAAAATCCATTGTCACCTCGTATCCACAGATTGCACAGATTGAATTGAATCTGTGTAATCTGTGGATAAACTGTCGCTGTTAAGCAGCGCTGGATACTGCGCCCGGAGCCTGCAGCTCGATCACTAACTCAGTCAGGTTGTTAACGCTCGTGAAACGGCCCAGTTGTTCTTCCGGCACGCGGATCTTGAACTTGTCTTCAAGCGCGACCATTAGTTCGAGGGCGCGTAACGAATCAATGCCGAGGTCATTCGAGAAATGTGTTTCGTCACCGACTTTGTCGATCTCAACTTCACCGATCTGGGCCACGATGTGGCGGATCTCATCTTTATGGTCCTGCATTTTTCTGGTCTCCTTTTTGGGGTTTTGAAATTTATTGCGGGGTGCTGAGCACAAGCGCTCCGGCGAGTCCGGTCACAGCGCTCGCGCTAATCAGCGCGGACTTGATTTTGACTTCACGGCTTTCACTGAATAGCGGAATGTTGCATTCAGGATCCTGCTCGTAACCGTTAAGCGTCGGCGGGATAACGCCTTCGCGCAGGGCGAGGGCTGAAGCGCACACCTGAACGCCCGCGGAGGCGCTGAACGACTCGCCCGTCATCGATTTGATCGCGTTAATGTGCAGTCGATCGGTCGTCGAGCCAAACACATTTCTGATCGCGTCAGCTTCCGCTTTATCCTTGACGACTGATGAGTTCGCACTGGCACTGACGTAGTCGATATCCTCGGGCAACAAACCGGAACGTTTGGCGGCCAGGCTGATTGCACGCGTCAGCCCTTTCGACCGCGGCGCCGATTCAACAAACGCGTGGCTGTCAAACGAAACGCCAAAACCACGCAGTTCTGCGTAAATGTTTGCGCCTCTCGCAACTGCGTGTTCGTAATCTTCCAACAACACGAAGGCTCCTGCTTCACCTAACACCGTACCGTTTCTTTCCTTGCCAAACGGCATGCAAAACTCGCGTTGGCCGGGCGTCGATCCGGAAAGAAACTTCGGCAGATAATTGAGCAGATAGGATTCCAGCGAAAGCACCTCGACACCACCAGCCAATACCATGTCGGCTTTGCCCCTCCTGACGAACGACGCGCCATAATTGATGGCATTGAGACTGCTCAACTCTCCCGAGGAAATCACGCAGTTGAAACTCGAGACGCCGAACATCACCGAGACATATCCGGCCACCGTGATGGCGATGGTATTCGCGAAGTCCAGCGGGCTGGCCGCCAGGTAACCTCGCTCGAGCGTACCGCGATAAAACTCGGAGTAGCTTTGCATCACGCCCAGAGTGTTGCCGATCATCACTCCGATCCGCGGTTTGGTTGCTGCATCCAACTCAATGCCCGCATCGTCAAGTCCTAACTTCGCGGCTGCACAGCTCAATTGCGCGGTGCGATAGAGCATTCCCGTCTTCATCCCCGGCAAAACTACGCGCGGATCAAAATCAGAGATCTCGGCGGCTGTCTTGCACGCAAGTTCAGACGTGTCAAAGAGCGTTATCGGCTTGATTCCCGTCTGGCCGTTAATCAGGCTGGTCCAAAAAGCTTCCCGGCCGATACCAACAGGAGACAGGATTCCCAATCCAGTGATGACTACACGTTTCGACATCGGAATTACCTCATGGCCCGGAGGGCCAGTACCGTACAGTTTCCGCCAAAGGCGTATGCGTTACTCAACAACGCTTCAACCTTGTGTTCTCGGGCTTCGTTAGGAACGTAATCCAGATCGCATTCCGGATCCGGCTCGTGATAATTGATCGTGGGCGGGATCTTTCCTCTCTCGATAGCCATTGAGCACGCCACTGCTTCGATCGCGCTGGCTGCTCCAAAGCTGTGCCCAATCATAGACTTGATGGAACTGATGGGAATACGTTTCGCCAGATCGCCGAAGACCTTCTTCGTTGCGAGTGTCTCCACGCGATCGTTGGGCTTCGTTCCGGTTCCGTGGGCGCTGATGTAATCGATATCTTCCGGTCTCAGGTCACTTGTTTTGAGCGCGCTCATAGTTGCGTCAACGGCGCCTCGACCCGCCGGATCGGGTCCGGTGATGTGATAGGTATCGCAGCTCACTCCGTAGCCGGCCACTTCGGAGTAAATGTGAGCGCCGCGTCGGAGCGCCTGATCAAGATCTTCAAGGACCAGCACGGCCGCGCCTTCACCGGGCATCAAACCTTTTCTGTTCTTATCAAACGGCTGGCACATTTCCGGCGCCATCGCAAACGAGCGATTGAAACCGATGAACGCGCCGCGAGCTAAGGTATCGACGCCTCCTGCCAGGACCACGTCAGCTTCGTCTGATCTGATCAAGTCAGCGCCAAAACCGATGGCCCAATTTCCCGCCGAACAGGCATTGGGGATCATGACGACCTGTCCTTCGGCGCCAAACTCGAGGGCCACCTGCTCCGGAATAAGGTGCATGGGATACCGGACGATTAATTGCGGGTCGATCTGCTGGTAGCCTTCCTTGACCCAGGTCGTGCAGTACTCTTCCAGCACGGGCGCTTCGCCGTTGGTCGTACCGATGGCGACGCTGGTGCGTTCCGGTTCCATGTGTCCGTTCAGACGTGAGTCGTCGACGGCCATCTTCGCCGCGGCAACGGCGAACTGCGACACTGAACCCAGGCGACTGAGCGATTCAGCGCTCAGGTACTGCGACGGAACAAAATCTCGCACCTGCCCGCCACGACGACAGGGAAATTCCGAAGTATCAAAGGCGTCGATATCACTCATGCCGTTCTTCCCGGCCATGAGTCCCTGCCAGAATGCTTCCTTTCCTACTCCGATTGGAGAGACGATTCCTAAACCAGTTATGACTACTCTTCGCGTCATATCAACACCCCCGTTTTAGTTTGGGCCACGAAGTGCTCCGGAGGAGCACCATGTTTATAGATTCAACATGCTAATTAGCTTTGCGCTCCAGCGGAGCGCTATGTGCTTGAGGAACCGAGGACTGACATTCCACTCCTAACGGAGCGGAAGATCAGAGGCTCCGAGGCTATACACATGTTGCTCCTACGGAGCAAGAACCGTGTTGCCCTATGGAACCTCGGTCCAAAGCGAAGATCGCTTTCAGACAGAGCACAGTAAGACTATGAATTGTTTGAGGCTTTGAGACGTTTGGTTCGGCGGCGACGGCGTGCGGCCGTTTCTTCCGCAGCGTTTGCATCAGTCGGCGTAGTTTGCTCTTGCGGCGCTACATTTTGTTTGCTGCTCAGATGTCGCGCGAGTGACGCAACTGTCGGATGTTCGAACATCTCCATCAGCGCGACTTCGAATCCGAGCGAGTTTTGAATCTCCTGGACCAACCGCATGAGCAACAACGAATGCCCGCCGAGATCGAAGAAATTGTCTTCGACGCCAACCGTTTCCACGCGCAGCAACTGCTGCCAGATTTTGACGAGACTGCGTTCGAGTTCCGCTCGCGGTGCGACGTAATTGCTTCGCGCTCCTGACGCGGCGCCGTCAGGCCGCGGCAACGCCTTGCGATCCACTTTACCGTTAGTCGTCAGCGGCAACGCTTCAAGACGGACGAACGCCGACGGCACCATGTAATCCGGCAGTTTCTTACGGAGAAACACACGCAAGTCACTAATAGGAATTTCTTCACTGGCGACCAGGTACGCAACCAAGCGCCGATCGCCCGGCTCATCTTCACGAACGAGCACGATGTTCTCTCTGATCTGCGTGTGCTGTCGCAGCACTGCCTCGATCTCGCCCAACTCGATGCGGAAACCGCGCAACTTGATCTGATGATCGGTGCGGCCGAGGTATTCGAGACGACCATCCTCCGCGTAACGAACCAGATCGCCCGTCTTGTAAAGTCGGCCTTCATTGAACGGATTCGGAATGAATCGCGTCGCCGTCATCTCGGGCCGATTCAAGTAACCGCGCGCGAGGCCTGCGCCGCCTAGATATAGTTCGCCGGGCACTCCCACCGGCACGGGCTTCAAATTCTTATCAAGCACAAACGACTTCGTGTTTGAAACCGGACGCCCGATCGTCGCCTGGCCGGTTCCGGCCCGCAGCGCGAACGTCGAATAGGTCGTATCTTCAGTTGGACCATACAGATCGAAGACGCGCTTGATACCGAAGTCGTAAAGTTGTCGCACCAGACTGGTCGCGAGTGGCTCGCCGGCGAGGTTCACGGTGTCGATCGTCTTTGGCAATCCGCCGCTACGTAACAATTCGGCAGCAGCGGACGGAACGGTGTTGAGCAGCGTGACGCCGGCGGCAGATTTGAGCGTGGGCAGGCGGAGTGCGTCAGCGACGACGATCACACGTCCTCCCGAACTCAACGGCGCGAAGATCTCGAAGATCGAAAGATCGAAACAGATAGAAGTTGAAGCCAGCACTCCCTTGAACTCTTCCGGCGTGAACACATCGTTGGCCCAGGCAAGCAAGGCGACCGCGCTGCTGTGCTGAATCGCAACACCTTTCGGCCGGCCCGTCGAACCCGAGGTGTAGATCACATAAGCCAGATTGTCCGGGGAAACGCTAATCTTAGGATCAATCTCTGCTTCATCCGCTAAATCCGCGTACAACTCGCGCGTGACAATCACAGACGCCTGGGAGTCATCCAGCATGAACGACAACCGCTCCTGTGGATACGCCGGATCGAGCGGCACGTAGGCGCCGCCAGCTTTCAGAATTCCCAGCATCGCCACAACCACCTCGAGCGAGCGTTCGAGACACACGCCAACCATTACGTCTGGTCCAACATTCTGACGCTTAAGAAAGTTAGCGAGCTGATTTGCCCGATTGTTGAGTTCGCGATACGTGAGCGTTGCGCCATCAAATTCGAGCGCGATGCGGTCAGGTGTCTGCTCGACCTGCGTCTCGATGAGTTGATGAATGCAAACGTCGTGTGGATACGGAGCGTCGGTGTTGTTCCAATCGACGAGTAGTTGGGTGCGTTCATCGTTCGTGAGTAACTCGAGATCGCCAAGCCGCTGCCCCGGTTGTTGCGCCACCGTTTCAAGTAGCGAGTGGAAATGGCCCAACAGTCTATTGATTCTATCCGCGTCAAACAAAATCGTGTTGTATTCGAGGATGATGCGCAGATCGCTGCTCGTCGGAATAGCGTGCATCGTGAGATCAAACTTCGCGCCGCCACCGGCTTTCGTGCGTAGTCTCGCCGTGACGTCGGTGAGACTCGAGCGCGTGCCGGGCGCTGTTTGCATCATCAGCATGACCTGGAAGATCGGCGTGCGGCTCAAACTGCGCTCGGGCTGCACTTCGGCGACGAGTTTTTCAAATGGCAGATCCTGATGTGCGTAAGCAGCCAGCGATGTGTCGCGCACGTTTTCGAGTAACTCGACGAAGGTCTGTTGTGCGGAGAGTTGAGTACGGATCGCGAGCTGATTGATGAACAATCCGATCATGCGTTCGAGTTCGACCGACTTTCGCTCCGCGATCCCGGTGCCCACTACGATGTCTTCCGATCCGGAGTAGCGATAGAGCAGCGTCTTGAAAACTGCCATGAGGGTCATGAAGAGCGTTGCGCCGTGTTTGCGACTCAACGACACGAGTTGCGACGCCAGCTCTTCCGGCACGCTCAACGTGACCGACTCACCGCGGAATGTTTGCACCGGCGGGCGCGGACGATCTGTCGGCAATTCGAGCATCGGCGGCGAATTTTGCAACTGTTGCTTCCAGTAAGCGAGTTGCGTGTCCAGAACTTCTCCCTGCAACCAGCTTCGTTGCCACGCTGCGAAATCGACGTATTGAATGACAAGCTCGGGTAGTTCTGAGTGCCGGCCCGTCACAAGTGATCCGTAAAGTGTGCCGACTTCATGAATGAAGATCGTGGTTGACCATGCATCGGCGGCGATGTGATGGATGCCGAGCAGCATCGAGTGATGCTCGTCGTCGTAACGAAGCAAAGTTCCGCGCAGTAGTGGACCGTGGGCCAGATCAAAAGGCCGTTGCGCCTGTTCCTTCGACAACAACTGCGACTGCACGTCCTGCTCTTCGTTCGTTAAGCCACCGAGATCGACGACTGTCAGTATCGCGCGTGGCGATTCATTGATGACTTGAATTGCGTCGCCATCGGCAAGTGCGAAGCTCGTGCGGAGGATTTCATGACGGCGAATGATCTCAGTGGTGGCTTGATCGAGCGCGACCGGGTTGAGTGGACCAGTGAGATCGATCCACGCCGTCATGTTGTAAGCAAAGCTCTCGGGCTGTAGCTGGTGTAGAAACCAGAGCCGTTCCTGCGCGAACGAGAGCGGCATTGGCGCCTCGCGTAACACGGGGACCAGCGCAGGCACTGACACGTCTGCATTGAACCGAACGCTCTCGTCGATCGTTTCGGCCAGCAAACGGACGGTAGGACGCTCAAACAACCTTCGCAACGGCAACTCGACGTGGAATACGTGACGCACTCGAGCGATTACTTGCGTCGCCAGCAGTGAGTGACCGCCAAGCGCGAAGAAGTCGTCTTCGACGCCTATATGATCGCGTCGCAAAACTTCGGCCCAGATTCCAACCAGAACTTCTTCGGTCCAATTCCGCGGCGCGACCTCTTCGACCTGCGTACTCGCAGTGTCAGGAGCGGGCAGCTTGCGACGATCGAGTTTTCCGTTGGCCGTCAGAGGCAACTCAGCTAAAGCCACGAAACTCGACGGCACCATCGCCGCGGGTAGTTGCCGGCTGAGAAATGCGCGTAATTCCGGCAAGACACCTTCGGCAGCCACGACGTAGGCTGCAAGCGCTGAGTCGCCTTCGGGAGTCTTGTAACCAACGACTGCGGCAGCTTGCACGCTGCTGTGTTTCAACAACACATTCGTGATTTCGTTTGGCTCGATGCGGACGCCGCGAACTTTGATCTGATCGTCGACGCGTCCGAGAATCTCGAGCGTTCCGTCTAATCGATACCGTCCGAGATCGCCAGTCTTGTAAATTACATCCGGTACGAGCGAATTCTTGACGAACCGCTCATTCTCTTCGGGCTGATTCAGGTAACCAAGCGTTCGAAATGGAGTGCGGATGTTGATCTCGCCGCGCTCGCCGATACCACATAGCCCGCCACCGGGGTTGAGCACGATTGCCTGCGTTTCCGGCAACGGCCTTCCCACCGGTTGCACACCGAATGACGGTTGCTCTGGCACAACGTAGAAGCACTTCGCGAGCGTGGTTTCGGTTGGACCATACAGGTTGACGATCGTGCCTGCTTCCGGAAACTGAGACCGCCAGCGACGCACGAGCGAATCCGTGAGTGGCTCACCCGCGAGAAATGCGTAACGCAATGAGCGCAATGTGATCGCGGGCGAAACGTCAGCAAGCCACGACTGCACCAGGCTCGGCACCGTGTGCATCACCGTGATCTGCTCATCGTGTATCCAACTCAAGATCGAATCCTGCGAACCCGGCAAGTGCAGGCTCGCCCCGCTCGTCAACGCCAGAAAGATGTCGCGCATGACGACGTCGAACGAAAGCGCCGTCAGTTGCGCGCAACGGTCGCCTGGTCCGATCTTGAATGTGCTTCGTTGCCATTTGAGGAAGTGAGCCAGGCCTTTATGACAACCGAGCACCGCCTTGGGCACACCGGTCGTACCCGAGGTGAAGAAGATGTAAGCCGGATCTTCAGGATCGATCTCGGGTAGTGTTTCTGTCGCGCCTGACGTCGGCATTTGCGGGAGTTCGTCCGTCATCAGCAGTCGCGCCGCATCAGCCTCGCAAACCATCAGCTCGCGACGGTTCTCGGGCAGATTCGGATCGAGCGGCAGGATGACTCCGCCTGCCGCCATCACTCCCAACAAGCTCGCGATCAGATCAAAGCTCGGCGCACCGCTGACGGCGACTACATCGCCCTGCCGCAAACCGTCGTTCAATAAGAACCGCGCAATCGCTCGGGCGCGTTGCGAGAGCTCGGAGTAGTGCCACGATTGCTCTCGGGCGCAGATCGCTGCGAGCTCAGGATGAGTTTCGGCGATGGAGAAAAACGTCTTCGTGATCGGTTCTTGCAGCGGCTCAGGCAGAGAGATCGTTAGGTCAGGCAAAGCTGAGCGCGAGCTCGAAGTCACGAGCGAGTATTCGGAAATCGGTAGATCCGGCCATTCAACTATCTGTTCAAGTAGCCACTCAAACTGGTCCAGCATCTCCGTTATTCGCGCCGGCTCAAACAGATCGGCGTCGTAAACGAGATTGAAACGCAATCCGTCGCGTCGATCGGCGATGTAGAACGTCAGGTCAAACTTCGCACCGGCTTCCTGCGATAGAGGTGTAACTCGCAACTCCGAGAGTTCTGCCGACTGGTTCGGCAGGTTCAGCATGTTGAAGAACACCTGAATTAGCGGCGTCCGGCTTAGATCACGCTGAAGTTGTAACTCTTCGAGTAATTTTTCGAACGGAGCATCCTGTTGAGCAAACGCCTCGAGCGACATCTTTCGCACGCGCGCGAGTAGCTCGATGAAACTCGGATTGCCTGACAAGTCAGTGCGCAGCGCGAGGGTGTTGATGAAGAATCCGATTTGATCTTCGAGCTCTGTTCGATTGCGACCGGCGCTCGGCGCGCCCACCACGATGTCGTCCTGGCCGCTGTATCGCGAAAGTATTAGCTGAAACGTCGCGAGCAAAGTCATGAAGAGCGTGCTGCCACTCTGCCGGCTCAGTACTCTCAGTTCCTCGCTTAGCATCGCCGGCAACTTGCGCGACTCGAGTGCGCCGCGATACCGGCGCAGTTGCGGACGGGGATGGTCCAACGGCAACTCGAGTAGTTCCGGTGCGCCGTCGAGTTGTTGTTTCCAGTAATCGAGTTGCTGGTCCAACACTGCGCCTTGCAACCATCGTCGTTGCCACACCGCATAGTCAGCGTATTGCAGCGTTAGTTGGGGCAGTGGTGACGGCTCGCCGTTCGCGAATGCCTGGTACAGAGTCGTGAGCTCTTTGACGAGCACGCCCATCGACCAGCCGTCGCTGATGATGTGATGGAACGTGAGCACGAGCGCATGTTCGCGATCTGAAAGCTGAATCAGGCGCGCGCGGAGCAACGGCAGTTGGGTTAGATCGAATGCGGGCGCGGTTTCGTGGGCAACCATTTGCGCCGTCGGATATTCAACGTTTTCGAGGTTGGTGAGCCGCAACGGCAACGACATTGACGCGGCAGGTAATTGCGCCGGCTGTCCATTGATTTCGACAAAGCTGGTGCGCAATATTTCGCGACGGCGCACCAGTTCCGCCAAACTCTGCTCCAGTGCGGCTGTTTGCAGAGAGCCTTCCAGCTTCACCGCAGTCGAGATGTTGTAGACCGCGCTGCCTTCATCTAATCGATCGATAAACCACAACCGCTCTTGCGCAAACGACAAAGGCAACGGACCTTCGCGCAACACCGGCGTGATCGGCGGGAGACTCACTCCCGCGGAGTTTTGTCGGGCGTGGTCAATCGATGCCGCAAGCGCTGCGAGTGTCGGCGCTTCAAAGATCGCGCGTAGTGGTAACTCACAATCGAGTGCCGTTCGCACGCGCGCGGCGACTTGTACAGCGAGCAGCGAGTGTCCGCCTAATTCGAAAAAGTTTTCTTCAACGCCGACGTGGTCCAAGCCCAAGACTTCGGACCAAATGCCTGCCAGGATCTCTTCGACTAACGTGCGCGGCTCACGCTCCTCCGTTTTGCGCTTTAGCTCAGGCTCAGGCAGTAACTGCCGGTTCACTTTGCCATTCGGCAGTCGCGGCAATTCGTCGAGCCAGACGAACGCTTGCGGCAGCATGTATTGCGGCAACCTCTGTGCGAGATACTCACGCAGCTCAATGTTCGACGGTCGCTCTCTTTCGGCCACGTGGTACGCCACGAGTTGATTCTCGCGCATCACGACGATGGCTTCCGTTATCGACGGATGATCGCGTAGCACGGCTTCAATCTCGCCGAGCTCGATGCGATAGCCGCGCATCTTCACCTGTTGATCGGTGCGGCCCAGGTATTCGACTGCTCCATCGGCACGCAGGCGCGTGAGATCGCCGGTCTTGTACAAACGCTCGCCGGAATCGTTGCTGAACGGGTTCGGAATGAATTTGCCCGCCGTGAGCTGCGGCTGATTAAGGTAGCCACGGGCGAGCGCAACGCCGCCGATGTACAACTCGCCCGGCACGCCGACGGGTACCGGTTGCAAATCCTGGTCGAGTACGTAAGCAGTGACGTTGTCGATGGGGCGGCCGATGGGCACGTCGCGTACGTCGGTCTCACGCTGCGGTTCAGACGCAGGCGTCGACGTCCACGGCGTGGCCATCACGCTGTGAGCGATTAGTTCACCGAGATTTTCGATGTTCTCACTCATGATTACTAGAATTTCAGGCGGCTTGTTCTTCGAGATATTCGTCTTCGTCGGCGGTGGGGCAGACCCAGTAGAGACTGTCGATGGTCGCTTCGGTTGGACCATAGAGATTGATCAACTGCGCATCGAGTTGTGCTGCCAATCCCTCATGCAAGTCGCGCGACAACGCTTCACCACCGCAGAACACGCGCCTTAAGGAACGACACTGCCGCAACTCTCGCTCCTGCAACAACGCCCGCAACAGCGACGGCACCATCTGGATGATCGTCACCCCTTCACGGTTGATCGTCCGCGCCAGATAGTCGGGCTCCTGATGTCGCGACGGTTCCGCCATCACCAGCCGTGCACCCACAAACAACGGTGCGAAGAACTCCCACACCGATGCGTCGAAACTGAACGGTGTCTTCTGCAACAAACAATCGTCGGCACGCTGCGGCAACACACTCTGCATCCACACCGTGTGATTGCAGATCGCGCGATGCGAGATCACCGCGCCCTTCGGCCGTCCGGTCGAACCCGACGTGTAAATGACATAAGCAGGATTGTCCGCCGCGATGCCGGCTTCAACCGCGCCATCGTCCTGCATGTCGATCTGATCCCAGTCGGCATCGAGACAAACCACCCGCGCACCGTGATGTGGCAGACGATTCAACAATCGTTGTTGCGTCAGCAGCAGGTGAGGACGCGCATCGTCGAGCATGTAAGCCAGACGATCTTTCGGATACTCGGGATCGAGCGGCAGATAAGCGCCACCGGCTTTGAGCGTGCCCAGCATCCCGGTGACCATCTCGAGCGAGCGCTCGGTGAATAATCCGATTAACGTTTCTGGTCCCACACCCAACTGCTGTAACCAGCGCGCAACCTGGTTCGAGCGTCGCTGCAACTCTTCGTAACTGACTTGCTCGTCTTTGAAACTGAGCGCTACCGCATCGGCGAATTGCACCGCTTGGCTATTGAGCAACTCCGGCAGCACTTGCGGGTAAGTGTTGTCGACGTGCGTGTCGTTCCAAGTCACCATGATCTGGTAGAGTTCAGCCTCACTCAGCATCTCCACTTGCCACAGCTTTTGGCCCGGCTCCCGGCAGACACTCTCGACGACGCGCGTGAAGTGTCCGGCGAACTGCGCCATCCGCGCCGACCCAAACAGATCGCGGTTGTAAACGATCCGCCCCACAATGCCTGACTCGTTACTCGCCAGCGCCAGCGTCATGTCGAACTTTGCCGTCGCACTGTCGCCGCCAACTGCCTGTAGCTCCAACTCAGGCAACTCCAGCTTCTGCGCCGACGGGTTATTCAACACCATCGTCACCTGAAACAACGGCGCATGGCTCAAACTTCGATCCGGCGCCAACTCCTGGACCAGCCGCTCAAACGGCAGTTCCTGATGCCCTTGCGCTTCGAGCACAACTTCACGAACGCGACTCAGCACATCGCTGAAAGTGAACTCTCCTGCCACTCGCGTTCTCAACACCAGCGTGTTCACAAAGAACCCGATCAGCGGCTCGATCTCAACTCGATTGCGATTTGCCACCGGAGTTCCCACCAGTAGATCGGTCTGTCCGGTGTAGCGATACAACAACGTCTTGAACGCCGCCAGCAACGTCATGAACAACGTCGTTCCCTGTTGCTGACTGACTTCCGTCAAACGCCGCGCGATGTCCGCGCTAAACCCCAGCGATTGATACGCGCCACGGAAACTCTGATGACGCGGTCGTGGCCGATCCGTCGGCAACTCCAGCACCTCGGGCGCGTGGGCCAACTGATGCGTCCAATAACTCAACTCGTCGTCGAGCACGTCTCCCTGTAGCCAGTCTCGTTGCCACACAGCGAAGTCGGCATACTGAATCTCGAGCTCGGGCAACGGCGACGACTCACCGCGCCGATACATCGCGTACAAGGCCACAACCTCTTTCACGAGCACGTCCATGGACCAGCCGTCCGTGACGATGTGATGCATCGTCAACAACACCACATGTTCGTCTTCAGTTACTCGCAACACGTGTTGTCGCACGAGTGGACCAAGCACCAGATCGAACGGCGTACGAGCATCTTCCCTGATCGCGTTTTGCACTGCCGTTTCGCGTTGCTCAGCAGTGAGTCCGACAAGGTCGATAACGGGCAAGGGCCTGGGACGTACCGCGCCGATGAACTGTTCCGGCTTTCCACCCACCCGCGTGAACGTCGTGCGCAACACTTCGTGCCGCCGGGTCATTTCGTTCAGCGTACTCTCGAGTGCGGCGATGCTGAGTGGTCCGCGCAGTCGCAACGCGACCGGAATGTTGTAGAACGCGCTCTGTGGTTCAAACTGGTTGAGAAACCAGAGACGTTCCTGCGCAAACGAAAGCGGCAATGGGCCTTCACGGTTCACACTGACCAGCGGCGGCAACATTTCGAGCTTGCGCTGCGCTTCTTCTTCGATGACTTGCGACAGCGCCGCCACCGTTCCCGCCTCAAACAACGCACGCAACGGTACTTCGACTTTGCACGCCGTTCTGACGCGCGAAATAACCTGAGCTGCAAGCAAGGAGTGACCACCGAGCTCGAAGAAGTTGTCTTCAACTCCGACCTGTTTGATCTTCAACACCTCCGACCAAATGTCGGCAACGATCTGTTCGGTCGGCGTGCGCGGCGGAACGTAACTCGTCGCCGATCCGCTCGACTCCGGCACGGGCAACTCTTTGCGATTGACCTTGCCGTTTGGATTGAGTGGCAACTCTTCGAGCAGCACGAACGCGGCAGGCACCATGTAATCCGGCAATTCGGTGTGCAGTTGTCGACGCAACTCAGCGATCGAGAACTCTTCAGTTTCGGGAACAACGTACGCAACGAGTCGCTTGTCGCCCGGCGTGTCTTCACGCATCAGGACGATCGCCTGCCGCACGCCTTCCGCATGAGTCACCGCCGCTTCAACTTCGCCCAACTCGATGCGAAAACCCCGCAGCTTGATTTGATGATCCGTGCGTCCGAGAAACTCGATCCGTCCATCCGAAAGTTGCCGCACCACGTCGCCGGTGCGATAGAGACGAGCGCCCGGCTCGCCGCTGAAGACATCGGGTACGAAACGCTCGGCCGTCAGCGAAGTCTGACCGTAATAACCACGCGCGAGTCCGAGACCGCCGAGGTAGAGCTCGCCGTAAACGCCGACGGGCACCGGCTGAAGTTGTGAATCGAGAACGTACGCAGTGGTGTTTGCTATGGGGCGGCCGATCGAAACGGTCGCCGGATTTTGTATCTTGCTGGTCATGGCTTCCCCGGTTGAGAAAGTGGTCACCTCAGTTGGACCATAGACATGGACGAAGCGATATCGTTCGGAAATACCGGCTTCAGCAGCGGCCATCGCTGCGAGGTGGTTGTGAACATGGACGATGGAAACGTTTTCGCCGCCCGCCAAAACTTCGGGAATGGACGCAAGTGCCGCCGGTTGCTCCTGGACCATCAGGTTGAAGAGCGCGGTCGTGAGAAAGACCGTCGTGATCTGATCCCGTTTCAGGACCTTTGCGAGTTCTTCGACCGAAGGTGGACCAGGCGTCATCAAGGCCACGCGGCCGCCGTTCAGAAGGGCGCCCCAGATGTCGAAGGTGGCGGCGTCGAAGGAAAGCGAGCTGAGATGCAGATAGACGTCGTTCGGAGTGAAACGAACATAAGCAGCGCCGTTGACGAGTCGCGCCACTGACTTGTGCGCGATGCTGACGCCTTTGGGCTGCCCGGTCGAGCCGGACGTGTAGACGATGTAGGCTAACTGTTCGCCCGCGTAGAACGAATCGGCGAGCGCAACTGGCGTCGGGTTTGTGATTACCTGGTGATCGAGATTTAGCTGCGGTATTGTGTCGCTGGCGAGCTCAGCCATCCGCATCGCGGTCTTGTCGTCAGTAAGTAGAACGGCGATCTGCGAGTTGTCGAGCATGAAGCTCAAACGATCGGTCGGATAATCCGAATCGAGGGGGACGTAAACACCACCCGCCTTGAGAATTCCGAGCAGGCCGACAATCCTTTCGATCGAACGCTCGACACAGATCGCAATGCTCGACTCGACACCGGCTCCCAGCTGTCGCAAACGATGCGCGAGATCATTGGAACGCGCGTCGAGCTCTTCGTAAGTGATTTGTTGATTGTCTGAGACAACGGCGATCGCATCGGGTCGTTGTTGCGCCTGTGCGGCGAAGAGTTCGTGAATGCAGTAGGAACTGCAAGGACGTTTCGTATCGTTCCATTCAACGAGTAGTTGTTGTCGCTCAGACGCACTCAACAGCGGCAACTGCGCAAGTGACTGATCCGGATTCTCTACCACTGCCGACAGCAACGCGCTGAAGTGTTCCGCCAGTCGTGCGATGCGATCGCGGTCGAAGAGATCAGTGTTGAATTCGATGACACCCGTTAGCTCACCGCTCTCGCGTTTCGTGTTTAGCGCCAGCGTCATGTCAAACTTCGCGGTCGCGAGGTCCGTAGCAATCGCTTGCAACTCCAGCTCAGGCAGTTCCAGACGGCGCGCGGGCGTAGTGTCTACGACCATCATCACCTGAAACAGCGGCGCATGACTCAAGCTCCGCTCTGGCGCCAATTCCTGGACCAATCGATCGAATGGCAACTCCTGATGATTCTGCGCACCGAGCACGACGTCCCGCACATGTGGCAGTAAGTCACGGAAGCTCGATTCCGGTGTTACACGCGTGCGCAGTACGAGGGTGTTCACGAAGAATCCGATCAGAGGTTCGATCTGTAGACGGTTGCGATTCGCTACCGGCGTACCCACGAGAATGTCGGTCTGGCCTGTGTAGCGATACAGCAGCGTTTTGAATGCTGCCAGCAACGTCATGAACAGAGTCGTGTTTGACTGCTGCGTCAACTCGCGCAATCCGCGACTCACCGATTCACTCAACACGAACGACTCTGAACTGCCACGCGAACTTCCCAATCGTGGGCGCGGTCTGTCTAAGGGCAGTTCCAACAGCTCGGGCGCATCGGCGAGTTGCTGCTTCCAGTAAGTCAGCTCCTGATCAAGTACGTCACCCTGCAAACGTTCACGCTGCCACACTGCAAAGTCCGCATACTGAATTTCGAGTTCAGGCAACGGAGACAGCGAGCCCGAGGAGTACGCGGGATAGAGTCCACCGACTTCACGCACCAGCGCTGACATGGACCACCCGTCGCTGATGATGTGGTGCATGGTGAACAGAAACTGATGTTCTTGTTCACTCAGTTGCAACAGACACACACGCAACAACGGCGCTCGTCGCAGATCAAACGGCCTCCTTGCTTCTTCGCGTCGTAACCGCTGCGCCTGTTGCTCCTGCTGATCCGCGTTCAATCCCTGCAAGTCAATCAGCGTTAATCCGTGGCTTAAGTCTGCCGCGATCTGCTGCACCGGCTGTCCCGCCACATCGACAAAGCTGGTCCGTAACGCTTCGTGCCGCCGCACCATCTCTCGGAGACTCTGCTCAAACCCAGCCACCTGCAGTGAACCCGTCAAGCGCACGCCGCCGGGAATGTTGTAGGTGGAAGTATTCGGCTCAAACTGATCGACCAGCCACAACCGCTCCTGCGCAAACGACAACGGTTGTCGCCCGCCGCTAGTCACACGCGGGATGCGCTGCTCGGCTCGCGCCTGCGCTTTCTTCTGGAGCATCCGCAGCAGCAACGCCTGCTGGTCGGGTGTTAGTTCACCTAGCTTGTCGAGGTGTTCGGACATTGACCTATGAATCTTGTGCTATCTGTGGCAGTTAATTGAGCTCGAGAAGTTGAGCCTGTATTTCCTGCGGTGAGAGATTTTTGATTTCGCTGAGAAGTTGGTCCAGTTCCATCTGATCGTGTTGCGCGACTTGCCAGTTTGAAAGCAGTTGGCCCATCTCGAGGATCGTCGGCGACTCGAACAAGCTGCGCAGCGGGACGTCGACATTCATCGTATGACGCATGCGTGAAGCGAGTTGCGTCAACAGCAACGAGTGACCACCGAGTTCGAAGAAGTTGTCGTGAATGCTGACCTGTTGCAGGCCCAGCAATTCCGACCACATGTCCGCGAGTTGCTGTTCTGTCGGCGTCCGTGGCAGCACGAGGGGCTGCTCTCGCAGATCGTCGCTCTGTTCCGGCTTCGGCAGCGCTTTGCGATCGATCTTGCCGCTCGCCGTCAGCGGCATCTGTGGGAGTGCTACAAACGCTGCCGGGATCATGTACTCAGGCAGTCGCTCTTTCAGATACGCACGCAGTTGATTCGACGACTGCGGCTCGTCACAAACAACATAGGCCACCAACCGCTTGTCCTCTGCGCCCGTCACCAGCACTTTGCACTGTCGCACCGCTGCGTGTTGCCCGAGCACTGCTTCGATCTCACCCGGCTCGATCCGGTAGCCGCGGATCTTCACCTGATCGTCAACTCGCCCGCTAAACTCAAGCTCACCATTCGCTACATACCGGCCACTGTCTCCACTGCGATACAATCGCGCGCCCGCTTGCTCACCGAACGCGTCGGGAATGAACTTCTCAGCCGTCAGCTCCGGTTGATGCAAATATCCACGGGCGACACCCGCTCCACCAATACACAGCTCACCACGCACTCCAAACGGCACCGGCTCTGCATACTCATCGAGGAAATACGTCTGCACGTTCGCGAGGGGCCGTCCGATTGTCGGTCGCGTATCACTAATCTCACGTACGGCTGTATCAACCGTGCACTCCGTGGGTCCGTAGACATTGAAGAAGTTGATCCCTGTATGCGTGGCCAGTTGTTCCCACAGCGCCTCGTCAATTGCATCGCCTCCCACCAGCACCGCTCGCAGCGTGGTTTCCTGATCAACGGCCAGCAGCGTCTTTAGCTGCGGTGGGGTGCAGTCAACCACTTCCAGTGCGTGCTCACTTGCGTAGCGCAGAAACTCACGCGCATCCCAGCGCACTTCGTCAGGAATGATCTCCAGCGTGTGACCTTCTACCAGTTGCAGCCACTGTTTCACTGACGCATCAAATGTGATCGTCGCATTCAAGCCAACCCGCAGTGACACACCGAAGTTCGTGTAAATACTTTGTCTTAGAGCAGCGGAGAGATTGGCTAGCGAGCGGTGTTGGACAGCGACGCCTTTCGGTTTGCCCGTCGAGCCCGAGGTGTAGATCACATACGCCAGGTTCTCAGGCGTCGTCGTGCGCTGCGGCGCTTCGTCACTCCCATATTCAATCGCACGGTCGAGCAGCACAACGGACGCTTGCACGTCACTCAGATCTGCGATCAAATGCGACTGCGTTAACAGCACCGCCGGGCGTGCATCATCCAGCACAGCAGCGACTCTTGCTGCCGGCATCGTCACATCCAGCGGCACATAGCCACCACCGGCCTTCAGTATCCCCCAGATCCCAATCAGCGATAGTTCGCTGCGTTCGACGAGCAACGCGACCAGCGTTTCCGGCCCCACTCCCAACGCCCGCAGATGCTGCGCCAGCCCATTTACCCGCCGATTCAACTCCGCAAAACTGAGCTGCTGCTCCTCATAAACTAGTGCCACAGCATCCGGCGTGCGCTCAACTTGCAGCTCCAGCAACTCATCGACACAACGCGCCTCACCAAAATCAACGACCGTGTCATTCCACTCCGTCAACATCTGCCGCCGCTCTTCAACACTAACTACACGCACACTCCGCAGCGGCTGCTCGACATCCGCCACCAGCGCCGCCAGCGTCATCTCAAACGCCTGTCCGATCCGCGCTATCGTCTGCTGATCAAACAAATCCGCGTTATACCGCAGCATCCCACTGAGCTGCTCCCGATCGTGTGCGAACGCTAACGCCAGGTCGAACTTCGCCGTCCCGCTATCAATCGTCAACTCGCGTGGCTCCAGCCCCGGCCAACTAACCTCAGTGCGTGCCGGCTGCACCATCAGCATCACCTGAAACAACGGCGAACGATCGAGACGTCGCTCCGGCTGCAGTTCCTCGACCAGCCGCTCAAACTGCACGTCGCGATGCATGTGCGCTTCGAGCGTCGTTTCTCTCACGCGCTCGAGCAACTCGCGCACGGTCCATGAAGGATCGACCTGGGTGCGCATCACGAGCGTGTTGACGAAGAACCCGATCAGACCTTCCACCTCAACTCGATCGCGTCCGGCGACCGGCGTGCCGACGCTGATGTCTGACTGCCCGCTAAACCTGCTCAAGACAAACTGGTATGCAGCCAGCAACGTCATGAAAGGTGTGAGACCTTCCTGCCGCGTGAGATTCATCAACTCACTACCCAACTCAGCCGGAATCGTGATCGGATATTGTGCCGCGCGTTTCTTCTCGCTGCGACGATGATCGGCCGGCAGGTCCAGAGACGGTGCACCGTCGAGTTGTCGCTTCCAGTAATCAAGCTGATCGACGACCGCCGCTTCAGCGTGTTGCCGTTGCCACACTGCAAAATCGGCGTACTGAATCGCCAACTCACCGAATGGCGATGGCTGTCCGGATTGAAGAGCGTCATACAGCGTTACCAGTTCCCGAATTGTTACGCTCATGGACCAGCCGTCGCTGATGATGTGGTGCATCGTGAACAGAAACTGATGCTGTCGCGCGCTTAGTTGCAACAGACCCACGCGCAATAGCGGCGCTCGTCGCAAGTCAAACGGGCGTCCTGCCTGCTCGCGTCTCAATCGCTCCGTCTGTTGCTCCTGCTGCTCCGCGTTCAATCCCTGCAAGTCAATCAGCGGTAATCCGAGGCTCAACTCCGCCGCGATCTGTTGCACCGGCTGTCCCGCCACTTCCACAAAGCTGGTGCGTAACCCTTCGTGCCGCCGCACCATCTCTCTGAGACTTTGCTCCAACGCCGCCACTTGCAGCCAACCGCTCAACTCCACGCCGCCAGGAATGTTATAAGCAACTCGCTCCGGCTGAAGCTGATCGATGAACCACAACCGCTCCTGTGCAAACGACAACGGCGACGTCTCTTCACGCAACGCACGCGTAATCGGCGGCAAACTCACAACACCCTGCTGCGCTGCTTCTATCCGCTCGGCCAGTGTCCGCACTGTCGGCGCTTCAAACACCCAGCGCAGCGGCAGTTCAAACGACATCGTTGTTCGCACTCGCGACGCCACCTGCACCGCTAACAGTGAGTGTCCACCCAGCTCGAAGAAGTTTTCTTCCAAACCGGCCTGGTCCAATCCCAACACTTCTGCCCACACACCCGCGAGGATCTCTTCAACCAGCGTACGCGGCTGTTCCTCGTCTCGCTCCTCGCGTTCGTTGAATGCCGGCTCCGGCAACAACTGCCGATCGACCTTGCCATTCGCCGTCAACGGCAACGCATTCATCGACACGAACGCCGCAGGCACCATGTACTCCGGCAGCTTCTCGCGCAGAAAACTGCGCAACTCGGCGAGCGCAGGACTCTGTTCCTCAGTCGCAACAAGGTAAGCAACGAGCCGCTTCTCACCCGGCACATCCTGGCGCACCACCACGACGTTCTCGCGAACTCCGGGATGTCCACTCAACGCCGCTTCAATCTCTCCCAACTCAATGCGGAACCCACGCAGCTTCACCTGGTGATCGGCACGGCCAATAAACTCGATCGCGCCACCCGGCAAATGTCGAACCTGGTCACCCGTCGTGTACAACCGATCGGCCGTGCCGAAAGGACTGGGGATGAACTTCTCCGCCGTCAGATCCGCGCGACTAGAGTAGCCGCGCGCCAGACCATCGCCACTCGTGTAGAGTTGGCCTATCGTTCCGACCGGCACCGGCTGCAACTCGCCATCAAGTACGTAGACGTGAGTGTTTGTAATGGGCCGGCCGATCGGCGCCGTGCCGTCGATTGCGACACCCTCGCTCAGCGGGTGACAACACGTGAAGGTAGTGTTCTCGGTTGGTCCATACCCATTGATCAGCTTGCTGTCGCAAGCGTGCTGGAGAAACTTTTTGACGTGTGATACTGAGAGCACGTCGCCGCCCGCCAGCAGTTGTTTCACTTGCTTCAAGTCGTCGAGTTGTTGGTCCACCATCAAGTGGAACAAGCCCGCAGTCAGCCAGAGCGTGGTGACATGATGACGACGCAGTGCCGTTCCCAGCTCTTGCAGCGTTGGCGTGCTGGCGGTCATCACGGCGAGACGCGCGCCATTGATCAAGCTGCCCCAGATCTCGAAGGTCGAGGCGTCGAAGGAGATTGGCGCAAGCTGCAGGAGCGTGTGACTTGAATCGAGGTCAACGTAGTTTGGCTCCTGGACCAGGCGCACCACGGCGCGATGATTGACGCTCACGCCCTTGGGTATGCCGGTTGAGCCGGACGTGTAAATCACGTAAGCAAGATTGTCTGGGGAGACGTTGCTGTCGAAATTGTCTTCCGGTTCACGTGCGATCGAGTGCCAGTCACGGTCGAGGCAAACGATCTCTGCTTCACCTGTTAAATCTGCGTACGACTCACTCGTTACGATCACCGGCGCTTGCGTATCTGCCAGCATGAACGACAAGCGCTCCTGCGGATACTCCGGATCCAACGGCACATACGCGCCGCCCGCTTTCAAAATTCCCAGCACGCCGATTACGAGCTCCAGCGAACGCTCCAGACACAAGCCGACGAGGACGTCTGGTCCAACTCCGAAGCGTCGCAGGTAATGTGCCAACTGATTTGCGCGCTGGTTTAGTTCCGCGTACGTAAGGGTTGCGTCTTCGAACTCGAGCGCCACAGCATCCGGTGGTTGCTGCGCGACGAGTTCGTGCACACAACTCTCCGGCCGCACGGCTGCATCCGTTTCATTCCACTCAATCAGCAACCGTTGTTGTTCTGCCTCACTCAACAGGGGCAACCGCGCTAGCTGCCGATCAGCATCTGTTATTACTGCCGACAGCAAGATGCTGAAATGTTCTGCCAACGAGGCGATGCGGCCGGCGTCAAACAGATCAGTGTTGTACTCAATCACGCCGCGCAACTCACCAGATTCGCGCTTCGTATTGAACATCAGCGTTAGATCGAACTTCGCTGTCGCACTGTCTTCACCGATTGCCAGCAATTCGAGTTGCGGTAATTCGAGTCGTCGCACGGGCGTGTTATCGAGCACCATCATCACCTGGAACAGCGGTGCATGACTCAGACTCCGCTCCGGCGCGAGTTCCTGCACGAGGCGTTCGAATGGCAACTCCTGATGCGCCTGCGCTTCCAGCACCACGTCGCGCACGTGTTGTAACAACTCACTGAAACTGAACTCCGGAGTTAGTTTCGTGCGCAACACGAGCGTGTTCACAAAGAAACCGATCAGTGGCTCGATCTCCAGACGAGTGCGATTGGCGATCGGCGTGCCCACGAGAATGTCCGTCTGGCCCGTGTAGCGATACAGCAGTGTCTGAAACACCGCGAGCAGAGTCATGAACAACGTTGTGTTTGAATGGTTGCTGAGCGCGCGTAAACCTTCGAGCTGCGATTCGGTCAGCGTGAGCGGCTGTCGTCCACCACGAAAACTCTCGAGCCGTGGTCGCGGACGATCTGTTGGCAAATCCAGCACTTTGGGAGCGTCTGCCAGTTGTCGATTCCAGTAACGCAACTCCGCATCGAGCACGTCGCCTTGCAAGTGGTCCCGCTGCCAGACGGCGAAGTCGGCGTATTGAATCGGCAGCTCGGGCAACGCGGACGGCGCTCCGGCGAGGTACTCCTGGTACAGCGCGCCAATCTCCTGGACCAGCACTGACGTGGACCAGCCGTCGCTGATAATGTGATGCATGGTGAAGAGAAACTCGTGTCGAGCATCACTCAACGTTAGTAACTGCGCACGCAACAGCGGGGCGTGTCGCAGATCGAATGGACGTCGCGCTTCGTCGCGCACCAATCGTGCCGTCTGTTCTTGCTGTTCGATTACGCTTAGCGAACTGAGGTCGACGAAAGGCAGTTCTAATCGTACGGGCTCAACTTGTTGAACGGGCCGGCCGTCTTGCGATGTAAAGCGTGTACGCAGTACTTCGTGTCGCCGTACGAGTTCAAACAGGCTCTGGTCCAGTGCCGCGATCTGTAATGTGCCGGCGAGTTGAACTGCACGTGGGATGTTGTAAGCCGCACTGTCCGGCTCAAGTTGATCGATGAACCACAGGCGCTCCTGCGCGAATGACAATGGTGATGAGGCTTCGCGCGCGGCGCGTGTGATCGGAGGCTGATTGAGTGCTGCATTGTTGTGGCGTGCGTGGTCGATTCGTTCGGCCAGCGCGAGTAGTGTCGGAGCTTCGAAGAGGTTGCGCAGCGGCACGTCGACATTCATCGTGTGACGCATGCGTGAAGCGAGTTGTGTCAACAGCAACGAGTGGCCACCGAGTTCGAAGAAGTTGTCGTGAATGCTGACCTGTTGCAGGCCCAGCAATTCTGACCACATCGTGGCCAGTTGCTGTTCTGTGGGCGTGCGCGGCAGCACGAGCGGCTGTTCTCGTAGATCATCGGTTTGTTCCGGTTTCGGCAGTGCTTTGCGATCGATCTTGCCGCTCGGAGTCAGTGGCATCTGCGGGAGTGCTACAAACGCTGCCGGGATCATGTACTCCGGCAGTCGCTCTTTCAGATACGCACGCAATTGATTCGACGCTTGTGGCTCGTCACAAACAACATAGGCCACCAACCGCTTGTCGTCTGTGCCAATGACCAGCACTTTGCACTGTTGCACCGCTGCATGTTGCCCGAGCACTGCTTCGATCTCGCCTGGCTCGATCCGGTAGCCGCGGATCTTGACCTGATCGTCTACTCGCCCGCTGAACTCAAGCTCGCCACTCGCTACGTACCGGCCGCTGTCACCACTGCGATACAACCGCGCTCCCGCTTGAGCGCCGAACGCGTCGGGAATGAACTTCTCTGCCGTCAACTCCGGTTGATGCAGGTAACCACGGGCTACTCCTGCTCCACCAATACACAACTCACCACGCACTCCAAACGGCACCGGCTCTGCGTATTCATCCAAAAAGTATGTCTGGACATTCGCGAGTGGCCGTCCGATTGTCGGTCGCATGTCGCTGATTTCACGTGCGGCCGTATCAACCGTGCATTCCGTCGGGCCATAGACGTTATAGAAGTTGATCCCTGTATGCGCGGCCAGTTGTTCCCAGAGCGCCTCGTCTATCGCATCACCACCCACCAGCACCGCTCGCAGCGTGGTTTCCTGATCAACTGCCAGCAGCGTCTTTAGCTGCGGTGGGGTACAGTCAACTACTTCCAGTGCGTGCTCACTTGCGTAGCGCAGAAACTCACGCGCATCCCATCGTACTTCGTCGGGAATGATCTCCAGCGTATGACCTTCTACCAGTTGCAGCCACTGTTTTACTGACGCATCGAACGTAAGCGTCGCATTCAAGCCAACACGCAGTGAATTCTCACTGAAGTTCGTATAGATACCTTGTCTTAGAGCCGCGGAGAGATTGGCCAACGAGCGGTGTTGGACAGCGACACCTTTCGGCTTGCCGGTCGAGCCTGAGGTATAGATCACATAAGCCAGGTTCTCAGGCGTCGTCGTGCGCTGCGGCGCTTTGTCACTCCCATGTTCAAGCGCACGGTCGAACAGCACCACGGACGCCTGCACGTCACTCAGATCTGCGATCAAATGCGACTGCGTTAACAGCACCGCCGGACGCGCATCAGCCAGCACTGCCGCCACTCTTGCCGCCGGCATCGTCACATCCAGCGGCACATAACCACCGCCAGCCTTTAGTATTCCCCAGATCCCAATCAGCGACAGTTCACTGCGCTCCACGAGCAATGCCACCGTCACTTCCGGCCCCACTCCCAACGCCCGCAGATGATGCGCCAACTGATTTACGCGCCGGTTCAACTCCGCAAAACTGAGCTGCTGCTCCTCGTAGACCAACGCCACCGCGTCCGGCGTGCGCTCAACCTGTCTCTCCAACAACTCATCAACACAACGCGCCTCACCAAAATCAACGACCGTATCGTTCCACTCCGTCAGTACTCGCCGCCGCTCTTCAACACTAACTACACGCACCTGCCGCAGCGGCTGCTCGACATCCGCCACCAGCGCCGCCAGCGTCATCTCAAACGCCTGTCCGATCCGCGCAATCGTCTGCTGATCAAACAAATCCGCGTTATACCGCAGCGTTCCACTGAGCTGCTCCCGATCATGCGCGAACGCCAACGCGAGGTCGAACTTCGCCGTGCCGCTATCAATCGTCAACTCACGTGGTTCCAGCCCCGGCCAACTAACCTCGGTGCGTGCCGGCTGCACCATCAGCATCACCTGAAACAGTGGCGATCGATCGAGACGTCGCTCCGGTTGTAGTTCCTCGACCAGCCGCTCAAACTGCACGTCGCGATGCATGTACGCCTCGAGCGTCGTCTCTCTCACGCGCTCGAGCAACTCGCGCACGGTCCATGAAGGATCAACCTGCGTGCGCATCACGAGCGTGTTGACGAAGAACCCGATCAGACCTTCCACTTCAACTCGATCGCGTCCGGCGACCGGTGTGCCGACGCTGATGTCTGACTGCCCGCTAAACCTGCTCAAGACAAACTGGTATGCAGCCAGCAGCGTCATGAACGGCGTGAGACTCTCGTGCTTCGAAATGGCGAGGACGTCGCGGCTCAATGCGGCTGGAATTCTGAGGTGGTATGCACCGCCACGTTTCGCGTCGCTGGTGCGCCGGTGATCCGTCGGCAGATCCAAAGGCGACACGTCAACCAGTTGTGTTTTCCAGTAGTCGAGCTGTTCGTGGATCGCGACTTCCTGATGTTGACGCTGCCAGACGGCGAAGTCTGCGTATTGCACCGGCAACTCAGTCAGTGAGGAAGGCTCACCAACGTGTAGCTCTGTGTAAAGCGAAACCAACTC